>DASVWC010000084.1:0-27259 GCA_036389835.1 Thermoleophilaceae bacterium | reverse complement strand
CGCCGTGCTGTGGGCGCTCGGCGAGCAGAGCCCGCTGGCCGTGCGCGGCCAGACGATGCAGGACGTGATCTTCGCGGGCGGGCACGGGATCCCGTCGCGCAGCTCGGCCGAGGTCGAGGTCGTGATCGACAACGGCGACGGGGGCCTCGAGACCGAGTTCTCCGAGATCTCGATCCAGCGCCGGCTCGACCGCTCCGGCGAGGGCGAGTACCGCCTCAACGGCGCCCGCTGCCGCCTGGTGGACATCGTCGAGGTGCTCTCCGACACCGGCCTCGGCAAGGAGATGCACTCGGTGGTCTCACAGGGCCGGGTCGAGTCGATCATCCACTCGAAGCCGAAGGACCGCCGCCTGCTGATCGAGGAGGCCGCCGGGCTCGGCAAGCACCGCAAGCGCCGCCGCCGCGCGCAGCTCAAGCTCGAGCGCACGCAGGACAACATCGACCGCGCGCTCGACGTCGAGCGCGAGGCGCGCTCGCGGCTGCGCCCGCTCAAGCGCCAGGCCGAGGCCGCGGAGCTGCACGCGCGGCTCGAGCGCCAGTCGCTCGAGGCGCGGCTGGAGCTGGCCCGCGACGCCGCCGGCGCCGCGCTGCGCGAGCTCGAGGCGGCCGAGGCCGCGGCCAGGGCGGCGGGCGCCGAGCGCGACGAGGCCGACCGGCTGCTGGCCGCGGTCGCCGCGCGGCGCGAGCGCGCCGAGGAGGCGTTCGCGGCGGCCTCGCGCCACCGCGAGGAGCTCGCGGCGCGCGTGTTCGCCGCCCGCACCGCGCACGACCGCATCGAGATGCGCCGCGAGCGCGCGCTCGACCTGGCCGCGCGCACGTCGGCCGCCGCCGCCGAGGCCGACTCGCAGCGCGAGGCGCTCGCGGCTCGGGACGCCGCCGAGCCGGACACGGCGACGCCGACTGCGCGGGTCGCGGAGCTGGAGGAGGAGCTTCGGGGCGTGGAGGCGCTGCTGGCGCGCGCGCTGGATGACGAGCTCGCCGAGCTGGACGCCGAGCGCGCGGCCGCCGAGCGGCGCCGCGACGAGCTCGACGCCGCCGTCACCGAGCGCCGCGAGCTTTTGGACGCCGCCGAGCGCGCCGCCGAGCAGGCGCGCCGCGCGCGGGTGGAGGCCGATCGCGCCGTGGAGGCCGCCCGCCGCCGCGCCGCCGAGACCGGCGCCGAGCTGGCGGGCGTGAACCGCTTCCTGTCGGCCGCCGCCGCCGCGCCGGAAGGCGCGCGCTCGCTGGCCTCCGACCTCGGCGTGACGCCGGGGCACGAGCTGGCGGTGGCGGCGGCACTGGGCCCGCTCCTCCGGGCGGCCCTGGCCGGCTCGATCGCCGAGGCCACGGAGCTGCTGAACGGCGCCGGTGAGGAGGGCGGGGTCGCCCTGGTCGACCTAACCCACCGTATGGGTGTACCAGGTCGACCAGGTACCGAGACCGAGCCGCCGTGCGCCGGGGCGACTCCCCTCATCGAGGTAGTCGACCCGGCCGCGGAGCAGGCGCTGGTGCTCCAGCGGCTGCTCGCCGACGCGTGGCTGGTGGAGGACCTCGCCGCGCTGCCGGGCGGGTTCGCCGGGATCGCCGCCACGAGGAGCGGGCGCGCCTACTTCGGCGCCACCGGCGAGGTCCGCCAGGCCACCGCCGGCGGCGAGGAGCGGATCCTCGAGGAGCGCAACCGCCGTGACCGGCTCGTGGCGGACTCCGACGCGGCCGCGCGCGAGGAGGCCGCGGCGCGCCGGGCGGCCGAGGCCGCCCAGGCCGCCGTCGCCGATGCCTGGTCCGCGCGCGACGCCGCCGAGGGCGAGCTGCGCGCCGCCACCCGCGAGCGCGACGAGGCCGGCGAGGCCGCGCGCCGGGCGGGCTGGCTGATCGAGCGCCGCCGCGAGGCCCCCGGCGACGGCCCCGCCGCCGTGCGCAAGGCCGAGATCCTCGCGGAGCTGCGCGCGGAGTCGCGCCTCGCCGAGCAGGCGCAGCGCGCGCGCGCCGAGCGCCGCGCGCGGATCGACTCGCTGGCCGCCCGCGCCGAGCGCGACCGAGCGACCGCCGCCGCCGCCGAGCGCGCCGCAGCCGCCTTCGCGGCCGCACGCGACGCGGTCGCCATGCGCCGCGAGGCCGCCGCGCGCGAGCTCGAAGCCGACGAGGAGCGCGGCCGCGGCACGGCCGAGGAGCTGCGCTCCTGCGCCCGCGAGGAGGCCGAGCTCCAGAGCCGCCTGCGCAAAGCCAGCGAGGCGGTGACCGCCACCGAGGTGCGCGCGCAGCAGGCGCGCGACGCGGGGGCAGAGCGGGAATCGGAGCGCCGGTCGGTGGCGGAGGCGCTGGGGCATGACGCCGGGGCCGACCTGGCCGCCCCCCTATCCGAGCCGTTGCCGGACGAGCAGCGCACGGACCTCGAGGTCAGGGTCGACCGCCTCGCCCGCCGCCGCGAGCAGCTCGGCCCCGTCAACCCGCTGGCGAAGCAGGAGTACGAGGAGGCGGTCGAGCACGTCGAGGAGCTCGAGGCGCAGCGCTTGGACCTCGAGGCGGCGCTCGCCGAGCTCGAGAGCCTGATCGAGGAGACCGACCGCCGGATCCGCGAGAGCTTCGAGGAGACGTTCGAGGCGGCCGCGCGCAACTTCGAGGACGTCGTCGCCCATCTGTTCCCCGGCGGCCGCGGCCGGCTGCGGCTGGTCAAGCCCGACGCCGGCCCGCGCCCGGTGCTCGGCGGGGGCACGCCGGCGACCGAGGAGGAGGCGACCGGCGCGATCGGCGAGAGCGTCGCCACCACGAAGCCGGAGGCGGACGCGGAGGCGGCGGAGGCCGACGAAGCCGCCCCCGAGCCCGGCGACCCGGGCGTGGAGATCGAGGTCACGCCGGCCGGCAAGTCGATGAAGCGCCTCTCGCTCATGTCAGGCGGGGAGAAGTCGCTGGTGGCGCTGGCGTTCATGTTCGCCGTCTTCCTCGCCAGGCCGTGCCCGTTCTACATCCTCGACGAGGTCGAGGCCGCGCTCGACGACGCGAACATCGACCGCTTCCTCCAGCTCCTGCGCCGCTACTGCGACCGCGCGCAGTTCATCGTCGTCACGCACCAGAAGCGCACGATGGACGCCGCCGACTGCCTCTACGGCGTGAGCATGGCCGGGAACGGCGTCTCGAAGGTGATCTCGCGCCGGATGCCGCGCGAGGCGGAGCCCGGCGAGGCCGACGGCTCTGGCGGCCTGCCCGCGTCCGACGGCGCCGGCCTGCCCGCGCCCGACGGCGCCGGCCTGCCCGCGCCCCCCGGCCGCCGCTTCGCGCGCGAGGGCGCGGAGGTGGAGGAGGCCGCCTAGCCCTAAGGTCTCCGGCCGATGGCCATGCCGATGCCGGAAGTCGAAGGGGTGGAGCACCGCTGGGCGGACGTGAACGGCTTCCGCATGCACTACGCCGAGGCGGGCGAGGGCGAGCCGGTGATCCTCCAGCACGGCTGGCCGCAGAACTGGTGGGCGTGGCGGCACGTGATCGGCCCGCTCGCCGAGCGCTACCGCGTGATCGCTCCCGACTTCCGCGGCTACGGCTGGTCGGAGGCGCCGCGCTCGGGCTACGAGAAGGCCCAGCTCGCTGCCGACGTGATCGCGCTGATGGACGAGATCGGGCTCGACAGGGTCCGCTACGCCGGCCACGACTGGGGCGCGTACGTCGGCTACCTGCTCGGCTTCGACCACCCCGAGCGGCTCGAGCGCATGGTCACGCTGTCGGTCGGGCCGCCCTGGCGCGACGGGCCGCCCTCGCCGGTGATCCTCGCGATGCTCAGCTACCAGTCGGTCGCCTCGTCGCCGCTCCTGGGCGCGCTCGCGATGCGCAACGGCCTGCCCGGGCGGATGCTCGAGGCCGGCCGCGGGTCGGGCGAGTGGACCGACTCCGAGCGCGAGTGCTTCACCGGCCCGTGGGAGCTGCCCGGCCACGACAACGCGGGCGTGCAGACCTACCGGACGTTCCTCACGAAGGAGCTGCCGGCGGCGATCCGCGGCGCGCACGCCGACCGCCGGCTGACCGTGCCGACGCTCCTGCTCATGGGCGGCAAGGACCTGATCCGCAAGATGCTCCAGCCCGAGGTCTACGAGCGCAAGGCCGACGACTTCCGCACCGAGATCGTCGACGGCGTCGGCCACTGGCTGCCCGACGAGAGCCCGGACGTGGTCACCCGCCGCCTGCTCGACTTCTTCGCCGCCTGATGGCCAGGAGCTGGCGCGAGCTGTTCATCGTGAACGGCGCCGGCCCGGAGCCGGAGGCCGAGGAGGAGCAGCCCGAGGAGCGCCGCGGGTTCTTCCGCCGCCTGCGCGAGAACATGGCCAAGAGCCGCGAGGCGCTCGGCGCCGAGCTCCAGGCGAGCGTCTTCCAGACGCTGGACGACGAGACCTGGGAGCGCCTGGAGGAGACCCTGATCTACGCGGACGTGGGGGCGAAGACCACCGCGCGGATCGTCGAGCGGCTCGAGACCGAGGCGGGCTCGGGCGAGCTGGCCGGCGGCGAGGCCCTCACGAAGCGGCTGACCGAGCTGCTGGCCGACGCCGCGCGCGCGGGCGAGGACCGGATCGACCTGAGGCCCGAGCCGACGGTGATCCTCGTGGTGGGGGTGAACGGGACCGGGAAGACCACCACGATCGGGAAGATCGCCTGGCACCTCAAGCACGAGCTCGGCCGCTCGGTCCTGCTCGCGGCGGGCGACACGTTCCGCGCGGCGGCCGTCGAGCAGCTCGTCACCTGGAGCGAGCGCGCGGGCGTGGACATCGTGCAGGCGCGCGAGGGGTCCGACCCGGGCGCGGTCGCCTACGACGCGGTCGAGGCCGCCCGCGCGCGCGGCCACGACGTGGTGATCATCGACACCGCCGGGCGCCTCCACACCCAGCAGCACCTGATGGACGAGCTGCGCAAGGTGCGCAAGGTGATCGGCCGCCAGCTACCGGAGGCCCCGCACGAGACGCTGCTCGTGATCGACGCGACCACCGGTCAGAACGGGCTGCGCCAGGCGATGCTGTTCGGGGACGCCACGGACGTGACGGGGATCGTGCTCACCAAGCTCGACGGGACCGCGAAGGGCGGCATCGCGCTCGCGATCGCCGAGGAGATCGGAGTGCCGGTGAAGCTGATCGGGATCGGAGAGGGGATCGAGGACCTGCGCCCGTTCGACCCCGACGACTTCGCCCGGGCGCTGCTGGAGCCCTAGGTGGCAGGCGGCTCCTCTCCCGGCGACGGCACGCGTGCCGTGCACGCGGGCGTGCCCGGCCCGCGCCAGGGGGCGCCGCCGCTGCCGGGGCCGACGTTCGCGTCGTACTACCACCTCGAGGGCGACCCGGAGTCCGCGGAGTACGTCTACGGCCGCTACGGCAACCCGACCTGGACGCTGCTCGAGGCGGCGCTCGGCGAGCTCGAGGGCGGCTACGCGACCGCTTTCGCCAGCGGGATGGCGGCCGCCAGCGCGGTGCTCCTGCCGCTGCTGCGCTCGGGCGACGCGGTCGTGGTCCCCTCCGACGGCTACCCGGCGGTGCGGTCGCTCGCCCGCGGCCAGCTCGCCGGCTGCGGCGTGGAGGTGCGCGAGGTCCCGGCCGCGCAGCGCATCCCCGACTCCGTGCTGGCGGGGGCGCGGCTCGTGTGGATCGAGACGCCGTCGAACCCGGGGCTCGACGTGACCGACATCGCCGACGTGGTCGCGCGCTCGGGCGACGCGCTCGTTGCGGTGGACAACACGCTCGCCACGCCGCTCGGCCAGCGCCCGCTCGACCTCGGGGCGGACTTCTCCGTGGTGAGCGACTCCAAGCACCTGACCGGCCACGGCGACCTCATACTCGGCCACGTGGCGGCGCGCGATCCCGCGCACGCCGAGGCGCTCGGCGAGTGGCGGACCGGGACCGGAGCGATCCCGGGCCCGTTCGAGGCGTGGCTGGCGCACCGCTCGATAGCCACGCTCGAGCTGCGCCTGGAGCGCCAGTGCACGACCGCCCAGGCGCTGGCGGAGCGGCTGCTGTTCCGCGCCGACGTGGAGTCGGTGCGCTACCCGGGGCTGACCGAGGATCCCGCGCACGACCTCGCCCGCCGCCAGATGACCCGCTTCGGGACGATCGTCTCGTTCACGCTCGCGGACCGCGACCGCGCCGAGCGCTTCCTGCGCGCGTGCCGCCTGGTCGCGCAGGGCACGAGCTTCGGCGGGGTGCGCTCGAGCGCCGAGCGCCGCGCGCGCTGGGGCGGCAACGACGTCCCCGAGGGGTTCATCCGCTTCAGCGTGGGCTGCGAGACGCCCGAGGACCTGCTGGCCGACGTGGAGCAGGCGCTGGACGCCGCCGCGGGAGTCTGACCCCCGGAAGACGTAGGCTTTCGGTGTGGCTGACTGGGCTTGGTGGCTTGTCATCGCGGCCGCGCTGGCCGGGGGCGAGATCCTCACACTGGGGTTCTTCCTCGGCCCGATCGCGATCGCCGCGGTGCTCGCGTGCCTCGTCGCGGTCGCGGGCGCGTCGCTGCCGCTCCAGATCGGGGCGTTCGTCGCCGGCTCGGTCGCCTCGCTCGCGGTCGTGCGCCCGATCGCCCGCCGCCACATGCACACGCCTCCCTCGATCCGCACCGGCACCGCCGCGCTGATCGGCTCGCGCGCGGTGGTGCTGGACCGGGTCGACGCCGACGGTGGCCGCGTGAAGATCGGCGGCGAGGTGTGGACCGCCCGCGCGTTCGACGACGACGACGTGATCGAGCCGGGCACCCGCGTCGAGGTGATGCGCATCGAGGGCGCCACCGCCCTCGTGATCGAGTAGTCGCGCAGCGGGGCGCGGGCCGCCGCGCCCTACTTCGCCGGGCTGCTCGTGTCCGCGCCCCAGGCGGCCCGGTTCGCGGCCGTGCGCGCCGCCGGCGCCACCGTGCCCAGCTCGAGCCAGACCCGGCTGCCGCCTTCGGCGTCCACGCCCCAGCGGTCCGCCATCGCCGCCACGATGAAGAGCCCGCGGCCGTTCTCGTCGTCGGGGTTCGGCTCGCCGTCCGGCGCGCTGAAGCCGGGCCCCGTGTCGGTGACCGACAGCCGCACGACGCCACGGTCCACCGCCAGCACCAGCCCGATCGGATCGCCCGCAGCGGCCGCGTGCCGGCAGCTGTTGGTCACGAGCTCGGTCGCCAGCAGCTTGAGCTGCTCCACCACCGCCGGCTCGAGCTCGCCCGACAGGCGCTCGATCGCCCGCCGCGCCCGGCCCGGCGCCTGCGGGCTGCTGGGGATCGAGATCCGCAGCGCCCCGTCGAGCTCGTCCACGGGGACGGAGCCGGCGTCGGCCCGCACCCCCTGCGCCTCGATCACGAGCACCGCGATGTCGTCGCGCGGCTCGCCCGCGAGCCCCTCGGACACCGTCCGCTCGATCCGCTCCGCCAGCACCGCCGCGCCCGCCCCCGCGCAGCCGCGCACCAGCTCGGCCAGGTCGTCGGTGTCGAGGATGCGCTCCGGCGCGCGGGCGTCGGTCACGCCGTCGGTGTAGAGGATCAGCGCGTCGCCGGGCTCGAGCTCGATCGAGAGCGGCTCGGCCTCGAAGTCGGGCCAGAGGCCGAGCAGGTGCCCGCGGGCGCCGATCGCCTCCACCGACCCGTCCGGTCGCAGCAGCAGCGGCAGCGGGTGCCCCGCGCTCGCCAGCTCCACGCACACGCCGCTGGGCCGGTTCTCGATCACGGCCAGCACCGCCGAGCAGAAGCGGTCGTCGTTGCGGTTTCGAAGGATCGCGCGGTTCACGAGCTCGAGCGCGTGCTCGGGCCTGCGCTCGTGCATGGTGACCGCGCGCAGCGTGTAGCGGACGAGCGCCGTCAGCGCCGCGGCGTCGGGCCCCTTCCCGCACACGTCGCCGATCGTGACCGCCCACGCGTCCTCGCCCGCCTCGAAGGCGTCGTAGAAGTCGCCGCCCATCTCGATCCCCTCGCCGGCGGGGCGGAAGCGCGCCTCGATGGTGACCCCGTCGATCTCCGGGAGGTCCGGCGGCAGCAGCGACTGCTGGAGCGTGCGCGCGATCCGGTCGCGCTCCGCGTAGAGGCGCGCGTTCTCGACCGCCACCGCGCAGCGGCGGCCGAGCTCGGTGGCAAGCGCGAGGTCCACCGCGTCGAAGCGCCGCTGCGACTCCGCCGCCACCATCGTCAGCGCACCCACGATCTTCCCCGGCACGGTCTGCAGCGGAACGGTCAGCGACGAGCGCGGATCGAGCTCCCGCAGCGCGGCCAGGCGCGCGGCGTCCCCGCCCGCGGCCTGCACGACGAGCCCGTCGGTCACCTCGGCGAAGTGCTCGGGCTCGCCGCTGCGAACGACCTTCCCCATGCCGAACGGGTCGCTGAGCCGGCTCGGCCAGCGCGTGACCAGCTCGCGCACGAGCCCGACCCTGCCCGGGTCGGCGTGCGCGACGGCCACCGGCCGCAGCGCGCCGTCGTCGGTCAGCAGGTCGATCGCGCACCAGTCCGCGACCGCGGCCACCGCCAGCGCGGCCACCGCCTCGAGCGTCGTCTCGTAGTCGAGCGACGCGCCCAGCAGCGCGCCCGCCTCGGCCATGAAGCGGTCGAACGACTGGCGGCGCTTGCGGTCGCTGATGTCGCGGATGAAGCCGGTGAACAGCGGCGGACCCTCGAGCGGCGCGCGCACGATCGTCAGCTCCACCGGGAACTCGCGCCCGTCGCGGCGCATCCCGACGACCTCGATCCGGTTGCCGATCACCGCGCCCTCGCCCGTCTCGAGGTAGCGCCGCAGCCCCGCGCGGTGGGCGTCGCGCAGCCGCGGCGGGATGATGAAGTCGCACATCTCGCGGCCGATCAGCTCGCCCGCGCTCCACCCGAAGGTGCGCTCCGCGGCGGCGTTGAACTCGACCACGTTGCCGCGGTGGTCCATCGAGACGATGCAGTCGAGCGAGGCGTCGAGCATCGCGCTCTTGCGCGCCTCGCTGTCGCGGACGGCCTCCTCCGCGCGGCTGCGCTCGATCTGCTGGCCGAGCTGGTAGCCGATCGTCTCCATCAGGTCGAGCAGGTACCGGTCCGGCTCGGCCCGCTCGCGCGTGAAGAACTCGACCACCCCGATCACGCCGCGCGCCGCGCGGATCGGGAACGCGAACGCCCCGTGGACCCCGCAGCCGGCCGCCACCTGCGCGCGCGGGAAGTTGGGGTCGGCGACCACGTCGTGGATCCACGCCGGCTTGCCGCTCTCCCACACGCGCCCGGGAAGGCCCACGCCCGGCTCGAACGCGATGTCGCGGCTCGCCTGCTCGAACGCCGCGGCGGCCGCCGGGTCGCGCTGCCAGGTCTCGACGCAGCGGATCGCGTCGCCGTCGGCCTCCCACATCGCGCCGAGCGCCCAGCCCAGCGTGGAGCCGATCGAGCCGAGCACCTCACGCATGGAGTCCTCCGCTGACGTGGCCCCCGCGAGCACCCGTGCGACCGCGACCTGCACGGCGAGCCGGTTGTCCTCCGCGGGGGTGCTTGGCTCAGCCTCGGTTGGTCTCACGGCGCCCCGGCGGATTGTGCCACGCGCAGGTATGCTCCGCGCCCGTGGATGCCGGTCTGATCGTCCTGGGCGTTATCGCCGTCGTCGTGCTCTACACGCTGGCGCGCTCGATACGCATCGTCCCGCAGGCGCGCGCGGGGATCGTCGAGCGGCTCGGGCGCTACTACCGCACCCTCGACGCCGGCCTCGCGCTGGTCGTGCCGTTCATCGACCGCATCCGCCCGCTGATCGACCTCCGCGAGCAGGTCGTCTCGTTCCCCCCGCAGCCCGTGATCACCGAGGACAACCTCGTGGTCTCGATCGACACGGTCATCTACTACCAGGTGACCGACCCGAAGGGCGCGACCTACGAGATCGCGGACTACATCTCCGGCATCGAGCAGCTCACCGTCACCACGCTGCGCAACGTGATCGGCTCGATGACGCTCGAGGAGACGCTCACCTCGCGCGACGAGATCAACGCCCAGCTGCGCAGCGTGCTCGACGAGGCCACCGGCAAGTGGGGCATCCGCGTGAACCGCGTGGAGATCAAGGCGATCGACCCGCCGGCCTCGATCCAGGACGCGATGGAGAAGCAGATGCGCGCCGAGCGCGACCGCCGCGCCGCGATCCTCCAGGCCGAGGGCTACAAGCAGTCGCAGATCCTCACGGCGGAGGGCGAGAAGCAGAGCGCGATCCTGCGCGCGGAGGGCCAGCGCGAGTCGCAGGTGCTCTACGCCGAGGGCCAGTCGAAGGCGATCGAGACCGTCTTCGACGCGATCCACCGCGGCGACGCCGACCCCAAGCTGCTCGCCTACCAGTACCTCCAGATGCTGCCCCAGATCGCCCAGGGCGAGTCGAACAAGGTCTGGATCATCCCGAGCGAGTTCACCTCCGCGCTCGGCCAGCTCAGCTCCGCGATCGGCGGGGCGGCCGGCAACGGCGAGGACGCCCCGGCGCCCGAGCCGCGGCGCGTGGACCCGCCGCCGCCGACCGCGCCGTAGCGCCCGGCCGGCCGGGCCCCGGCGCCGACTAACCTCCACGCCGGTGTTCGAGACCCTCTCCGACCGGCTCCAGTCCGCCCTCTCCGACGTGAAGGGGCGCGGCCAGCTCACCGAGCAGGACGTGTCGAAGGCGATGCGCCAGGTGCGCCTGGCGCTGCTCGAGGCCGACGTGAACTTCCAGGTCGTCAAGCAGTTCACCGCGCAGGTGAAGGAGCGCGCGTCCGGGGCCGAGGTGCTCGATGCGCTGAACCCCGGCCAGCAGGTGGTCAAGCTCGTCGACGAGGAGCTGACGGCGCTGATGGGCGGCGCCGGGCGCGACCTCGTCTTCTCGCCCAAGCCGCCCACGGTGATCCTGATGGCCGGCCTCCAGGGCTCCGGCAAGACCACCGCCTGCGGCAAGCTCGCCCGTCACCTGCGCGAGGAGCACGGCAAGGACGTGGCCGTGGCCGCGTGCGACGTGTACCGCCCGGCCGCGGTCGACCAGCTCGTCAAGGTCGGCGAGCGCGCCGGCGCGACCGTGTACCAGCAGGGCACCGAGCGCGACCCGGTCGACATCGCCGAGTGGGCGCTCGGGCAGGCCCGCGCCGACGGCCGCGACGTGCTGATCGTGGACACCTCCGGCCGCCTCCACATCGACGAGGACCTGATGGAGGAGCTGCGCCGCATCCGCAAGGCGGTCAAGCCGCACAACGTGCTGCTCGTCGTCGACGCGATGACGGGCCAGGACGCCGTGAACGTGGCGTCGAGCTTCGCCGAGGTCGCGAACTTCGACGGCGTGGTCCTCTCCAAGCTCGACGGCGACGCGCGCGGCGGCGCGGCGCTGTCGGTGAAGGCGGTGACCGGCAAGCCGATCCTCTACGCGTCGACCGGCGAGAAGCTCGACGCGTTCGAGCGCTTCCACCCGGACCGGATGGCGCAGCGGATCCTCGGGATGGGCGACGTGCTCACCCTGATCGAGAAGGCCGAGCAGCAGTTCGACGAGAAGGAGGCGCTCGAGCTCGAGCGCAAGATCCGCAAGGAGCAGTTCACGCTCGACGACTTCCTCAAGCAGATGCAGCAGGTCCGCAAGATGGGACCGCTGACCAACCTGCTCAAGATGATGCCGGGCGCCGGGGCGATGGGCCTGGGCGACCTCAAGGTCGACGAGCGCGACCTCGACCGGATCCAGGCGATCATCACGTCGATGACGCCGGAGGAGCGCGCGAAGCCCGACATCATCAAGGGCTCGCGGCGGCGGCGGATCGCGCGCGGGTCGGGCACCACGGTCCAGGCCGTGAACCAGCTCCTCAAGCAGTTCGGCCAGATGAAGAAGATGATGCGTCAGCTCCAGTCCGGCCGCATGCCGGACGTGCAGCAGCTCGCGCGCGGCCGCTAACCTCAGGCCCTCGTTATGTCCGTTCGAGTCCGACTCACCCGCGTGGGGAGCAAGAAGAACCCGGTCTGGCGCGTCGTCGTGGCCGACCAGCGCTCGCCGCGCGACGGCCGCGTGATCGAGCACGTGGGCCGCTACAACCCCCAGACCGACCCGTCCGAGATCGTGCTCGACAGCGAGCGGATCCAGCACTGGATCGACCGCGGCGCGCAGCCGAGCGACACGGTCAGGCGCCTCATGAAGATCCAGGCGCGCGGCGCGGCCTCCGCCGAGGAGTAGGCGCACTTGAAGGACCTCGTCGAGTACCTCGCGAAGGCGCTCGTCGACAATCCCGGCGACGTGCGCGTCGAGGAGTTCGAGGAGGACGACGGCACGGTCGTGTTCGAGCTCGAGGTGGCCGACGACGACGTCGGCAAGGTCATCGGCCGCAACGGCCGGACGATCAACGCGCTGCGCACCGTGATCCGGGCGTCGGCCGTGCGCCACAACCGGCGCGTCCTGGTCGACGTCGTCGATTGAGGCCCGTCGGGCGCGTAGGCCGCCCGCACGGCCGTGACGGCAGCTTCTACGTGGAGGGCGCCGATTCGCCGCTGGCGGAGGGCACCGTGATTTCGGTCGCCGGGCGTGCGGCGGTGATCGAGCGCCGCGCCGGCACCGACGGGCGGCCGCTCATCCGCGCGACTGGGGTCGACCCCGCCGCCGTTCGCGGGGCGGCGATCCTCGTGGACGAGCCGCTCGAGGAGGGGGAGTACCTGGCCGAGCAGCTCGTCGGCCTCGAGGTGGCCGGCCTCGGGCGGGTCGACCGCGTCGTGAACGGGCCCTCGTGCGACGTGCTCGACGTGGGCGGCACGCTCGTGCCGTTCGTGCAGGACGCCGTGAAGGAGGTCGACCTCGAGCGCGGCGTCATCGAGGTCGACCGAGACTTCCTCGGCCTGTGAACGTCGACGTCTTCACGCTGTTCCCCGCGTGGTTCGGCTGGTTCCGCGAGCAGCGCCACGTGCGCAACTCCGGCGTCGCCTTCGACGCGATCGACCTGCGCGCCACCACGCCGCTGAAGGCCGGCCAGGTCGACGACACCCCGTACGGGGGCGGCGCCGGCATGGTCATCCGGGTCGACGTGGTGGAGGCGGCGCTGCAGGACCGCTACGGCGGGGACCCCGGCGGGCGGGTGATCGCCCTCGCCGCGGGGGGTCGCCAGCTCGACGACGCGCTGGCGAGCGAGCTCGCGCGCGAGGAGGCGCTGACGCTGCTCTGCGGCCGCTACGAGGGCTTCGACGAGCGCGTGCACACCCACCTGGCGACCGACGTCGTCTCGATCGGGCCGTACGTGCTCGCCGGCGGCGAGCTGGCGGCGATGGTCCTCTGCGACGCGGTCATCCGCAAGCTGCCGGGCGCGCTCGGCGACGAGCACAGCGCCGTCGAGGAGTCGTTCAGCGCGGCGCTCGAGGGGGCGCCCGAGTACCCACACTACACGCGTCCGCTCGAGTGGCGCGGGGAGCGCGTGCCGGACGTGCTGCTGTCCGGCAACCACTCGCAGATCGCGGCCTGGAGGCGGGACCAGAGCCGGGCGCGGGGCGACGCCCGCCGGGCGTAGGCGCCTCGCTACCATTGCGCCCCGGCGCGCGACACCTCTCCGTGGGTGGGTCGCGCCCTCTTTTTGCCATGAGCGGAGTCATCGACAGCATCGAGCGCGCCCAGCTGCGCAAGGTCCCGCGGTTCCAGTCGGGCGACCGCGTGAAGGTGCACTTCCAGGTGGTCGAGGGCAGCCGGCGCCGGACCCAGGTCTTCGAGGGCGTCGTGCTGAAGCGCCAGGGCAGCGGGGCGCGCGAGACGTTCACGGTCCGCAAGCAGTCCTTCGGAGTCGGCGTGGAGCGCACGTTTCCCCTGCACTCGCCGAAGATCGAACGCATCGAGGTCGCCAGCCGCGGCGACGTGCGGCGCGCGAAGCTCTACTACCTGCGCGGCCGCGTCGGCCGCCGCGCGCGCGTGCGCGAGCGCCAGTACACCGGCCCGGAGGCCGCCGCGGACGCCGCGGCGATGGAGGCGAGCATCGCCTCCGACGACCAGGGCACCCAGGCCGACGCCCCGGCCGAGGTGAACCCCGAGGCCGAGGTGCCCACGGGCGACGGCGAGGTCCCGGCCGCCGAGGGCTCCACCGAGCAGGGCTCCGCCGCCGACTCGAGCGACGACGTCGAGTCCGTGCCGCCCGACTCCGAGGCGAAGGAGCCGCGCGAGGAGCCCGCCGCGGAGGGCGACGCGGCCGACGAGGCGCTCGCCGAGGACTCCTCGGGCTCCGAGGAGTCGGCCGCCGAGTCCTGATGACCACGGCGCAGGACGAGGACCGCGAGCACAAGGACGGCGACAAGCGCTCCCCGGGGGGATCGCTACTCGAGTTCGTGCTGATCGTCGTCGTGGCGCTGGGGCTCGCGCTCGGCATCCAGGCGTTCCTGGTCAAGCCCTTCCGGATTCCCAGCGGCTCGATGGAGCCGACGCTCGACATCGGCCAGCGCGTGCTCGTCTCGCGGGTCAACTACCATGTCTCCGATCCCGACCGCGGCGACGTGGTGGTCTTCAAGCCGCCGGCCGGCGCCGACAGCGACCGCAACGAGTGCGGCGTGCCCAACTTCGAGCCGCCCTCGCGCGCGCAGGCGTGCCCGCGGCCGACCAGGGAGCGGTCCGACCAGAACTTCATCAAGCGGATCGTGGGGCTGCCCGGCGACCGGCTGAAGGTGATGGGCGGGCGCGTCTACATCGACGGGAAGCTCCAGAAGGAGCCCTTCATCCAGCCCGACGACGCATGCGATATCTGCAATTTGCCGAAAGAGATCAAGATTCCGCCGGATCACTTTTTTATGATGGGCGACAACCGTGGGGCCTCCGCCGATAGCCGTTTCTGGGGACCGGTCCCGAAGGACCAGCTCATCGGGCAGGCCTTCTTCACCTACTGGCCTCCGAAGCGAATCGGCACGCTCTGAGGTAGGCGTCGTGGCGGCCGCGCCGCCCGCCGCCGCCGCTCCGGCGCCCGCCGCCCCAGCTCCGCCAGCCACCGGCGCCCCTTCCGCCGAGACCGCCGCCGCTCCACCCGCGGCCCCTTCCGCCGAGGCCGCCGCCGCCATCGCGGAGGACGTCCCGCCGGTCGGCGCGGCCACCCTCCGCCCGCGCCCCTCGAAGGCCGCCGGGCCGCGCGGCCGCAAGCTGTTCGCCTTCGACCGCCAGTTCGAGCGGCGCTTCGTCGCCGGCGCCGACGAGGCCGGTCGCGGCTCGCTCGCCGGCCCGCTCGTCGCCGCCGCCGTCCTGTTCGACCTCGAGCGCCTCACGCTCTCGGACCGCCGCGCCCTCGCCCGCCTCAACGACTCCAAGCAGCACAGCGAGGCCGGCCGCGAGGAGCTCTACCCGCTCGTGCTCCGCGCGGCGGCCCGCGCGACGATCACCGTGCGCTGCCCGCGCGGGATCGACGCCCGCGGGCTCCACAAGACGAACCTCGAGGCGCTGCGGACCTCGCTCCGGCGCGTCGCCTGCCCCGAGGCCATCTGCCTCGTCGACGGCTTCCGGATCAAGGACCTCGGCTACGAGCAGCGCGCCGTCGTGGGCGGCGACTCGTGCAGCGCCGCGATCGCCTCCGCCTCCGTGCTCGCCAAGGTCACGCGCGACCGCTACATGCGCCGCGTCCACGAGCGCCATCCCGAGTGGGACTTCGCCACGAACGTCGGCTACTCGACCCCCGAGCACCGCGCGGCGATCAGGGAGCGCGGCATCTCGCCGCTCCACCGCCTCTCGTTCGCGTCGATCGCCTACCAGCAGATGACGCTGGGCTGAGCGCGTCGCGTCTCGCGCCCGCCGCTCGCCGGCGCCCGCCGGCCGGCGCCCGCCGCTCGCGGGCGCCTGCCCCGCCGGCGCCCGCCCCCCGCCGGCGCCCGCCGGCCGGCGCCCGCCGCTCCGCGAGGTGGGCTCTATTTGGGTCGCATACCGACCATTAGAGAGCCCACCTCGGCCAACCACGTGGCCGCCGCCGGCGGCCGAGCGCACTTGTAACGCTCCCGTAACGAGCCCGCGCGCGAATCGTCACCCGCGCGACCCCACGCGAAACACGCATTCCCGTACGGTCGCCCCATGTCCCCTGACCTGCGCCGGATCCGCGGCTCGCTGGGCGAGCAGATCGCCGCCGACCATCTGGTCGCGGCGGGCTACGAGATCCTCGACCGCAACTGGCGTACCCGCCGCGGCGAGCTCGACCTGGTCGCCGCCGACGCGGCCGCGATCGTCTTCTGCGAGGTCAAAGCGCGCGTGGCCGGCGGCAGCTCGGGCCCCGCGCTCGCTCTCGACGCGGTCGGCCCGGCCAAGCGCCGCCGCCTGCGTCACCTGGCGACGGCTTGGCTGCGCGAGCGCCGCGAGGAGGTCGGCGCGCCGCGCCGCGAGCAGCTTCGCTTCGACGCCATCGGCATCACGCTCAGCCCGACCGGCGGCGTCGTGTCGCTCGACCACGTGGTGGACGCGTTCTGATGGTCGTCGCCGCGCACCACCCTCGGCCCGGAGCAGCCGACTGATGCTCGCGAACGTCGCCACCTTCGCCATCGAGGGCGTCGAGAGCCGCGAGGTGACCGTCGAGGTCGACCTGCGCCGGGGCCTGCCGGTCTTCACGATCGTCGGCCTGCCGGACCGGGCCGTGCGTGAGGCGCGCGAGCGCGTGCGGGCCGCGCTGCTCAACTCGGGGCTCGAGTTCCCGCTCCAGCGGCTCACCGCCAACCTCGCGCCGGCGAACGTGCGCAAGGCGGGACCGAGCTTCGACCTCGCGCTCGCCGTCGCCGTGCTCGCCGCCAGCGAGCAGCTTCCGCGCGAGGAGGTCGCCCGATACGCGGTCTCCGGCGAGCTGTCGCTCAGCGGCACGCTGCGATCGGCCTCCGGCGCGGTCGCGGTGGCCGCGGGCGCCCGGCGCGCGGGATACGAGCGCCTGGTGGTGCCGGACGAGGACGCGGCCGAGGCGGCGCTGGTCGACGGGATCGAGGTGTTCGGCGTGCACAGCCTCGAGCGGCTCGTGGCGCTCATCCGGGGGGAGTGGTCCCCCGAGCCCGCGCTGGCCGCGCGCCCGGCCGAGCGGCCGCCCGACTGCTCCGACCTCGCCGAGGTACGCGGCCAGGCCGATGCCCGCCGCGCGCTCGAGCTCGCCGCGGCGGGCGGGCACAACCTGCTGATGGTCGGCCCTCCGGGTGTGGGGAAGACCATGCTGGCCCGCCGGATGCCGGGCATCCTCCCGCCGCCGACCCACGACGAGGCGGTCGAGATCACCCAGGTGCTGAGCGTCGCCGGACTGGGGAGCGGGCGGCTCGCGTCGCGGCGGCCGTTCCGCGCGCCGCACCACACGATCTCGGCCTCGGGCCTGGTGGGCGGCGGCAGCTACCCGCGGCCTGGGGAGATCACGCTCGCGCACCGCGGCGTCCTCTTCCTCGACGAGCTCGCGGAGTTCTCGCGGCCAGCGCTCGAGGCGCTGCGCCAGCCGCTCGAGCACGGCCACGTCGAGGTCATGCGCGGCCAGCGCACGCTGCGCTTCCCGGCCGCCGCGATGCTCGTCGGCGCCTGCAACGCGTGCCCCTGCGCGCGCAGCGGGGACGAGTGCACGTGCAACGAGGTCGACAAGGCGCGCTACCACCGGCGGCTGAGCGGGCCGCTGCTCGACCGGATCGACATCGTCTGCCCCCTCGCCCGTGCGCCGCTCGTCGCGGTGGCGCCGGGCGACCCGGCGCCCGAGGGATCGGCGGCCGTTCGCGAGCGCGTCGTCGCCGCCCGCGAGCGCCAGCTCGCACGCCTCGAGGGGTCGGCGGCGATGTCGAACGCGGAGATGGACACCCGGGAGACGCGCGAGCACGTGCGCCTCGCGCCCGAGCTCTGCGACCGCCTGGCCGCGGCGGCCTGCGCCGGCGCCCTCACGGCCCGCGGGCACGACCGGGTGGTGCGGCTCGCGCGCACGATCGCCGACCTCGACGGCGCGGACCGCGTCGCCGGGCGGCACCTCGACGAGGCGCTCTCGTACCGCCTCGGCACGCGAACGGCGGCGGTGGCCGCATGAGCGCTTGCGACGCCTGCCTGCGGCGCAGCGCGCTCATCGCGTTCCTGGCCGCGCCGATCGCGAGCCTGCTCGGGGGCGGCCGCCGCCCGCGCGGGCTGCTGGCGCTTCCCGAGGAGCAATTGCTCCTGAGCGTCGGGCCGGTGTGGGCCCGGCGCGGCGCCGCGCACATCGACGCCTACGACCCGGCCGCGACCCGCGCCGCCGTCGAGGACGCCGGGCTGTTCGCGCTCTGCCGGCACGACGACGCCTATCCGGCGCGCCTGCACGAGCTGGGCGACGCCCCGGCGGTGCTCTACGGCGCCGGGTCGCAGTCGCGGTTGGCGGAGCTGCTCGAGGAGCCGGCCGTGGCGATCGTCGGCGCTCGCCGCGCGTCGGCCTACGGGCTCGAGGTGGCCCGCCAGCTCGGGCGCGGGCTGAGCGCGGCCAGGGTCACGGTCGTGAGCGGGCTCGCGCTCGGGATCGACGCCGCCTCGCACCGCGGCGCCCTCGACGGCGGCGGCCACACGCTCGCGGTGCTGGCCTGCGGGGCCGAGCGAGCGTACCCGCGCACCAACCGCGCGCTGTATGACCGGATCGTGAGCAGCGGGGTCGTCCTCGCCGAGCTGCCGCCGGGCAGCCCGCCGCGCAAGTGGACCTTCCCTGCCCGCAACCGCATCATGGCCGGCCTCGCTCGGCTGACGGTGGTGGTCGAGGCCGCCGAGCGCTCCGGCTCGCTCATCACCGCGCACTTCGCGGAGGACCTCAACCGCGAGGTGGGGGCGGTGCCGGGGCGGGTGACGGCGCGGATGGCCGCCGGCTCGAACCGGCTCCTCTACGACGGCGCCCACTTCATTCGCGACGCCGCCGACGCCCTCGACGTCCTCTTCGGAGCGGGCGGCTGGCGAAAGCGCGCGGGCCGACCGACCCCGCCGGATGCCGCTGGCGCGGCCGCCCCCGGCGCCGGCCCGCCCGCCCCGAACGCCGATCCCCCCGCCCCGAACGCCCCCGGCGCCGGCCCGCCCGCCCCGAACGCCGGCCCGCCCGCCCCGAACGCCGGCCCGGCCGTCCCGGGCACCGCTCCCGCGCTCCCCTCACCGGCCCTCGACGATCGCCTGCGGCGGATGCTCGACGCGATCGAGGGCGGCGACCCGCCCGACTCCGCGGCCCAGGCGCTCGGACTCAGCGCGGCCGAGGCCCGCGCCGCCCTCGGCCGCCTCGAGCTGCTCGGCCTCGTGCGCCGCGACGGCCTCGGCGCCTACGAGCGGGCCATGGACCCGGCGGGCCTAACCTGATGACCATGCGCGACCGGCTCCCCCGCGTCCTCTCGATCGCCGGGTCCGACTCCGGCGGCGGCGCCGGGATCCAGGCCGACCTCAAGGCGTTCGCGGCGGCCGGGGTGCACGGGATGACCGCGATCACGGCCGTGACGGTGCAGAACACGGTCGAGGTGCGGGGGGTCCACCAGATCCCGCCGGAGACGATCGTGGCGCAGGTCGCAGCGGTGGCCGACGACATCGGCGTCGACGCCGTGAAGATCGGGATGCTCGGCACCGCCGAGACGATCGCGGCCGTGGACAGGGCACTCGACCTGGTCGGCGCCGTGCCGGTCGTGCTCGACCCGGTGATGGTCGCGGAGAGCGGCGCGGTCCTGCTCGACGACGGCGCGCGCGCCGCGCTCGCCGAGCTGCTCGTCCCGCGCGCGGCGGTCGTCACGCCGAACGTGCCGGAGGCCCGCGTCCTGGCGGCCGACCCCGACGGCGACCAGGAGCAGCTCGCCCATGCGGTGCGGGCGCTCGGTCCCGGCGCGGTGGTCGTCACCGGAGGTCACGCCGAGGGCGGCGACGACGTGTTCCTCGCGGAGGGCGAGGCGATCCGCATCGGCGGCGAGCGTCATCCGGACGGTGCGGCGCACGGCTCGGGATGCACCCACTCGTCCACGCTCGCCGCGTGGCTCGCGCACGGTCACACGCCCCTCGAGGCGGCCGAGGCGGCGCGCGCGGCAGCCTCGCGCGCTGTCCGCGACGGACTCGGGGGCCTCGGAGCCGGGGCCGGCCCGGTCGACGTACTGGGCGTCGCCGAGCGGGCCCGCGAATCCGCCGCCTCCGCCTCCGGCGCTCCCCCGGGCGCGCTCGCCGCGCGGCGCGCGGCGCGCGAGGGATTCTGAATGCCGGAGGCCGTTTGACATAATCGCCCGGCCGCCGCGCGCCCGCGGGGCGGCGCCGCAGCAGCGATCGACAGGGACCCGGACCATCAAGTTCCTCCGCATGAAGCCCGGACACGGCGAGATCCTCCTGACCGAGGGCGACCCGCGGCTGCGCGGGGACGAGGAGCGTCTGGTCGAGGAGTTCCGCCGCCAGCTCGACGAGGGGATGTGGGCGGCGGTGCCCACGACCGCGAACGGGTCGGGCCGGCGGGAGGCCACGCTCGTGCGGGCCTATGGCGAGATCTCCGCCGACGCGGACCGCGTCATCTTCTTCCCGCGCGCATCCGGCGGGTAGCCCCATGCTGCTCGCGCTGCTCGTACTCGCGCTCCTGGCGGCCGTGCTCGTGGCGCCGCTGGCCGTCCGTGCGACCACCACGCGCCGGGCCCGCGCGCGCGACCGGGCCGACGCCCGCGCCGAGCGCCGCGCGATGCGCGACCCGGGCCGCGAGCGCCGCGCCGAGCAGCGCGCCCGCGAGCTGCTGCGCTCCTGCGTGAACGACGAGGAGTGGGCGATGTACCGCGACCTCGGCTTCATCCGCGTGCACGGCAAGCTCAAGACCGAGGGACCGGGCCGGGCGCTACAGCGCCGCCGGCGCCGGCTCGACTACGCGGAGCGCCCCGACGAGCCGCCGCAGCCGCAGCAGGCGCCCGGCTACGCCTACCTGATCTACCCGCACAAGCCGATCGTCGCCTACGTGCCGGAGACCGGCCGCCTGCTGAGCGAGTACTGCGTCGAGTTCCCGGACCTCACCGCCGCGGTGGGCGCCACCCGGCTGCCCGACTCCGACGACGTGCTCGCCAGGTGGATGGCGCTCACCGGCGACGAGCGCCAGCTCATCGGCCGGGCGAACATGCACCTGCCGGGCCGCCAGGTGGACCCGAGCCGCGTGCGCCGCGACCTCTGGCGCCTCTCGGAGTGGGAGCGCCTGCGCGGCCAGGACGCCCTGAACGCCAGGCGCAGCGCGTGAGCGACGCCAAGCGCCTGCGCAGCCGGGTCATCCTCGAGGGCCCGGACCGGGCCCCCGCCCGCGCGTACTACCGCGGCATCGGGTTCGGCGACGAGGACCTCGCCCGCCCGATCGTCGGCATCGCCAACACCTGGACCGAGACGATGCCGTGCAACTTCCACCTGCGCGGCCTGGCCGAGCGGGTCAAGGACGGCGTCCGCGCCGCCGGCGGCACGCCGATGGAGTTCAACACGATCTCGATCTCCGACGGGATCACGATGGGGACCGAGGGGATGAAGGCGTCGCTCGTCAGCCGCGAGCTGATCGCCGACTCGATCGAGCTCGTGGCCCGCGGCCACATGTTCGACGCGGTCGTCGCGCTGTCGGGCTGCGACAAGACGATCCCCGGCTGCGTGATGGCGCTCGCCCGCCTCGACGTGCCGAGCGTGATGCTCTACGGCGGCTCGATCGCGCCCGGGCGCTTCAAGGGCCGCGACGTGACGATCCAGGACGTGTTCGAGGCGGTCGGCTCGCACGCCGCCGGCGACATGACCGACGCCGAGCTCGCCGAGCTCGAGGCGGTGGCGAGCCCGGGCGCCGGCGCCTGCGGCGGCCAGTACACGGCGAACACGATGGCCACTGCCTTCGAGATGCTCGGCATCTCGGCGATGGGCACCTCGATGGTCCCCGCCGAGGAGGGCAAGAAGGGCCAGGTCGCCGAGGACGTCGGCAGGCTGGTCATGCAGCTCCTCGAGGACGACGTGCGCCCGAGCACGATCATCACGAGGGAGTCGCTCGAGAACGCGATCGCGTGCGTGGCCGCCACCGGCGGCTCCACGAACGCGGTCCTCCACCTGATGGCGCTCGCCAACGAGGTCGGCGTCCCGCTCGACCTCGAGGACTTCGACCGCATCAGCGATCGCACCCCGCTGCTCGCCGACCTCAAGCCGAGCGGCCGCTTCGTGGCCACCGACCTCTGGCGCGCGGGCGGCGTGCGCCTGGTGGCCAAGCGCCTGCTCGACGCCGGCCTGCTCCAGGCGGACGCGCCCACCGTGACCGGCCGCTCGATCGGCGCGGAGGCGGCCACGGCCGAGGAGGAGCAGGGCCAGGAGGTCATCCGGCCGCTCGACGACCCGCTGAAGCCAACGGGCGGGCTCGCGATACTGCGCGGCAACCTCGCGCCCGACGGCTGCGTCGTGAAGGTCTCGGGCTCGACCCGCACGAGCCACACCGGCCCCGCGCGCGTGTTCGAGTCCGAGGAGGAAGCGTTCGCGGCCGTCAAGTCGCAGTCGATCGAGGACGGCGACGTGGTCGTGATCCGCAACGAGGGCCCGGCGGGGGGGCCCGGCATGCGCGAGATGCTCGGCGTGACCGCGGCGCTGATGGGGGAGGGCCTCGGCGAGACCGTCGCCCTGCTCACCGACGGGCGCTTCTCGGGCGCCACGCGCGGGCTGATGGCCGGCCACGTGGCCCCGGAGGCCGCGCGCGGCGGCCCGATCGCGGCGGTCCGCGACGGCGACACGATCAGCTTCGACGTCGAGTCGCGCCGGCTCGACGTGGACCTCGCCGACGACGAGATCGCGAGCCGGGTCAGCGCCTACGAGCCGCCGCCGCCGAGCCTCGACGGCGGGGTGCTCGGCAAGTACGCGCGCCACGTCGGCTCGGCCGCCGAGGGCGCGCTGACCAGCTAGGCCGGAGCGGGCTCCCGCGCGTCGTCCTCGATCCCCTGCTCGGGGGTCGGGCCGGAGATGAACTCGAGCACCGCGTCGTTGAACGTGACCGGCCGCTCCACCATCGGCAGGTGCCCCGTCTCCTCCATCATCACGACCGGCTGGGTGCCGGGGATGAGGCGCTCGTACTCGTAGGCGTCGGGGCTCGGGACGATCGCGTCGTTCCTGCCCCAGAGGATCAGCGTCGGGCAGCGGATCTCCGGGAGCCGGTCGCGGAAGTCGTACTCGAGGATCGACCGCAGGACCGGCACGAACGCGTCGCGCCCGGCGCCGCGGCTGATCTCGAAGAGGACGTCGGGCTTGAGCCGCGTCGGGTGACGCGTGATGAGCGAGAAGATCGCGTGCCGCAGCCGCGGGCGCGTGACGGCCATCCGGATCTCCGCGGCGCTCCGCGCGCCGCCCATCGCGAGCACGCGCGCGGCGGTGACGACCGGAGCGATGCGCAGGTCGCTCGTGGTGATGCCGGCGGCCGAGCACAGCACCAGCCGCTCGACCCGCTCGGGGAACTGGATCGTCGTCTCCGCGGAGATGAACCCGCCCATCGAGTTGCCGACGAGCGCGATCTCGCCCAGGTCGAGCCGGTCGCAGAGCGCCTCGACCGTCCGCCCGTAGCGCGACATCGACGGCTCGTGGACCAGGTCGTCGGACGCGCCGAAGCCGGGCAGGTCGAGCGCCACGACGCGCCGCTCCCGGGCGAGGCGCGGGATGTTCTCGAGCCAGTTCTGCCAGTTGCCGGCGATCCCGTGGACGAGCACGACCGGCGGCCCGTCGCCGGAGCCGAGGTCCACGTAGTTGACGCGCTCGCCGTCGATCTGCGCGCTGCGCAGGTGCTCGCGCCAGTCGATCCCGGTCCAGTCCGGCTCGTCGCGCACGCCGTAGTCGTCGCCGGCGCGCGTGGCCGCGCGCGGCCTGGCCGGGACCGTGAACCTCGGGAGCTTCTTGCCAGCCATCGTCACTACGTTACCCACCCCATCGCCCGCATAGCCCTCGACATCGACTCCACGCTCCACCACTACTGGGACCTGCTCGACTCGATCGCGCGCGAGCGCTTCGGCGTCGAGCTGCCCTACGACGAGCAGCACGAGTGGGGGATCACCAAGCTCGAGCGCCCGGACCTGATCGCCGCCATCGAGGAGACCCACAGCGACGAGAACATCCAGAGCGCGGAGCCGTACCCGGGCGCCGTCGAGGTCGTCGCGCGCTGGCACGAGGAGGGGCACTGGATCCACGTGACCAGTCACCGGGCCGTCGCCACCCGTGCGGCCACCGAGCGCTGGCTCGAGCGGATCGCGATGCCCTATGACGACCTCCACTGCTCCTACGACAAGATCAGCCGCTGCGTGGAGCTCGGGGTGGACGTGCTGGTGGACGACAGCCCGGTCAACCTCGCCGCCGCGCGCGCGGCCGGCATCGTGGCCGCCACGATCCGGCACCCGTGGAACGAGCGCCTGGTCGAGACGGGCGAGGCGATCGGCGGCCGCGACTGGCCGGAGCTGGCCGAGCGGCTCGCGCCCGTCCTCGCCGCGCGCTAGGTCCTGCCACAATCGGGCGCCGATGCCCGACCGCACCAGCCTGCGCACGCCCGAGCCCGAGGTCCAGGACCTCGTACGGGACCGGCCCGGCACGCTCGCCCGGCGCGAGGACGACCTGCGCGCGTACCTGCCCGGCGTCGAGCCCGAGCGCGAGCTCAACGACTGGGGCCGCTCCGAGCGCGTCGAGGGCCTCCTCGACCGCACCGTCATCGACTTCCTCTACCACCAGTGGTTCCGGGTCGAGGTCGAGGGGATCGAGAACGTCCCCGCCAGCGGCGGCGCCCTGCTCGTCTCCAACCACTCGGGGGCGCTCCCGCCGGACGCCGGGATGATCGCCAAGTCGATCAAGGAGGAGCACCCGCACCCGCGCCCCCTGAACATCACGGTCGAGCACTTCTTCAAGGGCTATCCGGGCTTCAGCATGCTGATCCCGAAGATCGGCTGCGTGGCCGCCCACCCCGCGAACGTGCAGCGCCTGCTCTTCGACGAGCAGCAGCTCGTGCTGGTCTTCCCGGAGGGCCGGAAGGGCACCGAGAAGCTCTACAAGGACCGCTACCGCCTCCGCCGCTTCGGGCGCGGCGGCTTCGTCGAGGCCGCGATGCGCGCGCGCGCCCCGATCGTCCCGGTCTGCGTGATCGGAGCGGAGGAGGCCGCCCCGATCTTCGCGCACGTCAACCCGCTCGCGAAGCTCACCGGCCTCACCTACTTCCCGATCACGCCCACCTTCCCGCACTTCGGCCTGCTGGGCATGATGGGCTACCTGCCGGCCAAGTTCCGGATCCGCTTCCTCCCGCCGATCCGCTTCGACGAGGAGGGCCTCCAGCGCGACAAGTCGCTCGTGCAGAGCGTCGCCCAGGAGGTCCGCGCGCGGATCCAGGAGAACGTCTGGGAGATGGTCGCCAAGCGTCAGTCGGTCTGGTTCGGGTAAGGGGCCTCGATGGCGAAGCGGCGCGTGCTGATCACCGGCCTGTCGACCTTCTGGGGCGGCAAGCTCGCGCAGGCGCTCGAGCAGGACGACCAGTACGAGGCGATCATCGGGGTCGACGACCAGGACCCCACCCGCGAGCTCGAGCGCACCGAGTTCGTGCGCGTGGGCAACCAGCACGCGCTGCTGCGGCGCATCGTCGAGGCCGCCGAGATCGACACCGTCGTGGACAGCCGCCTGGTGGTCGACTCGACCCAGACCAGCTCGCGCAAGGCGCACGAGAACAACGTCATCGGGACGATGAACATCCTCGCCGCGTGCAGCCACTCGACCGTCAAGCGGTTCGTGTTCAAGTCCTCGGCGCACTTCTACGGCACCGCCCAGGACGACCCGGCCTTCTTCACCGAGTCGATGGGCCGCCCGCACCCGCCGCGCACGCCGATCGAGAAGGACATCGTCGAGGCGGAGGCGAGCGTGCGCGACTTCGCCGAGAAGAACCCGAACGTCTGCACCACGATCATGCGGATGTCGAACGTGCTCGGGCCCGGCGTGAAGACCGCGCACACGCGCTTCTTCTCGCTGCCGGTGATCCCGACGATCTTCGGCTTCGACCCCCGCTACCAGTTCGTGCACGAGGAGGACGTGGTCGAGGCCGCCGCCCACTCGCTGCGCCACGACCTCGGCGGCATCTACAACGTGGCGGCCGACGGGGTCCTGGCGCTCACCGAGGTCGCGTCGCTGCTCGGCAAGCCGTTCGCCCCGGTCCTGATGCCGTTCGGCACCGGCCTCTCGGCCGCGGGGCTGAGGCGGCTGGGGGTGAGGATCCCGCCCGAGATGCTCGGCCAGCTCCGCTTCGGCCGCGGCCTCGACAATCGCCGGCTCAAGGCGACGGGCTTTCGCTACCGCTACACCTCGCGCGAGGCCGTGCTCGCCTTCGCCGAGCACATGCGCCTCGCGTCGGTCGTCCGCGGCACCGGCGAGACCTACCGCTACGAGCGCGAGGTCGAGGACTTCCTGCGCTACAGCCCGAGCGTGCGGTCCGACCAGCGCCGGGAGCCCAAGCGCCAGAACGTGGCGCGCGGGGAGCGCAGAGAGCTGCCCGAGAAGACCCGAGGCTGACTACCATCTCGCCGTGCGTTCCCCGCTGTTCATAGGCGTAGCGGTCTTCCTGGTCCTCCTCGTCGGGGGCGTCGGGGCGGTCTGGGCCTACGACGCCGGGCGCGACGACGAGATCGCCGACGGGGTCAAGGTCGGCGGGATCATGCTCGGCGGCCTGTCCAAGGAGGAGGCGCGCCGCAAGCTCGAGACGGAGCTGCTCGCCGCCCTGAAGGCGCCGGTCGTCGTGCGGGCGCGCAAGCGCAGCTTCCGCCTCACCGCCGAGCAGGCCGGCGTCCGCGCCGACGTCGACGGGATGCTCGACGAGGCGCTCGCCGAGAGCCGCGACGGCAACGTCCTGTCGCGGACGTGGCGCGAGCTGACCGGCGGCGACGTCGACGTGAACGTGGACCCGCGCGTGACGTACGACAAGGCCGCGGTCCGGCGGCTCGTCGCCCGGGTGGACAAGCGGACCGAGCGCAAGCCCGTCGACGCGAAGGTCGACTTCTCGGCCGGCACGCTCGAGAAGGTCGAGAGCCGGTACGGCGTGCGGATGGACGAGCGCAACCTCGCGAGCAAGATCGAGAAGGCGCTCACCCAGCCGGCCGACAGCCAGCGCATCGTCCACGCGCGCGTGCGCAAGGTCGAGGCGAAGGTGTCGACGGCGGAGCTCGCCAAGAAGTACCCGGTCGTCGTCACGGTCGACCGGGCCAACTTCACGCTGCGGCTCTTCAAGAAGCTGAAGATGGTCAAGAGCTACGGGATCGCGGTCGGGCAGGTCGGCCTCGAGACGCCGGCGGGGCTCTACGAGGTCCAGAACAAGGCGGTCAACCCGGCCTGGAACGTGCCCAACTCCCCGTGGGCGGGGTCGCTCGCGGGCACCGTCGTGCCGGGCGGCACGCCCCAGAACCCGCTCAAGGCGCGCTGGATGGGGATCTACAACGGCGCCGGCATCCACGGGACCGACGCGACGGGCTCGATCGGCACGAACGCGTCGCAC
>DASVWC010000083.1:0-14235 GCA_036389835.1 Thermoleophilaceae bacterium | reverse complement strand
GACGCCCTCGTTCGGCTGGACCGACATCACGAGCTGGTTCGCCTCCACCCCGAGCGAGCCCGACTGCTTGAAGGCGAGGTGCGGGACCGGCTTGAGCGTGACCGCGATCTCGGTGACCTTGCGCGCGAGCCGCTTGCCCGTGCGCAGGTAGAACGGCACGCCCGCCCAGCGCCAGTTGTCGATCTTCAGCCTCACCGCCGCGTAGGTCTCGGTGGTCGAGTCGTCGGGCACGCCCTCCTCGTCGAGGTAGCCCTCCACGTCCTCGCCGCCCGAGTGGCCGGAGTCGTACTGGGCCCGCACCGCCATGTCCGCCACCTCGTCGATCGACGGTGGGCGGATCGCGTGCAACACCTTCACCTTCTCGTCGCGCACGGCGTCGGCGTCGAAGGAGACCGGCGGCTCCATCGCCAGCAGCATCAGGAGCTGGAGCATGTGGTTCTGCACGAGGTCGCGCAGCGCCCCGGACTTGTCGTAGTAGCCCGCGCGCGAGCCGATGCCGAGGTCCTCCGCCGCGGTGATCTGCACGCTGTCGATGTAGGAGCGGTTCCAGAGCGGCTCGAAGATCCCGTTCGCGAAGCGCAGGACCATCATGTTCTGGACCGTCTCCTTGCCCAGGTAGTGGTCGATGCGGAAGATCTGGCTCTCGTCGAACACGCCGAGCAGCGCGCGGTTGAGCTCGAGCGCGCTGTCGAGGTCGGTGCCGAACGGCTTCTCGATGATCATGCGCGTCTCCGCGCCCTCGCAGTTGGCGAGCCCGTGCTGGCCGAGCTTCTCCGCGATCAGCGGGAAGAACGTCGGCGCGACCGAGAGGTAGTAGAGGCGGTTGAACTCCTGGCCGGCCTCCTCGTCGAACTCCTTCGCGACGCCGGACAGGCGCTCGTACATGTCGTCCTCGTCGAACGAGCCCGCCACGTAGCGCATCCGGCTCACCAGCGAGTCGAGCACCTTCGGGTCGGCGTCGCGGCGCGAGAACTGCGTGATCGAGTCGCGCGCCAGCTCGCGGAACGCGTCGTCGGTCTCGTCCCCGCGCGAGACGCCGATCAGGTTGAAGCGCTCCGGCAGCGCCCCCTCGTGGGCGAGGTTGTAGATGCCCGGCAGCAGCTTGCGGCGCGATAGGTCGCCGGTGGCGCCGAAGATCACGAGCGTGGTCGGGTGGACCGGCAGCCGCTCGAGTCCCTCGACCAGCGGGTTCTCGCGCTCCTGCGTCGCGGTGGCCATCGCGCTACTCGGCCGTCGGGTCCGCCTGCGCCGCCGACTTGACGGCGTGGCCCCCGAACTGGTTGCGCAGGGCGGCGTTCACCTTCGCGGCGAAGGCGTTCTGCCCGCGGGAGGAGAAGCGCTCGAACAGCGAGGTCGTGATCACCGGCGTCGGGATCCGCTTGTCGATCGAGTCCTCGACGGTCCAGCGCCCCTCGCCGGAGTCCTCCACGTAGGGCTCGAGCCGCCCGAGGTCGTTGCCCTCCTGCTCGAACGCCAGCGCGGCGAGCTCGCAGAGCCACGAGCGCACGACCGACCCCTGCATCCACAGGTGAGCGATCTTCGCGTTGTCGAGCTCGTACTCACAGGCGTCGAACAGCGAGAAGCCCTCGGCGTAGGCCTGCATCATCCCGTACTCGACGCCGTTGTGGACCATCTTCACGTAGTGGCCCGCCCCCGCCGGCCCGAAGTGGCCCCAGCCCGGCCCGTGCTCGTCGTCCGCGGGCGGGGCCAGCACGTCGAGGATCGGCGCGAGCCGTCCGACCGCCTCGTCGGAGCCGCCGACCATCATGCAGTAGCCGACCTTGATGCCCCAGACGCCGCCGGACGTCCCCACGTCCACGTAGTCGATCCCCCTCTCCGCCAGCTCCGCCGCGCGGCGCTTGTCGTCGGACCAGCGGCTGTTGCCGCCGTCGATGACCATGTCGCCCTCGTCGAGCAGCTCGCCCAGCTTGGCCACCGTCTGCTCGGTCGGGTCGCCCGCCGGCACCATCACCCAGACGGCGCGCGGCTTCTCGAGCTGCTCGACCAGCTCCTCGAGCGAGCCGGCGCCGGAGGCCCCGTGGCCCTCCGCCTCCCGCACGGCGTCCTCGCTGAAGTCGAACGCCACGACCTGGTGGTCGGAGTCGCGGTGGATCCGGTGCACCATGTTGCCGCCCATGCGGCCGAGGCCGACGAAGCCGAGCTGCATCAGAGCATCTCCTTGATCTGGTCGGTCAGGCGCTCGACCGCCTCGGCCGGGTCGCCCTCGAGCCGCACCCGCTGGGCCGGCAGCCCGTGCGCCTTGAGCGTCTCGAGGTCGCCGGTGGCCTGCGCGTTCTTCAGCGTGCCGAACGTGTAGCCCGCGTCGGGGATCTCCACGTCGTCGGGCCCGTCGTGCACGAGCTGGAGGAACACGCCGGTCTTCGGCCCGCCCTTGTGGAACTGACCCGTCGAGTGCAGGAAGCGCGGGCCGTAGCCGAACGTCGTGGTGGCCCTGGTCGCGTCGCGGATCGCGGCGCGCAGGCCCTCGATCGCGCGGTCGAACGCCTCCGACGGCTGCACGTAGCCCATGATCGCCACGTAGTTCGGCGGCTGGGCCTGCTGGAGGATCTCGCGCAGGCCGCCCTCGTCGGCGTCGGCGACGTCCGGCAGCTTGCCCTCGTCCGCGTAGCGCTGGAGCACCTTCTGCGTGTTGTCCTTGGCCTCCTGGACGTTGGGCTGGTCGAACGGGTTGATCCCCAGCACCCAGCCGGAGACCGCCGTCGCGAACTCGGCGAAGAAGAAGATCCGCCCGAGGTCCTCCGGCCCCTCGCCGTAGATCGTGAAGACCGGGTGCCCCGCCTTGGCGAGCTCGGACAGCTTCGACTCGAGCTCGCCGCCGTCCTTGTCGCGGATGTAGACGAACACGCGGTCGTCGCCGTATGAGTCCGGCTCGCCGAGCGGCTCGTCGGCCACCGGGAGGGTGCCCTTGCCCTCCTTGCCGGTCGACTCCGCGATCAGCTGCTCGACCCAGAGGCCGAAACTCGAGATCGGGTCCTCGACCACGAACGTGAGCTTGTCCCGGCGGTGGCCCGCCAGCTCGCCCATCGCGATCCCGAGCCAGAGCCCCGAGTTGCTGGAGCTGTGGTCGTCGTGGCGGCAGACCTGCTCGGCCACCTGCGCGCGCTCCAGGAGCGCCTTCACGTCCACGCCCATCAGCGCCGCGGGGACGAGTCCGAAGTACGACAGCACGCTGTAGCGCCCGCCGATCTCCGGGTCGTTCACGAACGTGTGCAGGAAGCCCTTCTCCTGCGCCAGCTCGGCCAGCGAGGTCCCCGGGTCGGTGACCGCCACGAAGTGCTTGCCGGCCTCCTGCTCGCCGAGCGCCTCGGCCGTCTTCGCGTGGAAGTACTTGAACTGCGACAGCGTCTCGATCGTCCCGCCCGACTTGCTCGAGACGACGAACAGCGCCTTCGACAGGTCGATCGCCCGCTCGGTCGCGAGCACCGCGCCGGGGTCGGTCGAGTCGAGCACGTGCAGGCGCATGCCGTCGGCGCGGTCGCCGAACGAGCGCCGGATCACCTCCGGGCCGAGGCTCGAGCCGCCCATGCCGAGCAGCACGGCGTCGGTCAGGCCGTCCTCGCGGCAGGCCTGCGCGAACGCGTTCAGGTCCGCGCAGTGCTCGAGCATCGTGTCCGAGATCGTGAGCCAGCCGAGCCGGTCGCCGATCTCCGGCCCGGGGCCGCCCCAGAGCGTCTCGTCCTTGGCCCAGACGCGGCGCGCCACGTCCTGCTCGGTCGCCTCCTTCACGCGCGCGGCGAGCGCCGGCTCGAGGTCGTCGGGGATGTTCGACTCGAACGTGACGGGCCGGCCCGTGACCGCCGCCTCGCGCGCGCTCTCCACGCCGACGATCAGCTTCTCCATCGCGTCCACGAACAGCTCCACGCCCTCGTCGAGCAGCTCCTCCACGACCTGCTCCATGTCGATGCCGGCCTCCGCGAGGTCCTTCATCGCGGCCTCGACCTCGGCCGGGTCGGCGTCGGCGGTCGCGCCCTTGATCTCGGCCTTCTCGCCGGCCGCGAGCAGGGTGGGCATCGGCATCGTGTTCACGGTCTCGGGCGCGACGAGGTTCGAGACGTAGAGCGTGTCCGGGTAGGCCGGGTTCTTCACGCCGGTCGAGGCCCAGAGCGGGCGCTGCACCGGCGCGCCGGCCTCCTTCAGCTCCGCGAAGCGCTCGCCCTGGAAGATCTCCTTGAAGCGCACGTACGCGGCGCGCGCGTTCCAGAGCCCGGCCTCGCCCTGGAGGTCGGTGCGTCCCTTCTGCTCCAGCAGCTTGTCGACCTTGCTGTCCACGCGCGAGACGAAGAAGCTCGCCACCGAGCGCACGTTGGCGACGTCGCCGCCGTCCTCGCGGCGGCGCTCGAGGCCGCGGATGTAGGCCTCGGCCACGTTCGCGTACGACTCGACGCTGAACAGCAGCGTCACGTTCACGTTGATGCCCTCGGAGATGCACTGCTCGATCGCGGGCAGCCCCGCGGTCGTGCCGGGGATCTTGATCATCACGTTGGGGCGGTCGACGCGCTTCCAGTAGTCGCGCGCCTGCTCGAGCGTGGAGTCGGTGTCGTGCGCGGCCTCGGGCCCGACCTCGAGCGACACGTAGCCGTCGTAGCCGCGCAGCTCGTCGTAGACCGGCCGCAGCACGTCGGCCGCGAGCTGCACGTCCTTGATCGCGATCGCGTCGTAGATCTGCTTGGCGTCGCAGCCCTGCTCGGCGAGCTCGCGCAGCTCGTCGTCGTAGTCGTCGGAGCCGAGGATCGCCTTCTCGAAGATCGCCGGGTTGGAGGTCACGCCGCGCAGCGACATCTCGTCGATCAGCCGCTGGAGCTCGCCGCCCTCGATCAGACTGCGGCGGATCTGGTCGAGCCAGACGCTCGTGCCCGCCTGCGTGAGGGCCTGAAGTCGCTCGTTTACACCGACGGTGACGCTCATTCGCTAGCTCCTTGCTCCGACTCGATCGAGGACGCTCCGCCCCAGCTCGGCCGCCTTCGCGGCGGTCATCCCGAAGTGCTCGTACACCTCCGGCGCGGGGCCGGACTCGCCGAACGTGGTCATCCCGAGGAACGCGCCGTCGGGGCCGATCCAGCGGTCCCAGCCCTGCGGCACGGCGGCCTCCACGGCCACCCGCGCGCGGACCGACGGCGGCAGCACCGTGTCGCGGTACTCGTCGTCCTGCTCGGCGAAGGTGTCCATGCACGGCATGCTCACCACGCGTACCGCGAGGTCGTCGAGCAGGCCCGCAGCCTCCATGCAGAGCGAGACCTCCGAGCCGGTGCCGATCAGGATCAGGTCCGGGTCGCCGTCGCCGGTCTCGTGCAGCACGTAGGCGCCGCGCTCGATGGCGTCGTCGGGCACGCTGGCCGGGTCGAGCACGGGCAGGTTCTGGCGCGAGAGCGCGAACGCCGTCGGGGCCTCGGTCTGGCGCAGGGCGAAGCGCCAGCCGAGCGCGGTCTCGTTGGCGTCGGCCGGCCGCAGCACGTTCAGGCGCGGGATCGCGCGCAGCGCGGCCAGGTGCTCGACCGGCTGGTGCGTCGGCCCGTCCTCGCCGAGCCCGATCGAGTCGTGGGTCCAGACCCAGATCGCCGGCAGCTTCATCAGCGCCGAGAGGCGCACCGAGCCGCGCATGTAGTCCGAGAAGGTCAGGAAGGTGGCGCCGAACGCGCGCAGTCCCTGGATCGCGAGACCGTTGACGATCGCGCCCATCCCGTGCTCGCGCACGCCGAAGCGGAGGTTGCGGCCGGAGTAGTCGCCGGGGGCCACGTCGCCGCCGCCGTCGATGTCGGTGTTCGTCGAGCTGGCGAGGTCGGCCGAGCCGCCGACGAGGTGCGGCACCCTCTCCGCCGCCCACTGGATCGCCTCACCGGAGGCCTTGCGGGTGGCCATGCCCTCCGGGTCGGCGTCGAAGCGCGGCACGTCCTCGTCGAAGCCCTGGGGCATCTCGCCGCGCTGGATCGCCTCGAACAGGGCGGCCTTGTCCGGGTGCGCCTCGCGGTAGCGGTCGAACAGCGCGCTCCACGCGTCCTGGAGCTTGGCGCCCTGCGCGCAGGACTCGCGGAAGTGCGCGAGCGCCTCGTCCGGGATCTCGAACTGCTTGTCGGGGTCCCAGCCCAGGTTCTCCTTGGTCAGGCGGACCTCGTCCTCGCCGAGCGGCGAGCCGTGCGCCTTGGTCGTGTCCTGCTTGTTGGGGCTGCCGGCGCCGATGTGCGTCTGCACGATCACGAGCGACGGCCGGTCCTGCACCTGCATCGCCTCGCGGGTGGCGGTCTCGAGGCGGTCGAGGTCGTCGGTCTCGCCCACGTCGATCACGTGCCAGCCGTAGGCCTCGTAGCGCTTGCCCACGTCCTCGGTCATCACCACGTCGACGGGGCTCGCGAGCTGGATCTTGTTGTCGTCGTAGAACGCGATCAGCTTGCCGAGCCCGAGGTGCCCGGCGAGCGAGGAGGCCTCGGCCGCCACGCCCTCCTGGACGTCGCCGTCGCTCGCGATCGTGAACGTGTGGTGGTTCACGATCTCGTGGTCGGCCTCGTTGAACTGCGCGGCGAGCATCCGCTCGCCCAGCGCCATGCCCACGGCGTTCGAGATCCCCTGCCCCAGCGGGCCGGTCGTCACCTCGATGCCCGGCGAGTACTTGCGCTCGGGGTGGCCCGCCGTCGGCGAGCCGACCTGGCGGAAGCCCTTGATGTCGTCGAGCGACATCGGGTAGCCGGTCAGGTGGAGCATCGAGTAGAGGAGCATCGACGCGTGGCCGGCGCTCAGCACGAAGCGGTCGCGGTTGGGCCAGTCCGGGTCGGCCGGGTTGTGGCGCATGACGCGCGTGTAGAGCACGTACGCGAGCGGGGCGAGGCCCATCGGCGCGCCCGGGTGGCCCGAGTTCGCCTTCTGGACGGCGTCCATCGAGAGCGTGCGGATGGTGTTGACGCAGAGCTCGTCGAGCGCTCTCGTATCGGTTGCCGTCGCTGTCATCCGCTCCTCCCGTGGCTTGCCGTCCCAGCAGTATCCCCGCTCAGCGCCAGCTCCTGCGCGGCGAGCAGGCCGGCGCCGATCAGACCCGCGTCGTTGCCCGCCTCCGCGACCGATACCCGGACCCGCTCGAACAACGCCGGGAGCGCCCTGGAGGCCGCCTCCCGCCGCGCGGTCTCGAGGAACAGGTCGGCCGCCGCCGAGAGCCCACCGCCGATGACGAAGTGCTCGGGCTCGAAGACGTTCACGAAGTTCGAGATACCGATGCCGAGCCACCTCCCCAGCCCCTCCAGCAGCTCCAGCGCCCCGCTGTCGCCCTGCCGCGCGGCCTCGACGACCTCCCGCCCCTTCACCCGCTTTCCCGCCCGCGCCGTGGCCTCCCGCTCGAGCGCCGTGCCCGAGGCGAGCGCCTCCAGGCAGCCTCTGTTGGGGCATGAGCCCGGGCAGTCGGGCCCGTCCGGGTCGATGACCGTGTGGCCGAGCTCCCCGCCCAGCCCCGAGTGGCCGCGGAAGATGCGTCCGCCGATCACCACGCCGCCGCCCACGCCCGTGCCGAGGGTCAGCATCACGAGGTCCTGCGCGGGCGCGCCGTCCACGAACTGGGCCTCCGCGAGCGCGGCGCAGTTCGCGTCGTTGTCGAGGTAGACGGGGACGCCGAGCCGCGCGCCGAGCTCCTCGCCGAGCGCCACGCCCTCGAACGGGATGTTCACGCTGCTCACGATCGTGCCGGTGGCGAAGTCAATCTGCGACGGCATGCCGATCCCCACGGCCTGCGGGGCGCCGGTCCCCTCGACCACCTCGTTTATGGCGGACTCGATGCCGGCCAGCAGGGCGTCGCTGCCGCTCAGGTCCGTCGGGTGCACGACCGGCTCGACGACCTCGGTGCCGGCGATCCGCGCGGCGGCGACCTTCGTGCCGCCGACGTCCACGCCGATGACGGCGGGATCGGCCGCTCTCTCCCCCGGACCCACCGCCGGAAAGCTACGCGACTTGTGCTAGAAACGATGCCTCGATGGACCGGCGACTCGCCAACAAGAACCTGCGCACCGGCCTGATCGCCGGCGCCATCAGCTTCATCTTCTTCGGCGCTGCGTTCGTGGTCGCGGCCACCTACTGATCGTGGCCGACGACTCGCAGGCGCAGGCGCTCGCCCAGCCGAGCGAGGAGATCCACCTCCCGGACCCCTCGTACATGCCGGTGCTGCTGGCTTTCGGGATCACGGTCGCGGTGATCGGCGTCGTGCTCACCTGGGTGATGGTCGCGATCGGGCTGATCATCGCGCTGGTCGCCCTCACCCGCTGGATCCGCCAGACCCGCGAGGAGATGGCGGAGCTCCCGCTCGAGCACTAGCTCGTGCTCTCCCCCACCGTCCGCTGGACCCTGCAGCGAATCGCGCTGCTGGACTCGCCGCTCCTGATGATCGCCGCCGTGGCGAGCCTGTTCACCGACCGGCCGCTGCTCGGCATCGCGCTGGCGCTGCTCTCGTTCGCGTTCTTCATGGCCGGCCGCGAGACGATCGGCCACCGCCACGGCCCGCCGGAGCAGACGACGCCGCTGGAGCGCTCGCGGGCCCGGCGGCCGCCCCGCGTGGGCACCCCTCCGCCGGAGGACACCGGCGCGACGACGCGTCCGCGCCGGCGCCGGCGGGACTTCAGGGGGTTCTAGCTACGCCCGCGCCCGGGCGCTCTCGACGTCGGCCGTGGCCCCGGCCTCGGTCCAGCAGCGAACGATGTCGCGCATCGAGAGGACGCCGGCGATCTCGCCGCCATCCACCACCACCAGGTGGCGGAAGCCGCCCTTGACCATCTCCTCGGCCGCGCGCTCGAGCGACCAGTCCGGCGCCGCGAAGGTGAGGTTCTCCGAGAGGTGCTCGCAGACGCGCTCCTCGTCAGGGTCCTGACCCTCGCCGAGGGCCATGAGCAGGTCGCGCTCGGTGAAGATGCCCGGGCCCGGCTGGTCGGGGTCGATCACCACCGCCGCGCCCACGCCCCGCTTGGCCATCTGCCGAGAAGCCTCACGCAGCGTGTGGTCCGGGCCGACGGTGAGTACGACCGAGCTCATCCCCTCGCAAACTTGCAAACCAGGCTCCCAGATGTCCAAGTGACGATTGCCGCAAGACTACACATACCGCGTGGAGAGGAGCGGCGAGTGCACGTGCGCCAAACGCTGCATGAAACGTGACTTGGGCGTCACATTCGCTAACTTCAACCGTGATCCCGCGTTGTCACTTGGTGCGTACTCAGCGCGAAGGACTCGCATGGACCCGCATCCCCCACCCCCTCACTCATACCCCTATGGCCATTAGAACATCGACAGTCTCACGCCGCCGTGCCCTCTACGAGGAAGCCGTGGAGATCATCGAGCAGGAGTACGCGAGCGACCTGGAGCTGGACGCGGTCGCCCGCAGGCTCGCGACCTCCCGCCGCCAGCTCCAGCGCGCGTTCGCGGAGGCCGGCAAGACCAGCTTCCGGACCCGGCTCGCCGAGGTCCGGATGCAGAGAGCGCTCGAGCTGCTGCACGACGGCAAGCTGCCCGTCCGCGACGTGGCGGCGAGCGTCGGCTACCGGCAGGCGGCCCAGTTCGCGAAGACGTTCCGCCGCCACCACGGCCGCCCGCCGTCCAGCATCCGGCGCGAGCGGGGAACGGCTCAGCCCGTGGACGGGGCCGGTCAGCGCGCGCACGCGCTCGGCCCCACCGTGCTGGATCGCGCCGCCTAGCAGCGCAGCGCCTCCGCTCGAGACCAGGCCGGCACAGCCGGCCGCCTAGGCGCGCGGAGCCGGGCAGCCCCCCCGCCCACCGGCTCCGCCTGCGCAGCGCCCTCCCCCTGGCCCCCGTCAGGGGGAGGGCCGATTCTTACCCGCCGCGCCCGCGGATCGGACGGCGCCCGCGGCGCCGCGACGCGAGGCATCGCGAGCCGCCTATAAACTCGCGCGCCGTGTCCGGCCCCCTCGAGCATCCGCGTGCCTGACAAGCCGCTCGTCCGCATGTTCGTCCTCGGGACGATCGCGTCGATCGTCGGCGTGGCGATCGTGCTCGCGCTCGACTGGTTCCCGGCCGCGAACAGCGCCGACGCGAAGGAGATCGACCGCCTCTACGACGTGCTGATGGTGGTGTCGGTCCCGATCTTCGTGCTGGTCATGTCGGTCGCGATCTACAGCGTGGTCCGCTTCCGCGCGCGGCCGGGCGACACCGGGGACGGCGCCCCGATCCACGGCAACGCCCGGCTCGAGGTCGTCTGGGTGCTGATCCCGTTCATCATCGTCAGCGTCCTGGCCTGGTACGCGTGGGACGTGCTCGACGACATCGAGGCCAAGCAGCCCGGCGAGCTGCGCGTGCACGTGTTCGGCCAGCAGTTCGCCTGGAGCTACGAGTACCGCGGCAAGGACGGCAAGCCGATCCGCTCGACCGAGCTCTACCTGCCGGTCGACAAGCCGGTGCGCTTCGACATCTCGACCCGCGACGTCATCCACTCGTTCTGGATCCCGAACTTCCGGCTCAAGTCGGACGCCGTCCCCGGCATCACGACCAAGTGGCGCGCCACGCCCACCAAGATCGGCGACCAGGACGTCGTCTGCGCGGAGCTGTGCGGCGCGGGCCACGCGGCGATGCGCACGACCGCCCACGTGGTCAGCCAGGCCGACTTCGACAAGTGGCTCGCGAAGGCCGGCGGCGGCCCCGCGCCCACGGGCGGCGGCGGCGGCTCCCAGACCGGCGAGCCCGGCGCGGCCGGCGAGCCCGGCGGCGACGGCAAGCAGGTCTTCGCGAGCAACGGCTGCGGCGGCTGCCACCAGCTCGCCGACGCCGGCTCGAGCGGCACCACCGGCCCCAGCCTCGACAAGCTGATGGAGGACGCCAAGGCGAACGGGAAGGGCAAGTCGCCGGAGGAGTACATCCGCGAGTCGATCGTGAACCCGAACGCGGTCGTGGTCGAGGGATTCCCGCCGGGTACGATGCCTCAGAACTACGGTAAGGACCTGACCCCCGAGCAGATCGACGCCCTGGTGAAGTACCTGCTCGAACAGGGCGGCGGAGGAGGAAAGTGAAGTGACGATGGCGGCTAGGTTCAGGGCTCCGGGGTGGTGGCGGGTGCTGCTGGCGCTCCCGGTCGGCTTCGCCGTCGCCGTGGCGATCGTGTGCGCCATCAGGGCGCTCTACGGCGACCGGATGGACCCGGTCTGGGACGGCAACGCGATCACCACCGTCGCCCTGATCTCGGTGCCGCTCGCGTTCCTGGTCGGCATCGGCTGCTTCGACTACTGGTTCCGCTGGGCCTCGGGCGCGCCCACGATCCCGGAGGACCACTCCGGCCACGGCGCCACCTCGTGGAGGGACTACTTCCGGGTCAACACCGACCACAAGGTGATCGGCCTCCAGTACATCTGCACCACGTTCTTCTTCTTCGTGGCCGGCGGCGTGATGGCGATGCTGATGCGCGCCGAGCTGATCTCGCCCGGCATGCAGTTCGTCAGCCCGAACACCTTCAACGGGCTGTTCTCGGTGCACGCCTCGCTGATGATCTTCCTGTTCATCATCCCGGTGTTCGCCGGGATCGCGAACTACGTGATCCCGCTGATGATCGGCGCGCCGGACATGGCGTTCCCGCGGCTGAACGCGCTGTCGTTCTGGCTGCTGCCGGTGGCGGGGCTCATGATGCTGGCGAGCTTCCTCGCCCCTGGCGGCTCGTTCGCCACCGGCTGGACCGCCTACGCCCCGCTTTCGACCGAGACGCCTCTCGGCCAGACCTTCTTCACGATCGCGGTGCAGTTCGCGGGCGCGTCGTCGATCGCCACGGCGCTCAACTTCCTGGTCACGATCATCACCATGCGCGCGCCGGGCATGACGTTCTGGCGCATGCCGCTCCTGGTGTGGGCCAACTTCACCACCTCCCTGCTGGTGGTCATCGCCACCCCGTTCATCGCCGGCTCGCAGTTCTTCGTGCTGCTGGACCGGGCGCTGGGCACGCACTTCTTCGACCCGCAGACCGGTGGCGACGCGATCATGTACCAGCACGTCTTCTGGTTCTACTCGCACCCGGCGGTCTACATCATGATGCTGCCCGGGTTCGGGATCGTGAGCGAGGTCATATCGACCCACGCCCGCAAGCCGATCTTCGGCTACCGGATGATGGCGTTCTCGCTGATGGCGATCGTGATCCTCGGCTTCACGGTCTGGGCGCACCACATGTTCGTGTCGGGCATGCACTCGTGGCTGCGCGTGCCGATGATGCTCACCACGATGCTGATCGCGGTGCCGACCGGCATCAAGATCTTCTCCTGGCTGGCCACGCTGTGGAGAGGGGTGATCCACCTGAGAACGCCCATGCTCTTCGCGCTGGGCTTCATCACGATGTTCACGCTCGGCGGGATCAGCGGGATCATCCTCGCCGTCATCCCGGTGGTGATCCACGTGTCGGACACCTACTTCGTGGTGGCCCACATCCACTACGTGCTCTTCGGGGGCAGCGTCTTCACGATCTTCGCCGGCCTCTACCACTGGTTCCCGAAGATGACCGGCAGGATGTACGACGAGAGCCTCGGCCGGATCCACTTCTGGCTCTCGTTCGTGTTCTTCAACCTCACGTTCGGGCCGATGCACTTCGTCGGGATCGACGGCATGCCCCGGCGGGTGGCCGACTACGCCGACCAGTTCGCCACGCTGAACGCGTTCATCTCGATCTCGAGCTTCATCTTCGGCCTCTCGTTCCTGATCTTCGTCTACAACATGGTCACGAGCTGGCGCTACGGGCCGGCCGCGGACGCGAACCCGTGGCGCGCGCACACGCTCGAGTGGCAGGTGTCCTCGCCGCCGCCGATCTTCAACTTCGACGAGGTCCCGACCGTGGTCGGCGGCCCATACGAGTACGGCGTGCCCGGCGCCGTGCACGGGGTCTTCAAGGAGCCGAAACCCGTCGCGGCGGGCAGCCGCGAGTGATGGCCGCCGCGCACTGCATCCTGGTCGTGGCGAACGAGACGCTCGGCGGGCGCGCGCTCACCGACGCGGTCAAGCGCCGTGCGGAGGAGGCCCACAACCGCAACGAGCCCTTCCGCGTCTGCGTCGTCTGCCCGCAGAACCAGCCCAAGAGCGGCTACGTGATCTACGACGAGTCCGTGCGCAGCGCGGCCGAGAACCGGCTCAAGACCACGCTCGCGCAGCTCCGCGAGATCGGCATCGAGGCCGAGGGCGAGGTCATGGACCCCGACCCGTTCGCGGCCACCACCGACGCCGTCGACCACTTCAAGGCCGACGAGATCATCATCTCCACGCACCCCGAGACCCGCTCCGGCTGGCTGCGCAAGGCGCTGGTGGACCGCGTCAAGGACGCCACCGGCCTGCCGGTCGAGCACGTGGTGGTGGACCTCGACGCCGAGCGCGCCGACACGCGCCGCGTGCTGGTGGTCGCCAACCAGACGGTCGGCGGCGAGCCGCTGATCGACAAGCTGAAGGACGAGGCCGCCGAGTCGCCGGCCACGTTCGTCGTGATCCTGCCGCAGGGCGAGGCGGGCGAGCACGGCGACGCCCACCAGCGCCTCGCGCAGACGCTCGAGCGCCTCCAGGACGAGGGACTCGAGGCCGTCGGCCAGGTGATGGACCCCGACCCGTTCACCGCGGTCCAGAACGCGCTGCAGTTCTACCCGGCCGACGAGATCGTCATCTCCACCTTCCCCGAGACCCGCTCCGGCTGGCTGCGCTCGGACCTGATCGAGCGGGTGCGGCGCATCACGTCCAAGCCGGTCGAGCACGTCGTCGTCGAGGCCGACGAGGCGAGGAGCTGATGGAGTCCGCCTCCGTAGCCCTGGGCCACGCGCACGGCCACGACGAGCACCACGGGCCGCCGCCGGCGAACCAGTCGTCGCGCGTGGAGGCCCAGTTCCTCGGGATGCTGCTTTTCATCATCTCCGAGGTGATGCTCTTCGGAGCGTTCTTCACGGCGTACTTCTTCATCCGCGTCGTGAACCACTCCGACTGGCCGGCGCAGGGCACCGAGCTGCCGTTCGCGGTCGCGCTCGTCAACACCGTGATCCTCATCTCCTCGAGCGGCACGATGCACTGGGCGCTCGAGGGAGCCAGGCGCGAGAACCGCTTCGCACTGCGCGCGGGCCTCGCCTCCACGCTGCTCCTCGGCATCACGTTCCTCACGATCCAGATCAACGAGTACATCCACATCGGCTTCTCGCCCCAGAACCATGCCCAGGGCACGATCTTCTACGGTCTGACGGGCCTGCACGGCGCGCACGTCGCGATCGGGCTGACGCTGCTCGTCATGGTCACGGTGCGGGCCTT
>DASVWC010000082.1:0-7663 GCA_036389835.1 Thermoleophilaceae bacterium | reverse complement strand
CGTGCGCTTCCCGGAGCTCTTCCGGATCCTCGCGATCCGCGGCGCCCGCGTGATCGCGCTGCCGGCCGCCTTCACCAAGGTCACCGGCCGCGCCCACTGGGAAATCCTCGTGCGGGCGCGCGCGATCGAGAACCAGGCGTTCGTCGTCGCGGCGAACCAGTGCGGCGTGCACCCGCCCGGGGACAAGGAGAGCTTCGGCGGGTCGCTGATCGTCGACCCCTGGGGCGAGGTGCTCGCGCGCGCGGGCGACGAGCCCTGCTTCATCGCTGCCGACCTCGACCTCGCCCGCCAGGACGAGGTCCGCGAGCAGCTGCCGAGCCTCGCCAACCGGATGCCGGACGCCTACCGCTGGCCGGCCGAGGCCAGCCCCCGGCCGGACGCCTCAGGGGTGAGCGCCTGATGGCGGCCTCGGGGCGCGGCGGGCGCAACGGCGGCGTCGACAAGCGCCGGCTGATCCTCGACGCGGCGATCCGCGTGTTCGCCGACCGCGGCTTCCACCACTGCCGCGTCTCCGACGTCGCCGACGAGGCCGGCGTGGCGTACGGGCTCGTCTACCACTACTTCGATTCCAAGGAGGAGATCCTCAACACGCTCTTCACCGAGCGCTGGCAGCTCATGCTCGACGCGATCACCGCGATCGACGCGCGCGACGACATCGGCGCGCGCGAGAAGCTCTACGGGGTCGCCTCGTTCATCATCGACTCCTACCGCCACGAGCCGGAGCTGATGAAGGTGATCATCGTGGAGGTCACCCGCGCCGCGAACAGCTTCGGGCGCCTGCACCTGCCGAAGATCCGCGAGGCGTACACGATGATCGGCGACATCGTCGACTCGGCCCGCCAGGAGGGCGTCTTCAAGTCCGACATCACGCCCGAGTTCGCCGCGATGTGCTTCTACGGGGCCATCGAGCAGCTGCTCTCCGCCTGGATCTTCGACATCCTCCCGCGCTCCGACGAGGAGTTCGAGAACGCCAAGGGGCTGGTCGTGGACGCCATCTGCGGCGGCCTCGAGGTCTCACCGGCCCCGGGGCTCTCGCCGGTGTCTGGTTAGATACCCCGCTCGCCGGGCATCGACCTGAACTGAGATGGGAAACGAACTCACCAAGCGCCTGATGTGGAGCGGCCTGCTGGCCGGCGTCGGCGCGCTCACCACGATCGTGGCCAACCGCCTGGCCACGGCGATCTGGATCAAGATCTTCGACGAGGACCCGCCCGAGTGATCGAGGACGAGAACCAGGAGACGCGCGAGAGCCCGGCGCTCTCGCCCGAGGAGGTCAGCTTCACCCGCGAGGACGCCGAGTCGGTGGGCGATCCCGCCGCCGCCGGCGCGGGCGCCGAGGGCGACCCCGGCAGCGCGCCGGTCGAGGCGCCGGGGGCGGGGGAGACCGCCGCCACGGCCACGACCGGCACCCCTCCCGAGGACGCGCCGGCCGCCGGCATCCCGCCGGCCGGGTCGCCCGCCGCCGCGCAGCAGCGCGCCGAGTCCGGCGACGAGAGCCCGCTCCAGCGCCCCGAGGTGCAGATCCTGGGGGCGTTCGTGGGCGCGTTCGCGCTCGCCAAGCTGCTCCAGAGGCTGTTCGGCAGGGACTGATGGCCGAGAACGGGGTCAGGCCGCCGGGCGCCGGCGAGAAGCAGCTCGGCGAGATAGTCGCGGAGGTCACGCAGAAGGCGCAGCTCCTCGTGCGCGAGGAGATCGCGCTGGCGAAGGCCGAGATCACGACGAAGACCTCGCGGATCGTGAAGGGGATCGTGTTCTTCTCGGTCGCCGCGTTCTTCGCCCTGCTGATGCTGATCTTCCTGCTGCACATGCTCTCGATCGGCATCTCGGAGTGGTTCGACCTGAAGGCGTGGGTCGGCTACGCCGCCACGACGGTGCTGCTGCTGGTGATCACGATCGTCGCGGCGCTGATCGGCGTGCGGATGTTCAAGAAGGGCGCCCCGCCGACGCCCGACTACGCGATCGAGGAGGCCCAGAAGACCCGGGCCGTGCTCGAGGAGGCGCGCCGCTGATGGCCGAGCGCACGCCCGAGCAGATCCGCGCGTCGGTCCAGGAGACCCGCCGCGAGCTCGAGTTCTCGCTGAACGACCTCCAGGCGAAGGTCACCGAGCTCACCGACTGGCGCAGCCAGATCGCGCAGCACCGCCAGCAGATCGTGATCGGGGCCGCGGTGGCCGGCTTCGTGATCGGCGGCGGGATCGCCGCGGCGCTCGGCGTCTTCAAGCGCCGCTAGCGCGGCCCTACGCCAGGAACCGCTCGGGGATCGACCCCACTCCGAGCAGCCCCGGGCCGGTGTGGGCGCCGAGCACCGGGCCGACCTCGGAGAAGAACACCGGCTCGCGTCCGAAGATCGTGCGGCACTCGTCGGCCAGGCGCGTGGCGTGCTCGCCTGCCTGGATGTGCTGCACGACCCAGCCGTTCGCCCCGGACGACTCGCGCTGGCGGGCGTAGTCGACCATCCGCTCGAACATCCGCGCGCTGGTCCGCACGCGCTCGACGGGGGTGATCTCGGCCTCGAGGGTGAGTATGGGCTTGATCTTGAGCGTCGAGCCGATCCACGCGCTGGCGGCGCCTATGCGGCCGCTGCGCTTGAGGAACTCGAGCGTGTCGATCGCGAACCACATCTTCAGCTCCTCGCGCGCCTCGCGGGCGGCGCTGAGCACGGCCTCGGCGTCGCCGCCGCCCTGCGCCCGCCGTGCCGCGGCGAGCGCCACGAGGCCGAGGCCGCCGGCGGCGGTGGACGAGTCGAGCACGTGCACGCGCTCGCCGCCGCGCCCCTCGCGCTCGAGCGCCTCCTTGGCCTGCCGCGCGGACTCGACGGTCCCGGAGATGCCGCCCGAGAGGTGGATCGAGACCACGTCGCGGCCATCGGCCAGCAGCGGCTCGAAGGCGGCGATGAAGTCGCCGACCGAGGGCTGGGAGGTGGTGGGCAGCTCGTCGGCCGTGCGCAGCTCCTCGTAGAAGGCGTCGTAGTCGGTGAGGTCGGCCTCGCGCTCGGTGCGCTCGCCCCCGAAGTTCACGTAGAGCGACACGAGCTGGATCCCGTTCGCCTCGGCCACCTCCACCGGGAGATAGCCGGTGGTGTCGGTGACGACGGCGACGGGCGGCATCCGGCGGTGAGGCTACACGCCGCGGACACCACCTCGTAGACTGCCCGCCCCGTGGCCAAGCCCGACCGACAGAAGGTGGAGAAGCGCCTCGCCGAGCGCGAGCGCGAGATCGAGGAGCGCCGCGAGGGGCTCCGCGCGGGCGGTCGTCCCCAGGGCGACGAGCTGGCCGACTACGACAACCATCCCGGCGACCAGGGCACCGAGACGTTCATGCAGGAGATGGACGAGACGACCGAGATGATCCTCGACGAGGAGGCCTCCCGCGTGAAGGAGGCGCGGCAGGCGCTCGAGGACGGCCGCTACCGCGTGTGCTCGGTCTGCGGCAAGGACATCCCGCAGGAGCGGCTCGACGCCATCCCGGAGAGCGTGCGCTGCGTGGAGCACCAGCGCGAGCACGAGGCGCGGCTGCGCCAGGGCGGCGGCCCCGCCGCCACTCACTAGCGGCCCCGGGTGCCGAAGACCCTCGTCACCGGAGGGAACGGGTTCGTCGGGTCGGCCGTCACGCGCCTGCTCGCCGCCCGCGGTGACGACCTGCGGCTGACCGTCCGCCGCCGGTCGCGGCTCGACCACCTCGACGGCGTCGAGTTCGAGCGGATCGACTGCGACGTTCGCGACCGGCGCGCGGTGCGGCGGGCGCTGAAGGGCGTGGATCGGGTGTTCAACCTCGCCGGCGTCGTCTCGCTGCGCGAATCGGACGCCGACCTGCTGTTCGACGTGAACGCTGCCGGCGCACGTACCGTGATGGAGGAGGCGCTGCGCGCCGGCGTCGAGCGCGTTGTGCACACGTCGTCGGTGGCGTCGATCGGGCCGGCACCGTGGGGGCAGACCGCGGACGAGCGCCAGCTCTTCACCGCCGGACACCTCGGGATCCCGTACGTGAACTCGAAGCACGAGGGGGAGGCCGAGGCGCTGCGCCTGGCGGCGCGCGGCCTGCCGGTGGTGGTCGTGAACCCGGCCTACGTGTTCGGCCGCGGCGACGTGTACGGGCGCGCCACCGCCATCGTGCGCCGGTTCATGCTCGGGCGGATCCCGGCCTACGTGGCCGGCGGGCTCAACGTGGTCGACGTGCAGGACGTCGCGCGCGGGCACCTGCTGGCCGACGAGCGCGGCGAGGTGGGTGAGCGCTACGTCCTGGGCAACCGCAACTACAGCCTCGACCGCCTCTTCGCCGACCTCGCGCGGCTCTCGGGCGTCGAGCCGCCCGCGCTGCGCCTGTCGGCCCCGGTGGCGCTGCGCCTCACCCAGGCCGCCGAGGCCGCCGGCGTCTGGACCGGCTTCACCTCCACCGACGCGAAGCTCGCCAGCCAGTGGTGGTGCTACCGCAACGGCAAGGCCAAGCGCGAGCTCGGCTGGGCCCCCGGCCCGCACGAGGACACGATCGAGGCGACGGTGGCCTGGTACCGGGAGCGCGAGGCCGGCCGCCTAGCGCGCGCGCCGCGGGCGCAGCCGGCCACGCTCAAGGCCGCGGCGGCGGCCCTCGGCGCGTTCGAGGGCGCGGCCGGTGCCGCCCGGCGCATCTGGCCGCTCGGCACGTCCTAACCTGCGTGGCGTGGCGATCCTCTACAGGTGCAAGACGCCGACCAACCACCTCTGCGCGTGCGGCAAGGTTGCGCGCCGGCTCGAGCGGGCAGGTATCGCGTATGAGCAGATCAGGGTCCCGGTCAGGCGCCGCGAGCGCGACGAGGTGGAGGAGCTCACCGGCCAGACGTGGGTGCCGGTCCTCGTGATCGGAGACGACGTGATCCACGAGTCGCACCGCATCTGCGAGCACATCGACTGGCGCGCGGGCGGCGGCGAGCGGGAGGCCGCCTGATGGCGCTCGCGGGCGGGCTGCGCGTGATCAGGGTGGCGCGTCGCGTGGCGCCGGTCGCCGCGGAGGCCTACCGCCATTGGAACAACCTCTCCCCCGCCGAGAAGGAGCGCTACAAGCAGCGCGCGCGCACCTACGCGGCGCGCGGCCAGGCGATCGGCCGTGAGGCGATGCTGCGCGCCGAGCGGATGCAGCAGCAGCGGCGCAGGAAGCGCCGCTAGCGGCTACTAGCTCAGCCGGTTCTCGATGCCCAGCGGCGCCGTCGCGGGAGCCGCCGCCTCCGGCGGCTGCGGCTCCTCCTCCGGCTGCGGAACCCCGAGGCGCGCGGCCAGCTCGCCCGACTCGTACATCTCGAGCGTGATGTCGCAGCCGCCGACCAGCTCGCCCTCGATGAAGAGCTGGGGGATCGTCGGCCAGTTCGAGATGCCCGAGAGCTCCTGGCGGATGCGCGGGTCGGGCAGGATGTCGAGCGCGGCGTACTCGACGCCGAGCGCGTTCAGCGCCGCGGAGGTGCGCATCGAGAACCCGCACGCGGGCTGCTCGGGAGTGCCCTTCATGAACAGCATCACGCGGTTCTCGTCGATCGCGTTCTGCAGGAAGTCGCGGATCTCTTCGTTGGTCATGCTGTGCCTCCCGGCGTGGACGTCTTGATCGATAGCGCGTGGATTGGCCCGCCCACCTCGTCGCCGAACACGTCGTAGACGAGACGGTGCTGCTCGATGCGCGAGAGCCCGTCGAAGCGGTCGGAGACCACCTCGGCGCGGAAGTGGTCGCCGCCGCCGGTCAGGTCCTCGACCTGAGCCGTGGCGCCGGGCAGAGCGGCCTCGATGCGGCTCTTGAGGTCCTCGGCGGTGGGCATCGATTCGAGAATAGCGCTGGACCTGCCGACTACAATTGTCGTCGTGGTCACCCTCACCGACATAGCCGCTGACAAGGTCGGAGCCCTGCTCTCCAGCGAGGAGCACGCGCAGGCCGGCCTCCGCGTGGCCGTGCGCGGCGGCGGCTGCTCCGGCTTCCAGTACCAGCTCGCGCTCGACGAGCAGCGCGACGGCGACAGGGTCTTCGAGCATGACGGCATCCGGATCATCGTCGACGAGCTCAGCCTCCAGTACGTGGACGGCTCGACCGTCGACTACACGGAGTCGCTGATGGGCGCCGGCTTCCAGGTGAACAACCCGAACGTCGTGGCGGCGTGCGGGTGCGGGTCCTCGTTCCGCGTTGCGGACGAGGAGCCCTCGTGCGGCGCCGAGGTCTGACCGGCCTCGTCACAGCCGTCAGCCGCTCCGGCTCCCATGGGCCCGTCAAGGGCAACGAGGAGTCGATCGTCCTCGTCGAGGGGCTCGGGGTCGAGGGTGACGCTCATTCGGGCGCGACCGTCCAGCATCGCTCGCGCGTGCGTCGCGATCCCACGCAGCCGAACCTGCGGCAGGTCCACCTGATCCACTCGGAGCTGCACGACGAGCTGCGTGCGCGCGGCTTCGCCGTCGGGCCGGGCCAGATGGGGGAGAACGTGACCACGCGCGGAATCGACCTCCTCGGGCTCCCGACCGGCACGCGGCTGGAGCTCGGCGCGAGCGCCGTGGTCGAGATCACCGGGCTGCGGAACCCCTGCAAGCAGCTCGACGGCATCCAGCCCGGCCTGATGGCCGCGACCCTCGACCGCGCCGCGGACGGGTCGCTGATCCGCAAGGCCGGGATCATGGCCGTGGTCGTGGCCGGGGGCGAGGTGCGCGCGGGCGATCCGATCGCCGTCGAGCTGCCCGCCGAGCGGCGCGCGCTCGAGCCGGTCTAGCCGCCCGCCCGCCGCGCCGCGGCCGCGTCAACGCCGGGGGTGGTCGACCTAACCCACCGTATAGGTGGGGTAATGTCGACCAGGTCTCGCTACTTGGCGCCCGCCGCCCGCCGCGCGGCCTCGACGGCCCGGTGCGCCCAGGCCGCGAGCTCGGCGTCGTCGTCCGCCACCTCGCCGGGGACCGCGTAGAACGAGCGCAGGGTCTGCCGCTCGTTCGGCCTGAACGGCCCCGAGCCGAGCTCCTCGAACTCGCCGCGGCTCTCGTCGTCGACCTTGAGGTAGAGCGACCCGCCGTGCTCGAGCGCGAACATCCTCCCCCCGGCGTAGATGCCGGTGCCGCCGAACATGCGCCGGGCCGTGGAGCCGTCCACGAGCTCGAGCAGGAGGTCGACGCTCAAGCCGCGGCGGGCGGAGCGGCGACCGGCCGCGCCGGCGAGGCGATGCCCGCGCCGAGGCTCGCGAGGCCCAGGACCGTGTGGAAGAGCTTGTCGGCGGCGTCGGCCTCGATCAGCCCGAGCACGTCGTTGCCGTCGGCGATGCCGACGACCGCGAGGCCCGTGTAGAAGATCCCGAAGCCGAGCGCGGCCGCGCGGGCGGGCGCGGCGGCTCGCCCGAGCGCGACCAGGACCACCCCGGAGGCGAGGTGGATCAGGTGGTGCCAGCCCTCGCCGGGCGTGTCGAAGCTCGAGTCCAGCAGCGCGAACCCCACCACGCCGCGCAGCAGCAGGATCGCGCCGCCGATCAGGCAGAACCACTGCGCGGGCGTGCGCTGAGCGGTCACGGGACGAGCCTAACGGCGCGCACCCGCGGGCGCTAGGTGTAGCGCCTAACCACGTTGTTTCATCCGGGCCCCCTTGGAGGCTGGGAGGTGCCTAAGCCACCCAGATCCAAGGAGACACCGGATGAAGCTCCACGCTAACGCCCGTACCTGTCCGAACAGCCGAGCGCTGATCG
>DASVWC010000081.1:0-4017 GCA_036389835.1 Thermoleophilaceae bacterium | reverse complement strand
GTTCTTGCCCTTGAGGTTCGCGCGGTAGCCGACGCCCTGGATCTCGAGGCGCTTCTCGAAGCCCTCGGTCACGCCGGTGACCATGTTCGCGATCAGCGAGCGGGTGAGCCCGTGGAGGGCGCGGTGCTCGCCGCGGTCGGTGGGCCGCTTGACGACGACCTGCCCCTCCTCCTTCTCGATCGTCAGCTCGCGCGACACGCGCTCCTCGAGCGACCCGCGCGGGCCGTTCACGCGAACGACCTCGGGCTCGATCGTCACGTCGACGGTCGAGGGGAACGGGACTGGCTGCTTTCCGATGCGGCTCATGGCTCGATCACCAGACGTGCGCGACCACTTCGCCGCCGACGCCCTGCCGGCGCGCGTCGTGGCCGGTCATGACCCCGCGCGAGGTGGAGATGATCGCCGTGCCCATGCCGCCGAGCACCTTGGGGATCTCGTCCGCCTGCACGTAGGTGCGGCGCCCGGGGCGCGAGACGCGCTGGATGCCGGTGATCACCGACGCGCGGTCCTGGGTGTACTTGAGCTTCACGCGCACGACCTCGCCGACGCGCGCGGGCTCGACCGTGTAGTCCTCGATGTAGCCCTGCTCGCGCAGGATGCGGGCGAGCTCGACCTTGAAGCGCGAGTGCGGGATCTCCACGTCGTCGCGATCGGAGCGGATCCCGTTGCGGATGCGGGTGAGGAAGTCGGCTATCGGATCGGTCATCGACATGCGGCGTCTACTCCTACCAGCTCGACTTCGTGAGGCCGGGGACGTAGCCCTCGTGGGCCATCTCGCGCAGGCAGATCCGGCACAGGCCGAACTTGCGGAAGTACGCGCGCGGGCGCCCGCAGCGCCGGCAGCGGTTGTACTCGCGGGTCTTGAACTTCTGCGGCCTCTGCTGCCGCACAACCTGGGAAGTCTTGGCCACTAGCTCTGGTCCTCCGTTTTCTGGTCGCCGGCCTGCCCGCCCTCGGTTTCGCCGGCCTCGGGGTCGCCCTCCTCGGCGCGCTCCGGACGCTCGTAGGCCTCCGGGTTCTCCTCCTTGAGCTGCTCGAGCGCGGCCTGCTCGGCCTCGGCCCGGGCGCGCGCCTCCTCCTTGCGCTTCTCGTCCTCCGCCGCCGCGGCGGCGTCGGCGTCGGGGCCGCCCGGGCGGCCCTCGCGGCGGAACGGCATCCCGAACGCCTCCAGCAGCGCGAACGCCTCCTCGTCGGTCCGCGCGCTGGTCGTGATCGTCACGTCCAGCCCGCGCACCTGGTCGATCGCGTCGTAGTCGATCTCGGGGAAGATGATCTGCTCGCGCAGGCCGAGCGTGTAGTTGCCGCGGCCGTCGAACGAGGTCGCCTTCAGGCCGCGGAAGTCGCGGATGCGCGGGATCGCGACCGAGAGCAGCCGGTCGAGGAACTCGTACATGCGCGCGTCGCGCAGCGTGACCGAGACGCCGACCGGCATGTCCTCGCGCAGCTTGAAGTTCGCGATCGACTTCTTCGCGCGGCGCACGTTCGGCCGCTGGCCGGTGATCGTGCCGAGCTGCTCCTGGGCGGCCTCGAGCATGTTCGAGTCCTGCTTGGCGTCGCCGACGCCCATGTTCACGGTGATCTTGAGGATCCGCGGCGCCTGCATCGGGCTGGAGTAGCCGAAGCGCTGGATCAGCGCGGGCTTGATCTCCTGCTCGTAGAGGGTCTTGAAGCGCGGCACGATGTTCGCCTGGGCGGTGGCCATCACTCGAACGCCGTCCCGGATCGCCTGCCGACGCGCACGCGGCGGCCGTCCTCCTCCTGGGTGTGACCGACGCGCGTGGGCTCGCCGCTCTTCGGGTCGAGCGGCATCACGTTGGAGATGTGGATCGGGCCCTCCTTCTCCACGACGCCGCCGATCTGGCCGCCCTTCTGGGTGTCGCGGATCGCGCGCGGGCGCGTGTGCCGCTTCTGGATGTTGAGGCCCTCCACGAACACTCGGTTCTTCTTCGGCTCGACGCGCAGCACGCGGCCGGTCTTCCCCTTGTCCTTGCCGGAGATGACCTTGACCACGTCCTCCTTGCGGATGCGGGCGGGCATGCTCAGAGCACCTCCGGCGCCAGGGAGACGATCTTCATGAAGTTGCGGTCGCGCAGCTCGCGCGCGACGGGGCCGAACACGCGCGTGCCGCGCGGGTTGTTCTGCGGGTCGATCAGCACCGCCGCGTTCTCGTCGAACGCGATGTAGGTGCCGTCGTCGCGGCCGAACTGCTTGCGCGTGCGCACGACCACCGCGCTCACGACCTCGCCCTTGCGGACCGAGCCGTGCGGGGTGGCCTGCTTGACCGTGGCGACGATGATGTCCCCCACCCCGGCGTAGCGGCGGTGCGACCCGCCGCGGACGCGGATGCAGAGGATCTCGCGGGCGCCGGTGTTGTCGGCCACGCGCAGGCGTGTCTCGGCCTGGATCACCTGGCGCGCTCCACGACCTCGACCAGGCGCCAGCGCTTCGTCCGGCTCAGCGGCCGGCTCTCCACCACGCGGACCGTGTCGCCGGCGTGCGCGTCGTTGCGCTCGTCGTGGGCGTGCAGCGTGGTCGAGTGGCGCACGATCTTCTTGTACGTGCGGTGGCGGCGCGTCACGTCGATGCGCACCGTGATCGTCTTGTCGGCCTTGTCCGAGACCACCACGCCCTGGCGCACCTTCGGGCGGCCGGGGCCATGCTCCTTGGCCTCCGGAGCCGGCGGAGGCGGGGCCGCCGCGCGGGCCGCGGCGGCCTTCTCGCGCTCGCGCGCGCGGCGGCGGCGGCGCTGCTCGGCGGCCTTCCTGCGCCGCTGCTCGCGCTCCTCGACGCGCTTCTGGATCGTCGCTTCGTCAGGCACTCGCGCGCAGCCTCCTCAGCTCCGCCTCGACGTCCAGCCCGCGCTGGCGCGCGATCGTGAGACCGCGCGCGAGGTCGCGCTTGGACTGCGCCAGGCGGCTCGTGTTCTCGAGCTGGCCGGTCGCGTGCTGGAAGCGGAGGTTGAAGACCTCCGTGCGCGCGCGCTGGACGAACTCCGCCAGCTGGTCGTCGGCCATGTCGTGCACCTCGGCGGCCTTCACTGCTGGGAGGCCCCCTCGCGCATCACGAACTTGGTTCTCACCGGAAGCTTGTGGCCGGCGAGCCGCATCGCCTCGCGGGCCAGCTCCTCGGGCACGCCGGCGAGCTCGAACATCACGCGGCCCGGCTTGACCACGGCGACCCAGCCCTCGGGCGAGCCCTTGCCGGAGCCCATGCGGGTCTCGGCCGGCTTCTGCGTGATCGGCTTGTCCGGGAAGACGTTGATCCAGACCTTGCCGCCGCGCTTGATCTTGCGCGTCATGGCGATCCGGGCGGCCTCGATCTGGCGGTTGGTGATCCAGCCGCGGTCGAGCGTCTTGAGCCCGTACTCGCCGAACGCGACGGTCGTGCCGCCCTTGGCGTAGCCGGCCCTGCGGCCCCTGTGCTGCTTGCGGTGCTTGACGCGCTTCGGCTGGAGCATCAGCCGCCGCCCCGGTTCGGATCCATGGTGCCGCCGCTGGCGGGGCCGCCGCTCGAGCCGCCCGGCTGGGAGCCCTGGCCGCCGCGGCTCGGGCCGCCGGGCCCGCGACCGCCGCCGGGACCGCCCGGTCCACGGCCGCCGCCGCCGCCACCGCGACCGCCCGGTCCACGGCCGCCGCCGGGTCCACCGCCGCGCCCGCCGGGGCCGCCGCCGCGGCCACCGGGACCGCCGCCGCGGCCACCGCCGCCACCCGGCCCGCCGCGACCGCCGGGGCCGCCGCCGCGACCGCCGGGGCCGCCACGGCCACCGCCGCCCGGACCGCCGCCGCGACCGCCGGGCCCGCCGCGCCCGCCGGGGCCGCCGCGGCCACCCGGGCCGCCGCCGCCGACGCGCGCCTGCTGCGGCGCCTCGATCTCGGTGAGGTCCTGCGCGAAGCCGGAGGGCATGATCTCGCCCTTGTTGATCCACACCTTCACGCCGATCCGGCCGAAGGTCGTGCGCGCCTCGTAGAAGCCGAAGTCGATGTCGGCGCGCAGCGTGTGGAGCGGGACGCGGCCGTC
>DASVWC010000080.1:0-43441 GCA_036389835.1 Thermoleophilaceae bacterium | reverse complement strand
CGTCGAGCCGAGGATCAAGACGCCGGCCTGGCGCAGCGCCTCGCCGAAGAAGCGGAAGACGCGCAGGCCGAAGACCTCGCCGAAGTCGCGCGCGGCGAACTTGGCGATGTCGCCGAGCGAGGCGATCCAGTCGGCGGGGGCGGAGGCGAGTCGCCTCACCGGACCACCCGCACGCGCGTCACGCCGGTCTTGAAGCCGTCCGCCTTGACGGTCGCCCGGCGCAGGCCGGGCGCGCAGATCCGTGCGGGGATCGCGGCCCGGCCCTGATTGTCCGTCAGCGTCCGCCGGTTGGCGAACCGCACGGTCGCGCCGGCAACCGGCCCATCGCTCGTGACGGCCGAGAAGACGAAGCGCGCGACGCGGCAGCGGCGCACGGCCCTGGGCGTCACCGCGAGCCGGATCCGCTGCACGGGCGAGGCGATGCACGGGTTCGACGAGCTCGCCGCGGCCGTGGCGCCGTCGCGGTACTCCATCAGGTGGCCGAAGTCCCAGCGCCCGGACGCGGGGCAGCGCGGCGGAGTGGTGATCAGCCGGTGCTGCTCCCCGTTCGCGCTGCGCGAGCGCTCCTCGATCCGGTAGTCGACCGACTTGACCGTGATCTCCCCGTTCGGGCACGGCGGCTGCTCGGCCGGGCTCGCGCAGATCACCGGCGGCTCCTCGGTCGCCACGTTGCCGCGCAGCGGCGCGACGAAGGCGGTCTGCACGTGGCCGCCGATCGAGACCGCCACGATCAGGCCGTGCTCGACCGCGGGCGCGTCCTTCGGGTGGCTCGCGTTGAAGATCGTCAGCTCCGCGTCGAGCGGGCCGCCGAGCGATCCCGGCGGCTTGGTCACCACTGCCCGCAGGATGCCGCCGCCGACGCGCGAGTCCGCCGGGCAGGCCGACGGCCCGTCCGACTCCAGCTCGGCCGCCGACGCCTGGCACACGCCCGCGCCGGCCGGGTCGAAGACGGTGCCCGCGGGGAAGGTGAAGGTGTGCTTGCGGAGGGCGCGGCTCTGGCCGTTCGCGTCGCGCGACTCGTAGTCGATCTTCACGTGGATGCCGGCGGACGCGCCCGGAGTGGTCGTGGTGAGCACGTCCTCGGCGGTGGTGGCCGACGCCGGTGCGGCGCCCGCGAGGGCGAGGAGCGCGGCGGCTGCGAGCGCTCGCCTCACTTGATCACCGAGATCTCGGGGTGGGTGGCGAGCAGCGTCTGGGTGAAGACGTAGTTGAACGCGCCGATCCCCAGGAACGCGATCACGACCGCCTGGTTCACGGCCCGGCCGACGCCCTCCGCGCCGCCGGACGCGGTCATGCCCTTGTAACAGCAGACGATCGCGATGATCGCGCCGTAGCAGGTGGTCTTCAGCACGGAGCCCCAGAGGTCCGTGGTCGACGCGTTGGTGAGGAGGGTCGCGAAGAACGGGCCGAGCGGCGCCTTGAAGGTGAGCGTCGCCAGAACGCCGCCGAAGATGCCGAACAGCAGCGCGTAGATGTTGAACAGTCCCGTGACCATCATCAGGCTGAGGAAGCGCGGAACGACGAGGTTCTTGACGGGGTCGACGCCGAGCACCTGGAGCGCGTCGAGCTCCTCGCGGATCTTGCGTGCCCCGAGGTCGGCGGTCATCGCCGTCCCGGCGACTCCGGCGAGGATGATCGCAGTGACGATCGGCGCGAACTCGCGGATCGACGCGAGCACGAAGAAGCCGCCGAGGCGATCCACGGCGCCGAACAGCACGAGGAAGTTGCCGGCCTGGAGGCCGGGGGCGCCGTACCCGAAGGCGATCGTGGAGATCAGCAGCGGGAACCAGCAGAGGCGCAGCGCGAAGAGGAACTGCTGGACCAGCTCGCCGCCGTAGGGATAGGGCGGGCGCAGCGCGGACAGGAGCGTCTTGCCGGTGAGGATCATCATGTCCCCGACCTGCTCGAGCAGGTTCTTCGTCGGGAGGAAGGCCCTATCGGCGAACGCGCGAACCATTACTGATCCAGTGTTCTATCACAGTGCTGGCACACTTGCCCGGGTTCTCGTCCGGCCAAACCTCTAGAGTGTGAGATCGATGGCACAGCTAGAGGTAGCCCTGGATCGCGGCAGCGACATGCCCCTGGGCACCCAGCTCGCGTGGCAGTTGCGGACGCTGATCGCGGCCGGGCGGCTGGCGGAGGGCGAGCGGCTGCCGGGCGTGCGCGAGATGGCGGCGATCGCGGGCGTGAACGTGAACACGGTGCGGACCGTCTACGGCCGCCTCGCCGACGAGGGCCTGATCGTCTCCGAGCACGGCCGCGGCACGTTCGTGGGCGAGCGCACCCGCGCGCGCGACGAGCTGGCACGGCTGGCGCACGAGGCGGCCGACACGGCGCGGGCGGCGGGCGTCGCACCGCGCGACCTGGCGGTGGCGCTGTACGCGGAGCCGGCGGCGGAGGCCGCGACCGCTCCCTCCCCGCCCCTGCTCGCCGACACCCGCCCCCCGACCGGTCCAGCGGGGACGGCGTCCTCGGGGGAGCGAGCGCCGGCGGCCGAGGCGCGGCGGCGCGCGACCCTCCGCGCGGAGATCGCGCTGCTCGAGCGCGAGCTCGCCGCGCTCGAGACGCCGGCCAACGGCGGCGAGGACACCCGCCCGATCCACTGGGAGCGCCCCCCGGCGCCACAGCTCCTCACGGCCGCCGAGCTGGAGCACACCCGCGACGAGCTGGTGGAGCGCCTCCGCCCGCTACGCGCCGGCCGCGACTCCGCCCGCGACGCCCGCGAGCGCGAGCAGGCCGAGCGCGCGCAGCGCGACATCGAGCGCCACAAGGCCGAGCCGGTCCGCCGCCAGCGGGCGATAGCGACCTCCACCCCCCGCTTCGAGAGCGGAGCGGGCGGCTGGTCGCTGCGCTGGCGCAGCTAGTAGCGCCTCTTCGCGCGACCTGGTCGACATTACCCACCTATACGGTGGGTTAGGTCGACCACCCCCTGGCTAGTGCAAGCGCTGACGCGTGACGAGCCGCCCTACTCCCACTCGATGGTGCCGGGGGGCTTGGACGTGATGTCCAGGACCACCCGGTTCACCTGCGGGATCTCGTTGATCATCCGCGAGGCGATCTTCTCCAGCAGGTCGTAGGGCAGGCGGGCCCAGTCGGCGGTCATCGCGTCGTCGCTCGTGACCGCTCGGATCGCGATCGCGTAGCCGTACGAGCGCTCGTCGCCCTGCACGCCGACCGTGCGCAGCCCGGCCGGCAGCACGCAGAACGACTGCCACAGCTCGCGGTAGAGGCCGGCCGAGCGGATCTCGTCCTGGAGCACGAAGTCGCAGTCGCGCAGGATCTCGAGGCGCTCCTTGGTGACCTCGTCGCCCACGATCCGGATGCCCAGCCCCGGCCCCGGGAACGGCTGGCGCCAGACCAGGCGCTCCGGCAGCCCGAGCGCCAGCCCGACCTGGCGCACCTCGTCCTTGAACAGCTCGCGCAGCGGCTCGACCAGCTCGAACTCGAGGTCCTCCGGCAGCCCGCCGACGTTGTGGTGCGACTTGATCGTGGCCGCTCCGTGCCCGCCGCCCGACTCGATCACGTCCGAGTAGAGCGTGCCCTGCACGAGGTAGCGCGGGTTGCCCAGCTCGCGCGCCTGCTCCTCGAACACGCGGATGAACTCCGTGCCGATGATCTTGCGCTTGGCCTCGGGCTCGGTGACCCCGGCGAGCCGGGCGAGAAAGCGCTCCTCGGCATCGACGGCGACGAGCGGCACGTGGAAGGTGTCGCGGAAGGCGGCGACCACCTGCTCGCCCTCGTTCTTGCGCATCAGGCCGTGGTCCACGAACACGCAGGTGAGCTGGTCGCCCACGGCGCGGTGCACGAGCAGCGCGGCGACCGACGAGTCGACCCCGCCCGAGAGCCCGCAGATCACGCGCCCGTCGCCCACCTGCTCGCGGATCCGCCTGATCTGCTCCTCCGCGACCGACTCGGCGTTCCAGCCCATGTCGCAGCCGCAGACGTCCTCTAGGAACATCCTGAGGATCGCCGTGCCGTACGGCGTGTGCACGACCTCCGGGTGGAACTGGATCCCGTACAGCCCGCGCTCCGTGTCCTCGAGCGCCGCGACCGGCGACTCGCTCGACGACGCGAGCGCGGCGAAGCCCGGGGGCGGCTCGAACACGGTGTCGCGGTGGCTCATCCAGCAGCTCTGCTCGGACGGCAGCCCGGCCAGCAGGCGCCCGTGCTCGTGCACGGTGAGCCGCGAGCGGCCGAACTCCCCGACCGGCGCGCCCTCCACCCGCCCGCCGAGCTCCAGCACCATCGCCTGCATCCCGTAGCAGATGCCGAGCACCGGGATCCCGAGCTCGAGCAGCTCCACGCGCAGCTTGGGCGCCCCGTCGGAGTAGACCGAGGCGGGCCCGCCCGAGAGGATCAGCCCGCGCGGCGAGCGCCGGCGGACCTCCTCGACGTCGATCGTGTGCGGCAGCAGCTCGCTGAACACGCCGCACTCGCGCACCCGTCGCGCGATGAGCTGCGAGTACTGACCCCCGTAGTCGAGGACCAGGACCTCCTGGCTCGCCGTGGCCGGGCGCGTGGCGGCGGCCTCCTCGGAGGCCGTCCCCGTCGCGGCCGGCGCCCCGCTCACTCGCCTACGAGCGCTGGGTCGGCAGACGGGGTGGCGGTGGGCTCCTCCGGCTCCACGGCGACCCCGTCCGCGGACGGCGGCGCGACCGTCGAGCCGTTCGTGGGAGCGGCGGCCGCGGCGCGCGTGGCGCCCATGCCGATCTCCTGCGCGCGCTGGAGCAGCTTGCCCTCGGTCTGGAGCGCCGGGGCGACCATGACCTCCGCGCGGTGGAACGAGGGGATGTCCTCGTAGCCGCAGGTGGCCATCGAGGTGCGCAGCGACCCCATGAGGTTGAACGTGCCGTCGTTCTCGTGGGCCGGGCCGAGCAGGATCTGCTCGAGCGTCCCGTTCTGGGTGGTGCGCACGCGCGCCCCGCGCGGCAGCGACGGGTGGAACGTGGCCATGCCCCAGTGGAAGCCGTAGCCCGGCGCCTCGTACGCGCGCGCCAGCGGTGAGCCGATCATGACGGCGTCGGCCCCGCAGGCGAACGCCTTCGAGATGTCACCGCCCGTGCGCATGCCGCCGTCGGCGATCACGTTCACGTACTCGCCGGTCTCGAGCATGTGCTGGGAGCGCGCCGCCTGGACGTCGGCGATCGCCGTGGCCTGCGGCACGCCGATGCCGAGCACGCCGCGCGTGGTGCACGCCGCGCCGGGCCCGACGCCGACCAGCACGCCCACCGCGCCGGTGCGCATCAGGTGCAGCCCGGTCGAGTAGGAGGCGCAGCCGCCCACGACCACCGGGACGGGGACCTCGCGCGTGAACTCCTTGAGGTTGAGCGGCTCCGACGAGACCGACACGTGCTCGGCCGAGATAACCGTGCCCTGGATGACGAGGATGTCGAGCCCCGCCTCGAGCGCGATCTCGTAGTACTTCTTGACGCGCTGAGGGGTGAGCGACGCGGCGCAGACCACGCCCTGGTCCTTGATCTCACGCACGCGCTGGGCGATCAGCTCCTCCTTGATCGGCTCCGCATAGATGCGCTGCATCTCCGCGGTGGCCTGCTCCGGCGGGTACGAGGAGATGCGCTCGAGCTGCGCCTCGGCGTCCTCGTAGCGGGTGAAGATGCCCTCGAGGTTGAGGACCCCGAGCCCGCCGAGCTTGCCGACGATGCCGGCCGTGCGCGGCGAGACCACGCCGTCCATCGCCGCCGCGAGCAGCGGCAGCTCGAAGCGATACGGGCCGAGGGTCCAGCTGACGTCGATGTCGTCGGGGTCGCGCGTGCGCCTCGACGGCACGATCGCTATGTCGTCGAAGCCATATGCGCGGCGACCCTTCTTCCCGCGCCCGATCTCAATCTCCATGGCGGCATCCTAGGTTCGGCGGCGGACTGAAAGGTGACCGTAGCAGGGCGGCGAAGCCGCTCGTGGCCGCACTTTGCGGGCTTTGGCGAGTGGGTCGCCAGCGGGCGGGCGCCCGCTACGAGCCGGCCTGAAGCGCCGGCTCGGCCAGCCGCTCCAGGGCCACGTGCGACATCAGCCGCTCGACCTCGCGCGGGTCGATCACGCCCGCCCCGAAGTGCTGGACCGACTCGGCCCCGCACGCCACGGCGAAGCGCAGGCAGTCCTCGGGCGGGCTGCCCGTGTAGCGCGAGGCGACGTAGCCCGCGAGGAACGCGTCGCCCGAGCCGACGCCCGAGCTCACGTCCACGTGCGCCGGGTCGATCGTGACCCGGCAGAGCACCCGCTCGCCCTCGTCGTTGACCACCGCGACGCAGCCGTTCGCCCGCGTGACGATCGCCTCGCGCGCGCCCATCTCGACGATCTCGCGCGCCGCCTGCGGCAGATCGTCCTCCTCGGCGAACTCGTGGCCCACCAGCTCCTCGGCCTCCAGCTCGTTGGGCGTGATCACGTCCGGCTCCGCCCGGGTGGCCAGCCGCAGCGGCTCGCCCTCGGAGTCGAGCACGGTCGTCACTCCCAGCGCGTTCAGCTCCTTGACCATCCGCGCGTACGCGTCGGCCGAGACGCCGGACGGGAGGCTGCCGCAGAAGACCACGACCCCGGCGCCCTTCGCCAGGTAGAGCAGCTTGTCCACGAACAGCTCGAACTCGGCGTCGGAGACCGACGGCCCGCGCTCGTTGATCTCGGTCTGCGCGCCCGAGGTCGGGTCGATCACCGCGGTCGACGTACGCGACTCGCCCTGGATGCGGACGAAGTCGTTGAGGATCGCCTCGCCGGTGAGCTGCTCGATGATGCGCGTGCCGGTGTGGCCGCCCGCCACCCCGGTGGCGATCACCGGCTGGCCGAGCGTCTTCAGCGCGCGCGCCACGTTCACGCCCTTGCCGCCGGCCATCGTGGTGCTGTCCACGGCGCGGTGGCGGCGCCCGAGGCGGAAGTTCGGAACCGACAGTGTCCTGTCGAGGGCGGCGTTGAGAGTGACGGTGACGATCATGTGGAAACCCCTCCACTCCTGCGTGACCGAGACCCCCTGTAGCGCGCCGCGGCGACCACCGCCACGACGAGCACGACAAAGGCTACAGCCCAGCCGAGCGCGGAGCCGCTCCTGCGGGTGAAGCTCGCCTCGGGGACGGCCGACGCCGTGACGAGCGGCACCCGCGCCGCCGCCCTCCCGTCGACCAGCACCACCACCGAGCCGACCCGCTCGCCCGCCGGCAGCGGCCCCTCGAGCTCACCGGGCGCCTCGACCCGGGTGCGGACCCGCTGCCCGCGCCGCACGGTGAGCGCGGCCGAGCGCGCGGCCTCGAGCCCGACGCGGCGGTCGTCGAAGTGCTTCACGGCGGCGCGCTCGAGGACCCGCCCGGCCCTGACCGGGCGCACGCGCTCGTAGCGGTCGAGCGCCCACTCGAGCAGGCTCAGCGACTGGGCGTCGCGCGCGGCCTCGCTCGGCGCGCCCATCACCACGCTGACCACCTGCGCTCCACCGCGGCTCGCCGAGCCGACCAGCACGTACCCCGCCTCGCGCGTGTGCCCGGTCTTGACGCCGTTCACGAACGGCCAGGTGCGCACGAGCCGGTTGCGGTTCGCGATCGTGCGGCGCCGCGCGCCGCTGCGCAGGGTCGCCTCCGGCCGGTCGACGATCCTCGCGAAGCGCCGGTTGCGCAGGAGCCGGCGCGCGAGCGTCGCGAGGTCGCGCGCGCTCGAGTGGTTGTCGGGGTCGTCGAAGCCGATCGGATTGGCGTAGCTCGTCTCCTCGAGGCCCAGCTCGGCGGCGCGCAGGTTCATCGCCTCCACGAAGTCCGCGCGCGTGCCGGCCACCCCCTCGGCGAGCGTCACCGCCGCGTCGTTCGCGCTCTCCAGGAGCAGCGCGACGAGGAGGTCCTGCACGCGCATCCGCTCACCCTCGCGCAGGCCGATCTTCGACTCGATCGGGCCCGCGCTGTAGTCGGCGGCGCGGAACACGTCGCGGGGCTTGGCCCGCTCCAGGGTGAGCAGCGCGGTCATCAGCTTGGTCGTGCTGGCGATCGAGCGCTCGTCGTCGGCGTTGCGCTCGTACAGCACGTAGCCGGTCTCGGCGTCCACCGCGATCGCCGCCGGCGCGCTCACCTGCGGGCGCCCGGCCGCACCGGCGGGCGCCGCGCCGAGAAGGGCGGCCGCCGCGACGGCGAGTGCCGCCGCCCGCTTCCGGACGCTCACTCCCGGAGCTTGATCTTCTGGCCCGAGACGAGCGCCTGCGGGTCGAGCTCGGGGTTCAGCTCCTGGAGCTTCTCGACCGGGACGCCGGTCTTCTCCGCGATCGACCCCAGCGTGTCGCCGGTCTTGACGACGTAGACGTCCTGCGGCAGCTTGCCCTGGCCCTCGCGGCGCTCGTCGGACTTCTGCCGGCGCCGCCGCTCCCTCGCCAGCTCGAGATCGCGCTGCTCCTGCGCGGTGGCCGAGCCCTTCGACGGCTCGTCGCCGCCGCCGCCCGCGCTCGCGACGATCAGCAGCAGCGCCAGCCCGAACGCGACCAGCGCGAGCGGAGCCAGTACACGCGCCGGGGTGCGCCTCGCGGTCGGCATCGGAGGACTCAGGATACCCGCGGGAGGCCCGTTTCCCTCCAATATGCAGGGGGCGTTGCGCCTAGCCGGCTGCCCCCGCGCCCACGCCCTCCCACTCCACCGAGTGCACGCAGTAGGTGCCCGAGAGCCCCTTCAGGGTCAGCTCGCGCGGCTCGCCGAAGCGCACGTCGGCGTCGCCCTCGGTCAGCTCCTTCAGGAGCGACGAGACGAGCACCTCGCCGGCACCGGCCTGGGCCGCGATCCGCGCCGCGAGGATCACGTTGCGCCCGAAGAAGTCGTCGCGCTCGCGGATCGCCTCGCCGGTGTGCAGGCCGATCCGGACGCGGACGGCCTCGTCGGGGGCCTCCTCGGCGTGGGCGGCGAACGCGCGCTGGATCGCGCACGCGCACTCCACCGCCCGGCTCGCGCTCGCGAACGCGATCATGAACCCGTCGCCCTGCGACTTGACCTCGAAGCCGTCGTGGACGGCGATCGCGTCGCGCACGATCCGGTTGTGCTCGCGCAGCACCTCGATCCAGCGCCGGTCGCCGAGGCGCTCGGTCATCACGGTGGAGTCGACGATGTCGCTGAACATGATCGTGACGCTGCCGTCGGCGGCGGTGGCGGTCATCAGGTCCGGGCGCTCCCTGCCGACCGCGCTCGCGACCGCGTCGATCGAGGTGGTCACGTCGCCGGTGTCGATCCCCTGGAAGCGCATCTTCAGCGCGAACGCCCGCTCCACGAGGCCGGCCATGCCGATCGCGCGCGCCGCCTCGAGACCCGCGTCGGCGAGCTCGGTCGCCCGCCGCTCGCCGGCGCTCCCGTCGCGCTCGGCCAGCAGCTCCGCCAGCGCGATCTGCGTCTCCGCCACGAACGGGCGCGCCCCGATGCTCTCGTTCATCCGCAGCGCCGTGCGGAAGTGCTCCTCCGCGCGCTCGTAGCGCCCGAGGAACCCGGCGAGGTAGCCGAGGTAGAGCGACGCGGACCCCTCGCAGCTCCAGCCGCCGCCGACGACCACGTTGCGCTCCGCGTAGGGGAGCATCTGCTCGTACGCGGTCGCCGCCACGGCGCGGTCGCGCAGGCGGATCGCGGTGTAGGCGAGGCAGACCATGCCCACGAGCCAGTTGGCGTCGCGCCCGAGCATCGCGATGTCGTCGCGGGCGAGGTCGCGCAGCTCGCGCCGGGCCTCCTCCTCCGCTCCCGTCTCGGCGTAGACGAGCGCCAGCGCCGCGCGCCACGCCGGCACCGCCGGGTAGTCGCGGGCGAAGCTCTCGAACGCGCCGCGCAGCTCGCTCAGGCGCCCCTGGAGGCGGCGCAGCTCGAACAGGACCACCGCGCCCGCCTGCACGGTGTTCGGCTCGAGCAGCCGCTTGGCGCGCTCGAGGTTGGGCGTGTCGGCGAAGAGCTTCTCGGCCTCGGCGAAGCGCCCGGCGAGCACCGCGCGCATGGCCTTGCGGATCGCGGCGATGCGCAGGTAGTTGGGCTGGCGCAGCTCGCGCGCCTCGCGGCCGTAGGCCTCCATCTCGGCGTCGGCGCCGCGCAGGTCGCCGAGCTCGAGCAGGTCGATCAGGCGCAGGCCGCGTCCCTCGACCTTGAGGTCCGGCGCGCCGGACGCGCCCGCCACCTCGATCAGCTCGGTCGCGACCTCGAGCCGCTCGTCGAGGCGCTCGGGCTGCCAGACCGCGAAGTGGCGCGCGTTCAGCGCGGCCGCCAGGGCGTGCAGGTCGCCCGCTGCGCGGGCCATGTCCACGGCCTGCGCGCTCAGCTCGTCGGCGCGGTCCTGGGACTCGAAGTACACCGTCACCGCGAGCGCCGCCATCAGCTCCGCGCGCGTGCCGCTCGGCTCGTCGCCGCACGCGTCGAGCGCCTCCTCCACCAGCTCGATCAGGTCGCGCTCCACCAGCCCGATCTCGATCTTGTTCGCCACGCCGAGCGCCGCCCGCGCGAGCTGGTCGCTGGCGCCGGCCGCCCGTGCGGCGTCGGCGGCGCGGAAGTAGGTCTCCTTCGCCCGCTGGCCCTCGCCCGCCCGGGCCTGCGCGTCGCCGAGCGCGATCAGGAGGTCCGCCCGCTCGCGGCCGGTCGCCCCGCCGCGCAGGTCGAGCGCCTGGAGGGCGCGGTCGTAGAGCGTGGCGGCGTCCTCGTAGGCCATCAGCGCGACCGCGCGGCGCGCCGCCCGGATCGAGTAGTCGACCGCCTTGTCGAGCTCCTGCGCCTGGAGGAAGTGGTGGGCGAGCTGGTCCAGCCGCTGGTCGGAGTCCGCGCCGAAGACCCGCTCGAGGGTCTCCCCCACCCGCCGGTGCAGCCGCGTGCGCCGCGTGACCCCCAGCTCCTCGTAGAGCGCCTCGCGCACCAGCGCGTGCGAGAACGTGTAGCGGCCGACCCCGGAGGACTCGATCACGCGCGCGGCCACGGCCTCGTCGAGCACCTCGAGCAGGCGCTCGCGCGTGAGGTCGTCGGGCGACTTGCCGGGGAACTCGGACTGGACCTCGTCGCAGACGACCGGCGCGAGCACGTCCTGGGCGAACTCGCGCCCGATCACCGACGCGGCCGAGAGCACCCAGTTGCAGTGCTCGGAGAGCCGGTCGAGGCGGCGGCCCACGACCTCGCGCACGCCCTGCGGGATCGTGACGAGCACGTCGCCCGTGGCCGCGCCCGACTCGAGGTGGCCCTCGGACGCGAGCAGGTTCACGATCTCCTGCACGAAGAACGGGTTGCCCTCGGTCTCCTCGTGCACCGTGCGCACGAGCCGCTCCGGCGGGCGCACGCTCGCGGTCATCTCGATGAAGCGGGCCACGTCGGGCTGGGTGAGGCCGCGCAGCAGCACGCGCTCGACCAGGCTCTCGCGCGCGAGCTCGCCCAGCACCTTCGAGAGCGGGTGCCTGCGGCTCAGCTCCACGTCGCGGTAGGTGCCGAGGATCATCAGCCGTGCCCCGCTCAGCTCGCGCGCCATGAACTCGAGCAGCAGCAGCGAGGGCGTGTCGGCCCAGTGCAGGTCGTCGAGGAAGATCACGAGCGGCTCGCGCTTCGACGCGTTGCGCAGGAAGGTCGTCACGCTGTCGAAGAGCCGGAAGCGGGCCTGCTCGGAGTCGGCGGCCGCGGCCGGCTCCGCGGCACCGTCCGCGGGCAGCACCCCGCGGACCTCCCCCACCACCTGCGCGATGTCGGCGGCGCCGGGGCCCATGTCCGCCTGGAGCTCCTCCTTCGTGCGGCCCTCCATGTACGCGCGCGCGACCTGCACCCACGGCCAGTAGGCCGGGGCGCCCTCGCCCTCGTAGGCGCGTCCGACCAGCACCCGCGCGTCGCGCAGGCGGGCGTAGGTGAGCAGCTCCTGCGAGGTGCGCGTCTTGCCGATCCCGGGCTCGCCCACGAGCATCACGAGCCGCCCGCGCCCGGCCAGCGAGTCCTCGAACGCGGAGCGCAGCCGCTCCACCTCGCGCTCGCGGCCCACGAAGACCCCCGCGGCGAGCGCGCCGACCGGGTCCGGCTGCTCGGCCGCCTCGGCCGGCGCCGTCTCCTGGGCGGCGACCGCCTCGCGCGCCGCCCGCAGCGCCTCGCGCAGCTCGGTCGCGTCCGCGTAGCGGTCGTCGGGGTCCTTCTCGAGCAGCTTCAGCACGACCTGCTCGACCTCGGCCGGGACCTCCGGGTTGTGCCAGCTCGGCGCGACCGGCTCCGCGCTCGTGTGCTGCGAGATCACCGACACGGCGCTGTCGCCGACGAACGGCGGCCGCCCGGTCAGCAGCTCGTAGAGGAGCGCGCCGAGCGAGTAGAGGTCGCTGCACGCGTCGGGCTCCTTGCCGAGCGCCTGCTCGGGGGCCATGTACGAGACGGTGCCGACGATCGCGCCCGCGCGCGTGAGGCGCGAGCGCTCCGCTGAGAACGCGAGGCCGAAGTCCCCGAGCTTCGCCACGTTGTCCTCCGTGAGCCAGACGTTCGAGGGCTTCAGGTCGCGGTGCACCACCCCGCGCCGGTGCGCGTGCTCGAGCGCGGCGGCCATGCACTCGGCCACGTCGAGCGCCTCCTCGAGCGGCAGGCGGTTGTCGACCGACTCCTCGAGCCGCTTGTCGAGCGACCCGCCGGCCATGTACTGGCTGACGATGTACGGCTCGCCCCCGTCGTCGCCGATGTCGAAGACCGCGACCACGTTCGGGTGGTCGCCCAGCCGCGCCATCGCCTGCGCCTCGCGCTCGAGCTGGTGGCGGCCGGCGCGGTCGAGGTCGTCGGTCTTGAGCGTGGCGATCGCCACGTCGCGCCCGAGCGCGGAGTCGCTCGCGAGGTAGACGACCTTGCGCCCGCCCTCGCCGAGGAAGCCCTTCACGCGGTAGCGGCCGCCGGCGAGCTGCCTCGGCGCGCGGCGGATCTCGCTGGGGACCCGGCTCAGCCCCGCCGCGTCGGCCGGCGGCTCGGCGAGCTGGCGTCCGCAGCCGGCACAGAAGCGGGCGTCCGACGGATTCTCGTATCCGCAGTCCGCGCAGGTCATGGATCGATCTTCGCAGGCGTGCGGCCCGTTGGAAAGAGGCCGATCTCACACCGGGCCCGCCTCCGGCCCTGTACGGTCCCGTCCGTGCCGGCCGCACAGCGAGGCGAGGACTACATCCCCGCGCTGACCTACGAGCGCCTGACCGCGATCTACGACCCGGTCATCCGCGTGAGCACGCGCGAGCGTCTCTTCAAGCAGCGGCTGCTCGACCAGGCGGACCTGCGACCGGGCATGCGCGTCCTCGATCTCGGCTGCGGCACCGGGACGCTGGCGGTATGGGCGAAGCAGCGCCACCCCGAGGTGGAGGTCGTGGGGCTCGACGGCGACCCGGAGGTGCTCGAGCGCGGGCGCCGCAAGGCCGCGCAGGCGGGCGTGCAGGTGACGCTCGACGAGGGGCTGTCGTTCGACCTCCCGTACGCGGACGGCTCGTTCGACCGCGTGCTCTCGAGCCTGTTCTTCCACCACCTCAAGCGCGACGCGAAGGAGACCACCGCGCGCGAGGTGGCCCGCGTGCTGGGTGACGGCGGCGAGCTGCACGTGGCCGACTTCGGGCGTCCGCCCGACCCGGCCATGTGGGCGCTCTCCCGAGTCATCCGGCACTTCGACGGCGTCGAGAGCACGGAGGACAACCACGCCGGGCGGCTGCCGGAGATCTTCGCCGCGTGCGGGCTGCGCGACGTCCGCGAGCGCGGCCTGGTGAGGACCGCGTTCGGCTCGCTGTCGTTCTACAGCGCGCGCGTCTAGGCGCTAGCCGCCGCCGCTCGCGAGCGCCCAGGCGGCGGCGCGCAGCTCCTCCGCCGCGGCGCGCGCCGCCGCGGCCGGGTCGCCACCGCGTTCCGCGTGCGCGTTCACGATCGAGCGCGAGGCGGTGACGAGCCCGGCGGCGGGATGGGGAACGAAGGCCGCGGCGAGGTCGGAGACGGAGCCGCCCTGCGCTCCCACGCCGGGGAGCAGGAAGATCGCGCGCGGCATCAGCTCGCGCAGGCGGCCGAGCAGCTCGGGTCTGGTCGCGCCGGTGACGGCGCCGACGGACGAGAGCCCGCAGCCGCCCACCGACGCGGCTCCGAGCTCGTCGACCAGGCGCGCGAGCGCCTCGTGCAGCGGCCGCCCGGCCGGCTCGTCCTGGATCGCGGCCGCGCCCGGGTTCGACGTGCGCACCAGGCAGAACACGGCCGCCCCGGCGCCAACCGCCGCCTCGATGAGCGGCTCGAGCGAGTCGGCGCCGAGCAGCGGGTTGGCGGTGAACGCGTCGGCCCCGAGTCCGCCGACCGGGCCGAACGGGCCCGGCGTCTCGCCGACCATCGCCTGCGCGTACGCGCGCGCGGTCACCGGCACGTCGCCGCGCTTGCCGTCCACGAGCGCGAGCAGCCCGCTCGCGCGGGCGTGGTCGATCGTCTCCGCGAGCGCGGCCCAGCCGGGTCCGCCGAGGCGCTCGAAGCAGGCGACCTGCGGCTTGACCGCGACGCAGGCGGGGCCGGCGGCGTCGATCGCGGCGCGGCAGTGGCGGGCGACCGCGGCGGCCGTGCGCGCGGCGACGTCGTCGGCGATGTCGTCGGCGCCGGCGTCGGCGCCGCCGGGCTCGAGCGCGACCGGCCACAGCTTGGCCGGGTCGGGATCGAGCCCGAGCACCAACTGGCTGCGGCGCTCCTCGACGAGCGCCGCGAGGCGGTCCCCGAAGTGGTCCGGAAAGCCGCGGCTCACGCGTCCCTCACGAAGGGGGGCGCCCGAACCGCGGCTTACCGCCGCAGGCGATCCGGCCGGCTATCAGCCGCCCTTGACCGCGCTCTTGAGCGCCGAGCCCGCGCTGAAGCGCGGCACGCGCGACGCGGCGATCTGGATGCGCTCGCCGGTCTGCGGGTTCACGCCCTGGCGGGCGCCCCGCTCGGCGACGGTGAACTTGCCGAAGCCGGTGAAGCTGATCTCACCTCCGCGGCTGAGCGTCTCCTGGATGGTCTCGAGGACGGCGTCAACCGCCTTCGTGGCCTCGCCCTTGCCGAGGCCGGACGAGTTGGCCACCTGATCGACGAATTCCTGCTTGGTCACGGCTGTTCCCCCTTCTGGGCTGGGTTCGACGGCGAAGCTAACAGCGCCCACGGACGGCTAGAAGGCGGATTCGGCTCTCTAGAGCGGTTTTCCTACGAGGAAGCGGGGTTTTTGGCCCCTCGGAGGCCCGATTTCGGGCAGTTTCGGCCCGCTAGGAGCCCGAAACGGTCATCTCGGCGAGCAGCAGCGGGACCGCCTGGACGCTGCCTCCGAACGGCACCCAGCGCGCCTGCGAGCCCACTCCCTGCACCGACCGGAGCATCGTCACGAGGTCGCTCGCGATCGTGATCTCGCGCACCGGAGCGGCCAGCTCGCCGCCCTCGATCAGGCGCCCGGTGGCCCCGACCGAGAACGTCCCCGAGACCGGGTTCACGCCCGAGTGCAACCCGACCACGTCGGTGACGTAGAGCCCGTCGCCGGCGGCGCGGACGAGCTCCTCGAGCGACCGGTCGCCGGCCTCCACGATCAGGTTCCCGGTCCCGACCGACGGCGGTGTCCGGTACGAGGAGCGCACGGCGGAGGCGGTGGTCTCGCGACCCGCCTTGCGCGCCGTGCGCGCGTCGAACAGGAACGTGACGAGCCGGCCGCCCTCCAGCAGCGGCACCCGCCGGCGCGGCGCGCCCTCCCCGTCGAACGGCGAGCTGGCGAGGCCGTCGGGGGCCGTCCCGTCGTCGGTGAGCCGCAGCCGCGGGTCGGCGATCTCGTCGCCCTCCCGGTCGGCGAACAGGGACCGCCCGCGCTGGACGGCGTCGGCCGAGAGCATCCCGCCGATGAAGCCGAGGAAGCTCGCCGCGACGAACGCGTCGAAGACGACCGGGCAGCGGCGGCTGGACGGCTGCCGCGCGCCCGCGAGCGCGGCGGCGCGCTCGCCCGCCTCGACGCCGATCGCCACCGGGTCGAGCGCCTCGGGTCCGCGCCCGATGCCGAGCCCGAGGCCGGTCATGAGGTCGTCGCCCTCGCCCGCGAACGCGCTCGCGTAGGCCCAGGCGGCCGACGTCGCGAACGAGCCGGTGAACCCGCGCGAGTTCGACAGCGCGGCCTCGCCGTCGGTGTCCGCGTACACGACCTGGTCCACCTGGGTGACCTCCGGGTGGTTGCGCGCCCGGCGCTCCACCTCGAGCGCGAGCTCGACCTTGCGCTCGGTGGTCCACCCGGCCAGCTCGCCGGAGCGCAGCGAGCCGACGTCGGTCGAGCCCGAGTCGTCGGGGAGGCCCGCGTGCTCGTCGGGGTCCGCCACCGCCGCGACCTCCTGCGCCGCGCCGGCCAGCTCGCGCAGTCCGGCGTCCGTCAGGTCGGTGCCGTAGGCGTACCCCCAGCGCCCGCCGGCGAACGCGCGCACTCCGACGCCGCGGCTCGAGGCGTCGGTGAGGCTCTCCACGCCGCCGTCGTACACGCGGATCTCGCGCTCGACCGAGCGCTCGGCGTAAGCGTCCGCGTCGTCGGCCCCGGCGTCGACGGCCGCCTCGACCGCCCGCCGTGCGACGGACTCGAGGTCGAGCGGCTCGCTCATGCCTGCGTCCCGCCGACCGTCATGGCGGCGATCCGCACGTGCGGCTGCCCGACGCCCGCCGCCACGCGCTGGCCGGCCTTGCCGCAGTAGCCGGTCGCGATCTCGAGGTCGGTGGCGACCCCGTCGATCTTCTGCAGGACGTCGAGCCCGTTGCCGATCAGCGTGGCGCCGCGGACCGGCGCGGTCACCTTCCCGCCCTCGATCAGGTAGCCCTCGGAGACGCCGAAGACGAAGTCGCCGGTCGCGGGCTCCACCTGCCCACCGCCGAAGGAGACCGCGTAGAGCCCCCGGTCGGTGGCCGCGATCAGGTCCGCGGGAGCGGCCCGCCCCTCCTTGAAGAACGTGTTGGTCATCCGCGGCACCGGCAGGTGGCGGAACGACTCGCGCCGCCCGTTGCCGGTCGAGGCGACGCCGTCCTTGCGCGCGCGCACGAGGTCGTAGAGGTACGACGTGAGCTCCCCGTTCTCGATGATCGTCGTGCGCTGGGTCGGGAAGCCCTCGTCGTCGATGCCGTCGCTGCCCCAGGCGTTGGCGCGCGAGCCGTCGTCGTAGGCGGTCACGAACGGGGGCGCCACGCGCTGGCCGAGGCGCCCGGCGTAGACGCTCGCGCGCTTCTGCACTGCGTCCGCCTCGAGGCCGTGGCCGACGGCCTCGTGCAGCAGCACGCCGCCGAAGCCGTTGCCCACGACGACCGGCATCTGCCCGGTCGGCGCCTCGCGCGCGTCGAGCATCGTGAGCGCCTTGCGCGCCGCCTCCTGCGCCACCAGCTCCGGGCGGTCGGCGAGCAGCTCGAAGCCGGCGTGGCCGCCGCGCGTCTCGCTGCCGGTCTCGACCGTGCCGTCGCGCCGGGCGACGACCTGCACGCCAAGCCGCACGCGGGTGCGGTCGTCGGCCGCCGCCACGCCGTCGGAGTTGTAGACCTCGACGCGCCGCTGGCCCTCGGCGTAGCCGACGGATACCTGCGCCACCTCGGCCCCGGCGGTGCGCGCGGAGTCGTCGCAGGCGCGCAGCATGTCGGCCTTGCGCGCCGCGTCGACGGCGTCCGGCGCCAGCTCGACGGGGTGCAGGCCGCGCGCCGCGTCCGGCTCGCCCAGCGCCCGCGGCTTGGTCTTCCCGGAGCGCGCCGCCTGGGCGACGGAGTCGGCCACGCGCAGCAGGTCCTCCTCGCGGAGCCCGTCGAGGTGGCCGAAGTAGGTGGCCTCGCCGGCGATCACTCGCACCGAGGCGCCGCGCTCGACCCCGGTCTGCGGCCGCTCGATCCGCCCGTCGTCGAGCGACAGCGAGAGCCCGCGGCGCTCCTCGGCGTAGACCTCGGCGAGGTCGCCGCCGTGGCGCAACGCGCGCTCGATCGCCCGCTGGGCGACGTCCGGGGCGATCAGCGTCACTCGGCGGCCTCGTCGGGCTGGGACCGGCCCGTGGCGAGCACGACCAGCTTCTCGGCCGCCTCGACTATCGCGGGGTGCGCGTCGTCGGAGGGTGAGAGGGTCCGCGGCCGCCCGTCGGCGCCGTAGAGCAGCACGCGCGGCTCGCGCCCGCGCTGGCGGCGGCGCATCGTGCCGGCGATCGTGTCCGCGATCTTCGCGAACTGGTTGCGCGGCTCCCTCACGCGAGGTCCTCGAGCACCTTGCGCAGGTCGTAGAACATCAGCGACGAGAGCGCGTAGCGCCCGGTCACCACCGCGAGCGTCCAGCCTCCCTGCCGCACGCAGAAGACGCTCCCGCCGGGCATCGAGACCTCGAGCTGCGCCGGCTTCGAGCTGCCCGTCTCGGTCGCGTCCGCGCGCTTGAGCATGTCGAGCACGAGCTCGCGCACGCGCTCGCCCCTCTCCTCGTCGCCCTGCCACGAGGCGGCCAGCGAGCCGTCCGCGCCGAGCAGGACCCCGGCGCGGATGTCGGTGGAGAGCTCCGCGAGGAAATCGAGCGCCAGCGCGGGGGTCAATGCGGGTCCGGCCACCTGACGGGGCAGAATAGCGGCGTGCCCCTCTCCAGAATCGCCTGGCTCACGACCGTCGGGATCTGCCTGATCGCCGCACTGCTGGTGCTGCTCAGCGGCTACTACGGCTACTTCTTCGTGCTGCTCGCGGTGGGGGCGTCGGCGGCCGTGAACCTGCGCTAGCGGCGGCTACTCCTCCGGCTCCAGGTGGATGAGCACGTCCGCGCGGTGCACGCGCCGGCGTATCTCGGCCTGGAGCTCGTGGCTCACCTCGTGCGCGCGCTCGAGCGTCGTACCGGAGCGGAACTGGACGTGCAGGTCGATGTAGCGGCGGCTGCCGGCGCGGCGGGCGCGCAGCTTGTGGAAGCCGGCCACCTCCGGCGCGCCGCTCTGCTCGACGGCCTCCGCGACCGCCCGCAGCTCCTCGCCGGGCAGCGCCTCGTCCACGAGCACGCGCGAGGAGCGGGTGATCAGCCGCACGCCCGCCCAGACGATCGCCGCGGCGACCGTCAGCGCCACGATCGGGTCGAGCGCCTCCACGTCGGTGATCGCGACCACCGCCAGGCCGGCGAGCACGGCCATCGACGTGGCCGCGTCCGTGCGCAGGTGCGCGGCGTCGCCCTCCAGCGCGGGCGAGTGGGTCTGCTGCGCCCGCCGGGACAGGTACGTGGAGACCGCGAGGTTCACCACCACCGAGATGCCGATCACCGCGATGCCGAAGCCGAGCCGCTCGACCTCCGGCGGATCGGCCAGCCGGCGCGCCGACTCGAACACGATCACCCCCGCGCCGACGAGGATGAGCACGCCCTCGAGCGCGGCCGCGAGGTTCTCGACCTTCTCGTGGCCGTAGGGGTGCGACTCGTCGGCCGGCTCCTCGGCCTTGCGGATCGAGAAGTAGGCGACGATCGAGGCGGCGAGGTCGATCGCGGAGTGGACCGCCTCGGTGATGATCGCGATCGAGCCGGTCACCGCGCCGGCGACGAGCTTGAGGGCGATCAGCCCCGCGTTGGACGCGATCGAGATCCGGGCCGCGCGCGACTTGCGGTCGGCCTGCACGGCGTGCTCGACCGCGACGATCACGCCGCCGCCCCCTCCGCCTCGCGCGCCCGCAGCCAGGCCGCGAGCTCGCGGGCGGCGCGGCCGCGGTGGCTGATCGTGTCCTTCACCGCGGGGTCGAGCTCGGCCATCGTGAGGCCGTCGTCGCGGTCGTCTGGCACGAACGCCGGGTCGTAGCCGAAGCCGTGCTCGCCGCGCGGGTCGTGCGTGATCGTGCCCGTGCAGCGACCCTCGAAGAGGACCGGCGGCGAGGACCCGTCCACGAACGCCAGCACGCAGACGTAGGCGAGCCGCGGATCGTCGCCCGGTCCGACCTCGCGCAGGAGCTTGGCGAGGTTCTCCTCGTCGGTGGCGCTCTCGCCCGCGTAGCGGGCCGAGCGCACCCCCGGGGCCCCGCCGAGCGCGGCCGCCTCGATGCCAGAGTCGTCGGCGATCGTCGGGAGGCCGGTGGCCCGGGCCGCCGCCTCGGCCTTGATGACCGCGTTCGCGGCGAAGGTGTCGCCGGTCTCCGGCGGCAGCTCCACCTCGTCGGGCAGCGGCAGCAGCTCGTGCTCCGGGACGATCTGCTCGAGCTCGCGGAGCTTGTGGGCGTTACGCGTCGCCAGGACGAGCCGCATGGCGCTCCTCAGGCCGCGGGCACGCCGACGGCCTCGAGCTGGATCGCTCGGAGGCGCTCGATCCCGGCGCCGGCGAGCGCGAGCAGGTCGTCGAGCGAGGCGCGCGAGAGCGGGGTGCGCTCGGCGGTGGCCTGGACCTCGACGAGGCCGCCGTCGCCAGTCATGACCACGTTGGCGTCGACCTCCGCGGTCGAGTCCTCGGAGTAGTCGAGATCGAGCAGCGGGACCCCGCCGACCATCCCACACGACACCGCCGCCACCGACTGCGTGAGCGGGATCGCCTCGAGCTTGCCCTCCTCCACCATGCGCGCGCAGGCGAGGTGGAGCGCGACGTAGGCGCCGGTGATCGAGGCGCAGCGCGTCCCGCCGTCGGCCTCGAGCACGTCGCAGTCGAGGTAGATCGTCCGCTCGCCGAGCGCGGCGAAGTCGACGACCCCGCGGATCGAGCGGCCGATCAGCCGCTGGATCTCGACCGTGCGGCCGTCGGGGCGCCCCTTGGCCACGTCGCGCTGCTTGCGGTCGCCCGTCGACGCGGGGAGCATCCCGTACTCGGCCGTGACCCAGCCGCGGCCCTCGCCGCGCATCCAGCGCGGCACGTCCTCGACCGCCGACGCCGTGCAGATCACGCGGGTGCCCCCCTGCGCTATCAGCGCGGAGCCGGTCGCCGTGCGGACGAAGCCGGGGGTGAGCGTGGTCGGGCGCAGGTCGCCGGCGGCGCGGCCGTCGTTCCTCACGCCGGCACCCCCGCGACGTCGACGTGGTCGACCCGCTCCATGGGCAGCTGCAGGAACCGGGTGCCGACCCGGCGGAACTCGGCGGGGTCGCCCGAGCACATGAAGCGGTACTCGCCGCGGCGGCCGGGCGGCGCCGACAGGCCGTCGGCGTCGAGCTCTCGCTCCACGGCGTCGGCCACCGCCTCGGCGGAGCTGACGAGCATCACGCCCCGCCCGAGCTCGCGCTGGAGCATCGGCCGCACGAGCGGGTAGTGGGTGCAGCCCAGGATCACGGTGTCGACCTCGGCGCGGCGCAGGGGCGCGCAGTACTCCTCGATCAGGTCGACCATGCGTGAGTCGACCTCTCCGCCGGCCTGGATCAGCGGCGCGAGCTCCGGGCACGCCACGGCGTGCAGCGTCGCCTCGGGCGCATGGCTCGCGAGCGCCTCGTGATAGGCGCCGCTCGCGACGGTCGTCTCGGTGGCGAGCAGGCCGACCTGCCCGTTCTGCGTGACCTTCGCCGCGAGCCGCGCGTCGGGCTCGACCACGGCGACCACGGGCACGCGCGGCCCGGTCATCGCGCGCAGGGCGGGCAGCGCGGCCGCGGTGGCCGAGTTGCATGCGACGACGAGGATCTTCGCGCCGCCGGCGATCAGGCGGCCGGCGAGCTCGACCGAGAAGGCCTCGAGCTCGGAGCTCGAGCGCTCGCCGTAGGGAAAGCGCGCGGTGTCCCCGAGGTAGACGAAGTCCTCGTGCGGAAGCGACACGAGCAGCTCGTGCAGAACGGTGAGGCCGCCGACGCCGGAGTCGAACACGGCGATCGGCGGCGATGCCTCGCGGGCAGCCACGCGGCCATGTTCGCAGAGGTGCGCGACGGCGCCCAGCGCCGGCACATGGCCTGCATCCCCAACCCGCTAGGCCGCGAACCCGGACCCGGCCCCGCCGCGCGGCGGGTCGAGGATCTCGAGCTGGTCGGCCATGACCTCGTAGCGCGAATGGCGCCGCCCGTCCGGGCTGGTCCATTCCTCGAGCGCGATGCGCCCGGCCACGCCGACACGGCCGCCCATGACCAGTGCGTCGTGGATGTCCGGAGCCTGCCAGCCGCTCGTGGTCACCTCCACGTAGACCACGCCCGGCTCGCGAATGCCGCCGCGCGCGACCCGCGGTACGGCCAGGCGCATCGCGCACACCTGCTCGCCGTCCTCGCCCGTCCGCAGCTCGGGCGGCTCGGCGACGCGTCCGATCAGGCTCACACTGTTCACGCCGCCGTTGTTCGCTATGCGCAGGGCGGTACCCGCAACAACCGGCCTCGGGGGTGGCGACCGGCGATGCTTGGCCCCCGTTCGCCTGTGGCCTTCGGAGCGCACTACGCGTTTCGCACCCCCCGACCGGCGGGTCTGCCGGACCTGATCGGCGGAGGAACGCGCCCGTTTTGCGCGTTCGTCGGCCGTCCGCCGTGGTGGCGTGGCGCGGGTCCCGTCGCGGCGCCGCGGCGGCTTCGCGGACTCCGCCGGCGCGCGCCGGCGCGGTGGCGAGCGGCGCGGCGGGCTCAAAACTTCACCTTGTCGACGGCGTCCTTGATCTTGGCGACGATCGCGTCGCCGAGGTCCTTCCCCTGGTCGGTCTTGTAGCCCTTGAGAGCGGCCACGACGCCCGCCATCACGAGCGCGACGAGCAGGATCAGGGCCACGTACTCGACGGTGCCCTGCCCGGCGGTCGAGCGCAGGCGCTCGCCCGCCCGGACGAACGCGGCGTGCAGGTATCCGAAGGCGCGGTACATGGGTCTCCTCCCGTCAATGCGCCCCGGGCGGAGCGCGATCGGTTGCACCGCGATGCTCGCGAGGAGGCGGTTACAGGACAAGACGCGCGCGTGACGATTCTGCATCGGGCACGTGACGATCTCGACACGCCGGACACGACCCTGGGCCGCCGGCGGGCGCCGCGCATGCTGGGGCGTCCGATCGCAACCGCGTCGCGGCGCGCGTGTTCGAGGTCTGCCAAGCGCTCGCGGGCCGCCCGCTCCGGCGCTAACGTCTCGATTCAGCCGCACATGCCTCTTCGCAAACGCGCAACAGAGAAGGCCCGGAAGGCCGCGAGTGGCGGCGACGGCCCGCCCGCCGGCCAGGACCCACAGGTTCCGGGCCAGCCCGCCCCGCCGACGGTCGCCGACCGCGGCGCGTTGCGCAAGCGCCTTCGCCAGACGCGCGAGGCGCGCGACGTGCAGCTTCACGAGCTCGGCGCGCTCGTGATGGAGATGTACCGTCAGAACCGCCATCAGCCCGCGCTGGTGGAGCGCAAGGCACGCGAGGCGATCGCCGCCGACTCGGAGTACCGCGCGCTGGCCGGCGCGCTCGACTCGCCGATCGCGCAGCCGCTGGCCGGGCCGCCGGCGACCGCGAGCCCCGTGGAGGGAACGCCGCCGAGTGGCGGCGCACTCGCCGCGGCCCCACCGCCGAGCGGCAGCCCGCTCGACGCGCCACCGCCGAGCGGCAGCCCGCTCGACGCTCCGCCGCCGAGGGGGACCCCGGCCGCCGCGCCGCCGCGCACCGGCAGCCCGCTCGACGCGCCACCGCCTGCCGGCAGCCCCCTCGACGCTCCGCCTCCCCAGGGCGACCCGCTGGCCGCGCCGCCGCCGACCGGCGCGCCGGTCGACGCGCCCGCTTCCGCGGATGGCGACGGCGTCCCGACCTACCGGGTCACGAGCCGCTGACGATGCGGTTTCGCCGGGACAAGCGCGACGGAGGCGGGGGCGAGACCCCAACCGAGGTGATGGCGGCGCCGCCCTCGGCCAGCGAGCGCGTGGAGGAGCCACCCGGGTCCCCGGCCGAAGCCGTCGATCCGCGCACCGCCGACACTCCGCCGCGGGGCAACCCCGTACTCGACGCCCCGAGTAGGTCGCCGGAGGCGGCGTCGCCGGAGTCGCCGCAATCGCCGACGCCGGACGCGGAGTCGCCGCAATCGCCGTCGCCGGAGTCGCCGCAATCGCCGACGCCGCAGCCGGGCGGGCCGGAGCCCGCCAAGGTGCTCGCGGATCCAGCGCCGGCCGGCGCCGGAGGCGTGGCCCCGCCGCCCTCCGCCGCGGCCCGCGTGGACAGCCCGGCGCCGTCGCCCGCGGCCCGTGTCGAGAGCCCGCCTCCACCCGCCGCCGCACGCGTCGACACGCCGGGCGCCTTGGCGGCCGCGGCCCCGCCTCAGGCGGGGGCGATCGCCTCGGCGGCGCCGCCGCCCCAGCCGGGCGCCCTGGTCTCCGCTTCGCCGCCGCCGCAGCCGGGCCAGCTCGTCTCCGCCGCGCCACCGGCGGGCGCGGCGATCGCCTGCCCCCAGTGCGGCTCCGCGGCCGAGCCCGGCCAGGAGATGTGCATCGTCTGCGGATCGCGGATCGCGAGCGCGCCCGCGGCCGAGGGCTCGCGCGGCTGGCGGCTGCCGGCCGTGCTCGCTGGACTCGGCGTGCTGCTCCTCGGCGTCGCGATCGCGTTCGGCGTCGTCGAGCTGACCTCCGACGACGACGTCAAGAAGGGCGACGTGGCCGACCTGTCGCCGTCCACCACGACACCGCCCGCCGCACAACCGCCGCCGACCACCACCCCGCCGCCCACGCCGACCACGCCGACCACGCCGACCACGCCCGGCACCATCCCGCCCGCCACCCGCGAGCCCCAGCCCGGTGACTCGAACGCCCAGCCGGACGACACGCCCTCGACGCCGGACGCTGGCGGGCCGGCCGAGTGGCCCAAGGGCAAGACCGCGTACACGGTCGTGCTCGTGTCCGCCACGTCGCGCAACGCCGCGGACGCGAAGGCCGAGCAGGCCGTCAAGCGCGGCATCGACGCCGGCGTGCTCCGCTCCGACGACTTCTCGAGCCTCCGCCCCGGCTTCTGGGTGGTCTTCGCCGGCCAGTTCGACTCGAGCGAAGAGGCCACGCGCGCCGCCGACCGCTATGCCGAGCAGGGCTTCGGCGGCGGCTACCCGCGCCAGGTCAAGCCGAAGTAGAGCCGCGCGGCGGCCGCCTACAGCGACCAGTGGCGCCCGACCGCCGCGGCCGCGCGCTCGGTGACCTCGTCCGGCTCCGCGTGCGGCGGCTCGCCGCCCTCCGCGAACGCCTCGAGCGCCGCCGCAACGCTCGCGGCCAGCGCGTCGAGGTCGTAGCCGCCCTCGAGCACCGCCCCCACCGGCGCCCCCAGCTCCCCGCCGAGCGCGCGCACGTGACGCGCCATCGCGGCGAACGACTCGGTCTCCAGACGGCAGTCGGCCAGCGGGTCGGCCCGGTGCGCGTCGAACCCGGCGGACACGAGGATGAGCTGCGGCCGGAACTCGCGCGCGACCGGGACGACCACGTGCTCGACCAGCGGCAGCCACGTGCTCTCGCCCGAGCGCGGCGGCACCGGGAGGTTGAGCGAGAAGCCCTCCCCCTCCCCCGACCCGGCGTCCGAGAGCTCGCCGGTCCCGGGATAGAGCGGCGACTGGTGGATGCTCGCGAACAGGACCGACGGCGAGGAGTGGAAGATGTCGTTGGTCCCGTTTCCGTGGTGGACGTCCCAGTCGAGGACGAAGACGCGCTCGACCCCGAGCGCGTCCAGCGCGTGCTGAGCGGCCACCGCGACGTTGTTGAACAGGCAGAAACCCATCGCGCGCGCCGGCTCCGCGTGGTGGCCGGGCGGCCGCAGCCCGGAGAACCCGAGCGGCGCCTCGCGCGCCATCAGCGCATCGGCCAGGGCGCACGCGCCCCCGGCCGCGTGCAGCGCCGCCCGCCACGAGCCGGCGCTCGCCACCGTGTCGGGGTCGAACGCGCCGCCGCCCGCCTCGCTCACCTCGCGCACGCCGTGCACGTAGCGCTCCGGGTGGATCGCGGTCAGCGTCTCGAGGTCGACCGCCGGCGCCTCGCGCCGCTCGTAGCCGAGCCAGTCGCGCGCCTCCAGCTCGCGCTCGATCGCCGGGATCCGGCCGGGCCCCTCCGGGTGGGGCCCGGTGTCGTGCTCGAGCGAGGACTCGTGGCGGAAGTAGAGCGGTGCTGCGATGCCGGTACGGTAGACCCCGCTTGCACGCCGAGCCGACAGCGTCCCTCGACGCGGATGTGGCGGTGGTGGGCGCCGGCGCCGCCGGCCTGTACGCCGCCCTGGTCGCGGCGCGCGAAGGGGCCCGGGTGGTGCTCGTGTCGCGCTCGCCGCTCGCCGAGTCCGCCAGCTTCTGGGCTCAGGGCGGGATCGCGGCCGCGCTGGCGGTCTACGACTCCCCCGAGCGCCACCTGGCCGACACGCTCGCCGCGGGTCGCGGGGCCTCCCGCCGCAGCGCCGCCGAGGTCCTCTGCGAGGAGTCGCCGGACGCCGTCCGCGACCTCGAGCGCATCGGCGTGGCGTTCGACGCCGACCGCCGCGGCTCGCTGGCGCTCGGGCTCGAGGGCGGCCACTCGGTCCGCCGGGTCGTGCACGCGGGCGGCAGCGCGACCGGGCAGCGGATCACGCGCGAGCTCTCGGCGCTCGTCGCCCAGCACGAGCGCGTGGAGGTCCTCGAGGGCACCACCGCGGGCGCGCTCTGGTGCCACGAGGGCCGCTGCGTCGGCCTGCGCGCGCAGCGCACCCGCGGCGGCGGAGCCGACACGGTCGTGAGCGCCCGCGCCACCGTGCTCGCCACCGGCGGGGCGGCCGCGCTGTGGGAGCGCACGACGAACCCGCGCGGCGCGATCGGCGCCGGCGTCACGCTCGCCGAGCACGCCGGCGCGAAGCTCGCGGACCTCGAGATGACCCAGTTCCACCCGACCGCGCTCGTGCACGACGACCCGCGCCACGACGGCTTCCTCATCACCGAGGCGATCCGCGGCGAGGGCGCCGTGCTCGTCGACGAGGCGGGCGAGCGCTTCGTGGACGAGCTGGCCCCGCGCGACCAGGTCGCGCTCGCGGTCCAGGGCGTGCTGGCGTCGGGCGGGCGCGTCCTACTCGACATGAGGAAGATCGACATGCGCGGCTTCCCCAACGTGGCGGCCGCACTCCGGCGAGCCGGGCTCGACCCGGGAGGCGAGCCCGTGCCGGTCGCGCCCGCCGCTCACTACACGATGGGCGGTATCGCCGTGGACCTCGACGGCCGCGCGTCGATCGACGGCCTGCTCGCCGTCGGCGAGTGCGCTTGCAGCGGGCTCCACGGGGCGAACCGGCTGGCCTCGAACTCGCTCGCGGAGTGCTTCGTCTTCGGCCGCCGCGCGGGCCTGGCCGCGGCCAACTCGCCCCCCCGCCCGGAACGCACCGACCAGCCTCCCGCCGAGGCGATCGACCCGGTCCCCCCGCGCCCGACGCGGGCCGCCCTGTGGCGCGGGGCGGGCCTGCACCGCAGCGCCGAGGGGCTCCGCGGGCTGCTCGACGACCCGTTCCCGCTCGCCCGCCACATCGCCGCCGCGGCGCTCGCGCGCCGTGAGAGCCGCGGCGCCCATCAGCGCAAGGACTTTCGGGTTTCCGACCCCGACCTCGACGGTATGCACGTCACGCTCACCGGCGGCGAGGAACCGCGCTTCGAGCGCTGGGACTAGAGCGCCATCCGCTCTGGAATGCCGTTTACAGGCGATTGTGTGAGTTAACACAACATTAACCGCGCCTACTTTGTGCGTTAGCACACCATTGGGATACTGCCGGGCAGCGGCCGCAAGAAGGCGGCTGCGTAGTAGGAGGGGGGAAGGGAAACCATGTATCAGTTCAGTCGCGCCGTCTATCGCGAGCTGAGCCCGTTGGTGGAGGACGAGGCTCACGGCTGCGACCGGTCGCCTCGGCGCCTGCTCCTCGAGTCGTGTGAGAGGGCCTTCACTCGCCTCGCCACGGATCGGCACTACTTCGCCCGGCCCACGCGTACGCTCTTCAACGACGTGCGCGCGTACTTCCCGATGACGCGGCAGATGGAGGTCTACCGCGTGATCGACCGCTACATGCACGTCGCCGCCGACTACGTGGTGCAGCGCGAGCAGGAGGGCCTCAGCATCGACGGAAGCCCGCTCTGCTGCCACGCGAGCACGCGCAAGGGCACCCCCTGCCAGCGCGTCCCGCTGCCCGGCAGCAAGTACTGCCCGTCCCACAAGCACCTCGAGGAGGGCTTCGGCCCGCTCGACGAGGAGTTCCTCGAGGACGACTTCGCCGCCACGGCGGCCTAGCCGGCGCCTGCAAACCGTCGGATCCCGGCGTCCTCGGTCGCTCGCGTGCATTCGCACGTCGCTCCCTGCGTCCTTGGGCTCCTCGGTTTTCGGCGCCTTACTTGACGAGCTTCGCCGACCAGGTGACCTTGCCGGACTCGCAGTGAGTCTTGGTCCCGTCCGGCAGGACGAGGTCCGCGACCACCGAGAAGTCGCCTGACGCGCTGTACTTGCCCTTGCTGCTGCGCTTGAACTTGCCGTTCAGCGTGACCTCGTTCGTCGCCTTGGTGCCGTCGGAGAGCGTCGCGTCGTAGCTGCCGGCGTGCTTGAACCTGGCCTTCGAGATCGGCACGTTCGTGTAGTCGGTCGCGGCCCGGTAGTAGCGATTCGGGTTGTCGGAGCACGGCCCGCCGCGCCAGCGGATCGTGAGGGTGGCGACCTTCTTGGCGTCCTTCGACGTCCTGAGCTTGACGTCGCACTGGCGCCCGTCCACGTCGCCGTGGCGGCACACCTCGCCCTGGCTCGTCTTGCCGGTGTACGTCGCGCTCTTCCTGACCGGTGACTTGGTCGCGCCGCCCGCGGCGGGGACCACGACGAGGGAGACGGCGGCCAGGGCCGCGGCAGCGCGCTTGGCGGTCATCGCGTCATCCTCCGCCCCGCGCGGCCCGCTGTCAACCGACGTAGCATCGCGCGCGTGCTGCTCGGGGTCGACGTCGGCGGGACCTTCACCGATGCCGCGCTGCTCGACGGCGAGCGGCTCGTGACCGCGAAGGCTCCGACCACACCGCGCGACCAGTCCGAGGGCGTGATCGCGGCCGTCGAGGCGGCGCTCGAGCGCGCCGGGGCCGAGGCGGCGGCGGTCGAGCGGTTCGTGCACGGGATGACGGTCGGGACGAACGCGCTGCTCGAGGGGAAGGTCGCGCGGACGGCGCTGCTCGCCACCGAGGGGTTCACCGACCTCGATGAGCTGGGCCGCCAGGCGCGCGCGGAGCTCTACCGCCTCTGCGCGGGCCACCCTCCCCCGCTCGTGCCGCCCGAGCGCCGCGTGGCGGTGCCCGAGCGCACGGGGCCCGCCGGCGTGCTGCGCGAGCTCGACGAGGAACTGCTCCGCGAGCGCCTCGCCGAGCTCGACGCGGAGTCAGCCGCCGTCTGCCTGCTGTGGGGCTTCCGCCACCCGGACCACGAGCGGCGGGTCGCCGAGCTGGCCGGCGACCGGATGCACGTGTCCACCTCGCACGAGACGGCCGGCGTCTTCCGCGAGTACGAGCGCTGCGCGACCACGGTCGTGGACGCGGCGCTCTCCCCCCTCCTGCGCCGTTACCTCGAGCGCCTGGCCGAGCGCGCGCGGGGGGCGGGGCTGCCGGTGCCGGAGGTGATGCTGTCGGGCGGCGGCGTGGTGGCCGCGGCCACGGCCGCCCGGCACGGCTCGTGGACCGTGCTGTCCGGGCCCGCGGGCGGCGCGGTCGGCTGTGCGCGGCTCGCCGCGCGCGCGGGACGCGCGGACGCGGTCGGGCTCGACATGGGCGGCACGTCGGCGGACGTCTCCGTGGCGAGCGGCGGGAGCGCCGGCTCGACCGGCGGGCGCGAGGTGGGTGGCCGCGCGCTGGCGCTGCCGATGGTGGACGTGCACACGGTCGGCGCCGGCGGCGGGAGCGTGGCCTGGCGCGACGCGGGCGGGGCGCTGCGCGTGGGGCCGCGCTCGGCGGGCGCGGACCCGGGCCCGGCCGCGTACGGGCGCGGCGGCGAGGAGCCCACCGTCACCGACGCGAACCTGGTGCTCGGCTACCTCGACGCGGACTCGCCCCTGGCGGGCGGCGTGGCGCTCGACGCGGAGGCGGCCGCGCGCGTGGTCGGCGAGCTGGGCGAGTCGCTCGGCCTCGACACCGAGGCGACCGCCGCCGGGATCGTGCGGGTGGCGGGCGTGGAGATGGCGCGCGCCGTCCGCGTGATGACCGTCGAGCGGGGGATCGACCCGCGCGAGCTCGCGCTGCTCGCCTTCGGCGGCGCGGGGCCCCTGCACGCCGCGGCGGTGGCGGACGAGCTCGACATGCGGCGCGTGCTCGTGCCGCGCTCCTCCGGAGTGCTGTCGGCGGTCGGGCTGATCGCGTCCGAGCGCCGCCGCGACCTCGTCGAGAGCGTCCTCCTATCCGGGGAGGGTCTGACCCTCCCCGCTGTGGGTGAAGCCGTCGAGCGGCTCGGCGAGCGCGGCCGCGAGGAGCTCGGCGAGCCGGAGGCCGAGCTGCGCGCCTCGTACGACCTGCGCTACGCGGGCCAGGCGTTCGAGCTGACGATTCCGGGCGACCCCGCCCCCGACCCGGACGAGCTGCGCCGCGCGTTCGACGCCGCGCACGAGGAGCGCTACGGGTACGCCGACTCCGACGCGGAGCTCGAGCTGGTCTCGATCCGGGTGGCCGCCGCGCTGCCGGCCACGGAGCTCCCGCCCGATCCGCCCGCCGGCGAGCCCGAGCGCGGTAGCCGCGAGGCGGTCTTCGGCGGCGAGCGAGTCGAGGCCGCCGTGCTGCGCGGCGCTCCCGGCGAGCCGCTCGACGGCCCGGCGATCGTCGAGCTGGACGAGGCGACCCTGGTCGTGCCGCCGGGCTGGCGCTGCTCGACCGGCGACGACGGCACGATCGCGATGGAGCGCCGCTAGGTGGACCCGGTCGCCCTCCAGGTCATGGTCGGCGCGCTGCGCGCCGCCTGCGAGGAGATGGGAGTGGTGCTCGTCCGCTCGGCGCACTCCGCGAACATCAAGGAGCGCCGCGACGCCTCGACCGCCCTCTTCGACGCCGCCGGCGAGATGGTCATGCAGGCCGAGCACATACCGGTGCACCTCGGCGCGATGCCGACCGCCGTCGCGGCGGTCGCCGCCGAGCGCCCGCAGCCCGGCGACGCGTGGATCCTCAACGACCCCTACCGCGGCGGCACGCACCTGCCCGACGTGACGGTCGTGTCGCCCGTGCACGTGGACGGCGAGCTGGCCGGGTACGCGGCGAGCCGCGCGCACCACGCCGACGTGGGCGGCAAGGTCCCCGGGTCGATGCCGGCCGACTCCACCACGCTCGACGAGGAGGGCGTGGTGATCGAGCCGCGGCGGCTCGTACGGGGCGGCGAGCTCGACCACGAGCTGCTCGACTCGATCACGGCGCGGATGCGCGGCCCGCGCCAGCGGGTGGCGGACCTGCGCGCGCAGCTGGCCGCCAACCGCGCGGGGGCGGCGCGGCTGGCGGAGCTGGCCGACCGCCACGGGCTCGAGGCGCTGCGCGACGCGATGGCCGCGACCCTCGACTACGCCGAGCGGCGCACGCGCGCGGCGATCGAGGCGCTCGGCGACGGCGAGCGCGCGGCGCGCGACGTGCTCGAGGCGGTCGACCCGGCCAGCGGCGCGACGGACGACCTCGAGCTGCGGCTGCGCGCGCGGGTGGACGGCGGCTCGATCGTGCTCGACTTCACGGGGTCGGCCGAGCAGCACGGCGGGAACATGAACTGCCCGCTCGCGGTCACGCTCTCGGCCTGCTACTTCGCGGTGCGCGTGCTGGCCGACCCGGACGTGCCCCCGTGCGCGGGCGCGTACCGCCCGGTCGAGGTGATCGCGCCGGAGGGATGCGTGCTGAATGCGCGCCCGCCGGCGGCCGTGGTCGCGGGCAACGTCGAGACCTCCTCGCGCGTTGCGGACCTCGTGCTGGCCGCCTTCGGCCGCGCGCTCGGCCAGGGCACGATGAACAACCTGACGCTGGGCAACGAGTCGTTCACCTACTACGAGACGATCGGCGGCGGCCAGGGGGCGTGCCCGGACGCGGACGGCCCGAGCGGCGTGCACGTGGCGATGAGCAACACGCTCAACACGCCGGTGGAGGCGCTCGAGCTGGAGTTCCCCCTGCGCGCCGTCGAGTACTCGCTGCGGCGGGGGTCGGGCGGCGCCGGCGCACGGCGCGGCGGCGACGGGGTCGTGCGCGAGGTCGAGGCGCTCGAGGAGATGCAGTTCTCGCTGCTCACCGAGCGGCGGCGGGTCGCCCCGCCGGGGGCCGGCGGCGGCGAGCCGGGCGCCCGCGGGCGGAACCTGGTCGACGGCTCGGAGCTCGCGGCGAAGGCCGCGGGTACGCTGCGGCCCGGCCAGCGACTGCGGATCGAGACCCCCGGAGGTGGAGGACATGGCAGAGCGGATTGAGCGGGTCGCCTTCTGCGGGCTCGGGATCATGGGCGCGCCGATGGCGCGCAACCTGGCCGCGGCCGGGTTCGAGGTCGTCGTGTGGAACCGGACGCGCTCGAAGGCGGAGGAGCTCGGCCTGCCGGTCGCGGACACGCCGGCCGCGGCCGCGGCGGCCTCGCAGGCGACGATCACGATGGTCGTGGACTCGCCGCAGGTGGAGGAGGTGCTGTTCGGGGAGGACGGCGCAAGCGGCGGGATGGGGACGGGCCATCTGGCGATCGACATGTCGACCATCGCGCCGACCGCCGCCCGGGCGATCGCCGAGCGACTCGGGGCGGTCCCCTTCGTCGACGCCCCGGTGACCGGCTCGCGACCCAAGGCCGAGGACGGCACGCTCACGATCATGGCCGGCTGCGAGCCCGGCGTGTTCGAGCGGGTGAGGCCGGTGCTTGAGGCGATGGGCCGGCTCGTGCTGCGCGTCGGCCCCTCCGGCCACGGCCAGATGGCCAAGCTGATCAACAACACGCTCGCCGCCGTGAACGCCGCTGCGCTCGCCGAGGGCCTCACGCTCGCCGGCCGCCACGAGCTCGACACCGGCGCGCTGCTCGAGGTGGTCGCGGCGGGGTCCGGCGCCTCCGCCATGCAGGCGCTCAAGGCGCGCCCGATGCTCGACCGCGACCTCGACCCGCTCTTCAAGCTCGAGCACATGCTGAAGGACGTGCGCCACTGCCTCGCCGAGGCGCGCGCGCTCGGCGTCGAGCTGCCGCTGGCCGAGCGGGCGGAGCGCCTCTACACGGACGCGGCCGAGCGCGGCCTCGGCGAGCGCGACTTCGCCGCGGTGATCGAGGTGCTCGACCGGGCGGGTTAGCGCGCGCGTGCCACGGCGGCCGCCCATGCGTCGGATGCGACCCCGCAAATAGCGCCGATTCTCGCGGCAGAACGCACAATGCCTTGAAAATCGGGCCCGGCTAGGTAAGAATCTCGCGCCGCCGGCCCGCGAGCACGTAGGGGATCGTGGGACCGTTGGCTCTCTCTCATCGATGCCGGTCGCTTTCAAAGAATGGGCAGTCACGGTGCGCGCTCTCGCCGAGGGCGAGCAGCTCATCACGCTGCGCAAGGGCGGCATCCGCGAGGAGAACCGCCACTTCGAGATCGAGCACGACCGCTTCTTCCTCTACCCCACGTTCGACCACCAGCAGGGCCAGCACGTGCGCGAGTCGCACCGGCCGGAGCTGGGGCGGGCGCTGGAGGAGGGCGTCTGGGCCGACGGTGAGCCCTCGGCCAACGCGTTCGTGCACGAGGGCGGGATCCCGCAGCCCGACCGGGTGCGGATCCGCGCCTGGGCCGAGGTCGAGGCCAGCTACCTGATCACCGACCCGCGCTGCGTGGAGGCGCTCCGCCCGTACTACGTGTGGACGCCGGACTACGCCGAGAAGCGCCTCGCCTGGAAGCGCCGCCACCCGCTCCACGTGATGCTGCTGCGCACCTACCGGATCCCGCGGCCCGTGACGGTCAAGGTCCGCGACGAGTACCTCGGCTGCCGCTCCTGGCTGGAGCTCCAGCGCGACCTCCCGTTCGAGGGCACTCCCGTCCTCTCCGACGAGGAGTTCGACCGCGCGGCCGAGCAGATCGAGGCGATCGCCTCGGACGCCGTGCCGGTCCTGGCGTAGGGCGCCGCCGCCGACCGGCGGACCGCCCGGCGCTCGCAAGCTAGCCTCCACCACCGGATGCGCCGGGGGGCACACGCCGTCTCACTCGCCGCCGTTCTCGCGACGATGGTCATGCCGAGCGGTGCGGGTGCAGCGCGGAGCGCCGACGACACCTACGCCCGCCTCGAGCCGACCCAGATCGTGCTCGGCAACTCGCTGGCCGAGCGGCGCTGGTCGCGCGACCCGCTGCGCACGACCGTCCTGCTCGACAAGCGCGACGGCGGCCACACCTGGAGCCGCAACACCCGCGAGTTCGCGCTGCGGATCGGGGGCGCCGAGATCGGCAGCGACCAGTTCAGGGTCGCCGACGCGAAGGTCACGCCGCTGTCCAAGGGCGGCCTCCGGCTGACGATGAGCATCACGGGGCCCGGCCTCACCGGCGTGAGGACGGCCGAGGTCTACCCCGGTCTCGCGGGCTTCCGGACCCAGACCACCCTCACCTCCCCCGCGCCGCTGACGCTGAACGAGGCGATCCTCGAGGAGGCGACGATCGGCGACAGGGCCAGGCCGACGCTGCACGCACTCAGAGCGGGCGCGGACTGGCGCAGCTCGGACTGGGCCGGCCCGACGCCGGACGAGTCCTACCCCGGGCCGCCCGCCTCGTTCGGCGACCCGCACGCCGGCGACTGGCGCGACACGCGCACGGCCGCCGCCGGCACCGCGCTCCAGGCCGCCGCGCAGTGGTTCGACGGCGCGATCGGCGACCGCCGTCTCGTGATGGTGATGGAGCGCAACGACATGCCGAGCTCATGGGTCGAATACGACGGCGCCACGGCCCGCATGCGGCTCCAGTTCGCCCGCGACGTGGTCTCCCTCGGCCCGTTCGAGGAGCAGTTCCACGTCGAGAACCCGAACCCGGCCGGCGGCCGGACGCGGACGCTGCAGCCGGGGCGGGAGTTCGCGTTCGAGCCCGTGTTCACGGGGCTCGGCTCGGGCGACGGCGACGCCGACTGGCAGTGGGGCAAGTACCTCCAGCGCCACCGGCTCGACCCGCACTACCCGCACTCGATCACGTTCAACTCGGACAAGAACGACACGAACAGGCTGACCAGTCCGGACAGCGGGGCGAAGGACGACACCGACGTCGCCGCCGTCCGCGAGCTCGCCCCGGTCGCCAAGCGCCTCGGGGTGGAGACCTTCGTGCTCGACGACGGCTGGCAGGCACGCTCGGGCGACTGGTGCCCCGACTCGCCGCAGTGCCCGGAGCCGCGCGCGTCCCGGATCGGCTCGCGCTTCCCGGATCCCGAGTTCAGGGCGGTGCGCGAGGCGATCGCGCCGATGCGGCTCGGCCTCTGGATGAGCCCGCTCCACTTCCACCCGTCGGCGAGCACGTGGCAGCAGCACCCCGACTGGATCTGCCACCCGCTCGGCACCGGGCTGCTCCTCTACAACCTCGCCGACCCCTACAACGGCTCCAACGAGGCCGGCCTCGCCCAGTGGAGCGTCCGGGCGCTTCCCCACGTCGAGTCGCGCGTGCGCGAGGCGATCACGAAGTGGGGCGTGCGCTTCTTCAAGTTCGACTTCATGGCGTGGATCGACTGCCCCGGGGTGAACGACCTCTACGAGATGAAGGAGGAGTTCGTCCGGATGCTCGACCGGGTGCGCCGCGACCACCCCGACGTGACCCTCCAGATCGACGAGACCAACGACTACCGGCTGTTCCCGTACGAGTCGGTCACGCGCGGGCCGAGCTGGTTCCAGAACGGGACGCCGGAGACCAAGCAGCTCGTGCACAACGTGTGGATGCTCAGCCCGTTCGTGCCCGGCTTCTCGCTCGGCCAGCACACTCTGGGTGGGAACGCGCACACCCGGGAGAGCGTCGACACGATCATGGCCGCCGCGCTGCCGTCCTACATCACCTTCTGGAGCGACCTGCGCAAGATGCCGGCCGAGGTCGTGGATCGGGCGGCGACCTGGCTGGCGTTCTACAAGCGCTTCCGCGGCGAGCTCTCGCAGATGAACTACCCGCTGCTCGAGGACCCGCTCAAGGGGAGCTGGACGGCGCTCCAGGCCTGGGACCCGGAGGAGGCGCGCGGCGCGCTCTACGCCTTCCGCCAGGGCGCCGACGCCGACACCAAGCGGATCGCGCTCCGCAACGTCCCTCCGGGCCTCAGGTTCGATCTCCTCGAGGGGCCGAGCGGCGACAGGATCGGACAGTCGAGCTCCGCCGAGCTGACCCGCGGCCTCGACGTGAAGGTCGCCGCCAAGGGCGGTGCCCGCGTGATCGTGATCGTCCCGGCTCCCGGCGAGAAGCCGCCGGCGGCGGTGGAGCAGCCCGCGAGCGGCGCCCCCGGCTCGAGCAACCCGCTCGGCCTGCCGGGCAACGCCGAGTGCGTGGACCGGCGCCGCTTCAGCTTCAAGCTCCACCGCCCCAAGCACACGCGGATCGTGCGCGTGGAGGGCTACGTGAACGGCAAGCGCAGGCTGCGCGTGAAGGGCCGGGACGTCAGGCGGGTGGCGCTGAAGGCGCTGCCGAAGAAGCGCTTCGTGGTGCGCATCCACGCGTTCCACTCGAACGGCGCCGAGGTCATCAGCACGCGGGTCTACAAGGGCTGCAAGCAATCGAAGCCGAAGACGAAGCGGAAGGGCCCGAGGAAGAGCTAGCGCGGCGCGGGCGGGCGCGTTAGGTTGGACGCGTGACTCGCCCGGCGCTCTGGCTCGCGCTGCTGCTGACCCTCGCGCTGCCCGCGACTGCGGCGGCCGCCCCGATCCGCGGCAGCGTCGTGGGCGGCTCGGACGCCGTGGCCGCGGACTGGCCGTTCGTCGCCGCGCTCGCGGTGCGCGGCGAGCCGGCCCAGCGGGGCCAGTTCTGCGGTGGCAGCGTGGCCGACCCGACGCACGTGATCACCGCCGCCCACTGCGTGGAGGGCGAGAGCGCGTCGGGGATCGACGTGATCGTCGGGCGCACCCGGCTCGGCGATCCTGTCGGGGAGCGCGTGAGGGTCGCCTCGCTCGCGATCGCGCCGCGCTACCACGGCGAGGGCAGCTCGCACGACCTGGCGGTCCTCCGCCTCTCGAAGCCGCTGACCGCGGGCGCCACGATCGCGCCCGCCGCGCCCGACGAGGAGTCGCTGGCCGCGGCCGGCGCGCCCGTCCGCGTCGCCGGCTGGGGGCTCGTGAGCCAGAGCCCGCCCGAGCAGCCCGACGTCCTCCAGGAGGCGCCGCTGACCGTCGTCGGCCCGAGCGGCTGCCGGAAGGCGTACGGGAACGACTTCGACACCGCGCTGATGATCTGCGCCGGCACGCCGGACCGCGGCGTGCCCGACAGCTGCAGCGGCGACAGCGGCGGGCCGCTGGTGGCCGACGGCCCCCAGGGCGCGCGGCTCGTCGGGGTCGTCTCCTACGGCAGCGAGGTCTGCGGCGATCCCGACGCGCCCGCCGCCTACACCCGCGTGAGCGCCGAGTCCGCCTTCATCGCCGACCAGCTCGGCGGAGCGCCTCCGCCCGACCCGGCGCCGCCGCCGCCGGCGGACCGGCTCGAGCCGCGCGTGGAGATCGGACGCATCTGGTGCGGCTCGCGCTGCTACGTCGAGGTCGGGGCGACCGGGCCGGGCGTCGCGGCGGTCCCGGGGCTGGCCGTGCGCGTGCGCCGCTCGCGCAAGGGCCGCCGGCCGGCGGTCGACCGCACCTACCGCGCCAAGCGGCTGAGCAACACGCGCTGGCGCGCGAAGGTCGGCCTCCCGTACGGCGCGCTGCGCGTGAGCGCCCGAGCGGTGGACGCCGGCGGCAGGACCATCGGCAGCACCGATCGCGTGTCGATCGACGTCGTGCCCTGACCGCCCGGCGCGGCCGGGGCGCGATCCGCCACAGTACGGACCGTGGCCTGGGTCGAGTCACACTCGCCGTCGTTCTCCGCGCGTCACGAGGAGCGCGACGCCGACGCCGCCGCCGAGATGCTCGCCCAGCTCGAGCGCTTCCGGATCCGCCTCGACGACCGCTTCGAGGACACGCCCGGCGAGATCTCGGTGGTCATGCACCCGGGCCCCGGCGCCCTGTCGCTCGCGCATCCGTGGCTGCCGCTCGCGCGCATGGCCACGGCGCCGGCCGGGCGCCGCTACATGGCGGGCTGGTTCGCGCGGCGCGAGATCCACGTGCTCGCCCCTGATGCGCTCGAGGCGCGCGCCTCGGCCGTGCCCGGCTCGCGCGAGGCGCTGCTGCTCACGCCGCGGCACGAGTACGCGCACGTGGTGATCGGGGCCAACAACCCGGCGTTCCCGCCGCCGTTCACCCCGCGGACGTTCGCGCGCTACCTGCGCTGGGCGTGGCTCTGCGAGGGCGCCGCGACCCACCTCGCCGGCCAGACCGAGCACCTGCGTCCCGCGATCGCGCGGCGGCTGCGCGAGGGCGGACGGCCCGACTTCCCGCCGGCGGCACGCGACGCGGTGCTGCTCGGCGGCACGGTCTTCGCGATGCTCGACGACGAGCGCGGACCGGACGCCTGCGCGCGGCTGGCCGCCCGCCCCCCGGACGCGGGAGGCGAGGCGGCCATCGAATCCGCATTCGGCCGGTCGCCGGCCGCCGTCGAGCGAGAGTGGCGGGCGCGCCTCGACGAGCTACGCGCCAGCCAGCCGGGCGGCGGGCCTACCGCTCGCAGTGAGTATCGCGGAAGAACGCCTTGACGATCGGCCTGCCCTTGGAGTTCTTCGTGTAGCGCACCACCAGGAAGGCATCGCACAGCGTGCCGTCCGTGTAGTCCACGTTGTAGGTCCACTCGATCTCGTGGGCGCTGATCCGCTCGGCGCCGAAGATCCGCCAGCGCTCGACGGGATGGTCCCGCTCCTGCTGCTCGGCCAGCTTGACGGCCAGCCGCTTGGCGGTCGGGTACCTCAGGGTGTGCGCCGACGCCACGCTCGCAAACGCGAACGACGCGACCACGGCAACCACGACGGCGATCAATAGCTTCCTCAATTGAGCCTCCTTGTCGGCTCCCAAAGTACCCCAGCCCCCCGCCCCTCGCAATCCCGGCAACGGGACGTGCGGGTAAGCCGGATGACCGCGCCGGATGCGGCGAAGTTCAGGCGTTGACCGGCGGAGCCGCGTGCATCGCGGCGTGCGGCTCGTGGCCGTTCGTGCTCGAAGCCAGCGCGACGGGCTCCAGCGGGACGACCTTCACGCCGCCCCCGCGCCTCGACAGGCGCACGCGAAGCAGCGCGCCGCCGAACTCGGCCGAGGCGCCGTGCGCGGTCTTGAGCACGGTCTCGGCCTCCTTGCCGGGCACGCCGCAGGCGTCGAGGAAGCCGCGCGCCCGCGACTCGCCGGCACCGTTCTCGTCGAGCTCGAGCTCCTCGATGCGGAGGTCGGCCGTGGCCTTGGCGCCGCCGGCGGCGCGGATGATGCAGGCGGCCATGTCGTCGGGCGCGCGCTCGGCGGTCGTCGCGATCCGGCCCAGGAGGGCGTCGGCGGTCGCCGCGCCGCCCAGCTCCTCGACGATCGCCGTCAGCCGGTCGCGGCCGAGCAGGTCGTCGCCGTGCAGGCGCGCCTCGACCAGCCCGTCGGTGAAGAAGCAGGCGAGCGAGCCCGGCTGGAGCGCCACGGTGGTCTGGCGCAGGCCGGTGGGCAGCCCGGCCCCGACCGGCGGGGACGACCCGACGGTGACCGGCGTGTGCGCGCTCGGGCCGACGAGGATCGGCGGCTCGTGCCCCGCGCACGCGTAGGTGAGCGTGCCCTTGCCCGCGTCGTAGACGGCCAGCACGACGGTCGTGAGCTCGGCGTGCTGCTCGGTCTCGAGCGCGCGCGCCGCGATCTGGAGCGCCGCGCGCGGCTCGCCGCCGGCGTTCAGGTACGCGCGTAGCGTGTAGCGCATGAGGGCCGTGACGGCGAGCGCCTGGCGGCCGTGGCCGCAGACGTCGCCGACGATGATCCCGACGCGGTTGCCCTCCATCTCGAACACGTCGTAGAAGTCGCCACCGGCGGCGGGGCCTTCGGCCGGGCGGTAGGCGACCGACGCCTCGAGCGCGCCGATCCGCTTGGGCACGTCCGGCAGCAGCGCCTTCTGGAGGAGGCCGACGTCGTCGAGCAGCTCGGCGCGCTGCTCCTCGAGCCGGCGCGCGCGGCGCTCGGCGAGGAGCGAGCGGACGTAGAAGACTCCCGCCAGCAGGGCGAGCAGGCCGAGCGCGATCCACATCGGGACCGGGATGACCTCGACGACGTCGCGGATCGGCCGCAGCGGGCCGGGCGTGCCGTCGCCCTCGTCGCCGCCGCCGTCGCGGCGCTCGCGGCGCTGGGCGCGCTCGCGGCGCTCGGCGCGCCGCTCGGCCGCGGCGTCGCGCCGTCGCTCGCGGCGCTCGGCGCGCCGCTCGGCCGCGCTGGAGCCGCCGTCCGAGGAGGAGCTGCCGCCGCCCCCGCGGTCGCCGCCGTCGCCGCTGTTGGAGCCGCCGCCCGAGCCGCCGCCGTTGCCGTTCGGAGTCCCGCCGCCACCACCGCCGCCGCCGCTGCCCGAGCCGGGTCCACTGCCGGGGCCCGACGGGTCGCCGCCCCCCGGGTTGGTGGCGTCGTTGACCTGCCCGGTGATCTGGTTCGCCTGGCCGGTGGCCTGGTCGATCACACTCTGGACCGGGGGCGAGGCCGGCGTGTCCGGCACCCGCGGCGGGTCCACCTGGGGGAGCTGCGGAACCTGCGCGCCGGCGGTCGAGGCGCACGCGAGCATGGCCGCTCCGGTGGCGACCACGGTTATGCGCTTCTTCAACCTCCCGCCGAACTCAAATGCGGCCATGTGACACCTAGATCGGCATCAGGAGCGGGTCCGTGAGGACACGCCCAACGAGTCAATCGGGCTGAAGGATAAAGCTCGATGGCGCGTCCGGCTACAACTCGGACGCGCTCTTGCGTCAGAGGCCCAGCGTCTTGGCGATGATGTTCTTCTGGATCTCCGACGTGCCGCCGTAGATCGTCGTCACCACGGCGGCGCGCAGGTAGCGCTCCATCGGGTACTCGCTCGCGTAGCCGTAGCCGCCCATGATCTGCATTCCCTCGAGCGCGCAGCGCTTGGCCAGCTCCGTGCAGGCGAGCTTCACCATCGACGCCTCCTGGGGGAGCATCCGGCTCGGATCCTCGTCGGTCAGGCGGGCGACCCAGCGCACGAGCAGCCGCGCCTGCGCGAGGTCGGTCGCCAGCTCGGCGAACTTGTGCTGGATCGCCTGGAAGTTGCCGATCGGCCGGCCGAACTGCCTGCGCTCCTTCGCGTACGCGAGCGCGTCGTCGAACGAGCGCTGCGCGAGCCCGAGCGCGCCGGCGCCGAGGATCACGCGTTCGTTGTTGAGCCCGGCCATGAGCTGGGTCCAGCCGTTGCCCTCGATGCCGAGCAGGTTCTCCTCCGGCACGCGCACGTCGTCGAGGTAGAGCTCGTTGGTCTCCTCGCCGCCGAGCGTCGGGATCGGGGTGATCGTGAACCCCTCCGCCTCGCGGGGGACGAAGATCATCGAGAGCCCCTCGTGCTGCGAGCTCCCCTCGCCGGTGCGGCAGACGATCAGCGTGTGGCTCGCCTTGTGCGCGTACGAGCACCACATCTTCGAGCCGTTGAGGACCCACTCCCCGTCCTCGCGGCGCGCGCGCGTCTTGAGCGATGCCACGTCGGAGCCCGACTCCGGCTCCGACATCGCGATTGCGAGGTCGCCGCCGGCGGCCACGCGGCCGAGCAGGTCGCGCTTCTGCTCGTCGGTGCCGAAGCGGTTGAGCGCGCCGACGACGATCAGCGTGACCGGGTAGCCGCTGATCGGGGCGCGGCCGTGCGCGGACTCCTCGAGGAACAGCGCGGCGTCGAGGAACGTGCCGCCTGAGCCGCCGTACTCCTCGTCGATCGTGAGGCCGAACCAGCCGAGCTCGGCCATCCGGCGCGCGACGTCCTCGTTGTGGATGTCCCGGTAGCCGTCGGTGAGCTGCTCGAGCTTCTCCTTCGTGAACTCGCGCTCGCAGAAGTCGCGCACCGAGCGGACGAAGTCCTGCTGCTCGTCGGTGAGCGCCATGTCGTTGTTGCGCGTGAGGGTGGCGTCGAGCACTACGACGCCCCCGATCCGACGCCCGCCGGCGGCTGCGCGGCGGCCAGCCCGTTGCCGCCGCCGCTCGGCTCCTGCTGGCGGTAGCGGTTGAGCTCGCGCAGGGCGATGACCATCTTGTGCACCTCGTCGGGGCCGTCGGCGAGGCGGAGCATCCGCAGCCCGCGCCACATCGCGGCGAGCGGGGTGTCGTCGGAGACGCCGAGCGCGCCGTGCACCTGGATCGCGCGGTCGAGCACGTCCATCACCACGTTGGCGGCGACGACCTTGGTCATCGAGATCGCCTGCCGCGCCTCGCGCTTGCCGAGCTCGTCCATCTGCCAGGCGGCGTTGAGAACCATCAGCCGCGCGCCGTCGATCTCGATGCGCGACTTGGCGATGAAGTCCTGCACGAACTGCTTGTCGCCGAGCGAGCCGCCGAAGGCCTGGCGCTCGGTCGCGCGCCGGCACATCATCTCGTGCGCGCGCTCGGCCGCCCCGATCGCGCGCATGCAGTGGTGGATCCGGCCCGGGCCGAGCCGGTCCTGGGCGATCTTGAAGCCGGCCCCGCGCTCGCCGAGGAGGTTCTCCTTCGGCACCCGGCAGCCCTCGTAGCGGATCTCGCAGTGGCCGGGGCCGCCGGAGTGGCCCATCACGGAGACCGGCCGCACCAGGTTGAAGCCGGGGGCGTCGGTCGGCACGAGGATCATGCTCGCGCGCTTGTGGGGGGCCGCGTCGGGATCGGTCACGACCATCGCGATCGCCACCGAGGCGCCCACCGCGCCGGACGTGAACCACTTGTGCGCGTCGATGACCCACTCGTCACCGTCGAGAACGGCACTGCCGCGCAGCCCGGTCGGGTCCGAGCCGGCGGTCTCGGGCTCGGTCATCGAGAAGCACGAGCGGATCGTGCCCTCGAGCAGCGGCTCGAGCCACTCCGCCTTCTGCTCCGGCGTCCCGTGGTCCACCAGGATCTCCGCGTTGCCCGTGTCGGGCGCGGAGCAGTTGAAGACCATCGGGGCGATCGGGCTGCGGCCCATCGCCTCGCAGATCATCCCGTACTCCCAGTTCGTCAGGCCCGGGCCGTGCTCCTCGTCGGGGAGGAACAGATTCCAGAGCCCCTCGGCCTTCGCCCTCTCGCGAAGCTCGACCAGGCGCTTCGGGTACGGCACCCCGGGCCCGACCTCCTCGTCGAGCTCGTTGAAGATCGCCAGCTCGTGGGGGTAGTAGTGCTCTTCGAGGAAGGCGTCGATGCGAGCCTTGAGCTCCTCGACGCGCTGTGAGGGTGAGAAGTCCATGGCCCGGCAGGCTACCCGCAGCCGCAACTTGGGCGCGTTCGCACTGTTCCACGAGCATGACCCGTCTCCTCATAACGCACCTGCAGCGTCACGTCGTCGCGTACCTCGCCCTCTTCATCGCCCTCAGCGGGACCGCCTACGCGGCGAGCCTGCCGCGCAACAGCGTCGGTACGGCTCAGCTCAAGGACCGCTCGGTCACCGCGCTGAAGCTGGCGCGGATGCCCGCGGTCAGCGCCTTCACGCCCACGCCCGACCAGCAGCTCACGGACGGCGAGTTCGCGGCCGTCTCGCTGAAGCAGGAGCACTTCGACACCGCGCAGATGCACGGATCCGACAACGACACGCGAATCGTCGCGCCGGTCAACGGCACCTACGTCG
>DASVWC010000079.1:0-14111 GCA_036389835.1 Thermoleophilaceae bacterium | reverse complement strand
CGACCGCGGCCTGTCCACCGCCTTCCGTTCGGGCGCCGTGACCGGGATGTTCGTGGTCGGCTTCGCCCTCTTCGGCGTCGCCGCCTACTTCAGCGTGCTGACCGGCCTGTTCGACCTGCCGGTGGAAAGCCGCGAGGTGATCGACTCGCTCGTGGCGCTCGGCTTCGGGGCCTCGCTGATCTCGATCTTCGCCCGTCTCGGCGGCGGCATCTTCACCAAGGGCGCGGACGTGGGCGGCGACCTCGTCGGCAAGGTCGAGGCCGGCATCCCGGAGGACGACCCGCGCAACCCGGCCACCATCGCGGACAACGTGGGCGACAACGTCGGCGACTGCGCCGGCATGGCGGCCGACCTCTTCGAGACCTACGCGGTGACCGCGGTGGCGGTGATGCTGCTCGGGGTCCTGACCTTCGACCAGCTCGGCGAGGCGGCGGTCTACCCGCTGATCATCGGCGGCGTGTCGCTGATCGCGTCGATCATCGGCACGTTCGCGGTGCGCAGCGCCAGCGGCAACGTCGAGCGCGCGCTCTACCAGGGCCTGGTCGTCTCAGGCGTCCTGGCGGCGATCGCGTTCCTGCCGATCACGTTCTGGCTCACCGACGACCTGACCGCGGGCGCCGGCGCCACGTCCGACTTCCTGCTGGGCGGTGCGGTCCCCGACCCGATCGAGTTCTACCTCTGCACGCTCATCGGCGTGGGGATCACGGCCGGGCTGTTCGTGATCACCGACTACTACACGTCGACCCGCTTCCGCCCGGTGCGCACCACCGCGCGGGCGTCGCAGACCGGCCACGCGACCAACATCATCCAGGGCCTCGCGCAGGGCTTCCAGTCCACGGCGGCCCCGGCGATCCTGCTCGCGCTCGGCATCCTCGCCGCGAACGAGCTGGCCGGGATCTACGGCATCGGCATCGCGGTGATGGCGCAGCTCTCGCTGACCGGCCTGATCGTCGCGCTCGACGCGTTCGGGCCGATCACCGACAACGCCGGCGGCATCGCCGAGATGGCCGACCTGCCCGAGGACGTGCGCAACGTGACCGATCCGCTCGACGCGGTCGGCAACACCACGAAGGCCGTCACCAAGGGCTACGCGATCGGCTCGGCCGTGCTCGCCGCGCTCGTGCTGTTCGCGGCCTTCGTCATCGAGCTCGACGAGGAGGCCACCAAGGAGAACGAGCAGCTCGCCGGCTTCGACATCTCGCAGCCCGAGGTGCTGATCGGGCTGCTGATCGGCGGCATGATGGTCTACCTGTTCGCGGCGCTCGCGATCGAGTCCGTCGGTCGCGCCGGCGGCGGCGTGGTCGAGGAGGTGCGCGCCCAGTTCCGCGAGAAGCCGGGGATCATGGAGGGCACGGAGCGGCCGGACTACGCGCGCTCGGTAGCGATCGTCACCCGCGCCGCACAGCGCGAGATGATCCTGCCGTCGCTGATCCCGATCGTCGTCACCGTCGTGGTCGGGCTGCTCTCCTACCAGGCGCTCGGCGGCCTCCTGATCGGCGTCATCATCGTCGGCTTCTTCGCCGCCATCTCGATGACCTCCGGCGGCGGCGCGTGGGACAACGCCAAGAAGCTGATCGAGGACGGCGAATACGGCGGCAAGGGCTCCGAGGCCCACGCGGCGTCGGTCACGGGCGACACCGTCGGCGACCCGTACAAGGACACCGCGGGCCCGGCGATCAACCCGATGATCAAGGTCGCGAACATCGTCGCGCTGCTGATCATCCCGTTCCTCGTCTAGGGCAGCCGTGGAGATAGCCGACGTCACCCACGAGACGTTCGCGGGGCGCGAGGGCGAGACGTTCGCCGTGCGCTTCGCGGACGGCTCGATCGAGCTGACGCTGAGGCAGGTCACCGTCTCGCCGGATCACTGGGGGCGGACGGACCGGCGCGAGCCGTTCTCGCTCGAGCTCGAGGGCAGCGGCGAGCACATGCTGCCGCAGGGCATCTGGCCGCTCGACCACGAGGAGCTCGGGCGGCTCGAGCTGTTCGTCGTGCCGCTCGGGCCGGAGGACGGCGCCATGCGCTACGAGGTGGTCTTCACCTAGAGCCGCCGCCCGCGCCGCGCGTTAGGTTTGCGGCCGATGGCAGAGCGCCGCCCCAAGCACGCCGGGCTCGAGCGCGTGCTCGGCACGGGAGCGCTGTTCAGCACCGCCTACGGCAACGTGGGCAGCTCGATCTACTACGCGCTGGGGCTGGTCGCCGTCTTCGCGCTCGGCATGACGCCGGTCGTGTTCCTGATCTCGGGGCTGATCTTCGCGGCCACCGCGGCGACGTACGCGGAGGCGACCGCGATGTACCCCGAGGCCGGCGGCTCGTCGTCGTTCGCGCGGCACGCGTTCAACGAGTTCTGGTCGTTCTTCGCGGCCTGGGGCCAGATGCTCAACTACATCATCACGGTCGCCATCTCGGCGTTCTTCGTGCCGCACTACCTGGGGGTGTTCTGGGAGCCGCTGCGCGAGTCGCCCGGCGACATCGTGGCCGGGATCGCGATCGTCGCGCTGCTGGCGGCGGTCAACGTCGTGGGCATCAAGGAGGCCGCCGGCCTGAACGTCTTCCTGGCGCTCGCCGACTTCTTCACCCAGGTGCTGCTGGTGATCGTCGGCTGCGTGCTGGTGCTGTCGCCCGAGACCCTGGTCGACAACGTGGACTTCGGCACGTCGCCGACGCTCGGGGACTTCCTGATCGCGATCCCGGTGGGAATGGTCGCCTACACCGGCATCGAGACGGTCTCGAACCTGGCCGAGGAGGCGCGCGACTACGGGCGCACGATCCCGCGCGCGATCGCGGGCGTGGTCATCGCGGTGGCGGTCATCTACGCGTTCCTGCCGGTGGTGGCGCTGTCGGCCATGCCCGTCGTGAACGGCGAGACCGCGCTGGCGGGCGAGTACGCGGGCGACCCGATACTCGGCGTCGTCTCGCAGATGGACCTCGGCGTGTTCCAGGAGGGCGCCGAGATCTACGTGGGCGTGCTCGCGGCCACGATCCTGTTCATCGCGACCAACGCGGGGCTGATCGGCGTCTCGCGGCTCACGTACTCGATGGGGCAGTACCGCCAGCTCCCGGAGGTGCTGCGGCGGCTCCACCCGCGCTTCAAGACGCCCTACGTGGCGCTCGGCGTCTTCGGGCTGGTCGCCTGCCTCACGATCCTGCCGGGCCAGGCGGAGTTCCTGGGGACGGTGTACGCGTTCGGCGCGATGCTCTCGTTCACGATCGCGCACCTCGCGCTGATCGAGCTGCGGCGGCGGTTCCCGGAGCACGAGCGCCCGTACACGGCGCCGGGCAACATCACCATCGGGGGGCGGCCGCTGCCGCTCTTCGCGCTGTTCGGCGCCTTCGGGACCGGGCTCGCCTTCGTGGTCGTGAACGCCCTCAACCTCACGACGCTGATCGCCGGGACGGCCTGGCTCGCGATCGGGGTGGTGAGCTACGTCTGGTACCGGCGCCGGCTGGGCCTCAGCTTCACCCAGACCACGAAGATCGTCGCCCCGAGCCCGATCGTCGAGCGCGAGGTCGAGTACGACTCGGTGCTCGTGGCGTTCGAGGACGGCGTCTACTCGCCCCAGGCCGTCGCCACCGCGGTGAAGCTCGCGGCGCGGCGGCGGCGCGGCATCCACGTGGTGGCGACGATCACGGTGCCGGCCAGCGCGCCGATCGACGCCCCGCTGCCCGACCAGGAGGCCAAGGCGCTCGCCGCGATCGACTCCGCGCGCGTGCTGGGCGGGCGGCGGGTGACCGGGCACTGGGAGAAGGTGCGCCCGGGCGAGGCGGGGCGGCGGATCGTGGACGAGGCCAAGTCGATGCGGGCGCGGGCGATCGTGATGCCGCTCACGCCGAGCCGGCGCGGGGCGGCGTCGGTCTTCGGCCGCACGCACGAGACCGTGCTCGAGGCGCGGCCGTGCCGGGTGATCATCGAGGCCGCCCCGCGCGAGCGCTCGCGCGCCGCGGCTTAGAATCGCCGGAGTGGAGCGGGCCTATCGCCACTCGACCAGGGTCCTGGGCCTGGTCATCTGCCTCCTGGGGGTCGCGATGGTCGCGGCCACCCTCGCGCGCGGCGGCGGGCCGCTGTCGGTCGGGGTGCTCGTGGGCGTCGCCTTCGCGGCGCTCGGCGCGGGCCGCGCGTACCTCGCGGGCCGCCCGGCAGAGCTCGCGCGCCGGCGGTGAGGCAGGGGCGGGTCACCCCCGCGGCGATCCCCGCGCAGGCGCGCCTGCGCGTGACCCGCGGCCTGGGCCAGACCGCGCTCGCCGCGATCGGTCTGAGCGCGCTCGGCGCCTCGATCTACTTCATCCTCGGGGTGGTCGCCGAACGCGCCCTGGCGCTCACGCCGTTCGTGTTCGGGCTGGCGGGCGTGTTCTTCGTCATCACCACGATGACCTACGTCGAGGCGAACTCGGTCCACCCCGAGCGCGGCGGGGCGTCCACCTTCGCGCGCTACGCGTTCGACGAGCTGTGGAGCTTCGTGGCGGGCTGGGCGATCCTCCTCGACTACCTGATCGTGATGGCGATCGGGTCGTTCGCGGTGTCGCACTACCTGGCGGCGTTCTGGGGCGAGCTGAACGAGCCGCCGGCCGAGCTGTTCGCGACCACGCTGGTGATCGGCTTCGTCGCGTGGTCGAACGTGCGCGGCTCGTCGGCGAGCCGGTTCGGGCGCCTCGCGCGGATCGGGCTGGTGAACCTCGTGCTGATGGGGCTGATCGTGGCCTTCGGGCTCGCGACCGAGTACCGGCCCGGCGAGGTGGTCGAGGCGGTCGACTTCGGCGTCGCGCCGGAGTGGTCGGACCTCTGGTTCGCCGCGGTCCTGGCCGCCGTGGCGTTCCTCGGCATCGAGGCGGCCTCCGGGCTGGCGGGGGAGGTGCGGGTCGGCCGCAGCGGCCTGCGGCGGCTGATCGTGTTCACCGTCCTCGCCGTGGTGGTGGCGCTCGTCGGCATGTCGGCCGTGGGGCTGATGGTGTTCCCGGTCGAGAACGGCGCCACGGCGCTCGGCGGGCGCCACGTGGACGCTCCGATCCTCGGCATCGTCTCCGCCTACGACCCCGGCTGGCTCAGCGAGCTGCTGCGCTACGCCGTGGGCGCGATGGGCGCGGTGGTCCTGGTCCAGGCGGTGAACGGGACGATGCTCGGGCTCTCGCGGCTCACGTACTCGCTGGCGACTCACCGCCAGATCCCGAGCGTGCTGGGGCGGCTGGACCACGACCGCGGAACCCCGTACGTCGCGATCGTGCTGGCCGCCGGGATCGCGCTCGGGCTCGCGTTCACCTCCGACATCGAGTTCCTGGCGGGGATCTTCGCGTTCGGGGCGATGCTCGCGTTCACGCTCGCGCACGCGTCGGTGATCGTGCTGCGCTTCCGCGAGCCCGAGGCCACGCGCGCGTTCAGGATCCCGCTGTCGATGCGCGCCGGCCGCGGCTCGATCCCGCTGCCCGCGCTGGTCGGCGCGGTGGGGTCGCTCGCGGCCTGGGTGAGCGTGATCGTGCTGCACGAGGGCGCGCGGGCGGTCGGCGGGCTGTGGATGCTGGGCGGCCTCGTCCTCTACACGACCTACCGGCTCAGCCAGGGCAAGTCGCTGCGCAAGCGCTACGCGATCCCGCAGGCGGCGCTCCAGGAACGCGGCGCCGCGGCCGCCGAGTACGGCAGCATCCTCGTGCCGGTGTTCGGCGGGCCGCTCGACGACGACATCGTCGGGACCGCCGGCCGGCTCGCCGCCGAGGAGGGCGACGAGGGCGAGGGCGGCGCGGTGATCGAGGCGCTCTACGTGGTCGAGGTGCCGATGTCGCTGCCGCTCGACGCGCGCGTGCCGGACGATCAGATCGCGCGCGCCAAGAAGGCGGTGGCGCGGGCGAAGGAGGTGGGGGAGGAGTACGAGGGCGTCGTGGTCGCGACCGCGATGGTGCGAGCCCGGGCGGCCGGCGCCGCGATCGTCTCCGAGGCGCGCCGGCGCGGGGTGGAGGCGATCGTGCTCGCCGCCGAGCCGTCGACGCGGATGCGCGGCGGGACGCTCTTGGGCGGGCGCGCGGAGGTGCGCAACCGGGCCGTGGGCGAGACCACCCGCTACGTGCTCGAGAAGGCTCCCTGCCGGGTGATCCTCACCGCCGCGCCGGCCGGTGAGGAGGGCGACCGGGAGGGCGTCGCGCCCTGATCGCGGCGCCCGCTGGGCACGCCCGCCCAATTGCGGGGCTAGACCGAGGGCACAGCGGGTAGATTGCGGCGCATGTTCGTGTTGATCGTCGGCTGCGGCCGCGTGGGCTCGACCGTCGCCAAGCGGATGCTGGCGGCCGGGAACGAGGTCTCGGTGCTCGACGAGGACCCCGAGGCGGTGGCTCAGCTCGAGCGCGGCGAGGATCGCACCTGGGAGGAGATGGGCGGCTCGTTCACGGTCGGGACGGCGCTCGAGATCGACGCGCTGCTCGAGGCGGGCATCGAGCGCGCCGACGCGTTCGTCGCGTCCACCGACGGCGACAACACCAACCTCGTGATCGCGCAGATCGCGCAGCGGCGCTTCGAGATCGACCGCGTCGTGGTCCGCGTGCTCGACCCCGCGCGGGCCGACTGGTACCAGGAGCAGGGGCTGCGCACGGTCTCGCCGACCAAGCTCGCCATCGACATGCTCACCGAGGCGGTGGGTTAGGCGTGTACATCCTCATCGTCGGCGCCGGGAAGGTGGGCTGGAACCTCGCGCGCGAGCTGATCGGCCGCGGCAACGAGGTGACCGTCGTGGAGTCCAACCGCGGCCGCTACGCGACCGTCGAGGAGGAGCTCGAGCACGCCGCCCACTACGGCGACGGGTCCGAGCTGTGGGTGCTCGAGCGGGCCGGGATCGAGCGGGCGGAGATGGTGATCGCCGTGACCGGCGACGACGAGGACAACATCCTGATCTCGCAGGTCGCGCGCGAGAAGTACGGCGTGGAGCGGGTGATCGCGCGCTGCAACAACCCGCGCAACCTCCAGCACTTCGACCTGCTCGGGATCCGCCCGACGGTGTCGGCCACCGACCTGATCCTGCGGCTGATCGAGCACGAGGTGCCGCGCTACGGCCCGCTCCACCTGCTCGACCTCCCGCAGGAGCGGCTCGAGATCATCGAGGTCGAGGTGGCGCAGGGGTCCTCGGCCGACGGCGCCGAGGTCAAGGACATCGGCCTGCCCGAGGGTTCGCTGGTGATCTCGATCCTGCGCGACGGGACCGGCTTCGTGCCGCTGTCGGACTCCGTGATCGAGGCCGGCGACGAGGTGCTCGTGGTGCTCGACACGGGGCTCGAGGAGAAGGTCAGCGCGCCGTTCCGCGCGCGCCAGGAGTCCACGGCAAGCTAGGTGGGCTGGTGCCGGACCGCTCGGTCGACTTCCTGCTGATCGGCGGCGGCATCGCCTGCGCGCGCTGTGCGCAGACGCTGCGCAGGGAGGGCGCCGGGGGGTCGATACTCGTGGTCGGGCGCGAGGCGGATCCGCCGTACGCCCGGCCGCCGCTGTCGAAGGAATACCTCGCCGGGACGATGGGCAAGGACGAGGTCCAGTCCGTCGAGGGCGGCTGGTGGGAGGAGAACGGCGTCGAGCTGCTCACGCGTACGAGCGTGATGAAGCTCGACACCGGCGAGCGGGTGGCGAAGCTCTCGACGCGCGAGGAGGTCGGGTTCGGCCAGGCCCTGGTGGCCACCGGCGCGAACGTGCGGCGGCTGCGTGCCGACGGCGGCGACCTCGACGGCATCCACTACCTGCGCTCCTACGGCAACTCCGACGCGATCAGGGCCGAGGCCGAGCGGGGCGGGCGGGCGGTGCTGATCGGCGGCAGCTACATCGGGTCCGAGGTCGCGGCCACGCTCACGACGCTCGGCGTGGAGTGCACGATCCTCATGCAGGAGGACGTCTGCTTCTCGCCGCAGTTCGGCGACGAGGTCGGCGGGTTCCTCCAGGGGCTGCTCGAGTCGCACGGGATCCGCGCGTTCGGCGGCGACTCGCTGGAGCGCTACGAGGGGTCGGGGGAGCGGGTCGAGCGGGTCGTCAGCCGGAGGGGGCTCGAGCTGGAGTGCGACTTCGTGGTCGTCGGGGTCGGCGTCACGCCCGACACGATGCTCGCGCGCGGCGCCGGGCTCGAGCTGGGGGAGGACGGCGGGGTGGCCTGCGACTCGCGGCTCGAGACCTCCGTGCCCGGCGTCTACGCCGCGGGCGACGTGTGCGAGTACGACTCGCCGCTCCACGGCCACCCCGTCCGGATCGAGCACTGGGACGTGGCCGCCGAGCACGGCAAGACCGCCGCCCGCAACATGCTCGGCGCCGACGTGCCGCACGACGTCGTGCCCTACTTCTGGTCCGAGCTCGCCGACTGGGCCAAGCTCGAGTACGTGGGCGCGGGCAGCGGCGACCGGCAGGTGATCCGCGGCTCGCTCGACGACGGCGAGTTCACGGCCTTCTCGCTCGACGGCGACCGCGTCGTGGCGGCCGTGACGGTCGGCCGGCCCGAGGACCTGATGCACGCCCGCCGCTGGATCGCGGAGCGCGCGACACCCGACCCGGCGGCGCTGGCGGACACGAGGATGGAGCTCGAGGGGCTCTAGGCGGTGCGCCGAAGCGCGAGCGCGCGTGCGGCGAAGTTGGGGGTCTGACTGTGGCAGTTCGGGCAGAGCAGCCGCAGGTTGGCCAGCCGGTGGTCGCGCCCGTCGCCGTTGACATGGTGAAGCTCCAGGCGCAGCGGTCGCCCGTTCCAGGCCTCCAGGCCGCATCCGTCGCAGCGGTGCGCCTTCATCCCCTCGCTCAGCAATCTGCGCTTGACGGTCAGGCGCGACGCCGGGCTGTCGGAGACCAGGAGGTCGCACAGCGGTTCCTTGCGCGGGCGGACGATCACGCGGCTCGTTCGAACGGCCTCGGCCCAGGTGCTGCGGTTGAAGCCGAACCGCTCGCAGCACTCGCGCGGCGTGTGCCCGGCGTCGTAGAACGCCTGGACGGCCGCCCAGTCGTAGCGCAGGGCACACTGCGCGTGTCGTGGGCGACCGAGCTTCGCCGCGTGCCACGACACCGTCGACTTCGACAGCCCGAGCTGTCGGGCCGCCTCCTTTATCGACGCGCCGCCCGCGAGCAGCTCTGCCACCCGCTTTCGGGTGACCCCGGGCCTCGCACGCGGGCCGCGCCTCACCTGCGTGCTTCCGGCGCTCGCTCGCTTCCTCGAATGGCTCGGCGTCTGACTGTGGCAGTTCGGGCAGAGCAGGAGGAGGTTCTCGAGCCGGTTGTCGTCGGGGATTCCGTTCGCATGGTGGAGCTGAAGCGAGAGCGGCAGGCCGCGCCACGATTCGATGCCGCAGCGCTCGCACCGGCCGTCCTTCAAGCCCGCGTCGATCAAGCGGGCCTTCAGCCGGGAGCGATGGACGCTGCGGCCGGCGGCGAGAGCGTCGGCGGGGGGAGTCCCGGCACGCCCCTCTTGGCTACCTGGCCCTCGGTCGGTCACCACCTATACTCGCCCTCCCCTATGCCGGGTGGTGTAGCGGCAGCACGCCAGGTTCTGGCCCTGGAAGCTGGGGTTCGAATCCCTGCCCGGCAGTTCGATTTTCGATTCGGTCCCTACGAACGGGTGTTCGTAGTGTTATGCGCCGGGCGGACGGAATCGTCGCCATGCCGGTCGCTACCCGAACCCGCGCGCTCCGTCCTGCGTACACCCCAGAGCCCATGTCCGCCGCCCTGCTGAAGGACCTCAGGACCTCGCGTGGCGAGGAGACCATGCGTTCGCTCTACCGAGCCTACGGCGGCGAGCTGTACGGCTTCGCGCTCAACTGCCTGGGCGACCGCGGGCTCGCCGAGGAGGTCGTGCAGGACGTGTTCACGCGGGTGTGGCGCCACGCCGAGAGCTTCGATCCCGACCGCGCGAGCTTCCGCACCTGGATCTACGGCATCGCGCGCCACGCGATCATCGACCTCGAGCGGCGGCGCTCGGTCCGGCCGGCGCTCGCCCCGCGCGAGGACGACGGCTCGGACGTGGCCGCGCGCACGGACTCGATCGAGCGCGCTCTGCTCGGCTGGCAGGTCTCGGCCGCCCTCGAGCGGCTGACCCCCGAGCACCGCCAGGTCATCCGGCTCGCGCACTTCCAGGGCCTGCGGCTGCGTGAGATCGCCGAGCTGACCGGGCTGCCGCTGGGCACCGTCAAGAGCCGGGTCTCCTACGCGCTGCGCGGCCTGCGCCTCGCCCTCGAGGAGATGGGGGTGGAGCCGTGACGTGCGCCGAGGTCCGCTCGCTGATCGGCGGGTACGTCCTGCACGCGCTCGAGCCGCACGAGCAGGAGGCCGTTCGCGGCCACATCCGCTCCTGCTCCGACTGCGCCCGCGAGCACGCCGAGCTCGCGCCGCTGCCGGCGATGCTCGACGTCGCGATCGACCCCGAGGAGGCTCCGGCCGAGCCGCCGGCCGCACTCGAGGAGGCGGTGCTCGACCGCTTCGCGCGCGAGAGCGCGCCGCGCGGCCGCGCATCGCGCGCCCCGCGCGCCCCGCGCTGGCACCCGCGCGCCCCGCGCTGGCTCGGCCGCCCGCTCCCGGCCGCCGCCCTCGCGGCGCTGGCCGCGGCCGCGTTCACCCTGGGCGTGACGAGCGCGGTCGACCACGACGGCGGGACCGCCCCCACGAAGACCTACGGCGCACACCTACGCGCTGTTGCCGGTGGCGCGCCGGGCCAAGGAACGGACCCGGCGCGCGCCGACCGGCCCTACGCCTACGCGCGCCTCGCGAGCACCGACTCCGGCACGCGCGTGAACCTCGAGGCCAGCGGCCTGGGCGGCAGCCCGGGCAGCGTCTACGAGCTCTGGTGCGTCTACCCGGACGGGTCGAAGGTGAGCGCCGGGACCTTCCGGGCCGGCGCCGACGGCCGCGCCGAGGCCAGCATGACGACCGCCGCGCGCGTCGGCGAGTACCACCACCTCACGGTCGAGCAGCGCCGTCCCGGCCAGGACGGCGAGCGCGTGCTGGCCGGCGACATCGCCTACTAGCCCCGCGCCGCCTGCGATCCTCGCCGGCATGAGCCGCTGGCGCGCGACCCCCCGCCAACTCGCCGTCCTGCTCGCGGGGCTCTGCCTCTTCGGCGCCGGCGAGGGCCTGCTGGTCGACTCCGAGCTGGGCAACTCGCCGTGGACGGTCCTCTCGGAGGGCGTCACCGAGCAGACCGGCGTCGACATCGGGACCACCACCGTGGCGATCAGCTTCCTCGTGCTCGCCATGTGGATCCCGCTGCGCGAGCGCCCCGGGCTCGGGACGATCCTCAACGCCGTCGTCGTCGGCACCGCGCTCGGAGTCACCGTCGCGCTCGTGCCGGACGCCGGGAGCCTGCCGCTGCGCGGCGCCGAGGTGGCCGGCGGCATTGCGATCGTCGCGATCGGGAGCGGCTTCTACCTCACCACGCGCCTCGGGGCCGGGCCGCGCGACGGGCTGATGCTCGGCCTCCACCGCCGCACGGGCCTCTCGGTCCGCCTCGTGCGGACCACGATCGAGTCGGCTGCCGTGATCGCGGGCTTCGTGCTCGGCGGCACGGTCGGGATCGGCACGCTCGCATTCGCGCTGGGCATCGGCCCAGCCGTCCAGCTCGCGCTCGGGCGCATGACCTCCACCCCGGCGCACGAGCTCTGACCGAACCACTCCGCCGGCCGATGCGTAGGACCCTCCGGTAGCGTCCGCACCGAACCTCGACGACCGGAGGCACGACGTATGAACCGCAAGCTCCTCGCGCTGGCCCTGGCCTGCACCGCGCTCGCCCTCCCGGCGTGCGGCGACGACGACGACGAGAGCAGCTCCGACACGGGCCCGGCCCCGAGCACCCAGGCCGCGCCGCCGTCGGACACGACCACGCAGGAGGACTCCGGCGGGGCGAGCGGCGGCGGAGGCAGCCAGCTCGAGGCCGACGCCGACCCGAGCGGCCAGTTCAAGTTCACCGTGGACAAGCTCGAGGCAAAGGCCGGCAAGGTCACGATCACGATGAAGAACGCGTCCGACCTCCCGCACGCGATCGAGGTCGAGGGCCCCGGCGTGGAGGAGGAGGGCGAGACCGTCGAGAAGGGCGGCACGTCCAAGGTCACGGCCGAGCTGAAGCCCGGCGAGTACGAGTTCTACTGCCCGGTGCCCGGGCACAAGGAAGGCGGCATGAAGGGGACGCTCACCGTCAAGTGAGCGGCGCCCGCCCGGCCCGCGCGGCAGCGCTCCTGGCTGCCGCGCTGGCCCTCGGCGCGTGCGGCGAGGACCGCGGCGGCGCGACCTCCACCAGCACGACCGCCGCGCCCGCCGGGCCGCCGGCCGAGCCGCCCGCGCCCGCCGGGCCGCCGCCCGCGCGGGTGCGGCTCGGCGAGACCGAGTACAGCCTCGATCCCGCCGAGATCCGCGTGGACCGCCCGGCGACGCTCGAGATCACCGTCCACAACGACGGCCACGAGCGGCACGCGCTCGACGTGGACGGAGCCGGCGGCGGCGCCCGCACCGGCACGCTCGCCCCGGGCCGCAGCGAGGTCCTGCGCGTGGAGCTGCCGAAGCCCGGCCGCTACCGCTGGTACTGCCCGGTGGACGGCCACGCGCGCCGCGGCATGCGCGGGTCGATAGCGGTGGCGCGCGGCGGCGGGTAGGCCCCGGCGCCGGGCCTGGCTAGGCCGCCTGCTCCGCCCAGTCGCGCACGAGGCGCGCGTAGTGGCCGCCCGCCTCGACCAGCTCGTCGTGGGTGCCCTGCTCCACCACCCGCCCCTCCTCGAGCACCACGATCCGGGCGGCGCCGCGGATGGTTGAGAGCCGGTGGGCGATGACGATCGCCGTGCGGCCCGCCAGCAGCCGGCGCAGCCCCTGCTCGATCCGTGCCTCGGTCCGCACGTCCACGTTCGAGGTCGCCTCGTCGAGGATCAGGATGCGCGGGTCGGCGATCGCCGCGCGGGCGAACGCCACGAGCTGCCGCTGGCCCGCCGAGAGGTGGCCGCCGCGCTCGCCGACCTCGGTGTCGTAGCCGTCCGGCAGCCGCTCCACGAACTCGTGCGCGCGCACCGCCCGGGCGGCCTCCTCGATCTGCTCGCGCGTTGCGTCCGGGCGCCCGAACGCGATGTTGTCGGCGATCGTGCCGGAGAACAGGAAGCCCTCCTGCGGCACGATCCCGAGCTGCGAGCGCAGCGAGCGCTCGGTCACGTCGCGCAGGTCGTGCCCGTCGACCAGCACGCGCCCGGAGGTGGGGTCGTGGAAGCGCGCCACGAGCTTCGCGAGCGTGGACTTGCCCGCCCCGGTGGCCCCCACGAGCGCGACCGTCTGCCCGGGCGCCACGGTCAGGCTCACGCCGTCGAGCGCGCGCTTGGTGCGCTCGTCGGAGCTGTCGTACTGGAAGACCACGTCCTCGAACCGGATCTCGCCGCGCACCTGCGGCAGCTCGACCGCATCGGGCCCGTCGACCATCTCCGGCTCCTCGTCGAGCAGCTCGAAGATCTTGTCGAGCGCGGCCATGCCGGCCTGGTAGGTCGTGTAGAGCTGCGACAGCGCCTGGATCGGGTCGAAGAAGCTGTTCAGGTAGAAGACGAACGAGGCCAGCACGCCGATCGTCACGCCCTCGCCGGCCCCGACCTGCGCGCCGCCGTAGAGCAGGATCGCCGCGGTCGCGACCGCCGACAGCAGCTCGACCGACGGGAAGTAAGCCGCGTTCAGGTAGACGGTCTTCATGTTCGCCTCGCGGTTGTCGTCGTTCAGCTCCGCGAAGCGCTCCTGGTGGCGCGGCTCCTGCCCGAAAGTGCGCACGACGCGCACGCCCGACAGCGTCTCCTGGAGGTAGGCCGTGACCCACGCGATCTTCTCGCGCGTCAGCCGGTAGGCGTCGGTCGAGGCGATCCGGAACGCGAGCGAGCCGATGAAGAGGATCGGGAAGCAGAGGAACGTGACGAGCGCGAGCTCGACGTCGAGCAGCACGAGGATCACGGCGGTGCCGACGAGCGTCAGCGTCGACTGGAACAGCGTCACGATGCTGTCGGTGACGAGCTGGTTGAGCGCCTCCACGTCGTTGGTCATGCGCGAGATCAGCACGCCCGACTTGTTGCGCGAGTAGAAGCCCACCGACAGCCGCTGCATGTGGCGGAAGAGCTTCACGCGCAGGTCCTGGAGCGCCCGCTCGCCGACCCAGTTGACGCGGTATGTCTGCGCGTAC
>DASVWC010000078.1:0-12424 GCA_036389835.1 Thermoleophilaceae bacterium | reverse complement strand
AGGTGGGCAAGGACCTTTCGGAGGCTATTTTCGTCTCCCCGAACAACACGATCAAGTTCTCGGACGTGCCGCACCTAGGCGTGCCCGTGCATCGCGGCATGACCCACGACGGATTGGGCCAGTACCTCTCCACGGTCATCGAGAAGGCCCCCGGCCAGACCGCCGACATCGTGAAGATACTCAAGGAGACCCGCACCGACGTAATCATCAACTACCTGCCGGTAGGCTCCGAGATGGCGACCAAGTGGTACGTCGAGCAGGCGCTCGAGGCGGGTGTGGGTTTCATCAACTGCATCCCGGTGTTCATCGCCCGCGAGGAGTACTGGCGCAAGCGGTTCGAGGACCGCGGCCTCCCCATCATCGGCGACGACATCAAGAGCCAGGTAGGCGCGACCATTACCCATCGCGTGCTCACCCGCCTCTTCCGCGAGCGCGGCGTGCGCATCGACCGCACCTACCAGCTAAACTTCGGCGGCAACATGGACTTCTACAACATGCTCGAACGCTCCCGCCTCGAGTCGAAGAAGATCTCCAAGACCAACGCCGTGACCTCTCAGCTCGACTACGACCTGGGCGAGAACAACGTGCACGTCGGCCCCTCGGACTACGTGCCCTGGCTGACCGACCGCAAGTGGGCCTACGTCCGGATGGAAGGGACCACGTTCGGCAACGTCCCGCTCAACCTGGAGCTGAAGCTCGAGGTGTGGGACTCGCCGAACTCGGCGGGCATCGTCATCGACGCCGTGCGCTGCTGCAAGCTCGCGCTGAACAAGGGCATCGGCGGCCCGCTCGAGGCCCCGAGCTCGTACCTGATGAAGTCGCCCCCGGTGCAGGTGCCGGACCCGGTGGCCCGCCAGGACACCGAGGACTTCATCGCCGAGCACGGCGGCGCGCCCAAGCTGCCCGGCGGCAAGGCGCAGATCCGCGCCGTCGAGCCGGCCTAGCGGCAGCAACTCCGCGCCGGCTGGCGCGTTGACAACGACATGTGGTGGCGGTTGGCGGTGGCGGTTGCGGTCGTGCTGATCGCGGCGCCGAGCACGGCCGCCGCCGCGACCGTCCGCTCGCAGCCGGGCAGCAAGTACGAGTCCCCGAAGCTCACGTTCCAGGCCGCGCGGGGAGAGGCGAACGACGTGGCCGTGAGCGGCCCCGCGAGCGAGCGGCGCGTGATCGACCGCTCGGCGCCGCTCGGCGCCGGGGACGGCTGCCGCCAGGTGGGCGAGCACGAGGCGATCTGCCGCGACGCGGACCACCTGCTGATCGTGCTCGGCGACGGAGACGACCGGGCCACGCTGGCGAACGACGTGATCACGTTCGGCGCGTTCGTGGCGGGTGACGAGGGCGACGACGTCCTGACCGGTGGCCCCGGCGACGAGTTCCTGCAGGGCGGCGACGGGCGGGACGACATCGCCGGTGGCCCCGGCGACGACTCGATCGCGGGGGACTCGAACACGCCGTTCGCCGACCGCCTCGACGGCGGCGAGGGGACCGACTCGCTCGACTACGACGAGCATCCGCTCGGCGTGCGGGTGGACCTCTCCGACCCGGCCGCGCCCGCCGGGGCCGAGGGAGAGGGTGACGTGCAGGCCGGCTTCGAGGAGACGTCGGCCGGGAAGTCCGGGCCGAGCGTGCTCGTCGGCGACGACGGGGCGAACTTCCTCGAGTCGCGCGGGCGCGGCAGCCGCGTGGTCGGCGGCGGCGGAGACGACCTCCTGTACGTGCAGCGCGCGAGCACGGCCGACGGCGGCCCCGGCGACGACCGGATCGGCAGCGATCGCAGCAGCCGGGTGGCCTGCGGCAAGGGAACGGACGCGCTGCTCAGCGGCGGCGGTGGCTATCGAGCCGACGGCTGGTTCCTCAGCGAGTTCGGCCTGGTCGATCGCGACTGCGAGCGCCTGCCGCTCGCGTTTCCCAACTTCGAGGTCGTGCTCCGCCCGCGCCCGAAGCTGCGTGACGGCCGGGCGAGCCTGCGGATCCCGTGCCCGCGCGACGCCGACTACGACCGCGGTTGCTCGGGCCAGGTGAGGCTTCGCGACTCGCGCGGACGCGACGTGGGGAGCCGGCGCTTCCGCGTCCGAGAGGGGACCGCCCCGCTCGTGGGAGTCGCGCTCGGCGAGAGGGCGCTCAGGCGTCTGGGGCGGCCGGGCGGCATCGTGGTGGTCGTATCGATCGTCGTCGACGAGCAGCCCACCGAGCGCGCCGAGGCCGTCTACTCCGTCGTCCTGACCAAGCCCTGAGCCGCGACGCGCGGGGGCGTATCCTCGCGCGGTGCCCTCCGACGGCTTCTCGATCGCCCAGGTCACGCCCTACGCCTGGGAGCAGCAGCACGACGTCAACCGCTTCGTGGAGCGGCTCTCGGACGAGCTCTGCGCGCGCGGGCACCGCATCGTCGTGGTCGCGCCGAGCGACTCGCGCGAGCTGATCCGCGAGTCGCGCTCCACGATCAGGAGCTGCAGGGACGACCCGGAGTGCGTGTTCGCGGGCGAGGGCTGCGCGAACGTCCTGGCGGTCGGCCAGAGCATCCCGTTCCCGCCCACGCGCCGCGGCGGCGGGTCGGTCTCGCTGCCGGCCAACGTGTCGAGCTCGATCGAGGACCTGCTCGACAACGCGCAGTTCGACCTCGTGCACGTGCACGAGCCGTTCGCGCCGAGCGCGGCGTCGGCGGCCCTGCGCCACTCGCGCGCGCTCAACATCGGCACCTTCCACGGGGGCACCGAGCGCATCCTCTCCACGCAGGTCGCGCGCAAGCTGGTCACGCTGCTGTTCGGCCGCCTCGACGGGCGCACGGCCAGCTCGCACGCCACGGCCGACCTGATGCGCCGCTTCTTCCCCGGCGACTACTCGATCATCACGCCGGGGGCCGAGGTCGTGCGCCGGCCCGAGGCCGCGAAGCGCGAGATCGTGGACATCCTCTACTGCGCCGAGGAGGAGCGCGCGGCGCTCAGGATGTTCCTGCGCGCGCTGCGGCGGATCCCGGCCGAGCTGCCGTGGCACGCGACGATCTGGTCGCGCACCGGCGACGCCGAGCCGGCGGTCCCGCTGCCGAAGGCGATCCGCGACCGCGTCCGCTTCGTGGGCCCCCGCGACGGGTCCGAGGCCCAGCACGTGGCCCGCGCCGACGTGATGGTGGCGGCCTCGACCGGCACGGCGCCGTCGACCCACCTGCCGCTGTGGGCGATCGCCGGCGGGGCAGTCCCGGTGACCGCGCGGCTGCCCCAGTACGAGGAGGCGCTCGGCGACGGCGACCTCGGGCTCCTGTTCGAGCCGCGCGACACCGACACGCTCGCGGCGCAGCTCGCGCGGCTCGTGGAGGACGGCGAGCTGCGCGGCGGGCTGCGCGAGCGCGGCGCGAAGGCCCAGCCCGGCCTGTCGTGGTCGCGCGTGGCCGACGAGTTCGAGGAGCTCTACGCGCGCGTCGCCGCGCGGCGGCACGACCCCGCCCCGCGGCCGGCCGTGACCAAGCGGCTGGCCGCGCGCGAGCTGATCCACGTCGACCTCCACATGCACACCAACCACTCGCACGACTGCGCCACGCCCGTGGACGCGCTGCTGGAGGGGGCGAAGAGGGCGGGCCTCGGAGCGATCGCGGTCACCGACCACAACGAGATCTCGGGCGCGCACGAGGCGCGCGAGCGCGCGAACGGCATCAAGGTGATCGTGGCCGAGGAGATCAAGACCGGCGACCAGGGCGAGGTGATCGGCCTCTTCATCGAGGAGAAGATCCCGCGCGGGCTCACGCTCCAGGAGACGATCGCCGAGATCCGCCGCCAGGGCGGGCTCGTGTACGTGCCGCACCCGTTCGACCGCATGCACTCGGTCCCCGACTACGAGCACCTGCTCGACGTGATCGAGGACATCGACGCGATCGAGGTCTTCAACCCGCGCGTGGCGTTCTCCGCGTTCAACGAGGAGGCCGAGCGCTTCGCGGCCAAGTACCGGATCGTGGCCGGCGCCGGCTCCGACAGTCACGTGGTGCAGGGGCTCGGCTCGGTGAAGATCGTGATGCGCGACTTCGACGGACCCGAGGAGTTCCTCGAGTCGCTGCGCGACGCGGACATCATCCGCAGGCGGCAGAGCCTGCTCTACGTGCAGGCGCTCAAGCTCATGCAGAAGGGCGGGCACGGGGCCGGGAAGAAGGGGCGCGCGTAGGCGGCGTCCGCCGGGGAAAAGTGATGCAGCCGAAAGGACAGCGCACCGACCAGGCGAAATCGTCGGCCTGGATGCCTGCCACCGACGACGAGATCAAGCAGAAGTACCTGGACCGTGCGATCCGCGAGCTCAACACGCTCACCCACGAGATCCAGGAGTGCGAGCTGTGCCCGCGCGGCCAGCTCATGCCGGTGCTCCCGTCGGGGCACTGCCTCGGGGACGTCTTCCTCCTGAAGTACGCGCCCGCCGCTTCGGAGATCTCCGAGGGCGTGGCGTTCTACGGGCGGGCCGGCCAGGCGCTCAAGAAGAGCTTCGCCAGGCTCGGGATCGACCCGTCGGTGGTCTACGGGACGGTCTTCATCAAGTGTCCCGTGGGCGACACCGAGCTGTCCGACCCGGCCTGCCGGGCGCGGGTGCTCGAGGAGCTCGCGATCGTGCAGCCGCGGATCGTCGTGGTGATGGGCGAGGAGGCGCTGGCCGAGCTGAACGAGCTCGGCGTCCCGCTCGGCCGGACGCTGTATCCGCGCGTCGGCGAGATCCAGAAGCTGACGCCCTCGTGCGACGCCCTGTACGTGCCGGACATCGACCGCGCCCTCGACGACGAGGAAGCCAAGCGGGCGTTCTGGACCGCGTTCCGCGCGCTCGGCGACTGGTACGCCGACTTCCCGCCGTACTAGCAGGCCTTCAAACCCTTGGGGTAAGCCTCGCGAACGGCGTCGTCCCCCGTGACCGGAGGATTTGGTCGCCTATACAGCCCGAACCCTACGGTCACCGGCGGGTTCACCTCCCCATAGGGTGGGAAATCCTCCGGTGGCGAAGATCTCGGACCTCGCGGTCCGGCGGGCGGCCACCCACCCAGCCGCAGTTACTGGAGCCGGCGCGACCACGGCCGAGGTACGGCATCAACGTCCCTCCCCGCGACGCGGCGCTAGGAGAGTTTGGCGAAACACGCTAAGGCCGCTCCTAGAGCGGGGTTGCGGGAGGGGGAAGTTGGCCCGTACCCCGCCGGTCGCGGCAGGCTTACCCCACGGGTTTCGTCAAGGCTCACGGTCGAACCTTTCGAGCAGTTCGGCGAGCACCTTCAGCTTGTTGTTCATCCAGGTGTAGACCGTCATCCCGTCCTGCCGCTGCTTGTCGGCCAGCATCGCGAAGCCCGTCCGGCCGAGCGCGTAGTCACCCCAGCCGTGGTCGCCGAAGAACTCGCGCTCCAAGCGCCCGCCGAAGTGGTCGCGCAGCATCTCCCAGGTCTCGATGCCCCAATCGACGGCGCGCCTCCAAACGCGCTGCCAAGCCTCGGCGGCCTCCTCCGCGTTCGTCGGAGCGCCCTCGGACCAAGGGGCTGCCTGGAGCAGCAGCGTGCCCTTCCGGTTCGCCTCCTTAAGAAGCTGCAACCGGTTTACGTTGATGGGGTCGGCCTCGGCAAGCTCCCGGAGCCGCTTCGCCGCCTCCTGAAAGTGCCCCGCCGCCTCCCGCAGGTCGTCAAGCAGGTCGGGACCCTCGATGAGATTTCGATGCTCGGCGTCGATGACTCGCGCTTCGACCAGTTCATTGAAGAGGTCGCGCGCCTCTTGGCTCTGCTCGCGCTCGTACTCCGCCAGAGCATCGGTGACCGCGACCTCGGTGTGCCCGCCCATCACGTCCCAAGGCCGCTTTCGCCGTTCGGTAGCGATGCGTCCTTCCCACTTCACGCACAGCCCCCGGAGTTGAGCCGCCCGGTGCTGTGCGCGGTTGGCGAGGGCGATGCGCGGGTCCGGGTCTTCCTCCGCCTCAAGCTCCTCGATGCGCGCCCGTGCCTCGTCGAGCTGTTCCTGAACACGGGCGACCCGTTCGTCTGCCTCGATGCCTGCCGCCCGCACCCGGCGCTCGGCGTCCGTGCGCTCCTCGGCCAACTGCTCGGCGTGTCGAGTGTTGGCCTCCTCCAACCGGCGCTCGCGCTCGGCCTCGGCTGTTTCCAACTGCCGCTGGCCCTCTGCTCGGGCGTCGGCCAGTTCGCGCTCACGCGCCGTGTGCGCTTTCCGTGCGTCGTTGCGCTGGCGAGTCGGGGCCGTGACGACGAGGGCGAGGAACGCCAGCGTGCCGAGCAGGAGCGCGCCGCCGAGTGTGCCGCCCACCGCGAGCGCCGCCCTCGTCTCCGGGCTCGCGTCCTCCGGTAGCAAGACGCCCCAGACCGCGAAGCCCGCCGTGAGGATCGCCGCCGGGACGCGGAGCCGCCAGTCGCGGATCGCCTCGTTGAAGTCCTCCCACCCGCGAGATATGGCCCCCTGTTGCAGATCGGGGGCCCCCGTACTCGTCAGGATCGGCTTACTCTCGCCCGTGTCCTCAACGCCGCGCTCAGCCGGTTCGACCCACCCCCACTTCTCAAGGAACCAGCGCATCGGAGCGGGCAGTCTAGACCTCGGCTCGCCCCCGTGTTTTCCGCTTTCCAAAGCGGTTTTTCCGTCCGATGCGGGGTGTAGATTCGGTCCTGTAATTGACCGAAAGGTGACCCCCGCGAGGCGGCAACCTCCGGGGGTCAGGCCCACAGAGATTGAGGCTCCGTGGACGTTCCCAAAGTACCACCGCGCTCGGCGGTCTCCGAGCTTGCAGGGCTGTTGGACTCGCCGGAAATTGCGGCCCTCGTTTCCGAGCTTGAGGAGACGCGCTGGACGGGTCGCCCCGGCTACCCGATCCGCACGATGGTCGGCGTTGCCCTCGTGAAGTCGCTCTACGCGATCCCGACGTGGAGCAAGACCGTCCGACTGGTGGCCGAGCACGCGGCGCTGAGGGACGTGCTCGGCGCGGTGCCGAGTCAGTGGGCGTGCTACCGCTTCGCGGCGAAGCTGCGCGAGCACTCGGCCGCGCTCGCCGACTGCCTCGACCGCGTGACGGCGAGCCTGCACAAGCTCCTGCCCGGCATGGGCGAGAACGTCGCGCTCGACGGCTCCGACCTCCCCGCCTACGCGAACGGGCAGCGGTACGTGCGCAAGGGCGGACCCGAGCGTGAGCGGTACTCGGACCCGGACGCCTCGTGGGGCCACCGCTCGGCGGTGTCCACGCGCAAGGGCGGCGGGTTCTACGGCTTCAAGGTTCACGCGGCCGTCTGCACGAAGACCGGCCTGCCGCTGGCGTGGACGGTCGCCAGTGCGCGGCACGTAGAGCAGACGTTCGCGACCGCTCTGCTCGACGCCGTTCAGGCGCGCGGCTTCCGCCCTGCCACCGCCGCGATGGACTCGGCCTATGACACCGGGCCGGTCCACGACGATTTCGAGGCGCGCGGGTGCCGCCCCATCGTCAAGCTGCGCAAGGACGCGGCGGTCAAGAACGGGTGGCACCGCCCGCCCGAGTGCGAGCACGGAACGTGGACGTTTGCCGGGTCGGACTTCAAGCGCGGCGCATCCAAGTGGCGCTGCCCGACCGGCGAGTGCAAGCCCGGCTCGCGGTGGGTCAAGGCGAGCCGCCTGCACCCGCTGATCCCGCGCGAGTCGAAGCGGTGGGGCGACCTCTACGCGGGGCGCTCGGCGGTCGAGCGCGAGTTCGGCAGGCTCAAGCACGAGTGGGCGTTGCTGCCCCTGCGCGTGCGCGGCATCGACCGCGTGCGGCTGCACGCGGACCTGACGATCTTGGCCCAGCTTGCCCGCACGCTCAGCCGAGCAAGGGCGGTGGTCGCGGCGCGGGCCGAACGCCGCGCCGCGTTGCTCGCCGCCGCTTAGAGGTAGTCGAGCTGGTCGATCAGGACCCCCGACCATCCGGGGGTTTCGTCCCTCGGGTGGTCCGAGTCGAGCCGACCGGACAGGCCGATCTTGTCGCCCTCGTGTAGCTCCGCGACCTCGCGGGCCTCCGCGCCGTAGGTCTTCGCCTCGATGTAGACGACTCCCGGCTCGGGTGAGCCGTCCGGCAAGCGCCGTTGAACGGCGAGGCGCAGCGTGCATTCCCAGTCGCTGCGCTCCCCTCTGAGCCGAGGCTCGTGCGTCAGGGTTCCGATGAGGCTCACGGTGTTCATGGCCGCGCCCCAGGGCTAGGGTGGTGTTGCATGGGAGGTAACGCTCCTGTGCCACGGCCTCGGGGTGTTCGCGCACCGCCGGGGCCAACTTGTTAGTGAGCGGCCAAGCTAGGAGGATCAGGAGGGCGAGCGCAAGCGTTTCGCCAAAGCGGACCCGCCTATGTCCCCGACTTTCGCCAAACCCTCCTAGGAGCGGCCTAGCGTGTTTCGCCAAACTCTCCTTGTAGGCCACACGGCGCCCATAGGAGTACCTTCGTGCCAGCGAGCAAGGAGGAGAGACGTGGCCGAAACAGCCGACGTCCTGGTGGTCGCCAACCAGACCGCCGAATCGGACCAGTTGCTCGACGCCCTGCGCGAGCGCGCCGAGCGCGGGCCCTGCAAGTTCCACCTGCTGGTCCCCGCCACGCCGCACGGCGCCTCGTGGGCGATGGACATGCACTCGGGCGGCGAGGAGGCGGAGCAGCACGTGAAGCGAGCGGTGGAGCGCTACCGCGAGGCCGGGCTCGAGGTCGACGACGGGAAGATCGGCGACCCCGACCCGATCGCCGCGGTGCAGGACGCCGTGAACTTCAAGGAGTTCGACGAGATCATCGTCTCGACGCTGCCGAAGCGGAAGTCGCGCTGGCTCAAGCTCGACCTGCCGCACCGGGTCGAGCGCTCGTGCGGCAAGCCGGTGACCCACGTGGAGGCGCGGACGTAGCCGGGCGCCGCGCGGATATAGTCGCGCCGCATGGACCTGGAGGAGAACAGCCTCGACCCCGTCATCGAGCGCACCTGCGCGGTGTGCGAGGCGAAGCTGACCGAGGAGGAGATCCGCGCCGCCCTCGAGGCGGGCGGCGACTACCTCTGCTCGGTCCATGCGGCCGAGCTCGAGCCCGCCGAGGAGCAGGCCGAGCTCGACGAGCCGGTCTAGTAGGCGGCGCTCCGCGCGTCAGCCGGCCGCGCGCTCCAGCAGCGCCACGCACTCGATGTGCGGGGTCTGCGGGAACATGTCCACCGGGCGGACGCTGCGCAGCTCGTAGCCCGCGTCGGCGATCTGACGGGCGTTCGGCGCCAGCGTCGTCGGGTTGCAGGAGACGTAGACGACGCGGCTCGGCTCGGTCTCGAGCAGCCGGCGGACGATCTTCGCCGAGAGCCCGGCGCGCGGCGGGTCCACGACGACCACGTCGGCCGTGCCCGCCTCCTCGACCAGCGGGCGCATCGCCGTGCGCACGTCGCCGGCGAAGAAGCGCGCGTTGTCGATACCGTTCAGCTTCGCGTTCTCGATCGCGTCGGCCACCGCCCGCTCGACCAGCTCGACGCCCACCACCTCGCGCGCCCGCGTGGCCATCGCCAGCGCGATCGTCCCGATCCCGCTGAACAGGTCGAAGACCTTCTCGCTCCCGCCCAGCCCCGCCAGCTCGACCGCGGTGCCGTAGAGCCGCTCGGCCATCTCGGTGTTCGTCTGGAAGAACGCCTCGGGCGAGATCCGGAAGCGCAGGCCGTCGCCGAGCACGTCGATGCGCTCCTCGACCGCGGCCGCGCCGGCCACCAGCCGCGTCCTGCCCTCGCGGGTCGTCTCGGCCACGCCGCCGGTCGCGGTCCAGAGGAAGCCGTCGGCCCCGGCGGCCTCGGCCAGCTCGTCGGCCGGGAAGTCGCCCTCGCTCGTGACGACGCGCGCCTGCACCATCCCGCTGCGCCGGCCCTCGCGCACGACGAGGTTGCGTAGGAAGCCGCCGCTCGAGCGGCGGTCGTAGGCGGACAGCCCGCGCTCGCGGCACCAGGCCTTGACCCGCTCGCGCACGGCGTCGACGCGCTCGGACGCGAGGACGTCGTCGCTCACGTCGTCGATCTCGTTCCAGCGCCCCGGGCGGTGGAAGCCGAGCACCAGCGAGCCGTCCGCGGCCGTGCCGAACGAGTACTCGAGCTTGTTGCGGTAGCGCCACTGCTCGACCGCCGGGACGATCGGCTCGACCGGCGGCGACTCGAAGCGCCCGATCCGCTCCAGCGCGTCGCGCACCTGGCGCTCCTTCTCGGCGAGCTGGAGCTCGTACGGCAGCACCTGCCACGACGCCCCCGGGTGCGCCGCGCGCGGCTCGATCCGGTCCGGGCTCGGCTGGATCAGCTCGACCGCGCGCGCCTCGCCGTAGTCGCGCTTCGACTTCGTCACCCGCGCGCGCAGGCGGTCGCCCGGCACGCCGCCCTGCACGAACAGCACGTAGCCGTCGTGGCGCGCGATGCCGCTGCCGCCGTTGGCGAACGAGTCGACGACCAGCTCGAGCTCGTCGCCGCGTCGCGGCCGCGCGGCGCGCGCTGTGGGGGTCCCGGTCACCGCACCTATGCTGGCAGGCCCGTGGAGCTGGACGCCTATCGCGCCGAGGCCGAGGCCTTCTACCAGGAGATCGAGCGCGAGTACGTGCTCCACCTCTCCGGCCGCAAGGAGGGCTTCGAGCTCGAGGCGATCTACGACCGCCACGCCGGCCTGTTCACACGCGAGGCGGCCGAGCGGCTGCGCGAGGCCGGCGCGCCGCGCGAGCTGGTGCGCTTCGCCGTGGAGGGTCTCTTCGGGCAGGCGACCAAGGCCGAGACCGAGGAGCTGGCGCGCCGCGAGGCGACGACGATGGTCGCGGTCGCGGGGACCGAGCTGGGCTTCCGCGAGGCCGCCGCCGCGCAGGCCAACGAGGCCGACCCGGAGCGCCGCGCGGAGTACGAGCGCGTGCGCCTCGAGGTGACCGAGCGCGACCTGAACCCGCTGCTGCTGGCCGCCCACGAGCGCGCCGCGGCCCTGGCGCGCGAGCTGGGGTGGACCAACACCGTGGCGATGTGCGAGGAGCTCTCGGACATCGACCTGGGCGCCCTCGGCGAGCAGGCGGAGTCCTTCCTGGCGGCCACCGAGGAGCGGTACGAGCCGCTGGTCGAGCCCGAGCTGCGCGCCCAGCTCGGGCACGGCCTCGACGAGCTCAGGCGCGCGGACATGCCGGCCTTCTTCCGCGCCCGCGGGTTCGACGCCGGCTTCCCGGAGGAACGGCTGCTCGGCTCGCTGGAGCGCACGGTGGCCGGCCTCGGCGTCGCGACGGCGCGCGTGCAGGTCGACGCCGAGCGGCGCCCGACCAAGTCGCCGCGCGCGTTCTGCGCGGCCGTACGCGTCCCGGACGAGGTGCACCTCGTGATCCCGCCGATCGGCGGCCGCGACGACTACGAGGCCCTCATGCACGAGTCCGGCCACGCCTACCACTACGCCCACGTGGACGCGGCGCTGCCGTTCGAGGAGCGCTGCCTCGGCGACAACTCGGTCACCGAGGGCTACGCGTTCCTGATGCAGCACCTCGCCGCCGACGCGGCCTGGCTGGGCGAGGTCGTGGGCGTCGAGGACCCGGAGCCGGTGCTGTCGTTCGCGCGGGCGAGCCGGATCGTGTTCCTGCGCCGCTACTGCGCGAAGCTCGGCTACGAGCTGTCGCTGCACGCCGACGGCCGCGCACCGGCGCAGCACGCCGCCGACTACGCGGAGCGGCTCGGCCGCGCGGTCCGCGTCGACTGGCCCGCCGCCACCTGGCTCACCGACGTGGACCCGTTCTTCTACGCGGCCCGCTACCTGCGCGCCTGGGCGTTCGAGACCCGCCTGCGCAAGCTCGTGACCGACCGCTTCGGCCCGCGCTGGTTCGCCGAGCCCGAGGCCGGCGCGCTGCTCGAGTCGCTCTGGCGGCGCGGGCAGGCCGGCACCGCCGACGAGCTCCTCGCGGAGCTCACCGGCGAGCACATCGACCTGGCGGTGCTGGCGGCGGACCTGGCCGGCGAGCCGGCCTAGCGGCCGGCCGCGCGCCGGCGCCCGCTAGCTCAGCTTGTTCTCGATCGCGTCGAGGACCGACTTGCGGTTCGCGTTGCGCTTCTCGTAGTCGCGCACCTTGCGCAGCTCCGCCGGCGTCAACCCCTCGAGGCGGCCCTGGACCTGCGTCGCCGTCAGTTCGTCGTAGCCCAGGATCGGGAAGTTCGGACCCACGCCGGCGAGCCGCCGCGCGCGGTCGGCCTGAGCGAGCACCGGGTCGGCCGCCTCGCGCACGCGGCTGCGGCCCCGCTTGGCCGCCGAGCGAGCCTGCTTGCGGGCGCCCTCGACCGCGCCGCCGCCGCGCCCGAGCAGCTGCTCGAGGTCGCTGAGCACGTCGTTCGTCTGCCTGCGACCGCGCTCGAGCAGGCCCTGCACCAGCTCCTGCGCGTCGTCGGCGGTCATCCGGCCGCGCTTCACGGCGTCGTCGAACGCCTCCTCGATCCGCTCGCGCGAGAGCATCACGATGTTGAGCGGGGCCACGACGCCCTTCGCGATCG
>DASVWC010000077.1:0-10625 GCA_036389835.1 Thermoleophilaceae bacterium | reverse complement strand
CGTCGAGCCGAGGATCAAGACGCCGGCCTGGCGCAGCGCCTCGCCGAAGAAGCGGAAGACGCGCAGGCCGAAGACCTCGCCGAAGTCGCGCGCGGCGAACTTGGCGATGTCGCCGAGCGAGGCGATCCAGTCGGCGGGGGCTGCCAGGAAGCGGCGCATCTACTTGATCACCGAGATCTCGGGATGGGTGGCGAGCAGCGTCTGGGTGAAGACGTAGTTGAACGCGAAGATCCCGAGGAAGGCGATCACGACCGCCTGGTTCACGGCCCGGCCGACGCCCTCGGCGCCGCCGGACGCGGTCATGCCCTTGTAACAGCAGACGATCGCGATGATCGCTCCGAACAGGGTGGTCTTGACGACCGACCCCCAGAGGTCCGTGGTCGACGCGTTGGTCAGCAGCGTCGCGAAGAACGGCCCGAGCGGCGCCTTGAAGGTGAGCGTCGCCAGCACGCCGCCGAAGATGCCGAACAGCAGCGCGTAGATGTTGAACAGGCCGGTGACGACCATCAGGCTGAGGAAGCGCGGCACGACGAGGTTCTTGACGGGGTCGACGCCGAGCACCTGGAGCGCGTCGAGCTCCTCGCGGATCTTGCGCGCGCCGAGGTCGGCCGTGATCGCGGTGCCGGCCACGCCCGCGAGGATGATCGCGGTGACGAACGGCGCGAACTCGCGGATCGACGCGAGCACGAAGAAGCCGCCGAGGCGGTCGATCGCCCCGAACAGCACGAGGAAGTTGCCGGCCTGGAGGCCCGGGGCGCCGTAGCCGAACGCGATCGTGGAGACCAGCAGCGGGAACCAGCACAGCCGCAGCGCGAAGAGGAACTGCTGCACGAGCTCGCCGCCGTACGGGTACGGAGGCCGCAGCGCGGACAGGATCGTCTTGCCGGTGAGGATCATCATGTCCCCCACCTGCTCGAGCAGGTTCTTCGTCGGTAGGAACGCTCGGTCTGCTACTGCCCGAACCACGTTTATGTCCTCCCTGCTGAGCGCACCGTCGGCGGCGCTCGTCGCCGGAGCCGAAATGTACGCCATCCCCGCGACGGGTGCCAACTGACAACCGTTCGCGCCACACCGGACCTGCACCGCGCCGCCCGTTTCCCGTGGTAGCTTTCCGCCACCTTGGGGAGGACGGGAGCGCATCGGCGTAACGGGCCTCGCGTGCTTGCGCTCGCGTGCGCGGCGTCCCTGGTCCTGGTCGCGGCCGGATGCGGCGGCGGCACCCGCCAGGACAAGGACGAGCCGAAGGGCAACTTCCCGGTCGAGGTCGTCAGCGCGGAGTTCCCGCAGGACCAGAAGCTCGCCAAGGACTCGAAGATGGAGATCGTCGTGCGCAACGCCGGCGACGAGACGATCCCGATCATCTCGGTGACCGTCGAGTGCCCCGGCCAGGGCCGCGGCGAGGAGCAGGACGACGCCGAGCGCTCCGCCGGGTCCGGCGGGTCGCCGAGCGGCTCCGGCAGCCAGGGCGGCGGCTTCAACTACCGCACGACGTTCCCCGGCGTGGCCGACCCGTCGCGCCCACAGTTCGTGGTCAACACGGTCCCCACGCGCACGCCGCGCAACTACGACCGCGGCCGGCTCGACCCGCTCGAGCGCTCGTCCGCCTACGTGAGCACGTTCCCGCTCGGCAAGCTCGGGCCCGACCGCACGGCCACGTTCGTCTGGGACGTCACCGCCGTCAAGGCCGGCCCCTACAAGATCTGCTGGAAGGTGAACGCCGGGCTCGACGGCAAGGCGAAGGCCGTCCCGTACCAGGGCTCGCCGATCACCGGCGAGTTCTCCGGCACCGTCTCCGACGAGGCGCCCGACGCCCGCATCGGCGACGACGGCCACACGATCATCGAGGAGTAGCCCGCGGCTCGTGGCCCGGGCAGCGCGCCACCGGGATCGGCGGGTACTTCGGGTACTCCGGCTGCGACCGGTGGCGCAGGCACATCGAGAAGACCGACCCCCGGCCGCTGCGGATCAGCTTCTGGTGCACGCAGCTGTTGCACAGGCCGGCGGCCGGTAGGTTCACGCGCGTGAGTATCGCTCGCCTGCTCCCGCTCGCGCTGGCGGCCGTCGCGGCCGGCTGCGGCGGCGGCGGCGACCGAAAGTCCGAGGAGGACAGGGCGGCCGAGGTGGCCAAGCGCTACGTGAGCACCGGTGCCAACCGGGAGGAGGCCGAGTGCGCCGCGACGCTCGCGAGCGGCGTCGACCGCAAGCTGTGCGGCGACCTTCGCCCGCTCGCGGGACGCGTCAACCCGGAGACCAAGGAGTCGAAGGTCACGGGCTCGACCGCGAAGGTGACGGTCACGGGCGCGGGCAACAACACCCGCCTCGAGGTGACGCTCGTGAAGCAGGGCGGCGAGTGGAGGGTGCAGCGCTGGCGCGGGTACGCCGTGCCGCCGAATTCGTAAGGGGCGGCTCTCCGCTCGGAGTCCCGCCCTCGTCGACGGCGGGTCAGTTGGTTGGACCGGGGGCCGCCCCCGACCGGCACCGTTGCACAAGAGGGCAGCGGAGTCAATGCCCGCTTCGGGCGGCCGCGCCCTAACGCGGTAGCCGCGGCGCGATGATGCGGTAGGCCTTCAGCCCGAGGCCGAGCCGCTCGCGGTCCTCGGATGCCATCGGGTTGAGGCCCGTCAGCTCCTTCACGCGCTCGAGGCGGTAGGCGACCGTGTGGCGGTGCGCGTAGATCGCCGACGCGGTGGCGTTCATGTTGCAGTTCTCGGCGAGGTAGGCCTCGAGCGTCCCGACGAGGTCGGTGGAGTACTGCTCGTCGTAGCGCACCGCCGCCGCGACGGTGTCCTCGTAGAAGCTGCGCACCTCCTCCGGGTGAGAGGCGAGCACGCGGAAGAGCAGCCGGTAGGTGCCGCCGCCGATGTCCTCCTCGGGGGCGTGGCCGTCGGCGGTCACGTCGAGCACGAGCTCGGCCTCCTCGAGCGCTCGCCGCAGCTCGGCGGGGTCGGCGTAGCGCGAGGAGACGCCGACGACGGCCTGGCGCCCGAGCCGGGTGGCCACGCGCCGCGCGTCGTCGAGCGAGCCGGGCAGCAGCGCGTAGACGCGGGTGCCGATCGCCTGCACCAGCGCGTCGGAGCGCTCGTCGGAGATCACGGCGATCAGCCGGCCGGCCGATCGCTCGCCGGGGTCGGCGCAGAGCCCGACGGCGCCCTCGGAGAGGTCGCAGCCCATCCGGGCGGCGCGCCGGACCACGTCGGTCGTGTCGAGGTCGTCGCGGCGCAGCAGCTCCTCGAGCAGCGACCCGCGCAGCGACTGCTCGGTCTCGTCGCGCGCCTCGGCCACCGCCACCTCGGTGATCGCGGCCACGGCGGCCATGTGGAGGTAGTCGCCCGCGTCCGGGCGGCCGGGCCCGAGCATCAGCACCGCGCCGAGCTGGCGCCCGGCCGACTCGATCGGCTCCTCCGCGGTGATCTCCTCCGGGCGCACCGGGTCGGCCCCCTCGAGCCGCTCGGCCACGTAGCGCTCGAGCCTGGCCTCGCGCGTCGCGAGCGGCCCGAGCCGGGGCACCACGATCGCCACCGTCGCGCCCACGTACTCGGACGCGATCTCGGCGATCCGCTGAAGCCCGTCCCCGGCCAGCACGGCGCCCACCATCTCGAGGTGGGCGCCGCGCGGCGAGGGAGGATTCAGGTCGCCGCGGTCGCTGAGCGCGGGACCTGCTGACATCAGGCGGAGACGCCCTGCTCGTGGGCCTGCAGGACCTCCTCACCGGACTCGCCGGTCCGGATCCGGATGGCGTCCTCGACCGGGAGCAGGAAGATCTTCCCGTCCCCGACCGAGCCCGTCCGGGCGTACTTGAGGATCGTCTCCGTCACGAGCGCGACCGCCTCGTCCTCGACCACGCACTCCAGCTTCAGCTTCGGCCGGAGGTGGATCGCGATCTCGGCACCGCGGTAGTGCTCGGTGATGCCCTTCTGCCTGCCCGAGCCCTTCACCTCGCTGATCGAGAGGCTCGGGAAGCCGGCGTCGAGCAGGTCCTGGCGGATCGGCTCAAACGCCTCGTGGCGGATGTATGCGACGACCATCTTCATGCTCGTGCACCTCCCGTGGCCGGCGTGTCCGCCCTCATGGCGGTCACCGGGCTGGCCGTGCTGCCCGCGAAGGCCGGGGCAGCGGGGCCGGTCGACGCGGCACCGATCTCGGGCGCCGGGATGAACTGCTCGGGATAGCCGTACATCCCGTGCTCGACGATGTCGAGGCCCGCGTCCTCTTCCTCCTCGCTGACCCGCAGGCCGATCGTCGCCTTGATGGCGGCGAACGTCGCGAGGCTGAGCAGGAACACGAACCCGAACACCACGACCACTCCGAGCGCCTGCGTCCCGAGCTGGTCGAACGAGCCGTTGTACACGAGCCCGGCCTCGCCGAACGCGTTGTAGTCGGCGAAGCGCGGCGCCGTGAAGATGCCGCACGCCAGGGTGCCCCAGATGCCGGCGAGTCCGTGGGCCGAGAGGGCGCCCACCGGGTCGTCCAGCTTCTTGTCGATCGTGATGACGCCCGCGACGACCACGAGGCCGGCGACGGCGCCGATCGGCAGCGCGGCCCACGCCTCGACGTAGCCCGAGGGCGCTGTGATCGCGACGAGGCCGGCGATCATGCCGTTGCCGACCATGCCGATGTCGATCGTCCGCTGGAACGCGATCGTCGAGACGAACGCGCCGAGGACGCCGGCACAGGCGCCGAGGAGCGTGACCATCGCGATCTCCGCGAAGCGGACGTCGGTCGCGTTCAGCGTCGAGCCGGCGTTGAAGCCGAACCAGCCGATGAACAGGATGATGATGCCGAGGCCCACGAGCGGCATCGAGTGGCCCGGGATCGCCCGCGGCTTGCCGTCCGGCCCGTACTTGCCCTTGCGCGGGCCGAGCAGGAGCAGCGCGGCGAGCGCGCCGGTCGCGCCGATGAGGTGCACCGCGGTCGACCCGGCGAAGTCCTGCATGCCGAGGTTCGACTGGAGCCAGCCGCCGCCGAAGACCCAGTGCGAGCCGATCGGGTAGATCACGGCCGCGAACACGACCGCGTACACGACGTAGGCGGAGTACTTGATCCGCTCGAGCGTGGTGCCCCAGACGATCGCCAGGGAGACCGCGCAGAACGCGAACTGGAAGAGCCACTTCGACTCGACCGTCGCGTCCGAGAGGCCGAGGCCGCTCGGGAAGAACGCCTGCTGGGGGTCACCGAAGTCGCGCAGGAAGAACCCGGTCGTGCCGATCAGGTCGCCCTCGCTGGAGCCGGTGCCGAACGCGAACGCGAAGCCGACCGCGTAGTACGCGATCGCCGCGATCGAGAGGTTCGTCAGGATCTTGGCGATGCCCGTGCCGGCGTTCTTGGCGCGGGAGAAGCCGATCTCGAGCAGCGCGAACCCGGCCTGCATGAACAGGACCAGGACGGCGGCCACGAGGACCCACATCGTGTTGAGCGGAACGGTGTCGCCCAGCACCTCGTTCTGCACCGCATCCAGCGAGTCGGCGCTTGCGACCCCCGGGACGGCGAGCAAGGCGAGCAGGGCGAGCGGGACCATCACCGCTCGAAGAGCCCGTCGTCTCATGTCTGTGTTGCCTCCTGTCACGCCCGCCGGCGCACCGGCTGCGGGCGTAGTTCGATGACGTTGCAGGCACCGTATGGACGGGTTGTCCAAGCGTCGTTGGACGTGTGTCGGAAATCTCGGGGGAGCGGTTCGCCCTCGTGTCGAGGGGCCGCTCTAGGAGCGGGCTTCGACCCGGATCGCCCGCGCGCTGGAGAGCTTCGGGGTGCGGAGCGTCACGGTCCTCGCGGCCTGGTCGTAGGTCCAGTCCGCGGGCGTCTGGCCGTTGATGCTCACGGCGCGCGGGCGGGCGACTCCCACGATCCGGATCTCCCAGGAGCGCCGCTTCGGGCGACCGGCGTAGGTCCCCCTCGTGGGCCCGATCGACACGGTCGACCGCCCCGTGCGGCGCTCGCGGTGGACGATGCGGGTGAACGCGTAGGCGCCACGGCGGTAGGCGAGGCCGTCGCCGGCGTCCTCGTAGAGGCGGAACGAGCCGTCCCCACCGGCCCACGCCGTCACCGAGAGCGGGCCGGCCGCCGGCTGGCGCACGAGGATGCTTCCCGCGCGCGCGAAGACGGGCATCCGCTCGAGCGGCACGCTCAGCTCCCTCACCGCGGGCCCGTGCCGGCGCTCGCGCGAGAACAGGTCGACCCACTCGCCCGGCGGGAACCAGACGGTCTTCTTCGCCGGGTCGCCGGGGGCGCCGACGGGCGCCACGAGCAGGTCGTCGCCGAGCATGTACTGGCGGTCGTGGCGGTAGGCGTCGTCGTGGCGCGGCCAGCGCAGGTACATGCCGCGCGCCATCGGGACGCCCGTCGCGTGCGCCTCGCGCGCGAGCGTGTAGAGGAGCGGGACCAGCGAGCCGCGCAGCCGCAGGAAGTCGGCGGCGATCCGCCCCGCGTCGCCCGAGTACTCCCACGGCAGCCGGTCGCCGTGGTTGGAGTGCAGGCGGTTGATCGGCCCGAACGCGCCGGCCTGGAGCCAGCGCACGTACATGTCGTCGGCCAGGTGCTTGCCCTTGAAGCTGCCGATGTCGTGACTCACGTAGGGCAGCCCGATGTTGCCCTCGGCGACGGTGAAGCGGCTCTGGAAGTCGAGCATCTCCCAGGTGGGGGCGCTGTCGCCGGTGAAGTGGATCGTCTGGCGATGCTCGGCGAACGCCCCCGGCTCCTGCTCCCCGAAGTAGGCCCAGTACGAGGCGCCGATCCGCGAGAACGCCGGCCAGCGGCTGCCGCGCGCGCGGCTGCGGCGCGCGTAGAGCGAGTTGATCCAGGTGTCCTCGGTGAGGCCGGGCACGCGGGCGCGCGACTCGTCGCAGCACCAGTCGAGCCACCAGAAGTCCACGCCGTCGGCCTCGAACGGCTCGTGCAGGCCCCAGTACGCGTCGAGGTGCGTCGGGTTCGTCCAGTCGAAGACGCCGCAGTCCGCCGTGTCCGCCATGAAGTAGCCGCAGACGGTGCGCGTCGGCGCGATCAGGCCGCCGGCGCGCTGCTGCGTCTCGCCCCAGCGGCGATCCCGGGCGCCGATCGAGGGATGCACGTTGAGGTAGGTCGCGAGCCCGCGCGCGTGGAGCGCGTCCACGAACCCCTTCGGATCGGGGAAGAGGTCGCGGTTCCAGTCCCAGCCGTTCCAGGAGTACGGGTAGCGCTGGTCGCGCCCGAGCACCGTGTTCGCGACCGCGGCGAACTGCGCGACCGGCGCCTTGAAGTCGGTGTCCACGCCCAGCACGTCGAGCGGGACGCGCTCGGAGCGGAAGCGGTCGGCGATCGCGAGCAGGTCGGAGGCGCCGTAGGGCCAGTACTTCGAGAACCAGTTGCCGAACGCGCGGCGGGGGAGCAGCGGTGCGGCGCCGCTGAGCGCGCGGAGGTCGCGCAGGCCGCGCGCGTAGTCGAGCCCGTAGCCGAACAGGTAGCCGTCCTGGTAGGCGCTGTCGTGCGCCGGACGCGCCTCGACGCCGGGATCGGTGCTCGTCAGCAGCGCGGAGCGCGTGTCGTCGAGGAGGTACCAGCCGTCGCGCGAGAGGAGGCCGTCCGCGAGCGGGACGGGCTTCTCCTGATCGTCGAGGCCGCGCGCCCAGCCACCGAGGTTGCCCTGCGTCCGCGGGGTCGCGGGGTCGGGGTTCGGCGGTGCCTGCGTGCGGGCCGGCGGGTTCGGCGGCTCGGGCGGCGGCCCCGGCGGCCCCTTGAAGCGCGGGTGCACGCGCACGGTGCGGCCGCCCGTGCGGATCAGCGCCATCACGTTGGCCGCGCCGAACGGGCCCGAGCCCACGCGGTAGCGCAGCGTCATCCGCTTGGTGCGGATGATCCGGATGCCGTTGCTCACGCGTGTCGTGAACGGGGCGCGCAGCCCGCGGTTCACGGCGGTCAGGGTGGTGCGGTCCTCGAAGCGGCCGTCGGCGGCGTACTCGAGCCGGATCAGCGTAGGCGTGAGCACCTGGAAGCGCGCCGGCCCGTCGCCGATCGTGGCCCCGTCGACGGCGGCGCCCGCGGCCTGCGGTGCGAGCGCCAGGGCGCCGAGCGCAAGCACCGCTGCCAGTCCGCGACGCGCCATGGGCGCAGCGTACCTAGCGCTTCAGCGTCAGGCTCTTGGTCCGCGTGGCCGCGCCCGGGATCGCCATCTCGGCGCTCGCCCTGACGTCCTTCTTCGCCGCCGCGAGCCGCTTGCGGCCGGCCTTCGTCGCGCGCGCGTAGAAGGTGACGGTCTGGCCGGCCTTCGCCGAGCGCGCGCCGTACGCGATCGTCGTCGAGCCGGCGACGACCCGCGCCGTGCACTTGCCGGCGGTCCCGGCCCGGCACCTCACGCGGATGCCCTTCTCGAGCACCGTCTCGATGCGGTGCGTGCTCGCGACCGACGCCTTGCCCTTCGAGCCGCCGCCGCTGCCGTCGCCGCTCGGCTTCAGCCCGGCGACCGCCGTCTTGGCGTTCGCGATCCCCGCTCCGTAGACGTCGTCGGGCCCGGCGACTCCGGCGTCGACGGCGGTGGCGAGGATGCGGTCGGCCACCGCCTGCCCGCGCAGCCCGAGCGACACCAGCAATGCCGCGATCCCCGACACGTGCGGCGTCGCCTGCGAGGTGCCGGCCACCTCCTGGTACTTGCCGTCGTTGTAGGTGGAGAGCACGTCCTCGCCGGTGATCGGCAGCCCGGAGCCGCCGGGCGCCATCACGCCGCGCGGCCCCGCCGAGCTCGAGTAGAACGAGCGCTCGCGCCGCCTGTCGACGGCGCCCACGCACAGCAGGCGACCGGCGATCGAGGGCTGCTCGCAGATCGGCACGCCGTTGTTGCCGGCCGCGGCCACGATCGTCACGTTGGCGGCGGCCGCGCGGCCGAGCGCGGCGTTGAAGGCGTCGTCGCCGCCGGCGCCCACGAGCGGCACGTCGGAGCCGAGGCTGAGGTTGATCACGTGCGCGCCCTGCGCGACCGCGTAGTCGATCGCCTTCGCGATCACCTCGGTCGAGCCGCTGCCCTCGTCGTCGAGCACGCGCAGCGGCAGGACGGTCGCGCCGGGGGCGACGCTCGAGACGCCGACGCCGTTCTCCTTGCTCGCGACCACGATCCCGGTCACGTGCGTCCCGTGGCCGTCGCCGTCCTGCGGCGTGGCGTCCTCCTGGACGAAGTCGCGGCCCGGCAGCAGGCGGCCACCGAGGTCCGGGTGGTCGGCCATCACGCCCGAGTCGATCACCGCGACGATCGCCCCCGCGCCGGTCGCGGTCGCGTGCGCCGCGTCGGACTCGACCACGTCGAGGTTCCACTGCTGCGAGCGCAGCGGGTCGGGCGCGGCCGCGGCGGGGGCGGCCGCCAGGAGAGCGGCGGCGGCGAGTAGGGCGCCGAGCTTCGGCATCGGGTTGGCTAACACGGCGGGCGGCCCACCGTAGCGGTCCGGCGCGCTCGTGAGCGGAGGGTTTGGTCTGTAATGGCGACCAAATCCTCCGGTCGCGCGCGGCCGGAGCCCGATCTGCCCGTCGCTAGCCTCTTTCGAGGCATGCGCGACTTCATACAAGCCACGCGCGAGGGCATCGTCGTGTTCGACGGCGGCATGGGCGCGACCCTCGAGATGTTCGACCTCTCGCAGGAGGACTACGGCGGGCTTCAGGGCAAGTGCCACGAGGCGCTGGTGCTCAACCGCCCGGACGTCATCAGGGGCGTGCACGAGTCGATGGTCGAGGCCGGGGCGATGGTCGTGGAGACCGACACCTTCCAGGCCTCGCGGCTCAAGCTCGACGAGTGGGGGCTCGGCGAGCACACGCTCGAGATCAACGTAAAGGCGGCGCAGATCGCCCGCGAGGCCGTGGGCGAGGAGCGCTTCGTGGCCGGCTCGATCGGGCCGACCGGGATGCTGCCCGCGAGCGACGACCCGAGCCTCGGCCAGATCCGCTTCGGCGAGCTGGTGGAGATCTTCACGGAGCAGGCGCAGGGCCTGATCGAGGGCGGCGCCGACCTGCTGATCGTCGAGACCGCGCAGGACATCCTCGAGGTGAAGGCGGCGGTCTTCGGCGTGCGCGAGGCGTTCAAGACGAGCGGGAAGCGGCTGCCGATCCAGACCAGCGTGTCGCTGCTCCCGAACGGCGGCAAGATGCTGCTCGGCACCGACATCCAGGCGGTGCTCACGACCCTGCTCGCGCTCGACGTGGACGTGATCGGGCTCAACTGCTCGACCGGCCCCGAGGACATGCGCGACGCGATCCGCTTCCTCGGCGAGCACAGCCCGCTGCCGGTGCACTGCATCCCGAACGCGGGGATCCCGGTCCAGGGCCCGCAGGGCGAGACGATCTTCCCGGAGGAGCCCGGCCCGCTGGCCGCGACCCTCCACGACTTCGTTGAGCGCTACGGCGTGGGGATCGTGGGCGGCTGCTGCGGCACCACGCCCGACCACATCCGGGCGATCGCCGAGCCGCTCGAGGGCCGCAAGGCGCCGGAGCGCCCGCAGGGCGCCTGGGAGCCGCACCTCTCGAGCATGATCACGGCCGTCCCGCTCGAGCAGGAGCCGCGCCCGGCGATGGTCGGCGAGCGGGTCAACTCGCAGGGGTCGCGGAAGGCGAAGGAGCTGCTGCTCGCCGACGACTACGACGGCCTCGTGCAGGTGGCCGAGGACCAGGTCGAGGGCGGC
>DASVWC010000076.1:0-106435 GCA_036389835.1 Thermoleophilaceae bacterium | reverse complement strand
AGCACGTCGAAGCCGACCTCGACCTGGGCGACGCCGTCGAGCGCGCTCACCGCGTCGACGACCGCCTTCTGGAAGTGCGACCGGATCGGACAGCCGGGGGTGGTGAGCGAGACCACGACCTCGACGCGCCCGTGCACCGGCTGGCGGATCGAGCGGACCATGCCGAGCTCGACGATGTTGTGGCGCAGCTCGGGGTCGATCACGACGCGCAGCGCGTCACGAATCTGATCCTCGGTGGGCATCGAAGGTGACGATACCGACCCCTGAAGGTGAACCGGCGGAGCCCGAGGGCCCCGCCGATTCGAGGGAGGAGAGATACTGCACTACCGGTCGGGTTATGAGGACCGATAGCTCTCCCCCGCTGGCCGTCTCTCCGGCGGAGCGGGGGCTAAGTGGCGCTACGACAGCGGGCTGAGCTCCTCGACGCCCGACTGGATGCGGTCGAAGCCCTTGCCGAAGTCCTGGCCGGCCGTCCGGACCGACTTCTGGACCTGGCTGCGGCGCTGGCGCGCCTCGCGCTCGACCTGCGTGCGGGTGCGCTTGACCTGGCGCTGGAGCCGGTTGCGCGCGGTCTCGCCGCGACGCTCGAACTTGCGCAGGTTGGTCTGGACGCGCTTCTGCACGCGGTTGACCTCGCGCTGGACGCTGACCCGGCCCTTGGTGTAGGGGCGGACCGTCTCGACCACGTTGTCACGCGCGACGAGGGCCGCGCCGACCGGGATCAGGACGCCGCGCTGGGCGGTCTGGAGGACCGACTCGAGGGCGGTGGTCTGAGCCTTCGCGGCCTGCTGGGCGGTGCCGGCGGCCTGGCGGGCCGTGGTCCGCGCGCTGGTCGCCGTGCGGCGGGCGTTCGAGCGGGTGCGGGCGGCGCTGCGAGCGGCGGTGTTCCGCTGGCGGCTGGCCGCGGCGCTCTTCGCGCGGGCGCTCCGCTGCGTGCCGGTGGTGCTGCGCTTGGAGTTGCCGTTGCGGCTGGTGGTGCTCCGGCTGGTGGTGCTTCGTCGGGTGCTGGTGCTACGTCGGCTGCTCGTGCTCTGAGCCATTGTCTTCCTCCTCGCCTCTCCTGGGGATGATCCTGCGTCCCGTAGGCGGATCTAAGGTTATTAGTTCTAACGACAATAGAACTGTACCGCGAACGGACGTTCGTAAACACCCCATCCGTGTGACGTGGGGCACAGAGGGCCGCAGGCCCGGGCTGCGAGTGGCCGCGGCGCTAGGGGAGGCGGCGCTCGACCACGAGCATCCGCAGCTCCGGGCCGGCGGGGGCGGCCGCGCGGAACTTCGCGCCCGGGGACTCCGAGCAGCCGTAGCGCAGCCAGTCGTCGGCGTCGCGCCAGAACTCGCCGGGGGAGATCGCGTCGATCATCGGGGAGTTCTCGCAGCCGAAGACGTGGTTGTCGGTCATCGGGTGGGCGAAGTGGCCGAGCTCGTGGAGGATCGTCGACTCGAGGTCGTACTCGGTCTTCGACGGGTAGGCCGGGCCCTGCTGCCAGGTCACGAAGGGGTTGAGCTGCACGTCGCGCTCCACGACCTCCACGCCGTCGCGCACGTAGCGGCGCACGTTCCTGCAGCGGCGCTTGCCGCGCACGCGCGTGCACACACGGACGGTCTTGGTGCGGTAGCGGGCGCGGGTCCAGACCGTGGTCACGCCGAGGGCCTTCGGGTTGGTGTCGCGCGAGAAGCCGATCACCTGGGAGCCGTCGCGGCTGCCGGGCTCCTGCGAGGCGTTGCCGGCCACGGCCATCTTCCAGCGCTTGGCGGAGCCCTGGGCCAGCGTGTAGAGGCGGGCGGCGTCGACGCCGGCGGGCCGGTCGTCGGTCGCGTTCACGTAGAGGCTGTCGTCGGCCGCCGCGGCGGGGGCGAGCACGGCAAGCGCGACCGCGATCGCGGCAAGGGGCGCTAGCCGGGTCCGAAGGGCCACCGGAGAGTGTTCGGCACGCGCGCGCGGGAGCTTTAGACCGGCTGGCTCAGGCGGCGGCCGCGGACGGCGCGGTGCGGGCGATCCAGGCCTGCGGGTCCCGCAGCTCCGCCTGGGCGGGGAGCGACTTCGGGGAGTCCCAGACGCGGTTGAGGGCCTCGATGCCGCCCTGCTCGACGACGCCGTCGCAGAACGCCTTGCCCTCCTCGTACTGGCGCATCTTCATGTCGAGGCCGAGGAGCCGCTGGAGGATCCGCTCGGGGGCCGAGCGGCTCGCGCGCCGGCGCTCCATGCCCTCGCGCAGGCCCGCGTAGCCGGAGAGGACGCGCTCGCCGACGGCGTCCATGACGTGCTCGGAGTAGCCCTCGATCACCGACATCGCCGGCTGGATCCGCTCCATGATCCGCCGCTGCTCGCGGGTCTGGACGAGCGCGACGAGGCCGCCCTCGCGGAAGGCCTCCACGAGCCTCTGCGGGTCGGGCCACGAGGGCAGCCCGCCGGCCGCGCCGCGCTCGATCCGCACCTCGACCGTCTTCATGTACTCGCGCATGAGGTGGGAGAGGTGGTCGCGCAGCCAGGGGACGCCGGAGAACTGGAGCACGTGGGTCAGCTCGTGGAGCACGATCCAGCGGAAGAAGCTGTCGCGCTCGGCCGCGAGCTCGCGTACGGCCTTGTTGAGGTTCGGGCCCACGAACAGGAGCCGCGGCGTGGCCTCGGCCTCGAGCAGCGAGAGCTCGTACTGCCCGAGCACGCGCTGGGACATGTAGCCCATCACGAGACCGGATTCCGCGGCGAGGGTCGCGCCGGTGACCGCGCGCAGCGGGCCGGCGAGCGGGCCGGCCATCTCGAGGCGGTTGCTCAGGCGCTCGGAGGCGGGCTCGAGCATCCTGCCGAGGGAGCTGAGGTTGACCTCGGCCCACTCGCTGCGGTCCACGACCTCCGGCGGAGGGATCGGCTGGGCCGGCGTGAGATCCGTGTAGTCGCGCAGGTGGCCCTCGGCGTCGGCCACCATGGCCGGGAGGTCGGCGTCGACCGCGGCCGGCCCGCCCCCGCCGGAGGCGAAGCGCGCGATCTGGCGGGCGAGCGACCAATCGACCATTCGGTGTTGAACGCTACCTGTCGCGGGTACTGTCCATGCCCAGATGGCGACCGAGCGAGCGAACATGCTTGGCAGCTCCGCCCGCAACGGCGGCGAGCGCCGCGACGACGAGCGCACGGAGCCGGTCGACTACGCGGCGATCAACCTCGTCTACGCGTCGCTGTTCGCCGGCGTGATCTACGCCACGCGCGAGCGCGCGCGCGAGGAGCCGATCAAGCTGCACGAGCTGGTCCCGATGTCGGCCGCCACGTTCGCGCTGGCGAAGGTGATCGCGCGCGAGAAGGTCGGCACGTGGCTGCGCGAGCCGTTCGTGGAGCACGTGGACGGCGAGGCGCGGCCCGAGGGGCGGCGGCTCCAGCGGGCGATCGGCGAGCTCGTCACGTGCACGCGCTGCGTGGGCGCCTGGAGCGCGCTGGGCGTGGTCGGGCTGCGGCTCGCCTACCCCGACGCGGGTCGGAACGTGGCGAACGTGCTCGCCGTGTCGGGGGCCAACGACTGGCTCCAGGCGGGCTTCAAGGCGCTCTGCTCGCGGGCCGGCTGAGTCCACCCTTCCGGGTGGGGCCGGTTGAGAAGGCCGGGGGTTCTTGACCCCCCACTAGCCCGCAGTTTGCGGGCATCCGGACCTGGCGCGATTTGCAAATCCGGGCGGGTTCGGTGCAGGGTCGCGAGACCGAGGGGCGAGAAATCCGCAGACCGGACTGAGCCTCTCGGAAGACGACTGACTCGCACCTGAAAGGGGCGCTCATGGGCGGATTGGCCCGCACTGCCGCATGCCGTTTTTCGATACTCGTGGGACTGGCGCTCGCTTGCCTGGCGTGGGGGCCGGGCGTCGCGTCGGGGGGCACGTACGACGTGCTCGCCTGCGACGTGGCCCCCGGCGGTGCGCGCGGCTCCTGGACCGCGAAGGCGGACGCGAAGATGCTCACCGGCGAGCACTGCCCGACCGCGGGCGGCGAGGCCGCGGGCCTGTTCGCGGGCTCGGGCGTGAACGTCGGGACGATCCCGCTGTTCGCGAACTCGCAGCAGTACTTCGAGGCGCCCCCCGGCACGTCGCTCGTGTACTTCGGGGCGCGGTACATGTTCCGCCGCTTCGACCCGTACTGGATGGTCGGCCTGTTCGTGGGCGACAACCAGATGCTCCACGGCTGCCAGCCGGCCACTCAGGAGACGGGCTGCAACTTCAAGACGAGCACCGACGCGACCTGGGGATGGTCGCCCGGGCAGGTCGGCCGCATCTACACGATGACCGCGTGCCTCGGCACGAGCGGGTGCCGCAGCGACGCCGCGGCTCCGAGCGGCGACCGGGCGGGCGTGCGGCTATACGCCGCCACCGTGCGCGTGCACGACGACTCGGCGCCGGCCGTCTGGGACACGGGCGCCGAGGGCTTGACGAACGGGGCGTGGCAGCGCGGCACGCGGTCGATCGGCTACGCCGGCAGCGACAACGTGGGCTTCCGCCGCACGCGTCTGTGGGTCGACGGGAACCAGCTGCGCGACGATGCGCGCGACTGCGACTTCACCCGCCGCCGGCCGTGCGACGACATCACGTACAGCTCGTACTCCGTCAACACGGCGGGGCTGAGCGACGGCCGGCACGAGCTGCGGGTCGAGGGCGTGGACGCCGCCGGGAACTCCGGCTCGCATGTCACCTCGTTCAGCAGCGACAACACGGCGCCCGACGAGCCGCGGGACGTGAAGCTCGAGGGCGGTGAGGGCTGGCGCCAGACGAACCAGTTCAAGCTGACCTGGCGCAACCCGCCGAGTGCGTCACCGATCTCGATCGTGCACTACGAGCTCTGCAACGTGGCGACGAAGGCCTGCACCAACGGAGGCCGAGCGGGTGGAGGAATCAACTCGATCAACGACCTGTCGGTGCCGGAGCCGGGTCACTACACGCTGCGGCTGGTGCTGCAGGACGAGGCGGGGAACGTGGGCGCGAACAAGAGCGACCCGATCAGCCTGAGGTTCGACAACGTGCCGCCGGGGGAGGCGGAGCCGCAGCGGCTGAATGGTTGGCTGAACGCGGAGGAGGCGAACGCGTACGAGCAGCTCATCCGACACAGCGAGGCGGCAGCACCGGTGTCGGGGATAGTGGGCTACTCCATCACGCAGGATGGATCGACGCCGGACGGAAGCCTGGACGTGCACGGCAGCTCCGTGCGGCTGGCCCTCCCGGAGGGGACGACGACCTTCCGGGCACGAGCAATTTCGGGCGCGGGCGTCGCTTCTGCGGTCGTCGGCTCAACTCAGCTTCGGGTCGACAGGTCACCGCCGTCGGTGCGAGCGGAGAACCCGCCGGACCCAGAGAGCTGGCACCGGGAGTCGGTCGACCTCGCCCTCGTCGGAACCGATCAGGAGCATCTCTCGGGAATGGCGCCAGCCGCTGCGCACCTTCCAGTTGAGGTGGGCGCTTTCATTGCCTACCGACACGACAGCGGGGGCTACCAGTCCGTTCGTGGAGCCAACGCGATGGTCAGGTTTGAGGGAGACGGCAAGCAAAACGTGACGTTCCGTGCGACGGATGTGGCCGGCAACAATTCCCCAGAGAAGACTGTCACCTTCAAGATCGATCGCACCGCTCCCGAGCTGGTCGTCTTCGAGGCTCAGGACGACGCAGATCCGCGTCGCGTAGTCGTCGCGGCGAGCGACAGGACGTCCGGCATCGCCAATGGAGTAATCGAGATGCGGCGGATGAACGGTGACGCCAGCGACCGTTGGATCGAGTTGCCAGCAACCCGCGACGGCGAACGCTTCGCCGCATCTGTCGATGACGAGTCCGTAGAGCGCGGCGTCTACCAACTCCGTGCTCGGGTCACCGACCGAGCCGGTAACGAGACGACGGGCGATAGGCGTAGGGATGGCTCGATGGCGACCGTCGATACCGCCACGCTGCGCGCCGGCAGCAGGCTTACCGCGGGCCTGGTCACGCGGTCGCAGACGAAGACCAAGAAGGTCTGCTCGAAGAAGCGACCCGGCAAGAAGCGCAAGTGCCGCAAGAAGAAGGTCAAGACGCCGGGTGGCGCGTCCGCTCAGTCAGTGACGATCCCGTTCGCCAGGGGAGCCGTCGCCCGTGGCAGCTTGGAGGCCGACAACGGCTCGCCGCTCGATGACGCGGTGGTGGACGTCTATTCGCAGTCGGCGGCCGCGGGCAGCGAGTTCGAGCGACTCGCGGCCGTGCGTACCGACCCGAAGGGGGCATTCAGCTACACGATTCCAGCGGGCACGAGCCGGGCGGTGCGCTTCCGCTACGCCGGGTCGAGCAGACACCGCTCGTCGGAGCACGTCGTAACAGTGAAGGTCGCCGCTAGCACGACGATCGCAGTCACGCCGAAGCGGGTCCGCAACGGTCAGACGGTTGGCTTCCGCGGCAAGCTTCGCTCGCAGCCGATTCCGGCTGCCGGCAAAGTCCTCGACCTGCAGGCGTACTACCGCGGCAGGTGGCGGACATTCGCAACTCCACGCGCGAGGGCCAATGGGAAGTGGAGCTATCGCTACCGCTTCGGAGCGACGCGCGGGACGGTGCCATATCGGTTCCGGGTCCTGATCCGCCCGGAGTCCGCGTACCCATACGACCTCGGCTACTCAAAGACCGTAAGCGTCGTCGTCCGCGGCAGGTAGGCACATCGGCGAGAAGCGGTCGGCGCAGGTCAACTGCGCCGGCCGCAGGGCCGATTCCGAGCGCATGCGAGGAGGGTTGCTCGTTGCGATCGGTGGCTGTTGAAGCGTTCCCGCAGGCCGGACGCTTCAAGTTCTCCCTGCGCCTCCTGCGTGCGCTCTCAGGGACTCTCACCTTGAGGTACGAGGGCGACGACGCCCTGGCAGCCGCGACGACTCGCGTGAGACTCCGGAAGCTCTAGAGGAGCGCGGAGCTTCCTCGCCGGCTCTCAGATCGAGCGGGACGCCGGGCCACGCCTGCTACCGCAGCCGCGTAACCGGCCCCTTCGCCTTCCGCAGCTGCGACGCGCAGAACGGCGGGTTCACCCAGCGCTTCTTCGAGAAGAGCCGCGTCTGGTCGGCGAAGTGCTTCGACTTCTCGTTGGTCGACTGGGAGTAGGCGAGGATCGTGCGGTGCTCCGCGCAGCCCTTCCTCGGGAAGTGGACCACCTGCACGAAGCTCGACCCGTGCGGGACGTTCGGGTGCCCCTTCGGCGGCGTCCAGGTCACGTTGATCGCGTTGAAGACGCCGTCGGTGCCCGGGCCGCCGTGGATCGGGATCGCAAGGTCGCCGCGCATCTCGTACTGGTAGCCGCGCAGCGGGGCGTCGAGCGGGATGCCCGCGTTGCGCAGGTCGGTGACCGCGTCGCCGAACGCCTGGCGCACCTGCGGGTTGTCGGCGTTCAGCCCGCGCGGCGTGTTGACCGGGTCGCTCACGTCGAAGGGCTGGCGGTACGGGCCGCTCTGCACCTGGCGCGTGCGGTTGATGATCCGCCGGGCGAGGATCGCGCCCCTCGAGTCGAGGTTGTCGTGCAGGTCCCACTTCTCGAGCACGGGGCAGGCGTCGGCCACGTTCACGGGCCCGCTCGCGCTCGGCATGTTGGTCGCGTTCGCCTTGCACATCGCGACCAGCTCGTCGCGCCAGAGCTCGCCCGCGTACTGGCGGTTGTTGAACACCGCCCAGGTCATGTCGGTGAGGGAGAAGCCCTTGCCGTCGCGGCCGTCGGTGCCGGCTAGGCGGTCCTCGATGATCCGCAGCCCGAGCCGCGTGCGCAGCGCGCGGGCGCTGCGCTCGTTGCCGATGATCGACGGGAAGCCCTCGAGCGGCTGGTGCGGGTTCGACAGCCAGTAGCTGTCGTTCGAGTTCTCCACGTAGTCGCGGCGGAACAGGAACGGCTGCTTGTCGCTGCCGAGGATTCCGGCCGAGACCGCGCCGGGGTCGGTGCCCATGTCGCACACGCCGCGGGAGCCGTCGAGCGCGAACACGGTCGCCGCGGTGCGCAGCGCGGTCCCGACGGGCACGGCCTCGCAGGCGGACAGCTTGTCGTTCGGCAGGTTCGGCATCGAGCCGATGTCGGCGTAGTAGGCCTCGCCCTTGCGGTCGGCGCCGATCGTGTTCACCCACGGGATGCCCTGGTACTTGCGCTCGATCACGTGGAGCTGGCGCACGCTCTGGGCGCGGTTCACGTCGAAGAAGTGGTTGAGGTAGCGGAAGTTCGACGCGTTGGCGTCGCCCATCGAGTAGGCGCGCTCCGGCGTCCACGGGAAGACCGGCAGCCCGAGGATCCCGTTCAGGATCGAGCCGTGCTCGGTCGAGTAGAGGGTGCGCGTCTGCGGGGCGAGCTGGCCGTCGGGGCCCTTCACCTGGATCGTCACCGTGTCGGCCTTCATCTGCTTCGGCTGGCCGTCGTGGATGTAGGTCGTGGGGGAGCCGGGGACGAGCTTCTCCTCGTAGATCACGAAGCGCCGTGCGGTGGACACCGTGTGGCTCCAGGCCATCCCGTCCGTGTGGCCGATCAGGACGACCGGCACGCCGAAGAGGCTGCCGCCGGTCACGTTCACCTTGCCGGGGATCGTGAGGTGGGTCTGGTAGAAGCGCTCGGGGCCGTCCCACGGGAAGTGCGGGTTGCCGAGCAAGAGGCCGCCCCGGGACTTCGTGCCCTCCGACCCGAGGCCGATCGCGTTCGAGCCGATGCCGAGCTCCTCGCCGAGACGGCGGCCGAGCTCGTCGAGCTGCGCGGGGTCGCTCGCGGCCGCGCCGCCGCCGAGCGGGAGCGCCGGGGTCGGCGGGGCGGCGTTGACGATGCCGTCGATCGCCACGCCCTGGCTCGCGAGGATCCCGAGCTGCCAGAAGCGCCGGTAGGCGTCGAGCTCGGTGATCGGCTGGACCCACGGCTTGCCCTTGCAGCGCGGGTCGTCGATGCCGTCGACGCCGACCTCCTCGAGGTAGCGGTTGTAGCCCCTCACGTAGCCGCGGACGCCCTCCTTGACCTGCGGCAGCGGCCCCTCCGGCGGGTCCTTGGCGATCAGCCCCTCGACGATCTTGGTGTCGATCGCGCGCTGGAAGAAGAAGTCGGAGTCGATGTTCTTGAAGACGCCGCCGTTGCCGCGCGAGGTGTAGGTGGCGTTCGGGTCGTGGAAGCGCGAGCGCTGGGCGCGGACCGTGAGGTAGGTGTCCGCGAGCTCGCAGATGTTGTCCTGCGCGATCGCGTAGCCGTAGCCGAAGCCGATGCCCTCGTAGCTCTTCGCCTGGATGTGGGGGATCCCGTAGGCGGTGCGCTTGATCGTCGCGCCGCCCTTCTTCTGGGCGTGCGCCGCCGGTGCGACCGCGAGCGACAGCGCCACGACGAGCGCGAAGACGGTCGCGCGACTGCGTGCTGGTGCCCCCTCACCCACGGCCCGCGAAGGTAGCAGTCAGCGCAGCCGCGCGCGCAGGGCGTCGACGCGCGCCGACGGCTCGGCCGGCAGGCGCTCACGCGCCAGCGCGCTCGCTCCGCGCACGCCGGCCGCGTAGTCACTCGCGAACAGCAGCAGGTCATTGCCTGCGCGGGCGGCGCGCACCGCGCGCGTCTCGGGCGTGCCGAGCCGCGTGGCCGAGCGCACGCCGAGGGAGTCGGTCACGGTCACGCCGGCGAAGCCGACGCGGGCGCGCAGCTCGTCCACGAGGATGCGCCGCGAGAAGACGGCGGGGCGCTCGTCGAGGGCGGGATAGTCGGCGGTGCTCGTCATCACGAGCTCGAGCCCCCGCCGCGCGAGCGCCTCGTACGGCGCGTAGTCCTCCGCGCGCAGGCGCGCCGCCGGCAGGTCGATCGAGTTGTTGCGCCGGTCCTGGTCGTGGCGCGCTCCGCCCAGGCCGGGGAAGTGCTTCGCGCACGGCACCACGCCGCCCTCGCGCAGCCCGTCAGCGAAGGCGCCGGCCATCCGCGTCACGCGCGCCGGGCTGGAGGAGAACGCCCGCCGCTGCGCCCGCATGACCCGGCCCGGGCGCCCGATGTCCACGACCGGCGCGAAGTTCACGTTGACCCCCACCGCCCGCAGGCTGCGCGCCGTGTTGCGCCCCTCGGCCCGCGCGAGCGACTCGCTGCCGGTCCGGCCCAGCTCCGCGGCGCTGCGTCGCGGGGCCCCGGCGAGGCGCTTCACGATCCCGCCCTCCTGGTCGATTGCCACGATCAGCGGCGGGTCGCCCGGCGGGCGCCAGCGCTGGAGCGCGGCGGTGAGCGAGCGCACCTGCGCGCGCGAGCGGATGTTGCGCGCGAACAGGATCACCCCGGCGGCCTCGCCGCGGCGGACGCGCCGCAGCAGCTCGCGGGGCGGCTTCGTGCCGTGGAAGCCGAAGATCACGCGCTGGCCGGCGAGCTGCGCGGCGGTGCGCGGCTCGCCGGGCTGCGGCGCCTGGGCCGGCGTCACGGATACCGCGAAGGTCGCCAAGGCCGCCGCGACGGCCCGCGGGCTCACGCCTCCTGGTACTCGCCGTACTCCTCGCGCAGAACCCCGCAGACCTCGCCGATCGAGGCGCGCGCCCTCAGCGCGGCGCGCATCGGCACGAGCAGGTTGCCGGTGCCGCGCGCGGTCTCGCGCAGCTCGTCGAGGTGCTTGGCGACCGCGTCGCTGTCGCGGTCCTCCTTGAACGCCGTGAGGCGCTCGACCTGCTCGGTCTCGCTCTTCGGGTCCACGCGGAGGATCTCGACGTCCTCGACGTCGTCGGTCACGTACTCGTTCACGCCGACGACGACGTCCTGCTTGCTCTTGTAGCGCTGGTCGTAGCCCCAGGCCGACTCCTCGACCTCCGCGCGGATGAACGGGATCGCGTTGACCGACCCGCCCAGCTCCTCGACCTTGCTCATCAGCTCCTCGGCGCGCTCCTGGATCTCGTCGGTCAGGTGCTCGACGAAGTACGAGCCCGCGAACGGGTCGACCGTGTCGGTGGCGCCGGACTCGTGCGCGAGGATCTGCTGCGTGCGCAGGGCGATGCGCGCGGCGCGCTCGGTGGGCAGCGCCAGCGCCTCGTCGAAGCCGTTGGTGTGCAGCGACTGCGTGCCGCCGCAGACGGCGGCGAACCCCTGGAGCGCTACGCGCACGATGTTGTTCTCCGGCTGCTGCGCCGCGAGCGTGACGCCGCCGGTCTGCGTGTGGAAGCGGATCGTCTGCGACTTGGGGTTCTCGGAGCCGAAGCGCTCGCGCATGATCTGCGCCCACATGCGCCGCACGGCGCGGAACTTGGCTACCTCCTGGAAGACGTTGTTGTGGCCGTTGAAGAAGAACGCGAGCCGGGGACCGAACTCGTCCACGTCGAGCCCGGCGTCGATGGCGGCCTGCACGTAGGCGATCGCGTTCGCGAGCGTGAACGCCACCTCCTGGACCGCCGAGCAGCCCTTCTCGCGCATGTGGTAGCCGGAGATCGAGATCGTGTTCCACTTCGGGATCCGCTCGTTGCAGTACGCGAACAGGTCCGTCGTCAGGCGCATCGCCGGCTCGGGCGGGTAGATGAAGTTCCCGCGCGCGATGTACTCCTTGAGGATGTCGTTCTGGGTCGTGCCGCGCAGCTGCTCGGCGGGGACGCCCTGCTCCTCGCCGACCAGCTCGTAGAGCAGCAGCAGGACGCTGGCGGGCGCGTTGATCGTCATCGACGTGGAGACCTCGCCGAGCGGGATCTGGTCGAAGACGCGGCGCATGTCGTCGATCGTGTCGATGGCGACGCCGGTGCGGCCGACCTCGCCCTCGCAGAGCGGATCGTCGGAGTCGCGACCGAGCTGGGTGGGGAGGTCGAAGGCCATCGACAGGCCGGTCGAGCCGTGCTCGATCAGGTAGCGGAAGCGCTGGTTGGTCTCGGTCGCGGTCGCGTACCCGGCGTACTGGCGCATCGTCCACGTGCGCTTGCGGTACATGTCCGGGTGGACCCCGCGCGTGAACGGGTACTCGCCCGGCTTGCCGAGCCGCTCCTCGAGGTCGGGGGCGACGTCGCTCTCGTCGTAGAGCGTCTTGATCTCGATCCCGGAGTCGGTGAAGCGGCGCGGGTCGTCGGGACCGACGATGGGGGCGATCGAGGGCTTGTGCTCAGGCGTGGTGGCCATGCGCGCGGGGGAGAAGGATATGAGCGATGAGAGAGAACGACGCGTCGGTGCGGCTGGCGGTGTTCTGGCTGCTGTTCTTCGTGGTGTCGATCGGGGCCGGCCTGATCGCGGGGTCCGGCGCCGCCGGGGTGGGCGCCGGACTGGGCGCTGCGTTCGTGTGGGCGCTGCTCAGCGGGCGGCGCCGACCGCGCTCAGCAGCTCCGCCGCCGGCCGGTCCGGATCGTCCAGCGCTGCGGCCAGCCGGTCGCCGGCCAGGTCACGGGCCTTCCGCGCCAGGCGCTTCTCGGTCATCGGGTTCCGTGGGGACCCGATCGCGGCCTCCACGCGCGCGACCTCCTCGCCGCCCGCGCTGAGCACCGCCTCGGACTCGAGCAGGCTCGCGTCGGTGCTGAGCGTGAGCGCGCGGGCCGCCTCGCGCACGCCGGGGTCGGCGGCGGCGAAGCTCGCCACCGTGGGCGCTCCGTGGGTAAGCGTGTACGCGGTCAGGTACGGGATCGAGAACTTCGCCTCGAGGCCGTCGGCGGGGTCGCCGATCTCCGCGGCGGTGAGCGAGACGGGGTGCACCGTGATCGTGTCGGGCACGGCGCCGGCCGCGCGGGCGGCGAGCGCCGCGTCGATCGCCCCGTGGGTCTGGAGGCAGCACGGATAGGCCTTGATCCAGTTCTCGCGGATGGCGTCGCCGCCGGGCTCGGGCTCGACCCAGCGTGCCCCGTAGGCCCGCTCCCAGCCGCGCTCGACCGCGGCGCCCGTCGCCGCCCCGGCCGCCGCCAGCCGCGCGGCGCGCACGCCGGCCGCGGCCGCGGCGCCGACCTGGAGCGACTTGCCGTCGGACCCGAACGCCGCGCGCAGGCCGCTGGTCGCCAGGAGCGCGAGGCGCAGCGCGGCGCGCCTGCGGCCGGCATCGAGGCCGAGCAGGCCGGCCGCGGCCGCCGCCGCCCCGACCGCGCCGCAGGTGGCGGTCGGATGCCAGCCGCGCTCGCGCATCGCGGGGTGGTTCGCGCGCGCGAGCTGGGCCATCGACTCGAAGCCGGCGGCGTACGCGTGGAGCACCTGCCCGGCGGTGGCGCCGATCTCGGCGGCCAGCACGAGCGCCGCGGGCGCCACCGGCGCGCTCAGGTGCGCGAGCCCGGGCGTGTAGGTGTCGTCGAAGTCGAGCACGTGCCCCGCGCTGCCGAGCGCGGCCACGCGCCCCTCGAGCCCGTCGGCGGCCGACGCGGCTGCGCGGGCCGCGGGCTCGCCGGCGCCGCCGGCGGCGCACGCGAGCCAGTCGAGCAGTGCAACGCGATATGCGGCGTCCATCGCGGGGAGCGTACGGCCGTAGGCTTCCCCGCATGGAGGTCACGGTCCGCCTGTTCGCGATGCTGCGCGAGCGTGCGGGCGCGAGCGAGGTCACGGTGGAGCTGCCCGAGCGCGCGAGCGTGCGCGACGCCCTGGCCGCGCTCGGCGGCCTCACGAGCGGCCTGCCCGTCGTCATGGCCGTGAACCGGGAGTATGCGAGCGAGGAGGCGGTGCTGAGCGAGGGGGACGAGCTGGCGCTGATTCCCCCCGTGAGCGGAGGCGAGGCCGTCACGGCCCACGCGCGCGTGTGCGCGGAGCCGCTGTCGCTCGACTCGCTCGTCGCGCGCGTGCGCGACCCGCGCGCGGGTGCCGTCGTCACCTTCCAGGGCGTGACCCGCGCGGTGGACCGGCTCGACTACGAGGCCTACGAGGAGATGGCCGGCCCGGCGATCGCCGCGATCGTGACGCAGGCGATCGAGCGCCACGGCCTCTGCGCGGCCGCGGCGGAGCACCGCGTGGGCGCGGTGCCGCTGTCGGAGCCGAGCGTGGCTGTGGCGGCGTCGGCGCCGCACCGCGGCGAGGCGTTCGCGGGCGCGCGCGAGATCATCGATCGCATCAAGGCCGAGGCGCCGATCTGGAAGAAGGAGGTCGAGGGTGGAGAGGGCCGCTGGGTCGAGGGAGCTCGGCCCCGAGGCGCGTGACGCGCTGAGGGCGCTGCCCTCGGTCGAGGAGCTCGCGGCACGGGTCGAGGGCGTGCCGCACGCGCTGGCGGTGCGCGCGGCACGGGCCGTGCTCGCCGAGCGGCGGACGGCGATCCTCGGCGAACGGCGGCTCGGTGAGGAGGCCGCCGGGATCGAGGTGGGCTCTCTAAGGGTCGGTATGCGACCAAAAGAGAGCCCACCTCGCGGAAACGACGCTCTCGTTGCCGCCGTTCGCTCGCGGGCCGCGGCGCTCCAAGGAGGCTCGCTGCGGTCCGTCCTCAACGCCACCGGCGACATCGTGCATACGAACCTCGGCCGCGCCCCGCTCGCCGAGGCCGCCGCCGGCGCGCTCGCCGAGGCGGCGCACGGCTACGTCAACCTCGAGCTCGACCTCGGGGCCGGCGCCCGCGGGTCGCGCCAGTCGCACGCCGAGGCGATCCTGCGCGAGCTGACGGGCGCCGAGGCGGCGATCGTCGTGAACAACTGCGCGGCCGCCGTGCTGCTGGCCGCGGCCGCGCTCGCGTCGGGGCGCGAGCTGGTGGTCTCGCGCGGCCAGCTCGTCGAGATCGGCGGGTCCTTCCGCGTGCCCGACGTCGTGGCGCAGTCCGGGGCACGGCTGGTCGAGGTGGGCACCACCAACCGCACGCGGCTCGCCGACTACGAGCGCGCGCTCGGGCCCGACACGGGCGCGATCATGCGCGCGCACCAGTCGAACTTCCGGACCGTCGGCTTCGTGGAGGAGGTCGAGATCGAGGAGCTCTGCGCGCTCGGCGTGCCCGTCATCGACGACCTCGGCTCCGGCGCGCTCGCCGAGGGCGTCCCGGAGCTCGCCGGCGAGCCCGGCGTGCGGCGCTCGGTGGAGGCCGGCGCGGCGGTCGTCTGCTTCAGCGGCGACAAGCTCCTCGGCGGGCCGCAGGCGGGCGTGATGGTGGGCCGCGCCGACGCGATCGAGCGTTGCCGCACCCATCCGCTGGCGCGTGCGCTGCGAATCGACAAGCTCTCGCTCGCCGCGCTCACGGCCACGCTCCGCCTCTACCTCGACCCCGCGTCGGCGGCCGCCGAGGTCCCGGTGCTGCGGATGCTCGCCGCCCCCGAGTCCGAGCTGCGGGCGCGCGCCGAGGCGATGCGCGACACGCTGACCGCGGCCGGTGTCGAGGCGCGGGTGATCCGCGCCGCCGCGAAGGTCGGCGGGGGCGCGCTGCCGCTGCTCGAGCTCGACGGGCCGGTCTGCGCGGTCGACCCGGCGCCGCTCTCGCTCGACGAGCTCGCGGCGCTGCTGCGGCGTGCCGACCCGCCGGTCGTCGCGCGTGCGCGCGAGGGCTGGCTGCTGCTCGACCCGCGCACGCTCGACGACGCGGGCGCAGGGATGGCGGCGGCCGCGTTGATCAGCGTCGTTCGGTAGCCATCCGCTCGTAAATGACCCCTCGACGCGACGTTCGGCCGCCGCTCACCCTGGGCACAGCTGGGCACATCGATCACGGCAAGACCGCCCTGATCTCCGTGCTCACCGGCAAGAACACGGATCGCCTTCCGGAGGAGCGGTCTCGCGGAATTTCGATCGAGCTCGGCTACGCGTCCCTCGAGCTGCCGGGCGGCCGCCGGCTGTCGGTGGTGGACGTGCCGGGGCACGAGCGCTTCGTGCGCACGATGGTCGCGGGCGCGTCCGGGGTCGACCTGTTCCTGCTCTGCGTCGCCGCCGACGACGGCGTGATGCCGCAGACGCGCGAGCACGTCGCCGTGCTGCGCCAGCTCGGCGTCGATCATGGGGTCGTCGCCGTCACGAAGGCCGACCTCGGCGAGCCGGAGATCGCCGGCGAGGAGGTCGCGGACCTCGTGCCGGGCGTGCCGGTCGTCCACGTGTCGGCACGCGAGCGGACCGGGCTCGACGACCTCCTGGCGGCCCTCGCGCGGGTGGCCGAGCGGCTACCCGGCCGCGCGAGCGACGGCGCCGGCACGCGGCTGCACGTGGACCGCTCGTTCACGCTGCGGGGCATCGGCACGGTGGTGACCGGGACGCTGTGGTCGGGCTCGGTCGCGGCCGGCGACTCGGTGACGATCCTCCCGCGCGGGCTGCGGGCGCGCGTGCGATCCGTGCAGGTCCACGACGAGCCGGTCGAGCGGGCCGAGGCGGGCCAGCGCGTGGCGCTCAACCTGTCGGGCGCCGGGTGGCGCGAGGTCGGCCGCGGCGACGTGGTGGCGGACCCGGACGCCGCGCTCGCGGCCGGCTACCTGCTCGACGCGAGCGTGAGGCTCGAGCCCGGAGCGCGGCCGATCGGCGCGAGCGTCCGGCTGCACGTTCACCACGGCACGCGCGAGGCGCCGGCGCGGCTGGTCCCGCTGGAGGGCGAGCTGCGGCCGGGCGCGGAGGGGCTCGCGCAGCTCCGGCTCGAGGCGCCGCTGATCGCCGCGGCCGGCGACCGCCTGATCCTCCGCCAACTCGCCCCGCCCGACACGATCGGGGGCGGCGTGGTGCTCGACGCCGCGCCGCGCCGCCACGGCGCGCGCCCCGAGGTGGTGGAGCGGCTGCGCGCGCTCGCGCGCGGGGAGGCGCCCCCGGCGGCGGAGCCCGAGCCCGAGCCGCCGGCCGCCGGCGACGAGCCGGAGCCGCTCGACGACGCCGCGCTGATGCTCGCCGCCCTGCTGCGCGCCGACGCCGAGGCGCCGCGCACCGACGCCGAGCTGGCCGCGGCGGCCGGCCTCTCCCAGGCCGACGCCGCCGACCGGCTGCGGCGGCTCGCCGAAGCCGGGCAGGCCGTGCGCGTGGCGCGGAACCTGCACTTCAACCCGGGGTCGCTCGACGCGCTCATCGCCCGGATCGTCGCGATCTGCGAGCGCGACGGCGGCGCCACGATCGCAGGCGTGCGCGACGAGCTGCTCACCTCGCGCAAGTACGCGCAGGCCCTGCTCGAGCACCTCGACCGCACCAGGGTCACGCGCCGCGACGGCGACGTGCACGTGCTGCGCCGCCGGCGCTAGCGCGTCCGGCGCTGGCGGAGCGTCACGGCGAGGTCGCTCCCGAGCCGCAGGTGCGTGAGGCCCGACGAGGCGATGAACTGCCGGCCGACGGCGCGCAGCCGCACCAGCGTGAACGTGTCGGTCTCCACGCGCGCGAACGGCTCGAAGCCCGGTAGCGTCGGCGTCTGCGGGCGCGGCGGGTGCGGCGTCTCGCCCGGGCGGCGCTCGGTGACCGCCACCAGCGCGATCTCGTCGACTCGCTTGAACTCCTCGCCGAACGGCTCGAGCCCGTCGAGGTACAGGCGCAGCGCCACCGCGCCGGCGATCGGGTTGACGACCAGCGCACGGCGGTCGGTCGCGGGGCCGATCGCCTCGGCCGCGCCGCGCCAGTCGTCGCGCTGGAACTCGGGGCGCGCGAAGACCCCGACGACCGCGGCGAGCGACAGCGCCGCGAGCGCGGCCGCCATCGCGACGCCCGCGCGCCCGGCGGCGTCGAAGCCCGCGGCGATCAGGATCGCGACCGGCACGAGCGCGACGATCAGGTTGCGCGCGATCACGAAGTCCGCGCCGAGCAGCGCCGCGGCGAGCGCGAGGGCGAAGGCCGCGAGCGCCAGCAGCGCGGGGACCCGCGCCTGCGGGCGGGCGCGGGTGAGTGCGAGCCATACGGCCGCCGCCGTGAGGGCAACCGCCGCGGCCGTGAACGCCGCCTCCAGCGGGGTGTCGTATCCGAGCAGGAACTGCTTGGGCAGCTGGAGCACGCGCGTGCCGAGCCCGGTCCCGGTGATGAAGTTCGACCCCGGGTTCTCGGACTGGTCGATCGCGAGCGGGAGCAGCGCCAGCCCGGCCGCGGCGACGCCCGCGACCGCGGCGACCGCCCCGCGGCGGCTCGGGTGGCGCCAGAGCAGCCAGAGCGCGAGCGGGCCGACGACGAATGCGGCGAAGTAGTGGGTGGCGAGCGCGAGCGCGGACGCGACGGCCCACGCCAGCAGCCGCCGCCGCACGCACAGCAGCGTGGCGAGCGCGGCGAGCAGCACGAGCAGCGCGTAGGCGCGCGACTCCTGCGAGTACCAGACCAGCAGCGGGTTGAACGTGACCAGCGCCGCGGCGATCAGCGCCGCGCGTGCCGTGAGCAGCTCGCGCGCGAGGGCGTATGCCACCGGGATCGTGAGGACGCCGAAGAGCGCCGAGAGCGAGCGCACGCCGATCTCGCCGGTCCCGAACGGGCGCGTCCAGAGCCAGGCGAGGACGTAGTAGAGCGGCGGGGTCTTCTCGGTGATCGTGAGCCCGTCGAGCATGCCGGCGAAGTCGTCGCGCAGCAGGTGGACCGTCGCGCCCTCGTCGACCCAGAAGCTCTGGAGGTCGAGCGTGCCGAAACGCAGCGCGGCGCCGGCCGCGACCAGGCCGGCGAGGGCTGCGACCGCGGTCCGGTTCGCGCGCGGGCCGGTCACGAGCAGCGAGGCTATCCGAGGCGCGGCGCTAGTCTGGCGCCGCTCCCTTCCTCAGATCGAAAGGCCACCTGTCATGCATCGGCCACGCCGAATCGCCACCGCACTCACGCTCGCCTGCGCCACCGCCCTCGCCGTCGCGGCGTGCGGCGGCGAGACGACCGACGTGAGCGGCGGCGTAGAGAACCTGAACAAGCAGCTGGCCGACCAGGGCCTCGCGGCGTCGCTGGACTGCCCGAAGGAGGTCGACGGCGGCGAGGGCACCGACTTCGAGTGCACCCTCAAGGGCGACGAGGGCGGCAAGGAGGAGAAGGTCCAGATGCAGGTGAAGAAGGAGGGCGACAAGCTCGTCGTGGACGTCAAGGACCGCGCCGCGTGGGCGAAGGCGATCCAGAGCGTGGCCGGCCAGCAGGGCACGGGGGAGGAGGCTCCGCCGGAGGAGGGGGCCGCGCCGGAGGAGGAGACGCCATGAGCCGCGCGATCGCGGCCTGGGTCGCGCTGGCCTGCCTCGCCGCGCTCGGCGTGGCCGGCTGCGGCGGCGAGAAGACCGACGTGACGGCCGGCGTCGACAACCTCAACGAGCGGCTCAGCCAGCAGAGCATCCCGGCGAAGCTCCAGTGCCCGGACGAGGTCGACGGCGCCGACGGGACCGAGTTCGACTGCACGCTCGAGGCGACCGAGGGCGACAAGAAAGAGAAGATCAAGATGGAGATCTCGAAGGACGGCGACGACTACGTGGTCGACGTGAAGGATCAGGCCGGCTTCGAGCGGGCGGTCGCGACCGTCGCGGCGCAGCAGCAGCCGCAGCAGGGCGCGCAGGGCCAGGGCGGCGGGCAGCAGCAGCCCGGGCAGGGCGGCCAGCAGCAGCCGGGCCAGGGCGGCCAGCAGCAGCCGGGCCAGGGCCAGCAGACGCCGTAGCTACGGCGCGAGCCCGCCGCCGCCGGTCGTGTCCGGCGGCGGCTCGGGCGCGGCTAGCTCAGGCGAACGGGTCGGGGTCGCTGGGATCCCAGTCGTTGCACGGAGCGCCGAGCTCGTCCCAGCAGTAGCGCCGGCCCTTCCCCGGATCGCCGTCGGCGGGGACGTTCCTCAGGATCCCGCTCTCGGGCCGCAGCTTGTGCGGGCTCCCGGCGTAGCGGGGCCCGGCAAGGCACGCTGCGCTCACGCAGCGAGTGGCGTTTCCGCCGCCGCTGACGAACTGGAAGCGGTAGACGGGGTGGATCTCCTGCTCGCAATCGGGAGGACAGTGGCCGTCGGTGACGTGGAGTCCCCTGATGCGGACCCTGTCCTCGTCGTCGAGCCCGCCGAGGGGGAAGATCGGCTTGTCCCGCGGCATGAACTCCACCTTGTAGTCGGCGCCCGGGACCGACACGTGGAACTTCTTGTCGCCGTCGCCCCCGAAGCCGAGGCGATCGACCTTGCCCTCGACGGTCAGGCACGGCCCCGGCGCGATCGTGTCGAGCCGGCCGGGAGCGCCGAAGACGCCGATCTCGGCCGAGGTGGGGCTTGGGCACTCGGAGTCGCCGTCGAATTCGCTGTCGGGCTGGGTCGCCTCGTAGGACTGGTCGGCCGGAGCCGCACCGGGCAGCACCGTGTCCAGGTCGGGTCCGCCGATGATGTAGTCCGGTCCGGCGCCCTGGCCGTCGTCGTCGTTGCCGACGATCGTGTCCATCCCCCGGCCGCCGAACAGGCCGTCGCCGATCTCGGCCTGATTCAGGCCTCCGTAGATCGTGTCCGCGCCGTCGCCCCCGACGATCAGGTCGTACCCGTTCGACCCGCCGACGACGTCGTCGCCGGCTCCCCCGTTGACCCCGTCGTTCCCCAGGCCGGCGCAGATCGTGTCGTTGCCGCCCAGACCCTTGATGACGTCGTGACCGTCGAGGCCGTAGATGACGTCCGCGCCCGAGGTCCCCCAGAGCTGATCGTCGTCGTTCGTGCCCTGGATCGCAGTGGCCGGCGGGGCCTGCAGGCACGGATCCGTGCCGATGGCGGACGCCCCCGGCGCGACGCCCAGCGTGGCCACCAGGACCGCGAACACGAAACCACTACGCAACGACGCCGTTCCCATGGATGCCCCCCTCCGCGAGCCTGCGCAAGCGAAGGTACCGAGGCCGGGGGAAGCAGTCAACGAAACCGCACTGGCTCACGCATTTTCAAGGCGTGTCGACAGCACCTCCCCGATGCTCATGTCGCCGGACGTTCGATCAGGCGGCTTACAAGAGCGTGTACGTCCAGACCTGGCCGTTGTCTCGTATGTTGAACACGATCGAGCCAGGCGGCGAAATCGGAGACCGATTGGCCCAATCGACGGCCGCAGGGACGTTCGGCCATAGATCGGCGCGCCACAGACCAGGCTCGTCCGTTGCGGCGCGCTTCTTGATTTCGGCCGCTTCTTCAGGGTTTGTGACTTCACCGTTCGGATCGCTCACATAATCGGCCATCGCTCGTTCTCCTCTGGTTGGCCAACAGGATGAACTAGTACCCAGGGCGGCGAAGTCAGCTACCCCCCGGATCGTCCCCCAGTGTCGGCGCGGCGGCCGCGGTGCTCATGCTCGGCAGCGAGGGGGGTGGCGCGTGACACGGGCAGGCCGGTGATGGATATCGACCTCATCGTCACGGTGCCGGGGCATCGGCCCAATCGCGTGAAGCACCGCCAGGTCGTCTCAGTGGGCGCCATGCGCCGCCTTCGGCCGGCACGACGTTGACGGTCGCCGTGGCCGCGCCACGATCCCGCCCGTCGGTCTCGTCAGGACCGCAGCGCTGCCATCTGCAGGTTGCGGTCGGCCCACCTTCGCTGCATCCGGCGCGGCACGTACGACCAGGCGTAGAGCCACAGAGCCGCCTTCTCGTCGGCGCTGAAGCCCGACGGCTCGATGATCTCGGCATCGACGGCGTCGACCGAGCCCCCGCGGCTCATGTGCCGGCGCACGTCGGCGCGGACCCGCCCGAGCCTGGGGTCGAGGCGTTCGCCGTTCACGGGAAGCTCCTGCCGCCCGCCGGCAGCGGCGGTTCCGAGGAGATGGAGCGCCCGTCTCGGCGTGGCCGGGCGAGCGGGGTCGGTTCGAGCGATCGCTCGGCTCGGCCGAGTGGGGCGCTGCACTCGGAGCAGTGCGTTTCGGACGCCGCGCTGTACAGCCTGAGCGCGCAGCGCTTGCACCTGAAGTAGGGCATCTGGACCGGCTCCTTCCCTGCGTTGCGTCCACGCGGCAGGAGGGCTGCCGGCGTCCGCCTCGCCACTGAAGTAGCGGGTCCCGGCTCTCACCGTCCGGGGCGGCTCAAAAGCCCCTTTGACCGCAAGCGTCCCGCAAAGAAAGGGTCGGAAACCAAGCCGAGTGTACGCCTGCTCGAGCCAGCGCGCGAGGCGTCGCAAACAAGACCCGCAAAACAGCGTGTTTTCGTCACTGAGATTCGAGCACGAACGTCTCGACCGCGATGTCCGGGTCGATGTGATTCGCGCTCGTGAAGGCCGCGACCGTCCGGCCGGTCAGGTTCTCAACCGCTGCGACGAGCTCGGCCCGCATCATCTCCTGAAAGACGCCGCGCGTGTGGAGCACGATCGGCGCGTGGCCGTCCGCGACCAGCCGGCGCTCGCCCTTCGTCAGCGTGTCGTGCAGCAGCACCGTTATCGCGTCGCGGTTGAGGTAGGCGCGTGCCCTGGTCGGGCCGCGGCCGGTGTACTCACCGAGCAGGTGCACGACCGCGTTCGCGATCGCGGCGCTCAGCTGTCCCTCGGTGGTCTGCTGGCCCCCCTCAGCCGACCTCCAGGGGCGCCGCGGCAATCTGCGCGCTCAGTTCGTTCGCCGCTCGCGCGGCCGCGCCGTGCGACGCGAACGCCTCGATGGACGTGGCGAGCTCCTCGCCGTCTGCAGTGACGAGCGTCCAGTGGTAGTTCGCGCTGTTGTCCTCGTGGACGTCGAGCCTCATGGCGTCCCCAGTCCAGTTTCGGGAGGCGTCTTGATCGGCAGGCCGTTCCTCGCTGCGGGCGGCCCCGAGACCGCCGGCGGGGGAGCGGGAGCGCCGTCGACCGCGATCGCCGGCTGGTCGCGTAGCGACCGGAGGGCGGTCGCGATCGCGACGTTCACGGAGGTCCGGTTCTGGTGCCTGCGCTCGTACTCGCGCACGGCCTCGACCATCCCGGTGTCGGCTCCCGCGAGCGCCTCGGGGATCGCGTTCGGCTCGAGCGCGTCGTAGCCGGGCAGCGGCTCCGGCTGGCGCAGGTGGCGCAGCGTGTCGAGCACCGGCGCCCGCTCGCGGTGCGAGCGCTCGAAGCAAGCGATCGCGGTCAGCTCGACTTGGCTGAGCCCGGCGAGCGTCGCGACCGCCTGCCGGTCGTCGAGCTTCGCGTAGCGGTCGGTGAGCGCCTGGTCGGCTTCGCTCGAGGCGGTCTCCGGTGAAGCCGCCTCGCGGCCGCGGGCGCGCCTGCCGAGGAAGCTCATCGCTGCAACGCCAGTCGTGTGGTCTCGGGAACCGCGGCCGGAATCGAACCGAGGCCGCCGCCTTCGTCATCCCAGCGTTCAACCTCCCGCGGCGCCTCGAAGGAAGCTCCACAGGCTGGGCAGGCGGGGTTGGTCAGTCTCGCAGAGTGGGCCGCGCTGTAGAGGCTCGCCCCGCACGATTCACAGTTGAAGCGGGGCATGAAGACGCCCCTTTCAGTCGATGTCGTCTTCGACTATAGCGGAAATGTATTTCTAGAAACGCTATTCTACTTATGTGGCGAATGCGGATGCACGTGGACCCGGATGGGGGTTCCTGACGAACCACGCGCAGGTGCTGCTCTGCATCGCCGGCGACCCGGGCATCCTCCTGCGCGAGATCGGAGCGCGCGTCGGGATCACCGAGCGGGCCGCGCACCGGATCGTCGGGGAGCTCGAGGCATCGGGCTACGTGGCGCGCCATCGACAAGGCCGGCGCAACTACTACGAGGTCAAGACGCACCTGCCGCTACCGGACCCCGTCGCGAGCGAGAGACGGGTAAGCGAGCTGCTGGCGATCCTCGGCGATGCTGGGGCTTCGGGTGAGTCGAAGTGACGTCTGACGCCGGCGTCTGGCGGGGGATCGAGATCTCCCGCGTCCGCGACTTCGGCGGCCGGAGGCGGACGTCGATCACCGTGGTGGGCTCGCTGGCGGCCACCGCGGCCCTCGCGTACCTGCTGGCCAGGCGTCGCGACGACTTCGCGACCGCGCTCTCCGACGCCGCGGCGGGGGTGCTGGCCGTGACGGCGCTGCTGCAGATCGTCGCGCTGGTGGCGCGCAGCGAGGCGTGGCACCTGACCATCGAGGCGGCTGGGGGGACGGTCGAGCGCCGGACCCTCTATCGCGCATCGAGCATGCAGGTGCTGGGCGGGGTGCTCAACTCGCAGCTGGGCGTCGCGGCTCGGATCGCGGCGCTGCGGCGGTCGTCGCCCGAGGTCTGCCCGCAAGTGCCGACCCTGATCGCCGCCGAGTTCCCGATCATCGCCGTCGAGGCGGTGCTGGCCGCGCTGTCGTCGTTCACCTTGGTCGGCCCGCTCGGCCTGCCGTGGTGGGTGCCGCTCATCCTGCTGGCGGTGTTCGCGGCCGCCAGCGCCGGCCTGCGGCGGCTCGCGCTGGCGAAGGGGCGCGAGCTGTGGAAGGGGCTCGCAGTGCTCCGCAGCCTGGGCCGCGGAGGGAGGGTGGTCGCCTTCGTGCTCGTGGCCGTCTTCGCGCAGATCTTCCGCAACTGGATCCTGCTGCACGCGGTCGGCGTCGACGCCTCGTTCTTCGACGCGATCGCCGTTCTGATCGCCCTGGTGACGCTCAGCCAGCTGCCGATCGGCCCGAGCGTCGGCGCGGCGGCCGCGGTGCTCATCCTCGGGAGCGAGGGGGTGGCCGCGACAGCCGCCGCGGGCGTTCTGCTGACGGTGACCGGGACGGCCGGCGGACTCTGCTTTGCAGGCTGGGCGGGCGCCGACCGGCTCTGGTCCGTCAGCCGCCGGGCTCGGTTGCGGCGGCTTCGCGTGCGAGGTGGCGGCGTCCCGCGTAGAGGGCCGCGTCGGCACGCGCGATGAGCTCGCCGGGCGTGTCGGGATGCTCGAGCTCCGCGAAGCCGGTGCTCACGGACGCGCGGGGGTTCCTCTCCCTCAACTCGGTCGCCACCTCGTCGAAGCGCCGCCGGGCGCCTTCGACGTCTGTGCGCGCAAGCCCGCAGAGGAACTCGTCCCCCCCGAAGCGGATGACGAGGTCGTATGACCGCAGCCCGGTTCTCAGCGCCACCGCCACGTCGCGGAGCAGGTCGTCGCCGGCGGAGTGTCCCTGGGCGTCGTTGACCGCCTTGAGGCCGTCGACGTCGACGAAGGCGAGGACAAGGCGTCCGTCCGAACGGCGCGCGCGGTCGATCTCCCGCGCGAGATCGGTCAGGCCGCGGTCGCGACGGAGCGCCCCGGTCAGATCGTCGACGCCCGCCTTCACCCGCTCGCGGGCGGCGAGCTGTCGATCGTCTGCCGCCCGCCTGCGATCGCGCGCGGCCTCGGCTCTGTCGCCCGCCGCCCGTTCGCGGTCGTCGGTCGCCCGCTCAGGTTCGCTCTTGGAGAAACGGCGACCCGCACGGTCTCGTTGCTCGGCGGCGCGGTCGCGTCCTTCCGCCGCCCGGTCGCGCGCGTCGGCCATGCGGTCGCGTCCGTTCGCGACCAGGTCGCGCTCGTGGACCTCGCTGTCGCGCCTCGTGGTCATCCGATCCTCGACTTGACTGTACCCGGAGTGGGTCTGGGGGATGCACGAATGGGGCCAGCTAAGCTGATGCCACGGGCGCTGGTTCTTCGACTCTCTTCCCGGTTGCCCGCAACCGCACAGAGAGTCGATCAGGAGAGGTCACCATGTCCACGTCCACCCCGCGGCCGCACAGGTCGCCCAGCCCCTACTCGGTTTACCCGCTCGAGGCGCTCGACGGCGTGCTCGCCTACGTCGCCCTGGACGGCGAGACCATCGCGTACTGCTTCGGCTCGGACGAACGCGCCGCCGCGGAGGCCGTCGCGGCGCGTGTGACGGAACTTGGCCCGCGCTCCCAGCCCGGCGCGGATCCGGCGGAGGCGCACGCGCCCACCGGCCTGAGTGCGGCCGGCGATCGGGCGGCCGCTCGCGAGGCGAGTGCGGAATGGGCATCGAGCCAGGAGTAGCCCGGCGGCTCGAGGAGCTGCGCGCCGCGGCTCGCTACGACGGCGAGCGGCGCGACCTCTACCGCGCCCAGGTGCTCGGGCCGCGGCCGACCAGGCCCGCCCGGCTGGAGGAGCTCCAGCGCGCCGCCGCCCTCAGCGAGAGCCGCCTGCGACGTGCGGAGCGCGCGGCGAGCGACGCCGATGGACGAGCCTGACCGAGAGCGCTCGAGGAGGTCCGGCGCAGATGAAGGCTCGCGCGATCGACCGCGCCAGGCAACTGCGCCGCCGGTGAGCCACCAGGGCGAGCACTCGCCGCCGCCCGCCGGCTCGCTCTGACCTGGTACGTTGGCCTCGGCAGGGGGGAGCCGTCGACCAGGGTTCATCCAGACGCGGGCGCGGCCCGCTGATCCTGATGGCGCTCGGGGGCCTGGTACTGGTCGCCGGGGTCGGGATCGGTGTCGCCATGTCGTTGTCGAGTGGGGATCACGACAAGTACGGCACCGTGTCGATCCCCGGCGAGGCGACGCTCGAGCTCCCCGCCGGCGAGGTGGTGGTCTTCTATGAGGAGGCCGTCGACGTCAACCTGGACGTCCAGGCCTTCCCCGAGCCCGAGGTCGACTACGTGGTGCGACCGGCGGGCGGCGGCGAGCCGCTGCGGCAGGACGGCGACGGAGGCCGGGAGGTCGGCGGAAGCCCGGCCCTGACCTGGACCGACATCGAGGGCCTCGACGTCCCGGACGCCGGGCCCTACCTGGTCAGCGCCCGCTCGGTCGGCAAGTCCGACCCCGTGGGGCCGCAGCTCGGCTTCGGGACCGCAAAAGGGGGGGGTCCGGCGGCCGGATGATCGGGCTCGGCGTGGGAGGCGGCCTGGTCCTGTTCCTCGCCGGCGTCCTCCTCCCGGTGTTCTCCGGGCTCGGGCGGGCCGGCCGGGCCGTGGGAGCGGCGCAGCAGTGGCAGGCATCGGCGATGCGGCAGTGGCAGTCCTCGGCAACCGGTGGCGCCGGGCCGCTTCGGCCGGTCAGGGGCACCGCGGTGGTCAACTCGACGCGCGACACGGGCAGGACGGTGGACGGAAAGCCGGTGGTGGAGATCGACCTCACGGTCACGGTGCCCGGGCGGGAGCCCTATCGCGTGAAGCACCGCCAGCTCGTCTCACCGGATGCCATGCAGCACCTCCAGCCAGGCACGACGATGACGGTCGCCGTCGCCGCGCACGACCCAGGGACGCTCACCCTCGGCTGACGAGGGGACGCGCGCTACGGGCGCGCTGGTCCCCGTAACTGCGGCTGGGCAGGGCGGTGGCGCGGCGGACCGCGAGGTCCGAGATCGTCGCCGGAGGATTCGGGCTGTATAGGCGACCAAATCCTCCGGTCACGGGGAACTACGCCGTTCGCGAGGCTTGCCCAAGGGTTTCGCCAAGGCCTGCTAGTGCCTGGCGGCGACCACGGAGTCGAGCTCCACGAACAGCCTCCGCAGGTTCACGGGATCGTGCCCCTTGTCGAAGCCGAACCCGGCCACCACGTAGCGGATCGTCTCGCCGGACGGCAGCCTGCGCTCGACGATCGCACAGTCGTGGCTGCGGCCGTCGACGCCGATCCCGATCTTGTAGTTCAGCGAATCGAAGCGCCGGCCCTCGTCGAACAGCGCGCGGCCGACGTACTGCTCCGTGCGGCCGAGCATCAGGTCGAGCATCTGGTCGTGGTAGTTGGTGGACGGATCCCTGCTCGGATCCGGTTCCTCCACCAGCTTGCGCGTCGCGAGCAGGGTCAGGAGGCTCACGACCGCGGACGCGGTGGCGGTGAAGTTGCTCCTCTTCCCGCGGGACCCGCTCCACCGGGGTGCCACGACCCTCCCCGCGGGGTTGGTGGCTCCGCGCTTCCAGTCGTTGCCCCTGTAGTCACCGGAGACCCAGAGCCCGGTTCCATCGGTGTCGTCGAAGAGGCCCGCTCCGCGGAGCACGCCGTTGATGTAGGGGTAGCCGAGAGCACGGATGACGGTGCTCGAGCCGTCGGGATCCGAGTCGCGCACCGACGTCTCGAGCGCCCGCTCGAACCCACCGGGCGCCTGGTTGAAGATGATCCGCCCGCCGCGGAAGAACCTGAAGATCTCCGCGAGCTTCGGAAACCCGCCGGCGGGTAGGCCGCGGAAGGCCGAGGCGAGCTTCGGCTTCCACGCCTGCTCCAGCTCCTGGATGACCTGCTTCTCCCATCCGGGTGGCTTGAGGGATACACGCGCGAAGGAAACCTCGTTCCAGCATCGGTCGTGCCGCCCCCGCCAACCTGGCACCGGCATGGAAAGCTAGAGCCCTGGGAGACGCCGCACCTCGGCTCCCGACGCGATTTCTTCGGTCGCTGCGAGGCATCGGGCTCGCTCCGCTGGGTCAGCTCGAATCGTCGCTCGGCCGCGGCCGTTCGGGAACGCGCGCGTAGGCGATGCTCAGGAATCCGCACGGCCGCCCATGCACCGTCCCGTCGCTGCGCACGAGGTAGCGCGACTCGAGCTCGGCGGGTCCCACGTCCTCGACGAGCTCGAGACCAAGCGACTCGAGAAACGGCCCGGTCTGGCCTTCCTGGATCCCGAACCGGTACGGCTCCCCCATCCTCGCCACCCGCTCCGAAGCCTCGCGGATCCCGTAGTAGCTGCCGTTCCCCTCGATGGCCTCGCGGAACCAGTAGTCGAACACGATCGAGCTTCCCGGCGCACCGCGGGCCACGACCGAAAGCACGGATTCGACGCCCTCCGTCGTGAGGTAGCCCGAGACTCCGGACCAGATGAAGAGCGTGCGCGCCGAATCCGAATAGCCGATCAGGTCCAGTGCGCTCGCGAGCTCCTGGGTGTCGAAGTCGATCGCCGCATACGTGACGTGGCCGGGCAGCCCGCCGAAGATCTGCTCCACTCGCTCGCGCTTCAACACGGCGATCGTCGGATGGTCGACCTCGAAGACGCGCGTCCCGCGGAGGGACGCCTCGAAGCGGTACGCGCGGCTGTCGAATCCGGCGCCGAGGATCACGAGCTGGTCCAAGCCGCGTGCCAGCTCCGCCGCGAGAATCGCATCCATGTGACGACCGCGGCCGAGCTCGTAGTAATAAGCGCCCGGCGAGATGTGTTCGCTGGCCCGCCTCATCAGCCCGCGAAGCCCTGGAACCTTGCTCAACGCGGTGAGGCGCAGCCCGCGACCGACGAAGCGTGCGGCGAGGTGGTCCGGATGGCGGATCCGACTGTCGCGCTCGGCGGCGCCGATCGCGCGCATGCTCGCGAAGACCTCGGCCGTGCTCCCCGCGATCAGCTTCGCCCGTAGCTCCTGCCGCGTCACGTCTTCATGGACGTCTCGGGACGTCCTCTCCAGCGCGCCGGGGACGGAGCCGGAACATGCCCGCCCCGGGGGACCACCAGTTGACCCTGCCGCAGATCCGCATGATCGCCGGGACGAGCAGCGCGCGGACGATGGTCGCGTCGATCAAGACGGCGATGACCGTGCCGAGCATGACCTCCTTCACGCTGATGATCCGGGAGCTGACAAGCGCGCCGACCGCCACGCAGAAGAGCAGGGCGACCGCGGTTATCACCCGGCCAGTGCGCTCGAGTCCCTCGGCGATCGCCGCGCGCGTCGACAACCCCTCGATGTAAGCCTCGCGGACCCGGGCCAGCAGGAACACACCGTAGTCGGTCGACAGCCCGACGGCGACCGCGAGGACCATCACCGGCTGAGAGAGATCCAGCGCGCCGGGGCTGTCGTATCCGAGCAGGTTCTCGAACCTGCCGTCCTGAAAGATCAGGACCAGCGCTCCGACGGCGACGCAGACCGTGAGTGCGTTCGCGAACAGGGTCATCAAGGGCAGCACGACCGAGCGCGTCAGCAGGAACACCGCGAAGGCAGCGGCTGCCGCCATGAGGATCACGGCGAGGGGCAGACGGTTGCCCAAGTCCGTCTTCAGGTCGACGAACAGTGCCGTCTCGCCGGTCACGCCGACCGGGAACCCGGCCGGCAGCTCGCGGATCGTGCGCACGAGATCCTGCGCCGCCTCGCTCTCGGTCGGCGTGGCCGGCATGACGTCGATGGCGGCGAGGTCGCGCCGCAGCGGCCGCGCGCGCCCGACCGACGCGACGCCTGGAAGGCCGGCGATCGTGTGGGCGAGCCGCGCCCGCTCGGCTCGCGACGCGTCCTCGACCGCCACCGCGATCGTGCGCGACGGGTCCACCGCGAACCGAGTACGGATCGTGTCGTGGACCTGTCGTGCGCTCGCGGTTTCCGGAAGCACAGCCGCATCCGTCGGCAGCCCCTCCATGCGAAGGGCTGGCAGGCTGAGCGCGATCAGCAACGCGCTCGCGGCGAGCGCGACCGGCAGCGGTCTGCGCATGAGGAGCCGGACCAGCCCGTACCACGCTCCGCTGCTGGCCGGACGGGCTGCGGCGGCCGCGGTCCGCTGGAGCCGGGCGGGGGCGAGCGAGTTGACGCGTGGGCCGAGGAGCGCCAACAGCGCCGGGAGCACCACGAGCGCGGTGAGCGCCGCCAGGAGCGCGACGCCGGCCCCGGCGAGGCCCATCGAGTAGAAGTAGCGCTCGGGCAAGACCAGCAGGGCGGCCAGCGATGCCGCGACCGTGACAGCGCTGAACGCCACGGCGCGCCCGGCGGTGGCCAGCGCCTTCCTCAGCGCCGGCGCGGTAGCGCCGCCCGCCGCCGCGAGCTCCTCTCGGAAGCGGGAGACCATGAGCAGGCTGTAGTCGAGCGCGAGTCCGAGCCCAAGCGCCGTCACGAGGTTGAGCGCGACCACGGAGACAGAGATGAACTCACTGGCGACGCGCAGGAACAGCAGCGTCAGCACGATCGCCAGGCCGCCGATCGCAATCGGCAGGAGGGCTGCGATCACTCCGCGGAAGAACCAGAACGACAGGAGGCAGAGGATCGGGAGCGCGAAGAGCTCGGCCCGGGTCAAGTCCTCGCGGATGGTCTTGTTGATCTGATCCAGCGCCAGGTCGACCCCGCCGAGCTTGACGCCCGGCACGCGGGCGTCGAGCCGTGCGGCGAGGCGCCGCGCGGCGTCCTGACGCGCGCGATCGGGGGCCGGCCGCAGCTGAGCGACCACGTACGTGAGCTTGCGGTCGCGCGAAACGTACGTCCGGCGGTCGCCACGCAGCAAACTCGTCACGCGACCCACCGCCGGATCCGCCTCCATGATGCGTGCCACCCGCCGCACCCGCGCTTGCGCCCGCGCCCGATCGGCCGGCAGTCGCATCAAGGCGACCACCCCCGGACGGGCATTGACGCCGGTCGCCGCCTCGAGCTTCTCGCGTGTCTCGAAGCTCTCCGAATATGGCGGGTCGACGCTGACGGGGTCCAGGTGCTTCTCGACACCCACGCTCAGCACCCCCGCGAGCGCAGCGACGGCCGCGGTGGCGGCGAGCACCTGCCGGGGGTGGCGGAGTGCCAGGGCCCCGATCCGGGTTCTCAGACCGCAAGCGACAGACATCCGAAAAGGTGCGCGAGCGCGTCGCGCTCGCCCTCCACCGCACCCGCGGTCACGGCATCGTCGAGAAGCGTCGGGTCGTAGAGGAGCCGCTCCCATGTCGGCAGTTCGCCAGCGAAGCGCGCGTGGTACCGCGTGCATGCCCCCGGGCGGACGTGCAACCCGCGGGAGGTGGCACTCAGGCACCAGCTCGACGGCTCGACGTCGGACAGCTCCAGCGCGACGCGGACCGGCCGCGCGAGGCGCGCCGGGTCGAACACCCGCGTCAGGACCTGGGTCTGGAGGCGGAAGTAGCTCGTCGGGTCCGTCGCGCCGAGATCGATCGTCCCGGTGCTCGGATCGCGCGGTGCCAGACGCACGATCCACGCCTCCGCGGGGATCTTCACGTACACGCCCCTCGCCTCCAGCGACGGGTTCTCGTCGCCAGGGGATCCCGCGCGCAGCGCCGTGTATACCCGCCGTCCGCGGGTGCGCGTCACGCGCGCCCGCATCTCGAGACGCTTCTCCGCCATCACCGGTGCGCGGTAGTCGACCTCGACGCGGCGGGTCACCGCCGGCAGTTCGTCGGCTGACGCCGCAAGCACCATGACCTCGTCTGCGATCGCGCTGAGGTAACCGCCGTGCACGATCCCGGGCGCTCCCGCCGAGTCGGCCGGCGGCACGAGGCTCACCGTCGCCTCGGACCCGGTCCAGCGGATGTCGAGCCCGAGCCCGCCGAGGTTCTCCGGTCCGCAGCCGAAGCAGTGCGGGTGGTGCTCGAGCCGGCGCTCGACAGGTCCCGCGGAGGCCGCCGAGACGCTCACGGCCGCTCCACCGGCGCCGCCCGCTTCATGATCGCCTCGACCGCGACGACGAGCTCCTCGAAGGCGGCATCCACGCGCTCGCCCTCGCCGGTCGTCAGGAGGTCGAGCAGGAGTCCGCGGCAGGTGGCCCACACGAACGTCGCGAGCGACGTCGCGCGTGCCTGGTCGAGTCCCTCGCGCTCGAGCAGGTCCGCTGTCAGGTCGGTCCAGTCGGAGACGACACCGTCGAGGAAGCCCGCGTAGCGATCCGGATCCTGAAGCGCCAGGCCGTACACCTCGTAGTAGACGCGGAAGAACGGCAGGTGCTCCGTGATCCGGTCCCACGTGCCGCGCAGCAACTCGACGAAGCCGACCTCGCCGTCGAGCTGCGCCGCGATCAGCATCCGCTCGCGCGTCCTCGCCTCGCGCAGGATCTCGCTGAACAGACGCTCCTTGGTACCGAAGTGGTAGAGGAGCGTCCGGTGGCTCACGCCGAGCGCCGCCGCCAGCGGTCGTAGTGACACCGCCGCGATACCGCGGCCGAAGACGAAGTCGGTCGCCTGGTCGAGAAGCTCGCGGCGCCGGCCCGCGTGGCGGGTTCGGCGCCCGTCCGGTCGCTCTGCGGCCATGACGCCCATGGATTACCCAGTCGGTACATGAACCAAACGGTTCAAGAAACGTGGAGCAGGTGGACCGTCCCGACCGCCGAGAGGCGAAGTTCGAGATGGGACGGCTGATCCAGGCCGGCGCTCAGCGGCCGGTGAACTCGACGCGGCGGCCCTCGAGCATCGCGGCCACGCCCGCCCGGAGGTCGTCGGTCCGCGCGGCCGTGGCGAATGCGGCGCGCTCGCGGCGCAGCTGGGCCTCGAGCGACGGCGCGGCGCCGGCCTCGATCAGGAGCCTGGCCGTGCGCAGCGAGTGCGGCGCCTTCACCGCGAGCCGCCGCGCGCGCTTGAGGGCGGCCGTCATCAGCGAGTCGTGGGCCACCACGTCGCTCACGAGCCCCTCGTCGAGCGCGGCCTGCGCACGCAGCACGGGCTGCTCGAGCAGGAGCTGGCTGGCGCGGGCGGGCGGGACGAGGCGTGGCAGGAACCAGGTCATGCCGCCGTCCGGCGATGCGCCGAGCGCACCGTAGGCGAAGTTGAGCGCCACGTGCTCGGAGGCGATCCGCACGTCGCACGCGAGCGCGAGCGAGAACCCGGCCCCGGCGGCCTGCCCGTTGATCGCCGCGATCGTCGGCACCGGCAGATGGTGCAGCCGCAGGATCATGTTAGCCAGCAGGGACAGCGACGTGTCGGACTCGGCCGCCGCCGCGTCGCCGCCAAGCTCGAGACCTTCGAGGAGCGCCTCGAGGTCGCCGCCGGTCGAGAACGCGCGCCCCGCTCCGGTGATCACCACCGGGCGCATGATCTCCTCGGAGCACACCGCATCCAGTGCCGCGTGGAACTCGCGCACGAGCGGCCGCGTCAGGGCGTTCGACTCGGGATTGTCGAGCACGAGGACGATCACGTCCCCCTCGTCGACGATCCGCACGTGCTGGAGGTCCAGCTCGGTCGCGGCGGGGCGGCCTGTCGACGCGGGCTTCATGCGCCGTCGGCCACGCTCACTCCCTGGAGGTGCGTGGTCCGCAGCATCGGGTAGTGGAGCTCGCCGTGCGGCCCGCCCGTCAGCCCGGTCCCGCCGTGCCCGGCGAGATAGGGAGCCATCCCGAGGTGCGAGTCGTTGACCTTGAGCAGCCCGCCGTTGCGGAGCGAGCCGACGAATGCCTCCACGACGGCGTCGTCGCGCGCCCAGAGGGAGTTCCGCAGCCCGTACTCGTTCGAGTCGACGAAGGTGAGTGCGCGGTCGAGGAGCACATCCGGCGGCGCCACCTCTGCCACAACCAGCGGGAGCAGCGGGAAGAACGTCTCCTCACGCACGCAGCGGAGCTCGCGCGCTCCCTCGATGCCGTCGACGCGGATGACGGTGGGCTGCACGAACGGCCCGTCGGCTGCTGGCCGGCCGGCCACGTCCATGCGCTCGCCGCCGGCGATCACCTCGGCGCCACGCTCGCGCGCCTCAGCGAGGTAGTCGTCGAACATGCCCGCCTTGAGCACCGGGCTGAGCACGACCTCCGGGTCCTCGGGGTAACCCGGGCGCAGCCCGCGCACGTGCTCGAGGAAGAGCTCGATGAAGTCGTCCGTAACAGCCGGGTGCAGCAGGGCGTACTTCGGGACCATGCAGATCTGGCTCGAGCCGTAGAACGACTCGACGAGAGCCGCGGCGGCGCTGTCGAGTTCGGCGTCGGCCCACACGACGAAGCCGTCGTTGCCGGCGAGCTCCAGCACCGGCTTCTTGCCGCGCGCCGTGCACTCGAGGCCGAACTCGAGCCCGACGCGGCTGTCGCCGAAGAACATGACGTCGTCCACGAGGGGGCTCTCCAGCCACGTGCGCAGGATCGGCTTCGTCGAGCCGCAAACAACATTCAGGGCGCCACCCGGTACGTCGGCCTCCTCGAGAAGCGGGGCGACGATCTCCAGATAGAGGTGCATCGTCGTCAGCGGCGACGTGCGCGGTGCCTTGAGCACCAGCGTGTTGCCGGCGAGCAGCACCGAGATCCCGAGCGACGCGTTCGCCCCCGCGGCGTTCTGAGGCGGATTCAGGCACACCACCCCGTCGGGCTTGCGCAGGAGCAGGATCCGCCGGCCATCCACGCGGAACTCCTGGCGCAGCTGGCCGAAGCACCAGTCCATCGTCTCGTCACCCGACCCCTCGAGGATCGACTCGATCTCCCAGGCGGCGAGTCGCCGCGGGTGACCCTCGGCAACGAGCAGCTCGGCCAGTTCCGCGGCGTGGCGCGCGATGTCGCGGTGCGCCGCCGACGCCAGCGCACGCCGATCCTCCAGCGGAACGGCGGCGGCTGTACGGCGCGCTGCGTAGGCCGCCTCCAGGGCCCGGTCCACGTCCTCGCGCCCCGCAATTGCGCAGCGACCGGCGACCACCTCGTCGTCCTCGGCGACCGGCTTGCGGCCGGACTGGAGCTCCGCCATGCGGCGCATGGCGCCGCGCGGGTCACGCAGCAGCGCGGACGCCCGCGGGACGTATGTCCAGTCCTCAGCCGCCTGGCGCCTCCCGCCGATGTAGAGCGGGTACTCGCGCACGTCACACCGCCGCGCGGTCGAGGGACGCGCGGCTCGACTCGGCCGTGCAGGCGGGGATGCTCCGGCGGAACCCGTGCTTCGCCGCGCGACGCCGGCCCCGCCGCTCCTCCTCGTCGAGCCGCCAGAAGTACTCGTCCTGGGCCACCTGGATCGTGTGCCGCGCGCTCGGGACGTACTGCTCCGCGAGACGCCGCTGCTCGTCCGCGATCGTGCGCCTCATCTCGTCCTCGTCGGGCAGGACGTACTCGCCGCTCAGATAGAGGGCGAGCCACTTCGCCTGGCGCTCGGCGATCTGCATCACCGATCCGAGCGGCTGGATCAACCCGATGTACGCGATCGTCGGCCGGCTCGGGTCGAACACCGCCCGGTAGAGCGTCACGTGGTTGTCGCGCACGTCGATGACCTCGCGTGGAAGGAACGGGAAGGCGATGTCGTAGCCGGTGCAGTAGACCAGCACGTCGGCGTGTGCCGAGCTGCCGTCAGCGAAGCGGACGGTGTCGCCGTCGAGGCGCTCGATGTTCGGCTTCGGGACGACGCGGCCGTGCACGACCCGGTCGAGCAGCCGGCTCGAAACCGACGGATGCGCCTCGAGCAGATCGTGGTCGGGCGGCGCGAACCCGTAGTCCTCCATCCTGCCGACAACCAGCCGGTGCGAGGCGCCCAGAGCGAGCTTCCGCAGGGCCCACGGCAACACGAACGACACCCGCCCCCTGACGCCGATCGGCTTACCCAGCAGATACGGGAGGCCGGGCATCTGATCGTACGGCCGGCCGAGCACGTACTTCGGCAGCACGTGCGCGCTCCTGCGGTGGGACAGGTACGTCGCGCTCGCGACGTGGCTCGCCTCGACGGCGATGTCCATGGCGCTGTTGCCCATCCCTACCACGACCACGTCGCGACCGCGCATCGGAGCGTTGCCGCGGTAGTCGTGGGAGTGCATCTCGAGGCCCACGAACGAGCCGGGGAAGGGCGGCGACGGCCAGCGCGGCGACGAGTGGTGGCCGCTGGCGACGACGAGCGCGTCGTAGTGGCGAGTCTCGCCGGAGCCGAGCGTCACCGCCCAGCGCCCTGACGGCAGCGGGCGCGCCAGCTCGACGGATGTCCGCAGCCGGATCCGGTCGCCGAGGCCGAAGTGCTCCACGTAGTCGGCGAAGTACTGCGCGATCTGGGTGTGGTGCGGGAATCGCGGATACGTGCGCGGCATCGGGAAGTCCGCGTACTCGAGCCGCTCACGCGAGACGTTGATGTGGAGGTCCGGGTAGGCGGACGACAGCCCGCTCGCGTTGTCGAGGACCCACGTGCCCCCCACGCGATCCCCTTTGTCGAAGCACTCGAAGGGGATCCCGCGGTCAGCCAGCGCTTTCGCCGCGGCTATCCCAGAGGCCCCGGCTCCGACGATGCAGACGAGCGGCCGCTGGCTCATTCCGTTCGAAGACCACCGTCCGAGGTCGCTCCCGCCGCGACGCGCAGCGCCGCTGCGACATCGCCCGCGCACTCCTCGCCGCCGCGGAAGCAGGCCTCGATGGTGCCCCCGCGCGCCCAGTCGCCCGTCAGGTGCAGGCCCGGCAGCGTCCGCGTCCGGTCGCGCACGCGCACGACTCGCCGCGAGTGCTGAGGGCCGTACGCACAGAGCGCGGCGTCCCAGCGGCGCGCCGCGATCGCGACGCGGTCTCTCGCCGAGACGGGGAGGACGCGAGCGAGCCGCCGCTCCGCCTCGGCGACGAGCGCCTCCGGGTCGAAATCGCCCGCGAGCGCCGCGCGGGAGGCGCGGCCGCTGAACGTGTAGCGCACGAGGTCGAGGTTGTCGACGCCGTAGGCGCCGGCGTTGCTCGCGGGGCTGTCCGGCGGCAACAGGAGCGCCCGGACCTCCGGCGCGAAGATCGGCCGCGAGTAGCGCACGACCGCCACGGCCGCGGGGTGGTAACTGACTTCGCGAAGGTCGCGCGCGACGTCGGGCAGGTGGGGCGCCACGAGCTCGGCGCTCGCGGGCGCGGGGACAGCGAGCACGACCGCGTCGCACCGCATCGGCTCCACGTCGTCATCCGCACGCCGGACGTTCACGCCAACGACGCGCCCATCCTCCACCGCGAGCGACTCCACGGTGGCCCCCAGCTCGCATCGGACGCTCCGCCGGAAACCGTCGAGAACCTCGCCGAAGCCGTTCTCGAGCTGGTCGTACGTCTCCATGACGCCCGCGAGGTTCGTGCCGAAGGTGCCGAGATGGACCTCGTCCGGCTCCGCTCCGTTCATGCGGACGGTCATCGGGCGGATGAGCACGGACCGGGCGCGCGGTCCGAAGACGCGGTCCAGCGTCGGATCGCCATGCCGCTCGGCGAGGCGGTCGAACGCGCGGCCGCCGACGTAGCGTTCGCTGCGGTCGCCGCGCACGTACCAGGCGCAGCGCGCGATCGTCGCGAGGTCGCGCGCGCCGACGTTGCGCAGGAGTGCGAGGGCGCTGCGCGCGCCGCGCTCCGAGTCCACCGTGTGGATCCGTCCGTTGTCGCCCACTCGCGACGAGTTGATGCCGAAGTGCTCCCACCTCGGCTCCGCCACCTCGGCGACGAACGCGCGGAAGCGCTCGTAGCGGCGTCCGATGTTCTTCCCCCCGAAGGTGATCTCACGCCCGCCCAGTTCGGGTCCTGCCGCTGAACGGCCGCCGAGCTCCGCGGCGCGATCGAGGACCACGGGCCGAGCGCCGAGCGCCCGCAGGTGCCATGCGGCCGCGATCCCGGTCCAACCGCCACCGACGACGATCACGGTGCCGAGGCCGCCACGCTCGGTCGTCGCGGCGGTGGCCGTGAAGCTCATGCCGCTCCTCCGTTCCCCGGCGCGGACGGCCCGGCGCCGTCCGGCCAGGCGCGCAGACAGAGACACGCGTTCTGGCCGCCGAACCCGAACGAGTTCGACAACGCGAGCGGCGCGCGGCCGCGCTCCTCGCTCGGCCACCGCTCGAGCGAGCGGGGGGTTAGCGGGACGTAGTCCAGGTCGAGGCCCTCGTCCGGGTGCTCGTATCCGAGCGTGGGCGGCACGACGCGTTCGCGGAGTGCGAGCACGGTCACCGCCGCCTCCACCGCGCCGGACCCACCGACCAGGTGACCGATCGCGGACTTCGTCGAGGACACGGGGATCCCGCGGCTCGCGTCACCGAGCGCGACCTTGAGCGCGCGCGTCTCGTTGCTGTCGTTGATCCTCGTCGAGGTCCCGTGCGCGTTTACGTAGTCGACGTCCTCGGGCGCCACGCCGGCATCCGCCAGCGCTCGCCTTATCGCCAGCGTCTGGCCGAGCGCCTCGGGATCGGGTGCGCTCAGGTGGTAGGCGTCGGTGCTTGACCCGTAGCCCACGACCTCGCCGAGGAGCGTGGCGCCGCGGCGGACCGCCAGCGACCACTCCTCGAGGATCAGTGCGCCCGCCCCCTCCGCCATGACGAACCCGTCGCGGCGGGCGTCGAAGGGCCGTGAGACCCCGATCTTGGAGAGCGCCCCCATCTTGTCGGTGCCGGCGAGGGCCAGCTCGGACAGCGATGCCTCCGCGCCGCCCGCGACCATTGCCTCCGCGTCGCCGACAGCAATCGCGCGAGCGGCCGTGCCGATCGCGTCGCCGCCTGATGCGCACGCCGAGGCGATAGCACGCGAGGGGCCCTTCAAGCCGAAGCGGATCGCGATCCCGCTCGCCGCCGCGTTCGGCATCAGCGCCGTGACCGCAAGCGCCGAAAGCGCTTGGAGCCCCTGGGCCCGAGCGATGTCCTGCTGGCGCTCGTGGGTCTCGAAGCCGCCGAAGGCCGTGCCGACGAAGCAACCGACGCGCTCGAAAGGAAGCTCCGTGCCGTGGTCCATCCATCCCGCCTGCACGACCGCCTCCTGGACCGCCGCCGCCGCGAGCTGCGTGAAGCGGTCGGTGCGGCGCGCCTCCTTGGCCGACATGAACGTGAGCGGGTCGAACTCCGAGCACCGCCCGACGCCGTTCTCGATCCCGACGTCCCCCGCGCACCACCGATCGAACAGCGTTCCCGCGCCGACGCCGAGCGGTGTCACGGCACCGACGCCCGTGATCACCACGCGGTGGGGAGCGGTGCCCTCAGCGAGCACGGATGCACCTGAAGATGGGTTCTCGGTCGGCTCGAGCGGCACGCCGCGGCACCGTAACGACGGATCGGCGAGCTGTGAACCGCTGAGGCTCGTCGAGGTCAAGAACCCACGTTGAGGGCCCACCTGGCGCCTTGACGCTCCCGCCGGCCGCACCCCACCCTGCGCGTCCCGCCACGGGAGACCCGAGTTGAGAACGCAGAGCGGACACGACGAGCTAGCGCGAAACGGCACGCGGCCGGAGGGCTGCGCCCTCGTGACGGGCGCCTCCCGCGGGATCGGGGCCGCGATCGCGTGCGCCATCGCGGCGGACGGCTGGCCGGTCGGCGTGAACTACCGCGCCGACGCCGAAGGCGCTGCTCGGGTCGTCGGCGCGATCGAGGCCGCCGGCGGGCTCGCCGTCGCGCTGCAGGGGGACGTCACGAGCGCGGGCGACGTCGCGAGGCTCTTCGAGACGCTCGAAGAGCGCCATGTCCGCGTCCTCGTGCTGGTCAACTGCGCCGGGGTCCGCTCCGACCGCCTGTTCCTGACAATGACGGACGACGACTGGCACCGTGTCGTCGACACGAACCTCAACGGCGCGTACCGCACGATCCGCCGCGCCCTTCCCGCCATGACCCGCGCGCGCTTCGGCCGCGTCGTCAGCGTCGGCTCGATCATCGGGAGTCGCCCGCTGCCGGGCCTCGCGAACTACTCGGTTTCGAAGGCGGCCCTCGAGGCACTCACGCGGACAGTCGCGATCGAGGTCGCGCGGCGGGGGGTCACCATCAACGTCGTCGCGCCCGGGCTCGTTGAGACCGAACTGACGAGCGACGTGGCGACCCTCGCCGACGAGGCGTCGCGCACGATCATCCCCAGCCGCCGGGCCGGCACGACCGAGGACGTGGCCGCATGCGTCCGCTTCCTGGCCTCACCGGATGCGGGCTATGTCACCGGCACGACCGTCGTCGTGGACGGCGGCCTGAGCGCCTCCCTCTTCCCCCTGACCCGAACCGCGCGGCCCGAGCCGCGCCAGCCCGGCATCGAGGAACCCCAGACCCAGGAGGCAACCGCATGAGCACGACGCCCCAGACCGCCGACCGGCTCGAACCGGTGCTGTTCGACGCGTTCCAGCAGTTCGGAGCCAAGCCGGAGGACATCAGCCGCGCGGCGACGCTCGAGCAACTCGGCATCGACTCGCTCGACATGGTCGAGATCGGACAGACGCTCTACGAGGAGTTCGGCGTGAACCTCGAGCCGCGCGACTTCCAGGGCGTCGAGACCGTCGGCGACGCGCTTCGTGTCGTCTCGGAGCGCATGGGCTCGGCGTGAACCGCCGAGTCCTGATCACAGGCGTCGGGAGCATTACCGCACTGGGTAACGATGCTCCGTCGCTCCATTCGCGCTGGGAGGCCGGCGAGTGCGGGATCGTCGACGGCGACGCCCCGTGCACCGGCTTCGACCCGACGCGGACAGTGGACCAGCGTGAGCTGCGGCGCACCGACCGCTTCACCCAGCTCGCGCTCGCGGCGGCCGACGAGGCGCTGGCCCAGGCTGGCTGGGAGGCCGGTGAGCCTCCATACGACCCGGTTCGCGTGGGCTGCATCGTCGGCTCGGGAATCGGCGGCATCGGGACGATGGAGCAGCAGATCGAGGTCGTCCGCAACAGGGGCTCGCGTGCGGTGTCCGCCTTCACGGTCCCCATGCTGATGGCGAACGCCGCGGCGGCGAACGTGTCGATGCGGTATGGCCTCCGCGGCGAGACGCACTGCGTGGTCTCGGCGTGTGCGTCGAGCGCGCAGGCGATCCTCGCCGGCCTGCGGACCATCGAGACGGGTGAGGCGGACGCCGCCGTCGTCGGCGGCGCGGAAGGCGGGGCGACCGAGTTCATCCATGCCGCCTTCATGAAGGCGGGCGCCCTCTCTCCGACGGGACGCTCGCTGCCGTTCGACGTCCGGCGCGACGGCTTCGTCCACGGCGAGGGCAGCGGGATCCTGGTGCTCGAGGCCGCCGACGCGGCCGAGACGCGAGGGGCCCGCGCGATCGGCGAGGTGCTGGGCTACGGGTCGACGTCCGATGCGTTCCATGTCACGGCCCCGGCACCGGACGGGCTGACGGCCGCGAAGGCCATCACACGAGCCCTCGAGTGCGCTGGCGTCGAGCCGCACGAAATCGACTACGTGAACGCGCACGGGACGGGCACACCGCTCAACGATCGGACCGAGGTAGTCGCGCTGAAGGCGAGTCTCGGGGAAGCCGTCGCCGGCATACCGGTGTCTTCGACGAAGTCGGTCATCGGGCACCTGATGGGCGCGGCGGGTGCCGTAGAGGCGATCGCCACGCTCGGGGCCCTTCGCGACCGCGTGATTCCGCCGACGGTCGGCCTCGACGAACTCGATCCGGACTGCGAGGGGCTTGACCACGTCGTCGAGGACGCGCGCCCGCTCGACGGCGAGGCACGTCCGCTGATCGGTCTGAGTCCCTCGTTCGGGTTCGGCGGGCACAACGCCGCGCTGGTCTTGAGGGCGGCGTGAGGACGGTCGCCCTCGAGACGCAGGCGTGGCTGGCATGCGACTTCGACGCGCTCGAGGTCGGGATGTCCCTGCGCACGCCGTCGCGGCGGTTGACGACCGCGGACACCGTGGCATGGGCTGCGCTCACCAACGACCGGGGCCCGGCGGACGACCACGAGCCCGCGCCGCAGGAGCTGCTCGTCCTGGCATACGCGGTCGGCCTCCTTCCGGTGGACCCGCGCTGGGTCGTCGCGATGCGCCAGCTCCGCGACTTCGCATTCGAGAGCGCGTCGTCGGTCGACGACGTCATTCGGGTGGAGACCCGCGTGACCGGGCTACGGCCGCTCGACGAGCGCACCGGACTGGTCGAGGCCGACCTCGCGGTCGTGGACGAGAGCGGCCTCAGACTCGCTGGGGGTTCGCTGATCGCGTTGTGGCGCCGTGCGATCGACGGGGCTCGCGCGTGACCGCCAGTGCCGCGGCCGGGGCCTCCGTGCGGTCGCGGGGGCTGACCGCGGAGCGAGCCGTCGCGCGGCGCCTGGTCCACAAGCTCGCGCTCGAGCAGGTGTTCGCGACCGGCGCCGTGAGGATCGGCGAGGACGAGTGGGCCGCGCTCGTCCAGCTCCCGCGGGCGAACCGCCTGTTCAACGACACGCTGCAGCCCTACCCCGACCTGCTGCTCCTTTGTGAAGCCGCCCGACAGGGGGTGATGGTCGTCCTCCACGAGTGCCTAGACGTGCCGCTCGATCTCCACTTCGTCACGACGCGACTCGACGTCAGGCTGGACGACCTCGACGCCAACCTGCCCGGGCCGCTCCCGACGGAGATGACGATCGCGGTCAGTTTCGACTCCGAGCGCCGGCACCGCGACGGCTCGCTGCGGGCGGTACAGGGCGAGGCACGCTGCCACGTCGGGGAGGCCCGCGCCGGGACCTTCGCGGGAGCGCTGCGCTTCCTGCCGCGCACCACGTACACGGCGGCCCGCGATGGAGCGCCGAGCTCGTCGGCGCTGAAGGCGGAGCGCCCAGCGCGAGCGGAGCCGCGTGCCGTCGGCCGCAGCGACCCGCGCAACGTCGTAGTCGCACCACCCGAGCCCGACGGCGGCGGGTACGTCGTCCTCGCCAGCCCCGACCCCGCCGATCCCGTCTTCTTCGACCACCCGCAGGACCATTACCCCGGGATGCTGCTCCTGGAGGTGGCTCGACAGGCGGCGATCGCGAGCGCGGCCGCCGCCACCGGCGAGCGGCCGGAGCGCTTCGTACCGCTGCGCGCCACAGCCCGGTTCGGCCGCTTCGCCGAACTGGGCGAGCCGCTCCGCTGCCACGCCGAGGTGACCGAGCGCGGCCCTGCGCGGATCGCACTGGCGCTCCGGCTCGAGCAGCGCGGCGAACGGCTTGCGCCGGTCGCGGTCGAGCTCGCGGTGGTCGGCGACGGTGCCACCGCGGACCACGAGGACGCGCCGTGAGGACCGTCGTCCTATTCCCGGGCCAGGGTAGCCAGACCGAGGACATGGAGGCGATCGCGCGAAGCCACGCGCCGGAGCTCGCGGCACGAGCCGACGAGCTGGCCGGGTGCAACGTCTTCGAGCGCGTCGAGGAGGGGTCGCGGTTCCTGCAGCCCGCGCTCTTCTGCGCGAGCCTCGCGGGCTGGCGCGCGCTACTCGAGGACCGGCCGGAGCTACGCGACGGCGTCCACGTCGCACTCGCCGGTCACTCGCTCGGCGAGTTCGCGGCGACGGTGGCGGCCGGCGCACTCGCGCCCGAGGAGGGGCTCGCTCTCGTGGAGCTTCGCGGGCGGCTCTTCGACGAGGCCGCGGACGACGACGGCCGTGGCGGCATGCTGGCCGTCATCGGCCCGAGGGCCACGGAGACCGCGGACCTGGCCCCCGACGGCGTCTGGCTGGCGAACGACAACGCGCCGACCCAGCTCGTGTTCGCCGGGCGGCCCGAGCCGCTGGACGACTTCGAGCAGCGCGCGCTCGACACGGGCTGTCGCGTGATGCGCCTGCCGCTGCAAGTGGCGGCGCACACGCCGCTGATGCACGCGACCGAGGAGCGGCTCGCCGCGGCGCTCGAGCGCGCCGCGGCCGCGCGGCCGTCGCCACCGGTGTGGTCGCCGTGCACCGTGTCGCCGATGCGCGACGTCGCTCGCGATCTCGCCGCGAGCGTGTCGCGCCCCGTGCGGTTCCGTCATCTGCTCACGCGCCTGCACGCGGAGGGCGCGCGGACGTTCGTCGAGACGGGCCCCGGCGAGGTGCTCACGAAGCTCGCCCTCAAGACGCTCGACGGGATCGACACCAAACCCCGCTGGAGGTCGCGCATGTTCGATACAACCGAGACGACGTACGCGCTCTCGGAGCGCGAGAACCGGAACGGGCCGCGCGTGCCGCGCGGCGCGGCCATCGGCTCCGTGGCGGTCGCCATGCCGGAGCAGGTGATCGACAACGATCCCATCGCCGAGCGGCTCGGCGTCGAGCCGGACTGGATCGTCAAGCGCATGGGGGTGCGCTCCCGGCACATGGCACGGCCCGGCGAATCCTTGACCGCTCTCGCGGCCGAGGCCGGCTGCCGCGCCGTCGCGCAGGCCGGTAAGCGCGTGGAGGAGATCGACACCGTGCTCGTCGCGACCTCGACCGGCGACGAGCTGCTCCCGAACGCCGCTCCGCTCGTGGCGACCGCCATGGGGATCCCGCAACCGGGGGCATTCGACGTCGGCGCAGCGTGCGCCGGCTTCCTCTCGGCGCTCTCGACCGCCTCCGCCCTCGTGGAGACCGGCCGCTCGTCGAACTGCCTCGTGATCGGCGCGGAGTTCCCGAGCCGCGTCCTCAACCGTGACGATCGCCGGACGGCCGGCCTCATGGGCGACGGCTGCGGTGCCGTGGTCGTGTCCGCGGTGGAGGGCGAGACGCGTGTGGGGCCCTCGCTGTTCCGATCCGACGGCCGCTTCAAGGAACTCGCGAAGATCGAGCGCGACGACCAGACATTCGTCATGCAGGGGCAGGAGACGTTCCAGATCGCCGTCAAGGAGCTCACCGCCATCACGCACGACCTGCTCGCCAGCAGCGGCCTGACGCTCGAGGACATCGACCTCTTCGTCTACCACCAGGCGAACGGACGGATCCTCCAGGCCGTCGGCCAGCGACTGGACCTCCCTCCGCAGAAGGTCGTGGACGTCGTGGCCCGCACCGGCAACACGTCGGCTGCCTCGATCCCGATCGGCCTGCACGCGGCCGAGGCCGATGGCCGGCTGAGACCCGGCGCGCGCGTGTTCATGGCCACGATCGGCACTGGGTTCGTCTGGGGCGCCGTGATCGCGGAATGGGGTGCAAGCCGGTGACCCTCCCCGCCCCCGGCCGGGCACGCGCTCCGCTCGATCCGGCACGCGAGCGCAGGCTCGCGTACGCCGCGCTGGGCGATAGCAACACGGCCGGGCACGACGAGCGCCTGGTCGGGCTGCGATGGGCGGATCTGGTCGCAGCCGCGTTCGCGCGGGCCGGGTTCGCCGTGACCTACCGAAACCTTGCCGAGTTCGGGCTGAAAAGTCACGAGGTGGCGGAGCGCCAGCCCGATCAGGCGATCGCGATGGGCTCCGACATCGTCAGCGTCGTGTGCGGGATCAACGACGTGCTCATGCCGGCGGCGCCCGACATCGACGCATACGCCCGCGCGTTCGACTCGATCTGCACGCGCCTGCGCGCCGCGCTCGACGATGTCGTGCTGGTGACGGCCACCGTCCCGGACCTCTCTCGCCACATCGGCTATGGCCCGCGCGCGACCGCGCGCGTGTCCCGGGAGCTCCGGCGCCTCAACGACGCGACGCGATCGCTCGCAGCGGAGCACGACGCCTTGCTGGCGGACCTCGCCGCGCGCGAGGACCTCTCGACACGGGACAGCTATGCCGCGGACGGCTACCACGCGAGTGCCCTCGGCCACCGCCGCATGGCGCTCGAGTTCGCCGGCGCGCTGGCGGCAAGCGTCGCCGGCGGGCTACGCCTGTGACGCGCGTGATGACGGCCGAGCAAACCGAGCACGTCCGGCACGACCCGAATCGCCCCTGGTTCGATCCGTTCGATGGGGGCCTTCCCGACCTGCAGCTCGAACCGCACGAGCTCCTGGCGCTGTTGTGCGACACGGGCACGATCCGCCCGCTGGACGCGAGCATCGAGGGCCGTCCGCCGAACGGTCGCGCGACCGCTGTGCCCGGGGTCACGGCGGTCACCGGCAGCGTCGGCGGCCGGCCGGTCGTGTGCTACGCGTACGACCGGCGCGTGGTCGGCGGGTCGCTGGGCAGCGCGCAGGCAGACGTGATCGTGCACGCGCTCATGCACGCGACGCGGACGGGAGCGCCGGTCTTGGCATTCGTCGATTCCGGCGGCGCGCGGCTCCAGGAGGGTGGGGCGGCGCTCGCCGCCTACGCGCGTGTGTTCCGCGCGACCGTCGCGGCCTCGGGCCGGGTCCCGCAGATCTCGATCGTCACCGGTGTCGCGGCCGGAGGCGCGTCGTATGCAGCGGCGCTGACCGACTTCGTCGTCATGACTCGGCGGGCGAGCATGTTCCTCACCGGGCCCGCGATCGTGCATACCGCGTGCGGGGAGGCGGTGGACACCGTGGAGCTCGGAGGGGCGCGTGTCCACGAGCGCAACGGCGTATGCCACTTCGTGGTCCCGACGGATGTCGACGCCACCTTCCTGGCGCGCGAGCTGCTCGACTACCTACCCCAGCGGGCAGGGGCGAGGGCGCCGCGCAGGCCAGCGGTCCCGCCGCCGGGCGGCGAGCCCGACGCGACGGTTCCATCCGCCCCGCGAGCGGTCTACGACATCCGCGAGCCGATCGCCGCGATCGTCGACGGAGGCCGGATGCTCGAGCTCGCGCCACGCTGGGCCCGCAACGTCGTAACGGGGTTCTGCCGCCTCGACGGCCGTTCCGTGGGCGTACTCGCGAACCAGCCCCGAACGCTCGGCGGGATCCTCGAGAGCGAGGGCGCGGCAAAGGCGGCTCGCTTCGTGCGGACGTGCGAGGCGTTCGGCCTGCCGCTCGTCGTGTTCGTCGATACGCCTGGGTTCATGCCGGGCACCAACCACGAGAGGCGCGGAATCATCCGGCACGGCGCGAAGCTGCTCCATGCGTTCGCGCAGGCAACGGTGCCGCGCGTGACGGTGGTGCTGCGCAAGGCTTTCGGCGGCGCGTACATCTCGATGAACGCAGCCGGCCTTGGAGCCGACCTCGTCCTGGCCTGGTCGGGCGCGCAGATAGGCGTGATGGACCCGCACTCGGCGGTGAGGATCCTCCACAGGCGAGAACTCGACCGGGCGGAGGGGCCGGACGGGCCGCTGGAGGCGCTCGCCCAGGACTACGCCGACGAGCACCTCCGTGCGGAGGTGGCGGCGGAGGAGCGGCTCGTCGACGTGGTGATCCCGCCGTCGGAAACGCGGGCGCGGCTGATCGAGGGCCTCGCTGTGCACGGCGAACGCCACGCAGGCGGCCAGATCGCCGGGAACATCCCCCTGTAGGAGGAGACGTGGAACCAGCAGCGGAACCCTTCTGTCTCGCCTTCGAGCGCCTGGAGGAGGCAAGTGAGTTCGAGACACGCGGGCGCACGATCGCCGAGTCGGACATCCTGACCTTCGGGGGCCTGACCGGGGACACTCATCCCCAGCACCTCGACGCGGAGTGGGCCGCGCAGAGCGAGTACGGCACGCGAATCGCCCACGGGCTGCTCATGCTGACGACCGCCTACGGGCTGCTGCCGCGCCACGGTTCGCGGGTGCGCGCACTTAGGCGCATCGACGAGGTCACGTTCAAGGCGCCTGCGCGGATCGGCGAGACAGTCAGGCTACGAGGAACGCTCTACCCAGAGAGGATGCTGGCCGAAGGCGTGGGAGCCGTACGCTGTGCGTGCGCCGTACTCGGACAGGGCGACGTCGTGCTGGTCCGTGCTCGCCTCGAGTTCGCCTGGGACGGCACCGAAGCGCTGTGATGCCCCGCGCGAGCTTTCCTCCGGCGCGGAGATCACCGCGGACCCGCGGTCCCCCGTACTGCTGAGCCACGTGAGCGACTTGTCGAGGTCGCCGTACAGCATCCACGCCCCGTCGTCTCGGCGCCTCACGAGTCCTTCGGTCGCCAGGTCCCGCAGCGCGAGCGTTACCGTCGAGCGCTCCGCCCCGACCATGGCTCCAAGCGTGCGATGCAGTAGCCGCAGCGGCAGCACGACGTGATCGGCTCCGACCTTCCCGAATCGCTCGGCGAGGTGCCAAAAGAGCGCCAGCAGGCGCATCGGTGTGCTCGGCATGTGACTGATGGTGACTTGCGTCGCAAGCCGAACGGAACGCTCCTCGATGCGTGCAACGAAGGTGAGGATCAGCCGAGGCCAGCGAGCCGCCATCAGCATGACCCCTTCGGTGAGCAGCGCCACGCGGGTCCTGCCCGCGGAGCTCCACGTCGTATCCAGGCGAACCAGCGTGTCCAGGGCCCTGTCCGAACCCAGTTCGAATAGGTCGCCCGGGGCGATCAGCTCGGCCGCGCGCGACCCTGCCGCGGACAACTGCTGGACGAGCAGGCCATCCAACACGAGGATGTGGCGAACGCGGTGCTCGACGAGAAGCCACGCCGGGTCGCAGGATCCTCGCGGGAGCTCCAGGACGGGGACCATCAGGCTCCTCCGGGCTTCTTGCGCCTCGGCAGGCGTCAGGTTTTCGCCGAGATCCGGGTCGGCGTCAAGCAGCGCAGAGTTCGATAAGAGCCGCGTCGGCCGGCGCATCAGCCGCCGGCCAGCTCGCGCGCGTGGCGTCTGGCCCCGCCGCGGCCCCGCCGCGGGGGCCTCCTGCGAAGAGCTTCGGGCTCCGCGTCGGCGCGACGCATGGAGGCGCGACTCAACGAGGGGTGCTCAACCACCGCCCGGGGGGACTGCTTCCGCCGCATCGACGAGCTGAATGGAGGCTCCCCCCTCACGAGCTCGGACCCTATGCGGCAGCGACAGCGAGAACATCTGCCGAACGGAGGAGATGGTGCGCCCGAGCCAGCCGACCCCGATCTGAGGGCTAGCGCCCTCGACGATCGGGGGCTCCACGCGTCTCAGTAGGTTCCGCCCGGGCCGGGGGCGCTCCAGCGACCGCCCGGCCGCTTTACGAGTTGCGCGGCGACCGTAGCTCTAACCGGGCCGTCGGTCCAGCCCTATTTGGCCCCAGTTGGACGTGAAATGGACGTGGCGCGCGAAGGTGGCGGCTAAGTCCATCTTTTCGGCACGTGAAATCCGGCGGAAAAGACGCCGCTGTGCAGGCCTTCTACAACATGGCGAGGGCCGGAATCGAACCGGCGACACCACGATTTTCAGGGACGCGGCGCTCGCCTTATGGACACCGCAAAAGTCCTGCAAATCGCATTGACCGTGGGAGCCAGATGTACGGCCCAATCCCCGCGGATCCAGGGGGATATCGGTGGGTTTGGGACCTCGCGGGCTAAACGAGGTCAAGGCCGGGCAGCCGCGCGGATCACTAGCGTACGGCGCGGTGATGTCGGCAACCGAACCGATCACCGTCGCCGGCCGACGCTTGACGCCGACGCCGGTCTTCGACACGTATTGGCAGTTCGCGGCTCAGCGCCAGCGCCTGTACTTGGCAAGAGTCAACCGTGAGGCTCCGCCGTGGTCGGAGGACCCCATCCTTCGCGAGTACCGGTTCACCAACGTCTACCGTGCCGCTGACCGCGTCTCGCAGTATCTCCTGCGTTCCGTCATCTACCGCGATGACGCTCCGACCGACGCGGAGGACGTCGTCTTCCGCGTCCTCCTGTTCAAGCTGTTCAACAAGATCCCAACCTGGCAACACCTGGAACGTGAGCTGGGCGAGATCACCTGGGCCGAGTACGACTTCGGCCGCTATAGCCGCGCCCTCGACGCAGCTGCCGCAAGAGGCCCGATCTACGCCGCAGCCTATGTCATGCCCCCTCCACGGTTGGGGGAGGCGAAGAAGCACCTCAACCACCTCCGGCTCCTCGAGCGCATGATGCGCGACGGGCTACCGGCGGCGGTTGAGGCCGCCTGCTTTCCGGAAGAGGTCTACACCCGGCTCAAGTCGTATCCCTCGATTGGCAGATTCCTCGCGTTCCAGTTCACGGTCGATCTCAACTACTCGGCCTTGCTGGATGGCGACGAGAACGACTTCGTCGTCGCTGGTCCTGGAGCCCAGGACGGGATCCGTAAGTGCTTCGGCCCCGAGTCGCGCGGGATAGAGGAGGAAATCATCCGGTACATGGTTGAAACCCAGGATCGGCATTTCGCCCGGCTCGGCTTGGAGTTTGGAGGGCTCTTTGGGCGGTCCCTTCACCTGATCGACTGTCAGAACCTCTTCTGCGAGGTGGACAAGTACGCCCGCGTGGCGCACCCCGAGGTAAACGGGATCTCTGGGCGCAGACGAATAAAGCAACGCTTCCGCCCAAACGGGAACGGGCCGCGGCCGTTCTTCCCTCCAAAGTGGGAGCTCTCCGTGCCGCCGATCGAGCCCTCGCCAGAGGCGGAGTCGCAGGGAGCGCTCTGGCGCTCAGCCGACGAGCTCTAGGGTCCCGCGGTCAAGGTCCACGGCGATCGTCCCGCCGCCGGCCTCGCGCAGCCCTCGCCAGGCTGCGAACCCGCTGAGTATCGCTCGCTCCCAGTCACCGGTGCTGCGGGCGCTCACCTCGAGCCGGGCCGTCACGACAGCGACGGTGTTCAGGATGGAGTCGTCGACTCGCTCGGATCCGGCGAAGTAGTCGTACGGCTTGGACAGTTCGAAGACGAGCGCCGCGACGGCCTCCTCGGTCGCCGCTGCCCGCGCCCCATCCTCCACGCGATCGGTGGTCTCGTCGACCTTGCGCTTCCGCCCGATCAGGGACCTGAAGATCGGCGACCAGCCGAGCACAGCAGCGTGCGCGATGTGGAACACGTCGTGGAACCGGTAGTGGTCGGGGTAGCGCGCGTTGTCGTCGATCGGGTCCCCTATTTCCTCACCCGAGATGTGCATCCGCACTTTGGTGCGTCCGTCCTCGTTCTCGTAGGAAGAAAACGCGACCTCAAACTGCCGCGGAAGGCGCTGGTCGTTCGGGAATCCCTCGTCGAACTCGACGGGTGGCGCGCCCGCCTCGCTCAGCCAGCGCGCACGGGTCTTGAGGAGGTTGGTCTCGGCGGCGCGACTCAGCGGCACGCCGACCCGCCGTGCAAGCGCAGCGAGGTACCACAGGATGTCGCCGAGCTCCGTCGCGACGACGTCCTCGAATCCCGTGTATGCATGGCCGTCGGGGCGCTGCTTCTTCTTGAACTCGGCCAGCAGCGAGCCGACCTCGCCGGCGAGTCCCAGGAGCGGCACGATGGGATCGTCGCTGTCCCCCCCGAGGTCGGTCGCGGCCGACTCCCGCTGGTAGTCGTCCAACTTCATCTCGAGTACCTCCTCGCCGATTTCGACGTCCGACTCCGGCCTACACTCAAGGGTCCCATAGAGCGCGACGGAGGCAGTTCATGGCAGAGACACGAAACGTGTTCGTGAGCCACATCCACGAAGACGAATCGCACATCGATGGAATGAAGTCGCTGCTCAGCGAGCACGGCTTCGACGTTAAGAATTCGTCGATCACGACCGAACGTCGGAACGACGCCCACAACCCGGACTACATCAAGCACTCGATCCTGGCTCCACGCATCGACTGGGCCGGCGCCGTGGTCGTCCTGGTGTCGCCTGGGATGCGCGACAGCGAGTACGTGGACTTCGAGATCGAGTACGCGCAGAGACACGACAAGCGGATCGTGGGGGTCTGGACGCACGGTGCCGCGGAGTCCGATGTGCCGGACGCCCTGGCGAAATACGCCGACGCCGTCGTTCCGTGGCGCGCGGACACGATCAGAGAAGCCATCTGTGGTGAGAGAAGCGGCTGGGAAACGGACGAGGGGACGCCGCGCGAGCCGCTCGCAATCACGCGCCACGGCTGCTGAGCCGCCGGTGTGCGGCTGTACTCGTATGTCGTAGCGCGCGATTTCGGCTTCGCCCCGAATCCGTTTTTCGGCGTCTGCACCCTCTGTACGTGCAAGCCACAAATCCGCGCTCGCGCGGCTGTCGGCGACTGGATCATCGGAACGGGTTCGAAGAGCCGCGGTCGGCAGGGCTGCCTCGTCTTCGCCATGGAGGTCTGCGAAACGCTGTCCTACGACGAGTACTGGGTGGACGCGCGGTTCCGCGTAAAGCGGCCGAACCTGCGCGGCAGCCTCAAGCAGGCGTTCGGCGACAACATCTACCACCGCGACCCTCAAACCGGAGATTGGCGGATGTTGAACTCACATCACAGTCTCCACGACGGCAGCCCAAACCCCACGAACGTCGGACGAGACACTCGTTACCCGCGCGTGCTGGTGGCGACGAACTTCACCTACTGGGGAGGAAGCGGCCCCGCTGTTCCCGGCCGGTTTCGCAACTACGAGGGCAAAGACGTCGTCCAACAAACGCAGGGCCATCGGTGCGGCTTCTCGCCCACATTGGTCGACACCTTCGTCGCTTGGCTCAGCACATTCGAGCGCGGATACCTCGGCGAGCCGCTCGAGTGGACGGAAGGGAGGGCACTCCGACGGCGTTCTGCTGGAAAACTGCCGTGACCGTGCCAGATCCCTCGAAGCCGCTGCTTTTCGCGGCGATGCCGTTCGGGCAGAAAACCGAGCCCGGGGGAGCCCGCATCGTCGACTTCGACGCGTTGTACGAGAGCTGTGTAAAGCCCGCAGCCGAAGCGGCGGACGTGGAGGTCATCCGGGCCGACGAGGAGACACTCGGCGGGATCATCCACCGGCCGATGTACGAGCGGCTACTGCTCGCCGAGATCGTTGTGGCCGACCTGACGTTCGCCAACGCGAACGTGTTCTACGAGCTTGGCGTCCGCCATGCCGCGCGCCCACGTTCAACCATCCTGATCTTCGCGAAGATCGGCCAGCTGCCATTCGACGTCGCCCCGATACGTGCCATCCCCTACGAACTCGATGCCGGCGGCGCCCTCACGTCACCGGACGACCTACGCGAGACGCTTGCGGAGCGACTCGAACTTGCCAAGACCGACGAGGTCACTGACTCGCCGCTGTTCCAACTGCTGGAGGACTATCCCGGGATCAGTCTCCCTCACGAGGTGACGGAGGCGTTCCGCGACCGCGCCTTGTGGATCTCCGACCTGACGATCCGGGCGAACCACGTAGTCAGAAGCGACCTGACACAGGATGAGGCCCGCGAAGCTCTACTCGAGATCGAGCGTGAGGCGACGGGGGTGGCGGAGTCCGAGGAACAACTCCTGATCACGCTGATGCTCGCTTATCGCTCGATCGAGGCGTGGGGGGAGATGATCCGGATCGCTGAGTCCATGTCGACGGGTTTCAAGGCGGTTCCGACGATCCGCGAGCAGCTTGCGATGGCGCTGAGCCGTCGCAACGAGGGTCGCGACCGTAACCGCGCGCTCGAGATCATCAACGAGGTCATCGCGGACCATGGCGAGTCGCCCGAATCGCTCGGGATCCTGGGCCGCTGCTTCAAGGCGCGGTGGATGGAGAAGCAGGAGGCCGGCGATCCGGGCGCAGCCGACGCTCTCGGCGAGGCGATCGACGCGTACGAGCGCGGCTTCGAGGCGGACCCGCGCGACTTCTACCCCGGCGTCAACTTGGTCACGCTACTCATCCGTCGCGGTGAACCCGAGGACCTCGAGCGCGTGCGACGGGTGGCCCCGGTCGTGTCATTCGCCGTCGCCCGCAAGGGCGCGCTTCGATCGAGCGACTACTGGACTCTGGCGACGGTGCTGGAGATCGCAGCGGTACAGGGCGACGAGGACATCGGCCGACGGGCGCTCAGCGGGATGCTCGACACGCAGCCCGACGCCTGGATGCTCAACACGACGGCCGACAACCTCGAGATCCTTACCGAGGCGCTGCCCAATCTCGGACTGCCGGTCGAGTGGGTGGCCGATGTCGTCGGCGTGCTTCGTGAGAGCGGCGCCGCGTGACCGACTTCAGGGTCGAGGACCACATGCCGTCGGTCTTCTTGGTAGCTGAGGAGGCGTCCCAACGCGGCCAAACGCGGTTTAAGCGAGCCACTCTGGTGGCGCTTGTGCTGCTCGTCGTTGCCGCCGTGTTCGGACTCGTCGAGGAGCCATGGGCGGGATGGGTCTCGGGCATGGCATTCGCCGGGAGCATCCTCGCGAGCTGGCTCATCTTCTTCCGCGACGCAGAGGACGACTGGTACGACGGCCGCGCAGTCGCGGAGTCCGCGAAGACGCTGACGTGGAAGTACGCGGTCGGCGGCGAGCCGTTCGAGATCACACAGCCGGACTCTGAGACGGCTTACGACCGCGCGCTTGCTGCTGTCGTGGAGGAGATACGCACGCTGCGCGGAAGCGTCGCCGCACCCGCCGGGGCGACCGAGACCGACAAGCTGCGAGTGCTCCGCGAAGAGCCGCTGAAGGTCCGCTGCGAGGTCTACCGAAAGCAGCGTCTGGTAGACCAGCGTGCGTGGTACAGCCGGCGAGGCAGCGAGCACCGGTCAACGGCGAGGGCGTGGCAGATTGTGGCGGTTGTCTTTCAAGCGGCCGGGCTTGTCGGCGCGCTGCTTAAAGGAATCGACATCGTTCGAGTCGATCTGTTGTCGGTGTTCGCGGCCGCGGGGGCCGGAGCGGTTGCGTGGCTGGCTGCTGGTGACTACGTAAAGACCGCGCGTGCCTACGAGCTCACCACGCTCGAGCTGGACAACGTGCTCGGCATCGTGAACAGGATCGATGATGAGGACGCGTGGGCGACCTTCGTTGCCGACGCCGAGCAGACGATGTCACGCGAGCACACGGCCTGGTTGGCGCGGCGCCGTGGTCCCTGACACCCGACAGCGGCGGGCCCATTGGCCATCTGGAGGCTGGTCCCGTCGCCTGCTCATGTGTTCGTGATCTCCTCCGTCTTGGCCGCCATCTCCCGCTCCTCGAAGTCGCCGCGCGGGGTCGATGCAAGCTCAGCCTTCGTTGACTGTGACGGATGTATTGCGGGGTCGTGAACGCGGTAGGGTGGCCCCCGCGATGGCGTTCGAGTACGGCTGCTTCATCAGCTACGCGCACGATGACGGCGAGCGCATCCAGCAGTTCATCGCGGACTTCACGAGCGGGCTGACATCGGTACTTGGGGATTACCTCGATTCGCCGAACAAATTTTGGCTCGATAAGGAGCGGCTCAGCGGAGGCGTTGCGCATCCACATGCAATCGCCAGGGCGATGTGCCTGAGCGCTTGTTGGATCCTCGTCTATATCCCTAAGTACCGCCGCAAATCCTGGTGCCGGCAGGAGTACCGTGCGATGCGTGCACTTGAGGCTCAACGGAGGGCGACGCTGGGGAAACGCCTCCCGCGCGAGACGGCGATGATCATCCCGGTGCTGCTTAGCGGCCACCTCGATGACCTCCCGCGGAATCTGCCATCCGAGGTGTACGTGGAGCGGGAGTTCCAAGCCTTCAACGTCGGTCAGCCCCGAATCCTGCACCACCCCGACTTCCAACCGCGAATGATCGAAATTGGAAGTCGCATCTGGGATGCATGGCGCATCTATGAGGACTTGGAAGAGCCCCAGAATTGTGCCGGCTTCAGGCTGCCTGACGACAGCCTGGACGACTGGGGCGACGAGGTTGGCGGTCCGAACCAGCGACGGCCGATATGACGCGACACGGCGAGATCGTCACGTTCTACTCGTACAAAGGTGGCACCGGCCGGACGATGGCTCTCGCGAATACGGCCGTGGTGTACGCACGCCGCAACGGTGGCGAGGTACTGGCGATGGACTGGGATCTGGAGGCCCCTGGCCTCCACCGCTTCTTCGACCATCCTGCGTGGTCGGCCGAGGAGCGTCCGGGGACGGTCGACCTGCTCTACGAACTCGCTGCTCACGTCAAACGCACCCGCGGGCGCGCCGATGTACCGCTCGACGAAGAGCAGACCCGCGCGCTCTTCGACGAGATCGACCTCGAACGATATGTAGTGTCCGTCGAACCCGGGTTGAGCGTCGTGTGGGCGGGGCGCTCCGAGGACGATGCGTATGCGGAGCGGATAAATGGCTTCGATTGGGATGGTCTATATCGCCGCGCTCCCTTCCTCTTCACGGTCCTTGCTCGAACTTTGTCAGCGCGCTACGCCCGCGTTCTCGTGGACTCTCGCACAGGAATCAGTGACACGAGCGGCGTCTGTACGGCCGTGCTTCCAGAGAAGCTGGTCGTCGTCTTTACACCTAACCAGCAGAGCCTCGACGGGGCATTGCGACGAGCGCGGCTGGCGGTGACATACCGGCGCCAATCCGATGACCTCCGGCCTCTTCTCGTCTACCCGCTCGCTTCCCGCGTCGAGCTCAGCGAAGACGACCTGCGCCACCGCTGGCGCCACGGCAGCGAACCGGGCCGTGAACCCAGCGTGTATGAGATGCATGTCCGGGGCTACCAGCCACGTTTCGAAGAGCTACTCACTGAGTTATATGGACTGCCGAAATGCGATTTGCAGGCGTGGTTTGACGAAGTTCAGATCCAGCACTCCACCCGGTATGCGTACGGGGAGGACATAGCTGTAGCCGAGGAGGGATCGATGGCCGATCGGTTGTCACTCGCACGCAGCTATGCCGGATTTGCGCGGGCTCTGGACGAATCGGATGCGCCCTGGAAGATCAAGCGTCAAGCCGACACTCGGCGGGAGGCCGGTGAAGAGCGGGAGGAGGCCACTCTCGAGCGTCTCAACCGAGAGCTCGACTGGCACGACTATCGGGCTCGAAGAGGGCGCCGCCGCCTACTGCTCTTTAGGCTCTACCAGTTCGTCATCGCGATTGCCGCTGTCACCGCGGCGATCGCCATGAGTTTTGATTACGGCAGCGAATGGATCGCGCTGCTCGCCGGGGGTCTCGTCATCGTCGCAGTCGAAGGGGTGGCGATCGCAACCGGTATCACAGAATGGCGAAGGCACGCCAAGCTGGCAGCCGCTCTCAGCGGGGAGTACGAGCGGTACACGTCTGGGGCCCGCGGCTACGCAAATCCTGAGGGACGCGCGCCGATGCTCGCAGAAAGAGTTGATGAGATTCTGGAGGAGACCTACAGAGATTGGAGCGACCGCTCGGGGCTTGCCCCACTGCCATCACGCCCCGACCGCGGGCCGTAACCCGGCCAGTGTCGGTCTGCCCACCGCCCGGCACGTTACGGCTGCACAGCGCACGGACGCCAGCCTTGCGTCGGCCGCTTGGCCGCTTCACGGATTGCGCGGCGACCGTAAGCTTGGTTTCGCGGCTCGATCCAGTATCGGGCCTGATCGTGGGGGGTTTAGGACCTCAAAAGGACCTCGTCCGCAGAGGCACGCCAATTAGTGGATGTCCGCAGATGCCCGGGAACATCGGCGGGGTTGTGACCTGAGGGGGCCGCGGGGTCAAATGTCGACGCGCGCGCGTAAAGTCGACTCGCCGTCGGCCTCCGCGTCGCCCGGTCCGAACGCCTCACCCGGTGGCCAGTCTGTGCTGTAGCGCAGGGGGACGAAGATCGTGATCTTGTCGGCGGAGGAGGGCTGCCGAATCGCCGCCGGTGCCGGTGCCTTCACGACGGCTGGGATCCGCGGATCAGGATCGAGCTTACGCAGGCAGCGGTTGACGGCGTCTGGTTGCGTCGCGAGCAGGTCGGTCAACGCGAGCCGCTTGACGGCGGGCCGTTCCGGCGCGTACGCGCGCCGTGTCAATCTTTCGGCTTCGGCCTCATCAGGTCGAACGCCAGACCGCTCGAGCCCTCACCGCGGCCGGTCCGCCGCTGGGCGGCGAGCCAGGTGAAGGTCCGGCCGTCGCGCCAGCGGGTCCGGCGCCAGCGCCGGGTGATGTACTCGCCGGCCCGTGCCACCTCCTCCTCGGCGCCGGCATCCCCGCTGTCGCGTGCAGCGTTAGAGGCCCTTATCGAACGATGATGGAGCCGTGCTGCGTTAGGCCCGTGCCTCGGGAGCGAAGTCGAGGTGAGGCACCGCCCTCGCCGCCGGTGTGGGCCGATTGCGCCTCGGCGTGGGTCGGTCGCGGTCGTCGGCAGCGGGAGCCGTGAGCCTCGAGGTCGCGGGCGGCGGCTGCGGGCGCGTGCCCATCGGCTCGCTGACCGTCGCCGTGCGGCGCGCGGGCTCGGGTGCGCCGACCGTGGCGAGCGTCGCGACGCCGCCGCCGCCGAGCACGGCCGCCGAGGCGACGACGGCAACGCCCTTGTGCGCCACCGCGATCTCCGCGGCCTCGTGCCAACGCGCGGCCAGCACGCCGCCGCGCTCGGAGATCCAGCCGGAGGCACCGCCAAGCGATTCCCGCAGCCAGGCGCAAGCCCCGATGAGCGCGGCGTGCGCGGAGCCCAGCAGCGACCCGGCAGCCACCGGCGGCGCCAGCGCCGCCACGCGGGCCGGCACGGCGCGGTAGTCGCGCAGCCGGGCACGGCAGATCAGGCAGGTGCGCAGGTGCGGGCGCAGCAGCGTCATGTCCTCGGCGCGCGCCTCCCCGTCGGCCAGCGCGGATAGCTGCGGCGCGAGCCGCTCGCACTCGGCGCCCGACTCGATCCCGGCGAGGCGGTCGTGGAAGCGCCTGCGCCCCTCCGATAGCGATCTGTTGACCTTGGTGTAGCGTCCGGAAAAGCCCGGCCGCTACTGCGACATAGAGCACAGCCGCCCGCCCACGGCACGGGAAAGCAACCACGACTCCGGCGACGGCCTCGTCGGGGTGTCGCCTGGGGAGCGACACTCTCGTCTGACAGGCAACGGTTAGCGCTTATCGCGCGGAGCGGCACTTAGGCCGGAAGTGCTCCTTTGCATGGAAAGCGGCGCTCTCAGCCGAGCAGCGTCTTGCTGCGGGGGGATCAGGCGAAGCGATAGCGCTCGGGCGCGCGGCCTCCGAGAGGAAATGAGCACCGCTAAGGACCACCAGCCAAGTTATGCAACCGCCACCGCCAGTTCGAGCAGGACAGGAGGGTTCGCGCGGCCCCAGGCCGGAGGCCCGCGAGATACGAAACGGGAATCCAGAAGGTCTTGTAGTCGCCCCCCGCGATGTACGCCCAGAGAACCCTCGGGCGGCGATGTTTGAACGCACCGGTCCTTACACACGACACAACGAAAGTCGTCCTCTCATCGACCAAGGTCTCGGCCACGGTCCCTGTTGAAGGGTCTGTCGTGAGCGGAATACCGACCTCACCTGCAAAGGGCGAATTCGCTGGCGCCTCATTGAGGAAGTTGCCGTCGTAGAGGAATTCTTGTGTCCCAGGGTCCGTCGCGGCTCGGAGCGTGACCCCGGCCGACACGACGAGCACAAGTGCAAGCACGACCGTCGCTACGGCGCTACGGCGGCGAACACTCAGCGCGAGTCCCAGCCCTAGGAGTGCCAGTGCGAGCACACTAAGGACGCCAGCACTTACATCGGTCATGAGCGGGAGGGCGGCCACCGCGACCCCCGCGGCTGTCAACCCGGCCATTCCGCGTGGGGTCGAAAGTTGCTCCAACACGGTCGCGTTTTTCGATCGCGATACGCCGAGTAGCGTGTCTCGCGCGTCGTCGAGGCCCGTTAGAACATCGGCGCGAGCGTCCCGCGGCAATCTGACGGCGGCAGACGCCGCCGCATGATGGGCCCGAAGCACAGCTTGAGGAGAGGCGTCGTCATCAAGCCCAAGCCGGGACCGTGCCTCGTCGGCGTCCAAGGTTTCGAGATGCTAACGACGCCCTCCCACATGACGGCGGTGTCTGTACAACTCTGCCGTTCCGCTCAAGAAGCGAGCCGTGAGGTCGGAGGTGGACTCGGCTTCTGCTTCGAGGCAGAAGCGGCAGCGCGAGTACGCGGTCGGACGACTACCGCAATGGACGAGACTCGGTAGTGCGCGCGGCCCGCGACGGGAGTGCCGCATCTCGCGCAAGCCGGCAGCGTGATGAGCTCGAGATGAACCGCCGCTCTCGTCCAAGCACAGCACACGAGGCTTTCGCCTCCTGCGAATCACAGTGGCCGCCACTTGCCATGTTCGTCGTCCCAACACAACGTTTGCGTCGTAATCACAACTTTCCCAGTCGAGGCGCCCGAGCTCCCGATATGCCTCAAGCGGCAGGTCTCTTCGTAGGAGGACCTGGGCTCCCTCGGGATCCCCGTGGAGCTATCTCGCTTGCTCTCGCAGGGATCGACTTCAGGAAGGTCGGGAGCGCCTCGAGTGTCGGCACTTCTCCGCCGCTCCCTGCCGATTCTCTTCGCGCTGGGCATCCGTGGGCGGCGGTTTCCTACATAGTGATACGCGCACGAACGGGAACGTCGAGTGGGAAGGCACCTAGTCGTTCGCGCGGACGGCCAGGGGCAAGGCATCGAGCGACGGCCGATGGTAGCCGGACGGCGCAACTTCGAGACCGACCACATCCACACCGACCTCGCATGAACCATGCGGTACCGCGCATCGGCGGGAGGAGGTCGACATGAGCGACGCCCAGCTGACCAGGCGAATCCGCAGCCGCATCCATGAGCTCAGCGGCGACGTCGAGGTCGCGGGCGTGCTGATCGAGACGGCGCGCAAGGCGAACCTGCCGCTCGCCGACGCCTGCGCGCTGATCCAAGTGGAGTCGACCTTCCGGAACGTGTACGGGCACGACAGGGTCCGCAACCCGATCAAGTCTCCGGACGGCGGGGTGCTGCGCGTTACCGCCGCCAACTTCCGCGAGTACAAGCGCCACTGGACCGCGGCGAGGGGAATCAAGGCGTCGGCTACGGCCAGCTCACCGCGAAGAGCTTCCAGGACCGCGCCGACCGTGCGGGCGGCTGTCACAAGGCCCGCCCGAACCTGCTGACGAGCTTCCGGATCCTGCGCGAGCTCGAGCGGAACTTCGGCCGCAACGAGGGCATCGCCGCGTACAACACCGGGCCAGGCAACCGCAAGAGCGAGACGGGCCGCAAGTACAGCAAGAAGGTGCGCGACGTAGCCGATGACTGGGCACGCCGGCTCGGCCCCGAACCAATTGCGTACGCCTCGCGGAAGATCGGACCGGGGGACAGCGGCTCAGACGTCGAGGAGTTCCAGCGTCATTTGACCAAACGGCTCAGGGCGCGCTCGCTCCCGACCATCACGGCGGACGGCGATTACGGAAAGCAGACCGAACGCGCCCGGCGCGAGGTCACCCGCCTGCTCGGGTTCCCGGCCAGCGTGGTGCACCGCGACGGCGCCACGCCCAGGGTCCAGAAGCTCGTCAAGGACCCCTCCAAGCGCCCGAAGTCCTACCTCGTGACCGCGAAAAAGCGCAAGAAGCAAGATGCCGCGCGGACGTGAACGGGCTGGACCCGGTTCGAGTGGGGGAAGGTCCGGATGCCGCCGACCTTCGCCCAGCGCGCGAATCGGCCTCAGCACCAAGCTCGGCCCGCCGACATCGATCCGCCGCGCGGCTTGACGCGCAAAGGGCGGCGAAAGAAGGGGCGTGGAGCTGAGGCGACCCGGGGTCCCCCCGCTGCCCGCGGGCTCGAGAGCCCGGGGGCAGGCTGAGCACCATTCCGGCGTTGGGCTCCGCCGCCCAGGAACCCTGAAGGTCTCCGTCCGGCGGCGCTACTCCCATTCCACCAGTACGGACACGGGCTGGCCGGACTGGTGCACGACCGAGACGATCTGGTCCGTGTTCAGCGCCTCGAAGACGACCCCACGACCGTCAGGGACGGCCGCGTTCTCGGTCAGGCGCCAGCCCGCCGTCGGGCTGCCGATGGCCAGGCGGGCGACGGCTCCCCCGAAGTCGCTCGCGAACGAGACGAAGACGCGACCGAAGGTGATCGCGCCCGAGCCACGCGGCGGCGGCAGCGCGATGATCGCGGTGGTGCCGGGGCTGATGAGGGTGGCGTAGGCGCCGGGCATCGCTGGTTCCTTTCTTCAGTCGTACTCGACGAGCACGTCGACGGGACGGCCGGCTTGATGGACGACGGAGACGATCTGGTCGGTGTCCAGGCACTCGATCACGAACGAGCGCCCGACGCCGACTTGGAGGGGGTCGAACAGCCGCCAGCGGTCGGGCGGACGCCCGACCGCGAAGCGGACGGAGGCCCCCTCGAAGTCGCTCGCGAGCGACACGAATACGCGTCCGAACGGGATCACGCCAGTCAGCTTCGGCGGCGGCAGCGCGACGATGCCGGTGCTCCCCGGCTCAACCCGCACCTCGTAGGCGCCGCCGCGGCGCCCGGGGAAGTACGGGTAGAGGACCCGGTGGATTCTGCGCCGGCAGACGGCGCAGAACGGCTGCCCGAGCGTCCGCATGCGGCAGTTGAACTGCGGCCTGAACGCCCCGCAGTGGAAATGGTCGGCGCCCTCGAACGCGCCGACCGTGGTCGCGGACACCGGGTTCGCCTGGGTGTCGCACTTGGTGCAGTCGGGGTTACTCGTCGTGGGCATCGGCGTGGCCGCGGCGACCAGGTCGCGCCACTTGATCGTTGACCGGTTCGAGTTGATCGTGACATTCTCGGCCGCCGGCTCGAGCGCCGGGTGCTGGTTGCGGTCGGTCTCGCGCCCGCACTCCACGAAGTACTCGTACTCGTCACTCAGGCCGAAGGCGCTGTGGCCCATCTCGTGCAGCCCGATCTCGGCCGCGCCGGGCGCCGTCGAGAAGGTCGCCACTGCGCCGCCCGAGCCGCCGGGGACGGTCGAGTTCACGATCACCATCGCCTGGTGGAACTGCGGAACCTGGGCGGACGCCACCGTCAGCGCGGTGGTCTGGTTGACGGTCAGCAGCCGCTGGAGGTTGCTGTTACAGAAGGCCGCGTCGAAGAAGGTCCGCGCGGTCGCGCCGGTGCCGCCGCACGCGACGGGGTCGTCGGCGCCCGCGTCGGTGGAGCTCACATCCACCCGGAAGACGTTGATCGCCTTGCGGAACGTGTCGAACGGCGGTGTCGCGAGGAGCGTGTTCACGAACGACTGCGCATCGTTCGCAAACTTGCCGAGCTGGGCGGCCTGGTAGCCGTCCCCCATCAGGACCAGGTTCCAGCGGTGGGTCGCCGGCCCATTGTTGAGGATCTGGACCGTCCCGACGACCGTCCCGTCGGTGACGCTCACGGAAGCAGCTCCTTTGGGATCGGGAAGCGCGCGAGCTCGGCCGCCGCCGCGACCCCGGTGAGTTCCTCTAGCGGCGTCCCGACGAGCGCGACGTGGTCGGCGTCATCCGGCAGCGGCAGCAGCACGGTGAACGCGCCGCTCGGCTCCGCCATGGGCAGGCGAGCGAGGGGCTCCTCGGGTGTCTTCCCGAACACCTCAGCGCTGCGCGGGATCGGGTCGTGCACGACCTGCCGGAAGAGGACCTGCTCGGCGGCGTTGCGGACCTCGTACCAGAAGCCCGTTTGTCCCTCAAAGCCCACGACCGGGTCGCCCGCCGGCGCGACCATCTCGACCACGTGCTGGTCCGCGACGACGATCGTTCCGCCCTGGAGCGAAAAGATCAGCCGCAGCAGCCGCTGCGTGGGCGCCCCCGCTTGGTCGCCGCTCGCCTCCACCTTCGCGATCTTACCGGAGCCGACGGGGCCGGCGTCCCCGTCGGTCGGCAACTAGTAGCTGAGAACATCGTATCCATATCCGTTCCCTGTAAGTAATAAAACCGAGTGGTCGACGCCGACCAGTGATAACCCGTGTTCCACCACCCGCGCGTTCCAGAATACCCGCACCGCACTGACGCGTTGGCTACACACGCCCTCCCGCCAACAGACCAATCCTGGTCGATTGCGGAGAAGAACAGGGTCGTGCCAATCACCCGGTACAGACGCGCGTTGGCGTACATTGAGGTATACGCCCGACAGCGGCCCACAATGATGATCGGCCCTAGCATTAATGCGCCTCACTGGCGAAGCGCTGGCAAACGGTCTGTACACGTTCAAAGTACAATCGTGGCGCGACGTGTACCGATCGCTGTCGGCTCAACGACCTCGCCGAGCCCAGTGTTGTCGACATTGACTCCCTGCCCCTCTGGTCCACCGTCGCCGTGGCAGGAGCGTCGTCATCCTCGGGGCCCCTCTCTGGGCGTCAGTTGCGAGGGTGCCAAACTCAAAGACGACCGGTCCGGCGCGGGTCATCACCATCGCCGCGCCGGCTGGATCGGTGCTGGCCAAGGCGGCTGTGCCGGACACGATGTGCCCGGCCCCGATGCTACCCGCGCACCGCGGCGTTGCTATGACCGCCGGCGGGGTGCTCCCTGGTTTAGAGTGCCGCTGACAACGCTATTCGTGTCCGTACCGAGGGGACAGTCTGCTTGCCGGGTCAGGTCGTACCATTTGGCAGTCCGCGCTCGCGTAGAAGAGGCCGGGCGGCCACACGTGCTGGAGGTTAACCCGTTGCCACACCTCCACCCAGAGATCGGAGACCTCTGCAAAGCAGCGCGCGCGGCGGGACTCGATTATTCCGAGCTGCTCGGTGCGCTGGTCTCGAGCGCCAGGGCGCGGTGGCGGATCTGAAAGGTCGAAACGCGCCCGCTTGGAAGCAGCCTCGCCGGTCCGAACGCGTGACGTGGGCCGTACCGCTAGGGCGGCCGTTCAGGGCTCTTTCCTTCGTGTGACGTCCCGAAAAGCCGAGCGCTGCTGCGGTAATCCACCCTTCGCGGGGATGTTGCCGAGCAGCCACTAGGTGCATACTGACGTGCACGGTCAACGAACGAGCGAGCCGCATGCCGAGTGCAACAGTGCAGGACGAGACGATCTCTGACGTACCAGGTGTGCGCTTCACCACCGACGCGCGACCGGGCAGCCCGGAGGAGCGTCAGCTCCAGGAGATCCAGAGCAGGCTGGCCGAAGGTGAGACCAGCTTGCCCGGGGGCACGACGCTGCCACACCTGAACCTCTACATGGCTCAGACAGTCAACGGACCCTCCCAGTCGTTCATCTCCCTGTGGGTGCCGAAGGAACAGCAGTCCCAGGCGGTCGAGCTACTCGAGTCCGCCGGGTTTAGGGTCTCCTAGGCTCGGCGCTTCCCGCCATTCGTCCCTCGGATGACGTTGCTCGATGCACGCGTCGATGGCCAGTGACCAGCGGCTGCGCGATCACCTATAGCGCGATCTCCCACACAAAGATGATGAGCAGAGCCCCAGCAAGGGCAAGCAGCACAAGGGCGACAACCATGAGATTTTCGGCTCGCGTGGGCCATGCCGGCGTCGACCGGAGCGACGCGGCAATGTCTGCGTTCTCCCGTTGGCGGGCCAGCTCAAGCTCTGAGATAGCCCATGCGAATTCGACACGGGCGTACGCCGAAGAAGCGCCGGCGAGAAGTGCTGACGTCAACAAGGCTGCCCCAAGTACGTGGCTGCCGTGCTGGAAAAGCTGTGCCGCAACAGCGAGGACGGCGACGACGCCCCCCGCGAGCCACTGTGAACGCTGCGCGAAGTTCTCGTAGTCGGCTCGCCGCGAGGCGAATGTCTCAGGGTCCGCCATGACGGTGTACCCAGCTGTTCAGCAAGGGAGCGAGCACCTCGTGCAGCGCCATGAGTTCGCGGCTGTTCAGGGGCTGTTCCCCGTAGCGCACTCGGGCGAACGCTCCGACGGCCACCACCTCGGAGTAGAGAGCGACGTATCGGTCGGGTTCATCGCCGCCGAGCGCGGTCCACCCTTCCTCGAGTGTTAACCGCGCAGCTTGCTTCGCCTCTTCGGGCAACCCGCCATCGAAGAGACCGGCTCTCGTTACCCGCTCGAGAGCTGCGTCGTAGCCCTCGCGAATCGGCGCAGGTATTGGCTGCGTCGCCATAACGCCTCCTCCAACGCTCAGCACAGCAGTTTCGGTGCGGATCTCGGGCGAGCGGGTGGCGATTCCGAGCGCCCGTACGTTCACCGCGCGGATGTACTATCGCCGGGCGGTCGGCACTGGTCAATCACCGAAAGTGGTATGGGTCGGGACACCGGCGAGCCGCATGGGCTCGTCGGCGCCCGCCTCGCCGTTGACGAGCGCGGAGAGGAGCGGCGCCAGCCGCTCGCACTCCGCGCGCGACTCGATCCCTGCGAGCCTCGTGGCGAACGCCTTCCGCCCCTCGGACGGGCATCGATTGAGCTTGGTGTAGCGTCCGGAAAAGCCGGTCCAAAAACCTCCCGACGCAGTGGGGAGAAGTCTCCTCCCGGCGTCGAGGGCTGACGCGAGGTCCGCGCGCTTTACCCCAGCGCGGGGATTGACTTGGCGCATTCGGCAACGTTATGGTCGCCCCAGGTGTGCCCCAGGCGGATTTGCTGCCTCGCCGCCGTGGCAATGGCAGCGGCGGTCATGACATCCTCTGCGGCGCCGTCCGCCTCCGCGGTGAGCTTCGAGCCTGTCGTGCACCTGCCCGCCGATGAGGGTTGGACGTCGCTGTCGGCAGACGAGGGCGATCTCAATGGCGACGGCAGGGACGACCTGGTGGTCGGCCACGACAACGCCAAGGTCAGCGTGCAGCTCGCCACGGAGGGCGGCTTTGGTCCGCGCACGGATTACGACACGCTGTCCGCTCCGTTCGCCGTCCTGCTCACCGACCTGACCAACGACGACGTCCCCGACCTCGTGGTCGCGAATTACCACGCTCACCGCGTGAGCATCAGCGTGGGCAACGGCTCCGGCGAGTTCGGCCCCGCGCGCCACTTCTACGGGGGTGACGGCCCATGGGGTCTCGCGGCCGGGCGCTTCAACGGCGATCGCAACCGGGACCTGGCGGTCACGAACTACAACGAGAAATCCGTCACGATCCTGCTCGGCGACGGGGCGGGGGGCGTCATCGGCCAGTTCGGCGGCCTCGGCGTACGTCCGAAGGTGGCGCCCGCGCACTTCGCCGTCGGCGAGTACCCGGCCTCGGTCGCTGTCGGTCACTTCGACAAGGGCGACGAGACCGACCTGGTCGTGGGCACCCTCAAGGAGGGCGTCTACGTCCTCCGTGGCAGCGGGAGCGGCGGCTTCGCGCCGGCGACGAGAGTGCACACCAAGGCGGCGAGCTCCGTGGCCGTCGGCAAGCTCAACGGGGACGCCCACGAGGACATCGCCGTCGTCAATAACCAGCGGAACGTCTCGATTATGCTCGGCAGGGGAAACGGCGAGTTCGACCCCGGGATCGACGTGGATGCGGGCGTGCTCCCCTGGTCGGTCGCCGTGGACGACCTCGACGGCGACCGCGTCGACGACCTCGCGGTGTCCAGCATCTCTCAGGGCGACGCTGCCGTGTCGGTGCTGCTGGGGGGCCACAACTCGAATGGTCCCCTCAGCCAACCGTTTTCGTTTCAGGTGGGGCACAGCAGCCTGTCGGTCGTGTCCGGCGACTTCGACGGAAACGGCGGCCGCGACCTCGCCGTCGCGAGCGCGGAGTCGCCCGGAGGACTGGGAGTCCTACTCAACCGGACCGCCTGGCTTCGCGAGAGCCACTTCGCTCCGTACCGGCCCTACCCAGCCGGAAGGAGTGCCAGGGCGATTGCGGTCGCGAACCTCGACGATGACTCGCTTCCGGACATCGCCGTCGCCGACCGCGCGGCGAATCAGGTCGCGGTCCTGCGGGGGGAGGCGACGGGCGGCTTCAGCGCGCCGACGGCGTTCGGCACCGGGACGCGGCCGACTGCGCTACTGGCCGCGGAGCTGAGTCAGGACGGAAGGCCCGACCTCGTGACGGGCAACTACGACTCGAGCGACCTCTCGGTCCTGCTCGCGGCCGGCGGTGGGGTGTTCGCGCCGGCGTCCCCCTACCCGGCAGAGGGAAACGTCCAGGCCGTCGCCGCCGGGAACTTCGACGGCAACGGGAACCTGGACCTCGCATCCGTCGGCACGTACGCGGTCTCGGTCTTTCTCGGAACCGGCGGCGGCGCCTTCGGACCTGCGAGCAGGGTCTCGGCGGGGCACTTCCCAAGCGACATCGCCACCGCCGACTTCAACAACGACGGCACCGACGACCTGGCGGTGACCAACGTCACCTTCAGCGCCGGTTCGTACGCGTCGGTGCTTCTCGGCGACCGCACGGGCGGCTTCGGCGAGACCACCCTTGGGCCCAGGAGCGGCGACAACTGGGCGGGCGAAATCGCGACCGCCGACCTCAACGGCGACAAGAACGACGACGTCGTGGTGATCCAGACGCATGAGATCCGGGTGTGGCTCGGCGACGGAGCCGGGGGCTTCGGGCAGCCGTCGTCCGCGCCGGTGGATTGGCCCACCGCGATTGAGGTGGCGGACTTCAACCGCGACGGCCATCCCGATCTCGCGCTGGCCGTCGATGGTCGGGGCGAACCGCGCGTCGAGATCATGCTCGGGGACGGCCAGGGAGGGTTCGGGCCGCCCGCCCGGTTCGTCGTCGGAAGCGTCGACTTCCCACAGGACGATCCGGTGGACCTGGCCGCGGCTCACCTGGACGGGGACGGGCGGCTCGACCTGGCCGTGGCCACGCACCGGCAGAACGAATCACCGGCTGGCATCGTCGCCCTCCTGCTGACCGACCCGCCGAAGCCGCCGCCGCCGCCGGTCGTCCCGGTCGCGATGAAGTCGGTCGTCGTCACGCCCACGAAGGTGAAGGACACCGTCCACGTCACGTGCGGGCGCGAGCGCAAGCAGCGCGTGACCGAGCCGACGCGCTTCCCGCTCGGCTGCCTGATCGACACGAAGGCCGGCACCGCGACCGTCACGGCCGCGTCCGACCTGGTCGGCGGCGTTCAGCACGCCAGCTTCCGTGGCGGCGCGTTCAGGGTGTCCCAGGTCAAGGGCTCCCTCGAGACGCGCTTGAAGCTCAGCGTTGCCGCGCCGCGCCTGTGCAAGTCGAAGAGGCCGCGCGACGGCGGCTCCGTCGCGGGTGGCGGTCGCGGGCGCTGGCGGACGGACGGCAAGCACGGGTGGGCCGCGAGCGCGCAGCCGGCGAGAATGGCGACGTGGCGCACCGTCGAGCGCTGCAAGGGGACCTTCTTCAAGGCGTCGAAGGGCACGATAAGAGTGCGCGGCGTCAAGGAGAGGCGGACTTGGACCCTCAAGGCGCCGGCGGGCCGCCTGGTCCGCTGACGGCGGGTTGGGGATCCGTCGCGCCATTAGGGCGCGAACTCGCCGCCGCCCTCCGGCTCTGAGCCGGCAGCGCGGGCGGGCTACTCGGGCTTCGGCGCGGCAGGTTCGGCGGGCGGGGGGTCGGGTCTGAACTCGCCCGTCGGCGCGGTCGGCTCGCTCGATTCGCCAGCCGGCCGCCCGGTGGGTGCGGGATCGCGATCCGCGGGTGCCGTCTCGTCCCTCGGCGCCGCCTGTCCCGTGGCGCCGCCGCCCGGGGCCGTGGTGTTGCGCGGCTCGGCGCCCTTGTTGCCGGTCGGTGCCGGCGCGGACGGCACGACTGAGCTGCCGGCTGTCGGCCGGACTGCGGCCGGGTGATCGCCGCCGTCGACGCCGGCCACGGTGGCTGCGCCGCCGCCGCCCAGGACGGCCGCCGAGGCGACGACTGCCGCGGCCTTGTGCGCCGTGGCCAGCTCGGTCGCCTGCTGCCAGCGCGCTGCGAGGCCCGGGGCACGCGCGGACAGCCAGCCGGAGACCGCGTCGAGGAGGTAGCGCGCCGAGTCGAGGAGCGAGCAGCCGACCGCGACCGGCGGCGCGACCGCCGCCACCCTCGCCGGCACCGTCCGATACTCGCGCAGCCGCGCCCGGCAGGCCAGGCACGTGCGCAGGTGCGGTCGCAGCAGGGACATGTTCTCGGCGCTCGGCTCGCCGTCGGCTAGCGCGGAGAGCTGCGGCGCCAGGCGGTCGCACTCGGCGCCGCTCTCGATACCGGCGAGACGCTTGGCGAAGGCCTTCCGCCCCTCGGACAGGGCCCGGTTCACTTTCGTGTGACGTCCGGAAAAGCCGAAGGTTTCATCCCCGCCCCAATGGCGAGGGCGAGATCGTCATCGTTTCAGAGCGCACCGTCAGCCGGGGGCGCGGGCATGCTCGGCAAGCCTGTCACTCCAGCCATACCTCGACCGTGCCAGCCCGCGGATCAGCCCGGCTTCCGTCGAACGACTGATGGCGAGGGATCGGTCGGCTGATAGTCAACAGCGCGGTGGCATCGGCGATCTCGGAACCACCGTGTTGCGCTGTCCCTGAATCGGAAACCAAGCCCTGCGACCCTGCCGCCGGAGATGGCTCGTCGACGAGCGGCGTCGCTACCTGATCGCTCGCCGTGAGTCGGGGGCCCGCCCGCCGAAATTCCGGCCGAGGTCGAGGAGCAGATCTTCCTTGCGGATGAGACGACCGATACAACGGAAGACGACGTTGAGGCGCGCGAGGCCGGGATCGCGTTCCTCAAGCAAGAACTTACGCGGACTGCCACCGCCGAAGAGCGGATGCCCATCCATCGTCGGCTGCGGGCATTACGGAATGAGATCGTCCAGCCGTTGGGCTGTTCCGGACGTAACACGAAACTTCTACTCCAACACGCCGCGAACGCGCGGGGTGCGGCTTAGTCAATGTCGGGAGCCCTGGCACTAAGAGGCACTGTTACGTAGTCCGCCTCCCAGCGACTGCACCAGCGGCCTTCGCGTTGTCATCCACGCGGGCTGTTTCTGCGGTGACGGAAGCGCGCCGGTGGGAATCCATAAGCGGAGGAGCGACAGCCGTGCACCAGGCGTGGCTGTGGCAGCTCGACGCCGCCCAGCCCTCAGCGCAGCGCACGTTCCTCCATGGCGCGCCAGAAGCGTCGTAGCTCGAGCCCCGCTCGGGTTCTGCCATGGCGCCGGCCTCAGGGGTTCGCTGCGCGCTCGCTGACGCGCGCAGAAAGCCCCGCTGAGCTCGGCCGTCGCGCCGATTTGGCCCTTCGGCGGGTATGGACATGCCGTGATCTGACATTCCGGCGCACAGGTCGAGCCTGGCTCGAAGCGCCCACCATCCCGGTCGTGAGCTCCGGCCTCAGGTACTCGCGGCGCGGCCCACCAGGCACGGCGGGAGTGGCGTGTCGTCGGCGGCCCGCTGGCGCCATGTCTCACGAAGCTCCGGCGTGTATCCGCGTCGGACAGGTTCAGGAGCAGGAACACATCCGCGAGGAGCCGCTGGGCGCGTGGGTCGAGCCCCTTCGAGCCCGCCGACGGTGGAATCCACGCGCATCGATGGCTCGGCACGTCGCCACCGCGAGAGCCCACCTCGTTCACCATGGTCGCCTCATCGATCCACATGAAGCGAGCGGGGTCGCCCGTCTCGATGGCCACGCGGACCAGGACGCCGGCTTCCGCGACGAACTGGTGCTCCGGCACGCCGCCCGGCCGGGCGAGCCATCTCCGTACGAGCGCCTCGGGGTCGGGCGGCGAGCCGCCTGCCGCGCCGTGGTTCGGGTGCGCGACGGCGGTCAAATGGAACAGGCCGACCGCGTGCAGCAGGGTGAGCCGCGAGTACCAGTGGCGGGCACGGTTGGCCCCGCCTCCACCCAAGTGGCGTTCCGATCGGCAACCGTCATCACCCGCCCCCGTGGCCGATCGATTCCTACTCTTGCGGGTGGACCGCGAGATCGTGGGGTCCGGGGCCCGCCAGATCGACCGCGACGCTGATACCGCCCGGGACGCGACCCACCCCGACGGGATCGCCGTCGAGCGTCGCCGAGACGTTCCCGAAGCGTCCGACCAGGACTAGCGTCGTCGTGCCGTCGCCGTCCAGCCTCGCGCCGAGCGGCCGCGTCGGGTCCAGCCCCATCCGACCAACGTCGAGCGTCATCCGCTCCACGTTCGTCAGCTGCGCCTCGAACCGGTTCGCTCGCGGCGGCACCTCGCCCGCGACCGGCACCCGGCCGCGCACCGTCGCCGGCAGCGGCGGCCCCGGGAACGCGAACGCCTCGTGCTCCGTCGCCGGCAGCGGCTTCCCGAGCGCGTGCGACGTCACGTCCACCAGGGCGTGCTCGTCCGGCCCTGCCGCGCCCGGATCGTCGGCGCTCCGCAGCGCAATCCCGTCCACCCAGTACGCCCCGTCGAATCGCAACCCGAACCGCGGCAGGTCCATGATCGGGTAGCGCGCGTAGCGCACGCGGGCCGGGTCAGGGTCGATCCGGCGGTCGCCGAGCCAGTCCCGCGTGTGGCCCCACTCGTCGGCCTGGCGCCGCCGCAGGTGGTCGGCCACGGGGTGCTCGTAGTAGCGGTACGGGTTGCCGAGCGCCTCGAACGTTTCGACCTGGTGGCGCACCCCCGAGATCGGCACCTCCTCGTCGTTCACGCCCGCGACGATCTCGTACGGCAGGTTCAGCGCGTTGGCGGCGATCTTGGTCGTGATGCCTGGCTCGACGAACGACTCGTCGCCGGCGACCGGCCGCGCCGGATAGGCCCAGATCGAATAGGCCGGCGGCGGGTTGTAGGCGGACGCGACCGCGAACCGGTCGGGCATGAGCAGGCCGAGCCGGAAGGCCAGGTAGCCGCCCATCGAGTAGCCCATGATCGACGTCCGCGCCGGGTCGGTCCTGAAGCGAGCCTGCGCGTGCTCGATCGCCTCCACCACGTCGACCAGTCCGCTCGCCATGTAGAAGTTGATGTGGCCGCGCCCGAGCGGCGTGATCAGCACCGAGCGGCGTTCCTCGCCGATCTGCCTCAGCAGCCCCGGACTTCCGGCGTACTGATTGTGGCTCTCGAGCGACGCGTGCCCGACGACGGTCAGCGGCCCCCCGGGGGCGTAGCTCTCCGGGACGTACACGCCGTAGGGCTGCCAGCGCGACCTGAACTGCGGGTCGGTGTTTCCGAGCGCGAAAGCCGGCCCGCTGTTTGCCCGCTGGAGGTCGATCCCCTCGCCGAGCTCGTGACGCGAGCGGTAGACGGCGTTGTGGTAGCCGGGCTTCAGCTTGAACGTCACTGACCGGCGGTTGCGGAGCGGTCGCAGGTGTAGCGGGTGCGCGAACGGCGCCACGTCGCGCCGGGCGAGCGCGGTCGCCTGATCGCGGTCGCCCCAGTACGAGGAGAACGTCTCGTGCGGTTCGTCCGGGCGGAAGGCGACGTTGAACGCGGCGGTCGCGTTCGCGCCGCCGCCGCCGGGCTCCTCGGCCGTCGGGGATCCGTCGGACACCGGCTGGAAGCGCCCGCGGGCCGCGTTCGCCAAGCCGGTGACTAACCAGATCCGTGCCTTCGGCGAGATCCGTCCCAGCAATCGGCGCGACACCGACGCCTCGATCGCGTTGTGCTTGAGGTTGACGGCTTGTCGCGGCCGCCCGAGCGCCCGGCCAGCCTCGTCCCGAACCGCGCCGCCCGTGCCCCACAGGGTCACGAACCGGTCGGCGCCAGGCGTGTCGATCCCGACTCCGTCCGGCCACGTCGCGGCACCCGTGCTCGCGTCGCCGTCGGTGTCGAGGGCGAGCATGACCGCGGCCGCGTCGCGAACGATCATCGTCTCGAGCGAGACCAGCAGGTGCAGCCGCCTGCGGTCGGCGGCGATCCGTAGCTCGCGCAGGTCTGCGGCGTTCGTGCCGTAGCGCGCCTCGTCGGTCGGGTAGCGGTAGTCGCCGACGGTCGGGTAGAAGACGAACGCCCAGGCGACCGAATTGGTCGGCAAACCGTCCGTGTCGGCGCCGAAGTCGTCGTACAGCCAGTCGGTGTAGACCAACTCGCCGCGCGAGACGTTCGTCACCCCGCTGATCGCACTTGCCCGGCCGCGCCAGTCACCGAGCTTCCCGTCGGCGACGTGCGGGCGAGCCGCCCCGACCGCGACCGTCGGGAGTAACAAGATCGTCGTTGCCGCGACTGCGCCTGCAAACGTCAGCTTGCGCATGGGCGAGCCCATAGGCGAAGCTGACGTTGAATCACGGGCTGTACCACCGCAGCGGATAGTGACGAAATGACGGCTGTGTCGCTGCACGTTCAGGCCCTACCGAATCGAGTTGGCAGACGACTCTCGAGCCCGTGTTGCTCCGGACGCACCGGACCGACCAGACGATGGAGAGAGCTGGAAGTAGCGGCATTCCCTCGAGAATCGCGCGCGGTGTACCCTCGCTCCTCGTGCCGCGCACCGCCGGCTGGGCTGGTCCAATGAAGCTGTGCGTCGGGGATAAATTGTGAGGCTCGGCGACGTCGTTTCGCGTTGCCGCGGCGGCTACGGCGGCCAGGATCGGATCGGTTAGGACGAGAGGTGTACGGCGGCGGTGCGTCGCGTCGCCAGCGGCGTGGTAGCGCGCGCTGAAGCGGGTCCCAGTCGGGGTGCCGGGTCGGTCGCTCGTGAGCGCCTGGTCGATCGTGCCACGCGCGAACTCCAGCGGCTTGACCGAGGCGCCCCGCCGGGGTCACGAAGACCGCGCCCAGTAGGAGCTTGGTAACGACGACACTCCGGGGTCCCTCGTCCTCGCATCTACGCCTCCTGATCCCACAGGCGTGGATGTAAGCAACGGGTCAGGTTGCGATCAATGAGTTCGGATCTCCCCATCGTTGTCTCGCTCATCGCGCAGCTCCGCCTCGAGACGTCCTAGATGCTCCACGACCGACGCGTGATAGGTGGCGGCCATGCGGCAGATCTCGACCGGGAAGCGCACCCCGACTGCGAGGAGCGCCTCGCCTTTGGGGATGACCTCCTCCCGGAACTCGCGCTCGGCGTCCTCCGAGCGCGCTCTTAGTCGCTGGACGAGCGCGATCGCGTCCTCGCGCGGGAGGAGATCGGCGAACGCGAGCCGCAGCAATCCCTCGTCTCGAAGCTGCCTCGGCGGGATGCGCGGATGGCGCAACCACAAGAGCAGCGCGCGCTCCGCCTTCGCCGTCAGGGCGTAGGCGCGGCGCTGCCTTCCGCCCTGCGGGTCGTCGCGGTGCGTAAGGTAGCCCCCCTCTTCGAGTTGGGCAAGCTCCGGGTAGACCTGCGCGAAGGTGGTGGCCCAGAAGCGGTCCATCCGCTGCTCCTCGATGAACCGCTTGATGGCATAGCCCGACGTCACGCCGCCGCGGACGAGGCCGAGGATCACGTAGCTGCTCGACTTGAGGGCCATGGCACCGCATTGTCGCCGCTCGCCCGAACCGATCGCACAGGTAGACATCTCCCCATTGATTCCCCGTCCCACGTCCGGTTCCATGTGGGGTTCGGAGATCAGCGGTTGGAATGGAGGCGATCGGGAGTGCTCAGCCGGACGGTGTGGCGCTCGGGCGGCGCGGCACTTCCCGCGGCGATCGCGGCAGCGGCGATCTGCGGGGCCGCGGCGGCCGATGCGGCTGTCCCGCGGCAGGTCGGCAGCCTGACGTACACGACCACGGTCCCGGCGGCGCCGGCTGGGCTCGTCGCGAACTTCGAGTTCCAGAACCCGGAGGACCCGAGCCTCAAGCCGCATGCGGCGGCGACGATGGTCGTCCATCGCCCGGCCGGCAGCGTGATCGACACCACCGTGCCGGACCAGTGCCGCGCATCGAACGCGGAGCTGATGATCCAGGGCCCGGCCGCGTGCCCGCCGGGCTCGAGGATCGGCACGGCGGTCGCGGTGAGCGACACCGGAAGCAGCGGGCCGTTACCGCGCTTCACCCGGACCAACATCACCAACCTCAACAACCAGGACGAGATCATCGGGGTAGGGGAGAACGAGGACCTTCCGCTGATCAGGCCGGTCGACCGGACGAAGATCGAGGGCGACAGGACGACGACCAACTTCCCGACGCTCCCCGGCCAGCCGCCACCGGACCATTTCACGGCGTTCAAGAGCCTCCGTCTCCAGTATCCGCCATACGTGCGCGAGGGCCGGACGTACAACCGCACGCCGCCCACCTGCCCGGCCAGCGGCTACTGGACGATCACGATCGAGTTCACCTACCGCGACGGCGTGACGGAGACCGTCGAGTCACGCTCGCCGTGCGTTCAGCCGACCTCGTTGAGGATCGGTCATCGAGACGTCATCGTCGATCGCCGCGGCACACTTCTCGAGCTCGGGTGCGGCGGCGCGTCCGGGGCCCGGTGCACCGGCACGGTCAGGCTCGAGCCGACGGCGTACGCAACGCGCCTCGAACGGGCGACCAGCGCGAAGGTCGCCGAGTTCGACCTGGCCGCCGGCACGAAGAAACCCGTACGTGTCCAGGTGCCGCGGCAATCGCGCGCGCGGCTCGCGCGACGGCGGAAGGCCGTCGTCAGGGCCGTCGCCATCCTCAGCGACGGCCGAGTCGTCAGGCGGCTGATCAGCCTCTACGTCCGCTGAGACGCTTCAGCGTCCCCCCGTGTTGGTGTCCGTGCTATCGAGGTTTGTCGCTGTTAGACACGAAAGGTCAGGACGTTTCGGACGTGGGCCCTTGGTGTAGCGTCCGGAAAAGCCGAGAAGTTCTTGCGACCTGGAGCAAGGGCCGCCCGCGGCACGGAAACGTCGGTCCCCGAGGCGCTGAGGCGGTTAGCTTTGCCGGCGATGCCCTTCGACCGGATGGCTTTCGAGGGAGAGTGGCGCCGGTACCAAGAGCTAGCCCTGGCGGCCTTTGACGCCGATCTCGCGCGAGGAAACCGCAAGACTCATGTTGTCGCGCCGCCCGGCTCCGGCAAGACGCTGATCGGGATGGAGATCGTCCGCCGGCGCGCGATGGCGGCGCTCGTGCTCTGCCCCAACGCCGCGATCCAGTCCCAGTGGCTCGCGGTCGCGCGCCGATTCGGCGCGAGCGAGCACGAGGTCGCGACCGAGCCGGGGGCCTTGATCTGCGTGCTGACCTACCAGTCTCTCTGTCAGCTGCGCGATCCCGGCGCGACGCTCGTGGAACTCGCGAGGAGCCGGTGGGCCGAGGAGAAGGCCACGGCGACGGGACTGAGTCACGGCGAGCTGCTTGACGAGGCCCGGACCTACCATGGCACGGCGGCCGAGCGACACCGCCGCGAGCTCGCGCGGATCACGGCCCAGTTGAAGCGCCAGATCGCTCGCGGCGAGGAGCTCAGCGCCGAGCTGCTGGCCATCCTCGCCCCGCAGGCGCGGGCGCGGATCGAGGCCCTCGCGGCGCGGGGACCGGGGCAGACGGTGGTGCTCGATGAGTGCCACCACCTCGCCTCGCTGTGGGGCTACGTCGTTCGTGAAGCCCTCCTGGAGATCGGCGACCCGCACGTCGTGGGCCTGACGGCGACCGCGCCCGAGGAGCTCTCCGGAGAGGGCGCCGAGCTCTACGAGCACTTACTCGGAGAGATCGATTTCGTCGTGCCGACGCCGGCCGTGGTGCGTGACGGCTACCTCGCGCCCTACCAGGAGCTCTGCCACCCCGTCGAACCGCTCGCGTCGGAGCTCGATTGGCTCCGCGAGCACGACCTGCGCTTCAACGAGATGGTCAACGAGCTGCACGACGACGCCGAGTCCGAGCTGTCGTTCCCGCGCTACGTGATCGAGCGAGTGCGCGGGCGTGCGCGCGACGAGGACGAGGCGGCCGAAATCCGCTTTTCCGAGTTCCAGCGCCGCCACCCGGCCCTCGCGCGCGCGGCGATCCGCTTCCTCTACTCGGGCGGCCTGGAGCTGCCGCACGACGCGCCCCGGGGGGAGGCCTACCAACAGCCGGTCGACCTCGACGACTGGATCGTCCTGCTTCAGGACTACGCGCTTCGGCGCTTGGCGACCGATCCCGGGCAGGCGGCGGCCGAGCGCTACGAGCAGATCGCCCGCGCGCTGCGCGACCTGGGCTTCGTCCTTACCCGGCAGGGCATCCGCCGCGGCGCCGACGAGGCCGACCGCGTGCTCGCCGCGTCGCAGTCCAAGGCGATCGCCTGCGCGAGGATCATCGACGTCGAGACCTCTGCGCGAGGGGACGATATCCGCTGCGTGATCCTCTGCGACACCGAGGTCGAGCGCGGCGGATCGGAGACGGGCCTCGACCTCGACACGACCTCCGTGCGCGGGCTGCTCGGCGCGCTCGGCGACGACCCGGGCTGCGCGATCCTGCGTCCGTTGGCGGTTACCGGGAGGAGCGTGCTGTGCCTGCCGCGCGACGCCGCCATCCTCGCCGCGGCGCAGTCGACCGGCGAGCTCGCGGTCCGCGTGCACGAGGAGGACGGGCTCTGCCGCCTCGAGGGGCCCGGCTGGACGACGCGCCAGTGGGTCGCCGCGGCGACCGCGGCGCTGACCGACGGGACAACGAAGCTGCTAGTCGGCACGCGCGGGTTGCTGGGCGAGGGGTGGGACTGCCCCTGCGTGAACTGCCTGATCGACCTGACGGCGGTCGCCGCGAACGTCTCGGCGCGGCAGATCCGCGGACGGTCGCTGCGGCTCGACCCCGAGCGTCCGGAGAAGCTCGCTTCGAACTGGGACGTGGTCTGCGTCGCTCCGGAGATCACCCAAGGCGGCTCGGATTACGACCGTTTCGTCCGCCGCCACCTCCACCTTCACGCGCCGTGCGAGGACGGGTCGATCGAGGTCGGACCCTCGCATGTTCACGCTGCCCTGTCTCCATTCCACCCGCCGAACGAGGAGGAGATCGGCGAGGTCACCAAGACGTGCCTTGCGCGCGCTGCCGATCACGCGACCGCGCGCGAGCGGTGGCGGATCGGCGAGCCGTACCGCGGCATCGAGACGACCGCCGTCGTGGTCAAGTCGCGCCGCGGTGGCCGGCGGACCGTGGAGGTCGAGCCGCCGGACTACCGCATCCCGCTCGCCGCGCCGCTCGGCACGGCGGCGCTCGTGGGCGTGGGCGCGGTCGCGGCTGCGCTGCTCGTCGCGCCCGCGGCGGCCGCGGTCGGGGCGCTGACGCTGCCGCTGGTCTGGCGCGCGTCGCGCGAGGTCGAGCGGGCGCGAGCCCTGCACGGTGCGCTTGCGCCGCTGGACCTGATCGCGCAGGCGATCGCCGCCGCCTATGTCGACCTTGGCGAGGTCCGGTCCGAGGCCGCCCACTCGCTGACCGCCGAACCGCGCCCGGGCGGTTACGTGCGCATGCGCATGAGCGCGGCGGAGCCGGAGGAGAGCGAGCTGTTCGCGGTCGCGCTGGACGAGGCACTCGCGCCCCCGAGCTCGCCGCGCTATCTCCTGTCCCGACCGGTCGCGCGGGATGACGATTCGACGATCGCCGCGCTCGGCCGGGCCGCAACGGGAGACTTCCCGCTCGCGACCTGGGACATCTGGCACGCGGTTCCCGCCGACCTCGGTCGGCGCAAGGAGCGCGCGCAGGCGCTGGAACGCCACTGGCGCGTCTGGGTCGCACCGCGCACCCGGCTGGTCTTCTGCGGCCAGCGCGATGCCGGCCAGGCCGAGCTGAGTGCAGCCCGGTCACAGGATGCGGACTTCCAGCTTCACCTGCGGACGCTGTGGGATTGATCGGGAGAGGGTCGGAGCGGCCCCTGCGTCCTCCTGGGGTGGCGCGATCGGAAGCGCCCGGGCCGCGGCGCGAGCCGGCCCACGCGGAGTGCGCGGACGCGTCCGGGGCGGAATCGCGCGCGGTGGCCGGTCGCGGCGAGTCGGAGTAGCCTTACCGCGATCCTGACCGGGCTTCGATGAAGGCGTTGGCCCGGGCGCCGAGGTCGATGAGAAGGGGCGCACGGTCGTCACCTGGGCCACAGGGACGCGGGTCCGCTATGCGCGGCAGGCTTCGGGCGCTGACTTCGCTGAACGCCACCCAACCGCGGTAGTCGCGCAGCCGCGCGCGGCAGATCAGGCAGCTGCGCAGGTGCGGGCGCAGCAGGGTCATGTCGGCGGCGTCGGCCTCGCCGTCGGCCAGCGCCGATAGCTGCGGCGCGCGCCGCTCGCACTCGGCGCCCGACTCGATTCCGGCGAGGCGGTCGTGGAAGCGCCTGCGCCCCTCCGAGAGCGATCTGTTGACCTTGCGGTGATGTCCCGAACAACCGGGCGGCAAGTCCGTGTGGGGTCCGTTGGCGACGTTAACCATCACCCACGCGGCCAGAGTGGGTGTGACAGGTCGGATCGGCAATGCAAAGACTCGGTCCCCCCGCCCGGTGGGGTTGATTTGTGTCATTGCGCCAAATACGATGGATTCGACTCGTGCCCGGTAGCGCGGGCGGTTTGGAACCTGAGGTTGCCTCGACGTGATAGCTGTGGACCCGCCGCTCGGCGGTTCCCGCTCGCGCGGGCACGAAGTTACGCGCGGGCGTGTCTTACGGCGCTCGCAACCCACACAGCGACCTCCGTGACGCGGCTGCTGGCTCTTACCGCGATGGTCGCCGCCTGCCTCCTGCTTCCAACCACCGCCTCCGCGGACATTCACGACACGAGCGCTGCTTACTGGCGACTGAACGACACTGGCGTCGGGCCTGAGCTCGTCGGCAACGGTGGCTTCGAGTCCAGCGCGGCCGGCCACGACGCGAGCGCGGGCTACTTCACGAGTCCTGCCACGAGTGTCACTCGGGACAGCTCGATCGCCCACTCTGGTGCAGCCTCCGGGCTCGTAACGGTTCCCGGATGGGCGGCCTACGAGGGCGAGCACTACCGCATCACCCAATCCTTCCGCCAGGGCGTCAAGTACGCGTTCTCGGTTTGGGTCCGCTCCGCCAGCGCGACCAACAACGTCAACGTCGCGCTCGGGACGGGCAGCGACAACGCAGGCGCGTCGAACGGCCCGATCGCGCTCAGCGGCACGTGGCAGAAGCTCACAGGCACCTGGACGCCGACGGCAGATCGCTCCTCGGCCGATGTCGGCGTCTACCTACCCGGTGAGGCCGGCTCATCGAAGACTTTTCACCTCGACGACCTCTCGGTCTACGAGCGTCGCGTCTCCGCGACGGACTCCAAGGGCTCAAACGACGGCACCTACACCGGCGGCTACACCTTGAATGTGTCCGGCGCGACTCCCGACGGCGACAAGGCGGTGCTGCTGGACGGCGCCAATGGCCGGATCACGACGAGCTACAACCCCTTCAGCGCAGGCTCGGCGCGGACGTTCGAAGGCTGGGCGAAGCGCAAGACGAATGCGAGCGACGACGCGCTGTTCGCGGGTGACGCGGCGATCGGCTACCCGGTGCTGCGAGCGAAAGCAGGCGGCAACGACGTGCGCTTCAACCCCAACACGACGGGTGCCGGGCAGGACTTCGCGAACGCGCTCCCGGGGACCGGGGTCTGGTTCCACTGGGCGCTCGTCTGGGATGGCACGAGCCGCCAAGCCACGCTTTACGTCAACGGCGTCAGCAAGGGGACGCTGACCTTCGTGTTCCCCTTCTCCGGCTCACCCGGCAACCTCGAACTTGGCGCCGAGGGTGGCGCGGTCAATCCCTTCGACGGCCACCTCGACGACGTCGCCGTCTACACACGCGCGCTCAGCGCCAGCGAGGTGGCGCAGCTCGCGTATCCCCACACCGGCACCACGTACTTCGTCAGTCCGACGGGGTCCGACTCCAACGCCGGGACCTCGCCGGCGAACGCGTGGCGCACCGTCGCCAAGGTCAACAGCGCAGCCTTGAATCCCGGCGACGCCGTGATGTTCGAGGGAGGATCGCCGTTCTCGGACACCTACCTCGGCCCGTCGCGCTCCGGCACGGCCAGCTCGCCGATCGTCTACGGATCCTACGGCTCCGGGAAGGCGAGCCTGCCGAAGGGCATCTATCTCGACAGCGTGAACGGGCTGACGTTCGAGAACCTGTCGATCTCAGGCGCTTCCCACGCGATTGCCGCCACCCCGACCGGTGTGGGCACCCGCGACATCAGTATCGAGGGAATGACTCTGTCGAACGCGACCATCGGGATCAACTCGGCGCACCCGAACAGCGCCAACTGGACGATCCGAAACAGCACGATCTCCAACACCACCGACTCCGGAATGATCCTTGAAGGTTCGAACTACAGCGTCACCGGCAACCAGATCACAGATACCGGCACGGTGGACGCCCCTTTCAACAAGCACGGCATCTACCTGAAGGTAAGCGGAGCCACGGTTTCTGGAAACACGATCCTAAGGTTCAGGGACAATGGCGTTTCGGTCAGGAAGCGAAACAGTGTCGTCGACAACAACGTGATCTCGGGCGGAGGCGACTCGGACAGCTTTATCGCCATCGCATGGTTCCAGGAGGATTCGACCGCCGGTACGAGCCGCTGGCGCGACAATAGGATCTCGGGTACGACGTCGGCCGGCATCTACGTGTCAAGGGAGGACGCGGCCGGGCCGACCAAGGAGTCGTTCGTCATCACTGGGAACACGATCACGCCAGCCGCCGGTGTGTGCACGGATCTGCAGCCGACGAGTGGTACCTACACCTTGCAGCCGCCCCCGAACACCTGCAACGGCGGTGTTTGACCGAGCGCGCAAGCGTGCGCTCCCTCGGCGGGCGCGGAGTCGCTGACCAAGCCCCTAGGCGTAACTCCTAGCCACGTTTGTCAGTCGTGATGGCCGGCGGCCGTTTGGCAGGGAGCCGTGTCGTCGCCTGAAGTTGCGGCGGTGCGGCGGGGTGCGGTGGTGTGTGGGTTCGTCGGCCTCGCAGTCAGATTGTCGTATGGGTGTTTGATGACGATTCGCCGGGCGTCGCGGTCTCCTGCGGCCCTATGGCGCGAACTCGCCGCCGCCTTCGTGCTCCCAGTCGCCTGAACGGGGGGCTTCCGCGGGCTTCGTTGCGGCAGGCCCGGTGAGCGCAGGGCCGGGGGTGAACTCGCCTGCTGATGGGCCCGGCTCACTCAACTCGTCGGCTGGGCGCGCGCGGGGGGCGGGATCGCGATCCGCAGGGGCCGCCTCACGCCTGCGCGGGGCCTGTCGCGTGGCGCCGCCGCCGCTTCTTGCCGCCCGGGTGTTGCGTCGCTCGTTGCCGCTCGGCGCGGGCGGCGGGGAGGGCGCGGTCGACCGGCCGGGTGTCGTCCGGGGCGCGACTGGACGGTTGCCTGTGTCGAGGGTCGCCACCGTCGCCGCACCCCCGCCTGCGAGCACCGCGGTCGAGGCTGCGACCGCCGCGAGCTTGTGGGCCGCGGCGAGCTCGGCCGCTTGATGCCAGCGAATGGCCAGCGACGCCGAGCGCTCGGAGATCCAGCCGAGCAGCGAGAACCCGACGGTGACGGGCGGGGTGGCCGCGGCCACCCGCGCCGGCACCGCGCGGTAGTCGCGCAGCCGCGTGCGACACACGAGGCACGTGCGCATGTGTGGGCGCAGCACGGCCATGTCCTCCGCCCCCGCTTCCCCGTCGGCCAACGCGGAGAGCTGCGGCGCCAGGCGGTCGCACTCAGCGCCCGCCTGGATGCCCTCGATGCGCGCGGCGAACGCCTTCCGCCCCTCGGACAAGGCCCGATTGACCTTCGTATAGGTCCAGCCGGTCTCCGCGCAGATCTCGCGGTAGGAGAGCCCCTTCGCCTTCAGCACGAACGCGCGCACCTCCTGAGGCTTGAGCCGGCGCAGGGCCTCGGCGCCGAGCTGCATGCGCTCGAAGAACTCGGCCTGGTCGTGCGCGGTCGTGGGTCCGGGCGAGTCGAGGTCGGAGCCCTCGGGCGCCGGCGGGGTGTGGCGCTCGCGCTGGCGCCGGATCGCCCACGCCTCGCGCTTGACCACCGTCTTCAGCCACGGCAGCAGGTGGTCCGGGTCCGTGGACGGCGCCTTCGTGAGCATGATCTCGAGGCCGCGCTGGAAGGCGTCCTCGGCGTCCTCGGGCGTGTCGGCCCAGCGGCGCGCGGTGGCCATCACCTCCTCGCGGTGACGGCGCACGATCGCGCGCGCTACCGGGTCGATCTCCGCCCGGGATGGACGGGGGCGCAGCTCACGCGGGGTCTCGGTCGGCGGCATCCGTTCGATCCTCTGCCACTCGAAGGAGCGGGCGCAAGAAGTTCGCCCCCGGGCGCCGCAATCACCGCCGGCTGGGGCGGTCCCGGCCACCCCGACGGGGGGGGGTCAGGTCCAGTCCACGACGCCGAGCAGGTTCGAGTAGTCGTCGGTCCAGGTGCGGGCCGACGGGTCGTCCTCGCAGGTCTTCCAGCGCGGGTCGGTCGCGAGCGGCCCTAGGTGCTCGGGCGCGCGCGCGAGCAGCGACCAGGTCGAGTCGGTGTAGCCGCGGTCGATCTGCGCGTCGGTCGGCTTGTGGCGCTGGATCCGGCAGGTGAGCCCGAGGTCGCGCGCGACGTTGCCCACCACCGGCTCGAGGTCGGCGTAGCGGTTCGAGAGATGCAGGAGCAGCGCACCGCGCGGGACCACGCGCGCGAGGTAGAGCTCGACCGCCTCGCGCGTGACGAGGTGGACCGGGATCGCGTCGGAGTTGAACGCGTCGAGCGCGATCAGCCCGAACGGCGCGCCGCGGTCGCGCGCCAGCGAGCGGCGCCCGTCGCCGATCACGACCGGCGGGTCGCCGCAGTCGCGCAGGTAGGTGAAGTGGTCCGGGTCGCGGGCGATGCGCGCCACGGACGGGTCGATCTCGAAGAACGTGAACTCGCTGCGCGCGACGGTGTTGCAGGCCAGGGCCCCGGCCCCGAGCCCGACCGCGGCGACCCGGCGCGTGGCCGCGCGCGGCAGCCGCGCGATCGCCTGGCCGGCCGGCCCCACGCGGCTGTAGTAGGTGAGCGGCTCCGGCGGCCCCGGGCCCATCCGCTGGGAGCCGTGCAGCGTCGTCCCGTCGTAGAGCTCGTGCAGCCGGCCGTCCTCGCTCTCCACGACGCGGTAGATGCCGAAGAAGCTGCGGTCGCGGTCGAGCACCTTCTCGCCCGGGACCGCCCCGGCCTGCGCCGCCAGCAGGATCGCCCCGAGCGCGAGCGCGAAGCGCACCGGCCGCCGCGACGTCACGACCATCCCCAGCGCCACGCCGAGGATCGCCCCGCGCACCTCGAGCGGCACGCCGCCGTCGTCCTCGCGCGCGGCGAGCATGAGGACGGCGATCGCGACGCCGAGCAGCGCCGGGACCGCGTAGTCCATCCAGCGCGTGTAGCGCTCGTCGCGGAGGAAGAACTCGAGCAGGTCGGGGCGGGTCTTCGGCGCGGGCGGCCGGATCAGGCAGGCGGCGACGAGCGCGAGCGGGTACTCCACGAGCCCCGGGAAGGCGACCGGCGCGAGCAGCGCGTTGAACGCTCCGCCCAGCGCGCCGCCGAGCGCGACCCAGAGGTAGTACTCGGTGAGGTGCCCGGCGCCGGGGCGGTCGGCGGCGAGGCGCGCGTGGCAGAGCAGCCCGGCGACCGCGAGGCCGAGCAGGTGGATCGCGGCGATCGCGAACAGCGGCTGCTGCGCGCCGATGGCGAACGTGTAGGCGACGAGGATCGCTACGCCGGGGAGGAGCCGGCGACCCCAGAGCACGAGCCGCTCGGCATTCGCGCCGGGGGCGAAGGCGGCGACGAGCGTGAGCAGGTAGAGCGCTAGCGGGATCACCCAGATCAGCGGGACCGGGCTGAGGTCGCGCGTCAGGTAGGTGGTCGTGCCGAGCATGAGGCTCGACGGGATCGCCGCGTAGGCGAGCCAGCGCAGGCGGCGGTTCCAGGGGAGGGGTTGGGTGGGGGCGCCCCGGCTGACGAGTGCCGCGGCGGCGGGCGCCCGCCACAGGATCGCCGCGCTCGCCGCCACCAGCAGCGCCGCCAGCGCGTAGCCCGCCGCCCACAGCTCGCCCTGCCCGTCGAGCGTCAGCTCGCGCTCCACCAGCAGCGGGTAGGCGAGCAGCCCGAGCAGGCTGCCGCCGTTGCTGGCCGCGAACAGGAAGTAGGGGTCGCGCCCGGCGCGGTGGCGGGTGCCGGCGAGCCAGCGCTGGAGCATCGGGCCGTTCGCGGCGAGCACGACGAACGGCGGGCCCGCGGTGATCGCGAGCACGCCGAGCAGCCACGGGATGGGGTTGGCGTCGTCCGGGGGCCGCGCGCCCGGGACGCCCACCGGGAGGACGACCGCGGCGACCGCGAGCAGACCGAGCTGGAGCAGCGCCTGCCGGCGTGGGGCGAGCCGGCTCGTGAGGTGCGCGTAGCCGTAGCCGGCCAGCAGCGCGACCTGGAAGAAGAGCACGGTGGTGGTCCACACCTCCGGGGTCGAGCCGAGCGACGGCAGCACGAACTTGCCGACCATCGGCTCGAGCAGGAAGATCAGCGCCGCGCCGAGCAGCAGCGCGAGCGAGTAGAGCACCGTCACGGTCGGCTACTGTCGCAGGGTGGCCTGGCAGGACGACGACGACTGGGTCGGCGAGCCGCCCGAGGGGCGCCACTCGCGCGACCGCGCGAAGCCGGACTTCTGGCGCTCGAACTGGCCGGTCAGCGTGACCGGCGTCGGGATCGTGATCGCGCTGATCGTGCTCGCCATCGTGTTGCTGCTCGGGTGAAGGACCTCTACACCCCGGACAACCTGCTCGACCGGCTCAGCGACCCGGCCACGCTCCAGGTCCACTACCACCACCTCCAGGCCCGCGAGCGCGAGCTGATCGCGCGCCGGCTGCCGCTCGACGGCGGCGACGTGCTCTCGGTCGGGTGCGGGCCCAACCCCGGCCGCCACCTGTTCCCGGCGCCCGCCTTCCGGCTCACCGGCGCCGACGTGGACCCCGAGTACGTAGAGCAGGCGCGCGCGCAGGCGGACCAGGCGATCGTGGGCGCGGCGGGCGAGCTCCCGCTCCCGGACGCCTCGTTCGACGTCGTGCTCTACCGCCTGGTGCTCCACCACGTCGCCTACCAGGGGCCGCTGGGACCGGTCTTCGCCGAGGCGGCGCGGCTCCTGCGCCCGGGCGGGGCGGCGATCGCGATCGAGCCCGGCCTCTGGCACCCGGTCGGGGCGGCGCTGGCGCTGGCCAACCGCAGCGGCCCGGTCGCGACGCGCATCCACGGGTCGCCCGACGACGTCCCGCTCTCCCCGCGCGCGCTCGCGCGCGAGGCGCGGGCGGCGGGGCTCGAGCCCGAGCTGCACGCCCTGACCTACACCTGGCGGCGCATGCCCGCCCCGCTCCAGCGCGCGCTCCAGCCGCTCGACCGGATCGGCTCGCGCCCGCGCGCGGCGCTGCTCGGCCACCACCTGCTGCTGATCGCGCGCAAGGAGGCTTGACCGGTGCTCGGCGACGACCTGATCGAGCTGCTCGGCGAGCGCATCCCCGCCGACCACCACCGCCAGACGCTCGCCGACGACCTGCTCGTGACGCGCTACGCCGAGCTCGCGCGCGCGGGCGCGGGCGACCGCGTGCTGGACCTCGGCTGCGGCGCGGGCGACTCGGTCGAGCAGTTCCGCTCGCTCCACCCGGGCGTGAGCTGGCTCGGGGTGGACCTGCCGGCCTCGCCCGAGGTGGCCGCGCGCACCCGCACGGACGCCGAGTTCCTCACCTTCGACGGCCGCTCGATCCCGGTCGAGGACGACTCGATCGACGTCGTCTACTGCAAGCAGGTGCTCGAGCACGTCGAGGACCCGCGCGCCCTGCTCGCCGACGTCGCGCGCGTGCTGCGGCCGGGCGGGTGGTTCCTGGGCTCGACGTCGCAGCTCGAGCCCTACCACTCCCTCAGCGTGGGCAACATCACGCCCTACGGCCTGTACCGGCTGGTCGCGCGCGCCGGCATGGACCTCGCCGAGGTCCGGCCGGGGCTCGACGGGCTGACGCTGATCGCACACCGCGCGCTCGGGATGCCGGCGCTCACGCGGCGCTACTGGGCGCGCGAGTCGCCGCCGAACCGCCTGGTCGGCCTCGCCGCGCGGGCGGGGCGCATCGACACGCGTCAGGCGAACGCGATCAAGCTCCTTCTTTGCGGGCAATTCGCCTTTTCCGCACGGCGCTGAGCGGGTAGCCCTCGCTATGCTCCGCCCGCGATCGGGGCCAGAGCGTGCGGTCACGCGTCCTCGCGAGGCCAGCGTGACAGCCGAGGGAACGCCCGGCTCCCGGTCCGAAACCACCGATACATTTCGCCCGCTCCGTTGTTGGAGCCGGTGCGGACCCCCCACATGGCCAACGGTCTCGTCAAGGAGCTCAGAGAGGTCAAGCCGCAGTCGCCGGCCGAGCTCCCATCCCGTGACGTCCGCGCCCCCGAGCGGCTGCTGCTGCGCAGCCGGCTGATCCGCTGGGAGACGTTCCGCAAGCTCCTGCGCGTGGTGGTGCTGTCGGTGGGCGACGCCGCGGGCGTCTACCTCGCGATCTGGACCGCGCTGGAGCTCAAGGCGGCGATCCGCACCGGCGGCGACTGGGACCCCGGCTTCTTCTTCGACCAGACCCAGGAGTTCGCGCCGCTCGCGTGCCTGGTGACGGTGCTGCTCTTCGCGCGCTCCGACCTCTACGCGGACCGCACCCGCCGGCCCGGCTTCGCGCGCATCGTGGCCGCGCTGTTCCAGGTCACGGTCGTGATCCTCGCGTACACGGTCGTGCAGGGAATCGAGTTCTCCTCCTACTACACCTTCTACGGCAGCCTGCTGTTCGCGCTGTTCTACATCTCGGCCTTCCGCTGGAGCTTCGACCGCGTCTCGGGGATGCTGCTGCGGGCGGCCGGCTACCGGCGCCGCGCCGTGCTCGTGGGGACCGGCTCGCAGATCGAGGCGGTGGCGCACGCGCTCGGCGGCGGCCAGCACCCCCAGCTCGACCCGGTCGGGTTCGTCTCGCTCACGCCGCGGCCGGAGAACGGGCTCAAGGACCTCGGCCCGCTCGAGCAGCTCGAGAGCCACTTCGCGGAGATCGACGAGGTCCTGATCGCCGATCCCGCGTTCCCGCAGGAGCAGGCCGTGGAGCTGATCGACCGCTGCCACCGCCACGGGATCAAGGTGTGCGTGGCGCCCTCGACGATGGAGATCCTGATGGACCGGGTCGAGTTCGTGCCGGGGCAGACGCTGCCGCTGTTCGAGCTGAAGCCGCCGGTATTCGAGGGCATCGACTTCTTCGTCAAGCGCAGCTTCGACGTCGTCGTCTCGTCGCTGCTGGTCCTGCTCATGGCGCCGGTGATGGCGATCTCGATGCTCGCGATAAAGCTGACCTCGCGCGGGCCGGTCGTCTACCGGTCGATGCGGCCGGGAATCGGCGGCAAGGCGTTCGCCTGCCTCAAGTTCCGGACCATGTACAGCGACGCGGACGAGCGCCAGGCCGAGCTCGAGGCGGCCAACGAGAAGGCCGGCGCGCTCTTCAAGATCCGCAACGACCCGCGCGTCACGCCGGTGGGGCGGATCCTCCGGCGCTGGTCGATCGACGAGCTGCCGCAGCTCTTCAACGTCCTGCGCGGCGAGATGTCGCTGGTCGGCCCGCGCCCGCTGCCGCAGCGCGACTACGACCGGCTCGAGGACTGGCACCGCAAGCGCAACCTCGTCATGCCCGGGATCACCGGCCTCTGGCAGGTCTCCGGGCGCTCCGAGCTCGACTTCGACGAGCTGGTCCGGCTCGACTTCCTCTACCTGGAGCGCTGGTCGGTGTTCCTCGACCTGACGATCCTGCTGAAGACAATCCCCGCGGTGATCCGCGCCCGGGGAGCCTGGTAATCGCCAGCCGCTACGACGACGAGCTCTGGGAGCTCGTCCCCGACGATCGCGGGCCGGCGCCGGCGCACCTGGCCCGCTGGGTACGCGAGCTCGGGCCGGTGGCGCGCGCGCTCGACCTCGGGGGCGGGGACGGCCGCCTCGGGGCGCTGCTCGACGCGCGCGAGCTGGCGATCGCCGACGTGTCGGCGGTCGCCCTCGAGCGAGCGCGCAGGCGGGTGCCCGCGGCACGCGTGGTTGAGCTCGACCCCGACGCGCCGCTCCCGCTCGACGACGGTGGCTTCGACCTCGTGCTGCTCGCCGACGCGCTCGAGCACGTGCGCGACGTCCAGCTCCTGCTCTCCGAGGCGCGGCGCGTGCTGAGGCCCGGCGGCCGGATCGCGGTCGCCACGCCAGCGCACGGTCGCCTCACCGCGCTGCGCCTGCTCGTGCGCGGCTTCGAGAGCGAGTTCGACCCGCTCTCGCCGCACCTTCGCTTCCTCACCGCCCGCTCGCTGCGGCGGCTGCTCGAGGAGCTCGGCTTCGAGGTCGAGGCGCTGCGCCGGAGCGCGGGCGACCTACTCGCCGTCGCGCGCCGCTAGCACCGCGGCCAGCAGCTCGTCCGCGCTGAACGGCTTCTCGACGACGCCGGGCAGGTGCTGGTCGGCGTAGCCCGACATGAACACCGCGGGAGGCGCGCCGGGGCCGATTCGCTCGACCAGCTCCGGCCCGGACATCCCCGGCATCACGACGTCGGTGAGGATCACGTCGACCTCGTCGCGGTGCGCGTCGAGCAGCTCGAGCGCGTCGTCGCCGCTCGCGGCCTCCAGGCAGGCGAAGCCGGCCGACTCGAGGATCCGCCGCGTGAGCTCCCTGACCGCCTGCTCGTCCTCGACCAGCAGGACGGTCGTGCCGGTGCCGTCGAGCTCGGCGGGCGCCGCCGGCTCGGGGGCGGCCGGCGGCGGGGCGGCGGCCGGCAGCCAGAAGCTCACGCTCGTCCCCGCGCCCGGCTTCGAGTCGATCCTGGCCTCGCCGCCGGCGGAGGCGATCGTCCCGTAGACCGTCGCCAGCCCGAGGCCGGTGCCGGCCCCCTTCGGCTTGGTCGTGAAGAACGGCTCGAACGCGCGCGCGGCGACCTCGGGCTCCATGCCCTCGCCCTCGTCGCGCACGGTGAGCGTCACGCGGCCCGCCGCGCGCTTCGACTCGATCGTGATCGTGCCGCCCCCCGGCATCGCGTCGCGCGCGTTCACCACGAGGTTCAGCAGGACGTGCTCGAGCTGCGCCGGGTCGGCCTCCACGAAGCACGCGTCCTCGCAGAGCGAGGTCTCGAGCACCACGTTCTCGCCGATCGTGCGCCTCAGCAGCCGCTCGGTCTCCTGGACGAGCGCGTTCACGTCGACGGTCTGCGGCACGGTCGGGTCGCGGCGGCTGAAGATCAGGAGCTGGCGGGTCAGCTCCGAGGCGCGCTCCGCCGCGTGCCGGATCTGGTCGACGTCGTCGCGGAGCGAGCTGTCGGCGGGCAGCTCGCGCCGGACGAAGTGCGCGTAGTTGAGGATCACCGCGAGGATGTTGTTGAAGTCGTGCGCGATGCCGCCCGCGAGCTGGCCGACCGTCTCGAGCCGCTGCGTCTGCTGGAGGCGTGACTCGAACTGGCGGCGCTCGGTCGCGTCGATCACGATCGCGCTCGAGCCCGTGTAGGTCCCGTCGTCGTCGAACAGCGGGGTGGCCGAGATCTCGGCCACGAAGCTGGTGCCGTCGGCGCGCGCGAGCGGCAGCTCGTAGCGCTCGGTCACGCCGCTGCGGCGGCGCTCCAGCGCGTTGCGGAGGATCTGCTTGCCCTCCCCCTCGGCGAACTCGGTCGGGCGGCGGCCGACCATCGCCTCACGCTCGAGGCCGATCATCGCCGACAGCGCGGCGTTCACGAACGTCGTCCGGTCCTCGGCGTCGGTCATCCAGACGCCGTCGGGCACGCTCTCGACGATCGCGCGGTAGCGCTCCTCCTCGCGCACGGCTAACCGTCCGGCTGGGCCGGCGGGGCGCCGGGCTGGGTCGGCTGGGGCTGGGCGGGCTCGGGCAGCGTCGGCGGTGTCGGGGCGGCGGGTGCGGGCTGGCCGCCGGGGGCCGGCTGGGCGGGCTGGGCGGGCGCGGGCTGGCCCGGGGCCGGCTGGCCCGGCGCCGGCTGTCCCGGGGCGGGCGCGGGCGGCGGCGTGGGCCGCTGGGCCTGCTTGGCCTCGAGGTAGATCTGCTGCGCGGCCCGCGAGCGCGGGTCGAGGTACAGCGCCCCGGCGATGGTGCGCTCGGCGTCGGCCGGCCGGTTGAGCGTGTAGAGCTCGTACTCCGCGAGCCGGATCCACACCTGCGGCTCGCCCGGGTTGCGCTCGACCGCCTGCTCGAGCAGGTCGTGGGCGAGCGGCTGGTTGGGGCGGGCGTCGGCCACCGCGGCCTGCACGATCAGCGCGCGCGACGCCAGCGGGTCGATGTCCTCCGCGCGCTCGGCCGCGCGCTGGGCCTCGTCGAGCTTGCCCTCGGCGATCAGGTCGAGCGCGCGGTCGGACTCGTTCGAGGAGCGCAGCGGCTGCCAGGCCGCCCACGCGCAGGCCAGCGCCGCCCCCAGCGAGGCGAGCGCGAAGAGGCCGCGCGGGACCCTCCCGATCGGCGGCCGCGGCACGCCGCCCCGCACGCGCAGCGCGCGTCCGGAGACGAACCCGGCGGCCACCACGGCGATCAGCGACGGCCCGGGCACCGCCCAGGTCCAGTCGATCCCGGACTGGACGCCGAACGCGATCGCGCAGAGCACGAGCGCGATCAGTCCCACGCGCTCGGCGTCGTACGCGCGCTCGCGGCGGCGGGGGACGAACCCGGTGGCGCGGATCGCGGAGCCGAGCCAGAGCAGCAGCGCGAGCCCCGACGCGACCAGCCCGGCGATTCCGAGGTCGGCCATCGTCTGCACGACGTAGCCGTGCGCGTGCCGGGTCACGAGCTGGGTGTCGCGGTGGCGCAGGCGGGTGATCTGGAAGGTGCCGGCCCCGGTGCCGGCCTCCATGTTCTCGTCGAACACCGCGCCGGCCTCGCGCCAGTAGCGGCTGCGGGTGGAGGAGGCCTGCGTGAGCCGCTCGGGGCCGCCCTCGGTCTTCGTGCTGGTGCTGGTCAGCGACTCGATGTTCGCCTCGACGGTGCCGCTGAACCCCCTGTCGCTCGTCGCGAGCGCGATCGCGAGGCCGACGGGGATCAGCGCGGCGACGGCCGCCGCGGCGATGCCGACGCGCAGCCGCGCGCTGGCCCGCGGGGCGCGGCGCGCGACGCGGAAGTTGATGGCGAGGCCGGCGGTCAGCAGCACGCCGGCGGTGCAGGCGAGGAACACCCCGAACTCCGGCCCGGCGGTCTCGCGCACCAGGATCGGCAGGTAGTTCTCGGTGAACGCGTCGCTCGACAGCGCCCACACGATCACCGGCGCGGCGCCCGCGACGGAGGTCGCCACCAGCGTCAGCGTGCGCAGCCGCAGCGGCACGAGCACCAGCCAGACGACGATCGCGCCGGCCGCCACGAGCAGTGCCCCCCGCGAGTAGCTGAGGAAGAGGGCGACGAACAGCAGCCCGAGCAGCGGGTAGGCGAGCGCGTTGGCCGGCCCGTAGCCCGCCCGCCGCGTGCCGAGCCAGAGCGCGGCGGGCACGCCGATGGCGGCCGTGGTGCCGAGCGCGTTCCAGTACTCGTACGGCGCTCCGAGCCGCGCGAACACCTCGCGCTCGGCGAGCGACTCCGGGAAGACGCGCGTCACGAGCGCGTAGCCGACGATCGCGAGGGTGGCGAGCAGGATCGCGTGCAGCACGTTGGCCCAGCCGCGCGGGGCGAGGTGCGCCGCGGCCACGGCGGCCGCGAAGGCCCAGAAGTACGCCAGCGCGCGGTTGGTCTCGACCCAGGAGAGGTCCGGGGCGACCGACCAGAGGATCGAGGCGGCCGTGACCCCGGTCAGCGCGGCGAAGCCGCCGAGCGCGAGCCAGCCGGCGACCCGGCCGGGCCGCGCGAGGACGATCGCGGCGGCCACGACGAGACCGGCCGCGACGATCCACCCGATCTCGGCGAAGGTGGTCCGCTCGAGGTCTGCGCCGGACTCCGCGACGAACGCCGTGGCCGCGAAGCCCGCGGCGAGCGCGACGCTAGCCGCGGCCGAAGCGAAGCGGACCACGGCGGAGTAGCTGCGGCCTGCGTCGCCAGGCGGCGAAGGCGCCGCCCAGCGCCCCCAGGGCCCCGACGGCGATCAGCGCGGCGAGGAGCGGGGTGGGCATGTCGTTGGCGGACTCGCCGACGCTCGCCGCGCCGGCGGCGGGGGTGATCGGCTGCCCGGCGACGGGGACCTTCGGCTCGCTGCCGCCGCTGCGGCCGGTGAGCTGGTTGAGGGCGTCGAGGTCCTCGTGCGACGCCGCCTGCGCGCCGGAGCCGGTGCTGAGCGCGGGGTCGGAGTTGGCGGTGCCCCCGCCGCGGAAGCCGGCGCCCGGCACGCCGCCGGTGCCGCCGCGCTTGCCCTTGCCGCCGCGCTCCATCGCCGAGCGGATCACGCTGCGGCAGTCGCTGTACTCGTCCACGTCGCTCGGCAGGTCGCTGTCGGCGTCCTCGAGCTCCTCGCGCGAGTATTCCTTGTCGAGCTTGCCGTCGTCGTAGCAGTCGCGGATGACCTCGTCGCCGTCCGCGAGGGCGGGCGCGGGCGCGCTCAGCGCGAACAGCGCGGCGCAGAGCAGCAGGATGTGCCGAAGGCGGGGCATCGGTCGGCTCGACGCTATCAACGGGCCGCCCCCGCGAACGCGAGCGCCGCGCGCATCCCGTCCACCCACGCGGCCTCGGAGTACGGCCGCACGTCCGCGCGGGCCGCGGCGCCGAGCCGCTCGCGCAGGCCCGCGTCGCCCGCCAGCTCGCGCAGCGCCGCGGCCAGTCGCGCCGGGTCGCGCTCCGGCACGACCATGCCGTTGCGGCCGTGGCGCACGAGCCCGCCCGCGGCCGCGCCCACCGCGTCGGTGGCGATGACTGGGGTCCCTTGGTGCATGGCCTCGTTCACGACCAACCCCCACGGCTCCGTGAAAGTTGCGGTTCGGATCGAGGGCAGGACGAGCGCGTCGGCGGCGGCGTAGAGCCCGGGAAGCTCGTCCCGCGGCACGCGTCCCAGGAGCGTCCCGCCGTGGGCGACCGGGCCCTCCCCGGCGAGGGCGAGCACGGCGTTCTCGAGGCCGGCGTCGCGCCACGCGGTGAGCAGGATGTGCACGCCCTTCTCGCGCTCGAGGCGGCCGGCGAAGAGCGCGAGGAAGCCGTCGCGCGCAACGCCGGCGCGCTCGCGCCACGCCTGCCGCTCGGCGTCGGGGACCGCGCGGCCGAACAGCTCCGCGGAGACGGCCTGCGGCGCCTCGAACACCCCGTCGCCGCGGCCCACGTGCGCGGTCACGTGCGGCCCGTAGGTCACGACGGCGTCGGAGCGCGCGTACAGGAGCCGCGTCGGCAGCCGCGAGAGGCGGTGCGCGGCGGTGCGCGGGTGCGACCAGATCGACGCCCAGAGCACGAACGGGATCCGCGCGCGGCGCGCGGCCGCGTAGGTGGCCGGTAGGGCCACGCGCCCGCCGAGCCCCGCGATCACCGCGCGGTAGCGGCCGGAGCCGGCGAGGCGGGCGGCGCCGGCCTGGCTCGTGCGCTGCACCGTCAGGCCGGGGACCGGCTCGCCCGGGTCGCTCCAGGCGATCACCTCGAGGCCCTCGGCCTCGGCGAGCAGCCGGAACGGCTCGCGCCGGTAGGGCGAGACCGCGCCGGTCACGAGCGCGACCGGCTTCACGCGAGCGCGTCCCGGTAGGCGTCGAGCGTGCGCGGCCCGCACTCCTCGAGCAGTGCCAGGCCGACGGTTCGCGCGGCGTCCTCCAGCGCGCTCGCACCGAGCGCGCGCTCGATGGCCTCCGCGATGGCCGCCGGGTCCCGCGGCGGCACCAGGATCATGGCCTCGGTGAGGCCGGCGAGGTCTTCGGGCCCGGGCTCGCCCGCGCAGCCGATCGCCGGCAGGCCGCAGGCGAGCGCCTCGGCGTAGGCCACGCCGAACGCCTCGTCCACGCTCGGCATCGCCATCGCGTGGCAGGTCGCGAGCGCGGCGACCGCGTCGCGCGGCGCCAGCGCCCCGGCCCACTCGACCCGGTTCTCCAGTCCCAGCTCGGCCGCCCGGGCCTCGAGCGCGGCGCGCTCCGGGCCGTCGCCGATCACCAGCCAGCCCGCGTCCGGCACGCGCGCGAGCGCCTCCAGCACGTCGGCGTGGCGCTTGCGCGGGTCGAGGTTGCCGACGGTGGCGACGGTGGGGCGCGCCCGCTTGGGCGGCGGCTGCGGGGGCGGGGGCTGGCCGGGCGGGTGGATCACGCGCATGCGCTCGGCGCTCCCCGCGAGCGCCGCGGCACGCTCGAGCATCCCCGCGCTGTTGGCGATCACCACGCGGGCGGCACGCAGCACGGCGGCCGCGCTCGCGCGCGCCGGGGGCGCCGACAGCAGCGGCGCGAGCAGGTCGCCGCCGTGCACCGACACGACGAGCGGCAGCGCGTTGCGCCGCGCCCACGCGGCCGCCGCGCCGCCGGCGGGCAGCGCGTAGTGCGCGTGGACGAGGTCGAGCGGCTCGCGCGCGTGCAGGTGCTCCAGCGCCCGCTCGAGCGGGCGCCGCGCCCAGCGGTGCCAGGTCGCGTACGAGCGCTCGCGCGGGGGCGACACGAAACGCACGTACTCCACGTCGATGCCGTCGAGGCGGTCGCGGCGCGGCTGCTCGTACGCCGCGCGCAGCGACGCGACGGCCGGGGCCGCGCGCCCGCGGGCGAGCGCGCGCGCGGCCTCCGCCCCCGGCAGCGGGCGCTCGAGCACGAGCACGCTCATGTCCGCGCCCGCGGCGCGCGCGGCGAGCGCCTGGCGGTGCGCCCACACGCCCGAGGCGGGGTCGCGCCGGCGCGGGTAGTACTCCGCGACCACGGCGACCCTCATCGCAGCGTGCGGGTCTCGAGCGCCGAGCGGCTGTCCAGGAACGGGCGATCGGCGAGGAACGCCCGCGCCTCCTCGATGGCGGCCTCGGTCGAGTACGTCGCCGCGACGTGCGAGGCCTCGTGGCGCACCGGCAGCGCGTCCACGATCGCCAGCCGCCAGCCGCGCTGCTGCGCGACCGCCGCCCAGTGCAGGTCGAGCCCCCAGCCGTAGCGCAGGGCCGGAAACGGCGTGAGCTCCGCGAGCACGTCGGCGCGGAACAGCGTGACCGGCCCGATCTCCACGAACCGCGACTCGCGCACGAGCGCGCCGCGCCGCCGCCGCGTGACCGGCCAGGCCGCGTGGCTGGCGAGCGACTGCGCCGGCTGAGCGAGGGCGAGCCCGTGGTGCTCGGCGATCCCGACGACCCGATCGAGGAACCGCCGGGGCAGCGCCACGTCGTCGTCCACGACGAGCACCCAATCCCCGGAGGGGCCGGATCCCTGGGAACCCCCGGCGGGGCCGGACCCCTGGGAACCCCCGGCGGGGCCGGACCCCCGGCCGGTTCGCAGTAGCTCGTTGAGGTTCTCGAACTTGCCGCCGGTCAGGCCGGTCGCGGCGGTCCGGGCGGCCAGGGCCGGCGCGGCCGTGCCCATCGAGCCCAGCGCGAAGCGCACCCGGTGGCGCGTGGCCGCGAGCTCCTCGACCGCGCGCGGCAGGAGCCCCCCGTCGCCGCGGTAGATCGACAGCACGAGCACGTCGCGCTCCGGCGCCGCGGCCGCGAGCGCGTCCAGCCGCCGCGCCGAGCGCAGCAGCGCGAGGTCGAGCAGCCGGTCGGCGAGGCGGCGGGCGGCTCGCTCAGGCAGGCGGCCGGTCCCGCCGCGCGTGCCGGAGAGGAACTCCGACGGGGACGGCCCGCGGCCCGTCACCGCGGCCTCACCGCCTCGACCAGCCGGCCGGCCGAGTGCGCCCCGGCGATCAGCCCCTGCGGGCAGCCGCGGCGCGCGGTGTGCCAGCCGCAGCCGGCCAGCACGCGCAGCTCGCGCGCGAGCGGCGGCGCGGCCCCGCGCATGCCGTCGTAGGCGCGCATGTTGCGGCCGCGCCGGTAGGCGCTGCGCATCAGCGCGCGCAGCCGCGCGTCGTCGCCGGTCCGGCGATGGTCGAGCGCGGCATCGGCGAGGTACATCACGCGGCCGCCCGCGGCGCGCAGGCGCCGCAGCCACTCCTCCTCGTCGCCGCCGGTGGAGAAGCGCTCGTCGAGCGGGCCGACCCGCTCCCAGGCCGAGCGGCGCAGCAGCATGTTCGCGCTCCAGACGAGCTCCGCCTCGCGGTCGGCCCCGCCGAGGTCGAGCGCGGTGATCGGGGGCGCCTCGCGGCCGCAGCTGCGCGGGGCCGGCCCCTCCAGGCGCGCGCGGATCGGTCCGCCGTACGCGCCGGCGTCCGGGTGGCGCCGCGCCCCCTCGACCAGCGCGCGCAGCCAGCCGCGCGGCGCGCGCACGTCGTCGTCCACGAGCGCGACGAGCTCCGCGGCGGCCTCGGCGATCCCGGTGTTGCGTGCCGTGTTCGGTCCGCGCCCGCCGCGCGGCCGCAGCAGCCGCGCGCCGGCGTCGTGCGCGGCCGCGCGCGTGCCGGGGTGCTCGCCGTCGTCGACGACGATCAGCTCGTACGGCTCCGCGAGGTCCTGGTCGCGCAGCGAGCGGAGCGTGACCTCCAGGTAGTCGGGGCGGTCCTTGGTCGGCACGACGACCGACACGACGGGTGGAGACACGCAGCGAGGTTACCCTCAGCACCTTGCGCCCGGGGGTGGACATCGCGCTCGTCTCGCTCGGGACGACGCCGGGCCTCAGGCGCTCGGACGAGGCGTTCGCCGCGCTCGTACGGCGCGCCGGACGAAGCTGCGAGGTGGTGCCGGTCCGGATCGGCGCGAGCGGCCGGCTGCGCCGCCACGCCGCCGTCACCGACCTCGTCGAGGCGCTGGCCGCCCGCCGCTCCGCCAGCGGGATCGACGCACGCGCGGTCGTGTACTCGACGATCACGGCGGCGCTGCTCCAGCCGCGTGCCGAGACGCCCTACGGGATCCGCTTCGACTCGATCGCGGCGCTCAACCGGCCCGGCCTCGGCGGCGCCTGGCAGCGGCGCCGCGAGCGCGGCGTGCTCGAGCGGGCCCGGCTCCTGATGCCCGTGAGCACCGGCGCCGAGGAGGCGGTCGCCGGACTGCGGCGCCCGCGCGTGCGCGTCCCGATCCCGATCGAGCGGATCGAGGGCGCCCCCGAGCGCGACGTCGACGCCGTCGCCTACGCGAGCTACCCGCGCAAGCGCGGGCTCGAGCTGCTGTGCGCCGCCTGGGCCGAGGCCGCGCCGGACGGCGCCCGGCTCGTGATCGGCGGCGCGGATCGAGCGAAGGGGGTGGCGTGGCTGCGCCGCCACGGCGTCGAGGAGCCGCCGGGCGTGGATTGGGCGGGCGAGCTGCCGCGCGAGGAGTGGCTCGACCGCGTGCGCAGGGCGCGGCTGTTCCTCAACGCCTCGCGCTGGGAGGAGTTCGGCATCGCGCCGCTGGAGGCGCTGGCGGCGGGCACGCCGGTCGCGACGCTGCCCGCGGGCGGCTCGTTCGAGGCGCTGCCGCTGCTGCGCGAGCTGGAGCCCCGGCTGGTGGCCGACGATCCGACGCCCGCCGCGCTGTCCGCCGCGATCCGGGCCGGCCTGGCGCTGTCGGATGGGGAGCGGGCCGCCTACGCGACGCGCGCGAACGACCTGCTCGAGCCCTACCGCGAGGACGCGATAGCGCGGGTCGTGGCCGAGCGGGTGCTGCCGGAGCTCCTGCCGTGAGGGTGCTCGTGGTTCACAACCGCTACCGCCAGCACGGCGGCGAGGAGCGGGCGGTCGAGCTGCAGCTCGCCGCGCTCGAGCGCGACGGGATCGAGCACGCGGCGCTGTTCCGCGACTCAGCCACGACCGGCCGGGTTCGCGCCGCGCGGGCGCTGCTCGCCGGCGGCGAGCGCCCCGCCGAGGTGGCGGGCGCCGTGCGCGAGCTCGGCGCCACGGTCGTCCACGTGCACAACATGAACCCGCTGTTCGGGCCGCGCTCGCTGGCGGCTGCGCGCGCGGCGGGCGCGCGGGTAGTGCTCCACCTGCACAACTTCCGCCTGTTCTGCTCGATCGCGGTGGCGTTCCGCGACGGCGCGACCTGCTTTCGCTGCCGCGGCCGCTTCACGCTCCCCGGCGCGGTGCTCGACTGCCGCGGCTCGGCGCCCGAGTCCGCGATCTACGCCACCGCCCTCGCCCGTCACCAGCCCGCCGTGTTCGAGGCGGTCGACCGGTTCGTCACGCCGAGCCGCTTCGCAGCCGGCCAGCTCGCGCGGCTGGGCGTGCCGGCCGGCCGGCTCGACGTGCTGCCCAACTACCTCCCGGACGAGGAGTTCGCCGCCTCCAGCGCGGCGGGCGAGGGCCGCTACGCGCTCGCGGCCGGCCGGCTCGCCGTCGAGAAGGGCTTCGGCTACGCGGTGCGCGCCGCGGCCGCGGCGCGCGTGCCCCTGCGCGTGCTCGGCGACGGCCCGCTCGCGGACGACCTGCGCGAGCTGGCGGCGGCTACCGGCGCGCCGGTGGAGCTGCTCGGCGCCGTCCCGCCCGACCGCGTGCGCGAGGAGCTGCGCGGGGCCGCGATGGCGGTGGTGCCGTCCGTAGGGCCGGACGTGATGCCGTTCGCCGCGCTCGAGGCGATGGCCGCCGGCGTGCCGGTGGTGGCGGCGCGCAGCGGCTCGCTGCCCGAGATCGTGGGGGAGGGCCGCTGCGTGGCCCGCCGCGACCCCGAGGCGCTGGCCGGCGCGATGTCGGCGCTCTGGGACGACTCGGGGCACCGCGCCGACGAGGGCGAGGCCGCGCTGGCGCGGGCGCGCGAGCGCTTCGGCGAGGAGCGCTACGTGCGCGAGCTGCTCGAGGTGTACGGGCGGCTCTAGGCGGGGGTGGTCGACCTAACCCACCGTATAGGTGGATTAGGTCGACCAGGTCCTGCGAGGAGGCGGCTAGCCGAGGGGCGCGGCCGCACGCTGCTCGCGCAGCCAGGCGACGGTGTCGCGCAGCCCGTCGTCCAGCGTCACCCGCGCCTCGAAGCCGATCAGCTCGCGCGCCTTGCGCACGGACGGCCAGCGCCGCTGCACGTCCACCTGGTAGCTCGGCAGCCGCTCGAGCAGGAACTCGCCGGCGGGCTCGCCGCACGCCGCCCAGATCCGCCGCGCGATCTCCGCCACCGTCAGCTCCTCGGCGGCCGAGATGTTGAAGTCCTCGTTCTCGGCCGCCGGGTGCGCCATGGCTGTCACGATCCCGTCCGCGATGTCGTCGATGTGCGTCAGCGTGCGCGTCTGGTCGCCCGAGCCGAAGATCTGCAGCGGGCGCTGCCCGTCGAGCACCTTCTTGATCAGGTCCGGCACCAGGTGGGCGATCCCCGGCTCGTCATCGGGCATCTCGCCCGGCCCGTACGCGTTGAACGGGCGGCAGATCGTGTACGGCAGGCCGCGCTCGTCCGCGAGCGCGCGGCAGTAGACCTCGCCCGCCAGCTTCGAGAACCCGTAGGCGGAGTCGGGGATGCCCGTGTCGCGGATGTGCTCCTCGGTGGTCGGGAACTCGCTGGCCCGCTCGAAGACCATCGACGACGACACGTAGACGAGCCGCTCGACCCGCTGCTCGAGCGCCGCGCGGAAGACCGTGTTGAAGAGGCCCGTGTTCACCTCGAGCAGCGTGTGGGGCAGCTTGTGGAAGTTGCCGATCCCGCCGACGATCGCCGCCAGGTGGATCACGTGGGTGCAGCCGTCCGCCGCGGCCGCCGCCTCGCGCGGGTCGAGCAGGTCGCCGGTGTGCACCTCGCACGACTCGCGCATCCAGCCCGGGGCGTCGCGCTGGTCGGCCACGCGGACCTCCCAGTCGGGGTCGCGGATCAACCGCCTGACGACGGCGCCGCCGATCGTCCCCGCGCCGCCTGTGACGAGCACTCGCGCCATGCGGCGAGGTTACCCGCGGGCGGGCTCGAGCACGCGGGCCCGCGCCACGTCCTCGCTCGCGCCCACCAGCGCGCCGCCCGGGCAGTCCTCGCAGGGGACCTCGCGCCGGCGGGTCCGGGCCATCCCGGCGGCCGACACCACCCCGCCCAGCAGCATCAGCAGCGCCGCTGAGCCGGCCGCCACGTCGAATGCGTGGAGCGAGGCGCGCCGCACGGGCTCCTCGGCCGCCGTGCCGCGCAGCGCCGCCGTGTCGGGGTCGAGCGGGCGCTCGCGCGAGGACTCGGCCGCCGCGCGCGCCGCGGGGGGCAGCGACTCGTCGAGCTTCGAGCCGAACTGCGCCGCGACGATCGCGCCGACGGCGGCGATCGCGATCAGCCCCGCCACGCGGGCGATCGCGTTGTTCACGCCCGACGCCACGCCCGCGTGCTCCTCGTCGGTGTCGGCGAGCACCGACGCCGTCAGCGGGGCCACCACGATCGACATGCCGAGGCCGAAGAGCAGGACCGCCGGCACGACGTCGGCCGCGTACGAGGTGCGCTCGTCGAGCCGCACCAGCATCGCCATCCCCGCCGCCGCCACGAGCGGACCCACGCTCATCAGCGGCCGCGCCCCGATCCGGTCGGCCAGGGCTCCGAAGCGCTTGGCGAGCAGGAACATGACCACGGTCATCGGGACGAGCGCGAGCCCGGCCTCGATCGCCGTGTAGCCCGCCACGCCCTGGAGGAAGATCGGCAGGAAGAAGAAGCCGGCGCTCAGCCCCGCGTAGATCAGGAACGTGGCGGCGTTGCCGGCGGCGAAGTTGCGGCGCCTGAACAGGCCGAGCGGGAGCATCGGGTCCGGCGAGCGGCGCTCGAAGGCGAGGAACGCGGCGAGGCAGGCGGCGCCGCCCGCGAGCGGCAGAGCGACGAGCGGGTCGCCCCAGCCGTACGACGGCTGCTCGATCAGCCCGAGCACGATCCCGGTGAGTCCGAGCGCGCAGAGGACGGCGCCGGGGTAGTCGACGTGGCGCTCGACCGCGTGGTCGAGCCGGCGCGGCACGAAGCGCGCGATGAGGTACAGCGTGACGGCGACCGGCGCGAGGCCGATGGCGAACACCAGCCGCCAGGACACCGCCTCGACCAGGACGCCGCCGAGGAACGGTCCGACGAGCGTGGCGACGCCCGCCCACGCCGTCCACGAGCCGATGGCCGCGCCGCGCTCGCTCTCGTCGAAGGTGGAGACGATCACCGCCAGCGCGCTCGGCACCAGCAGCGCCCCCGCCACGCCCTGGAGCGCCCGGGCCGCCACCAGCAGCTCGGCGGTCGGGGCGACCGCGCAGAGCACCGAGGTGGCCCCGAACGCGCCGACGCCGAGCGCGAACACGCGCCGGCGCCCGAAGACGTCGCTCAGCGACCCCCCGATCAGGATCAGCGAGCCGAGCGTGAGCATGTACGACTCGACCACCCACTGCTGGGTCGAGAGCCCCGCGCCGAGGTCGTCGCTGATCGCCGGCAGCGCGACGTTCACGACCGTCCCGTCGACGAACACGATCGCCGAGGCGAGGATGCACGCGACGAGCGTGAGGCGCTTCTCGCGCGCCGACGGGCTCAGCGGTTGCGGGCAAGCTCGCGCACCGCCGCGAAGACCTCGCCCGTCCCGGTCACGTTCCACGGGTCCACGATGACCGCGTCGTGCGGCAGCAGCGGGAGGATGCTCTCGTACTCGGAGTGGTTGGTCGCGACGACCACCGCGTCCGCGGCGGCGAGGGCCGACTCGAGCGACTCGGTGCCCTCGGCGACGAACGGGTCGTGCCGCGACACGTGGGCCAGCTCGCGCTCGAGCAGGCGGATCAGCTTGGCCGCGAGCGAGTCGCGCTGGTCGTCGGAGTCGCGCTTGAACGTGAGTCCCAGCACCGCGACCTTGCAGTCGCGCAGCGAGCCGCCCAGGCGCTGCTTGAGCCCCTCGACCAGGAACAGCGGCACCGACTCGTGCACGCGCGAGACCGACAGCAGCATGCCCGGCGCGCGCGAGCGCTCCTCCGAGAACGCGAAGTCCTTGCGCAGGCAGGTGCCCGCCGTGAGCCCCGGCTGGGCGATCCCGCCGCGCGGGTAGTCGTGGTTGATCAGCTCGATCACGTCGAAGACGTTCGCGCCGTACTGCTCGCACTCCATCATCAGCAGGTTCGGCAGCGCGAACTGCGTGTAGCGGAGGATGTTGGTCCAGATCTTGGCGAGCTCGGCCTCGACGGCCGAGGTCTGCACGATCTCGGTGCCGAAGACGCCGAACAGCCGCGCCGCGGCCTCGCCCGAGCCCTCGCCCACGCCGCCGACGATGGTCGGCAGGGTCGAGATCTCCTCGAGGAAGTGGTTCACCGCGATCCGCTCCGGCACGTGCGCCACGTACACGTCCTCGCCGGCGGTGAAGCCGCGCCGCTGCTCGATGTAGCCGGCGACCCACTCGGTCGTGCCAGGCGCCACCGTGGAGCGCAGGATGATCGTCTGGCCCTCGCGCAGCAGCGGCAGCAGGGCGTCGATGGCGCTGCGGATCTGCGAGATGTCGATCTCGATGTGCACGTGGGTGGGCGTGCCGAGCGTGAGCACGATGAACTCCGCCTCGGCCGCCTCCTGGATCCGCTGCGAGAGCGTCAGCCGCTCGCCCGCCACCACGCGCTCGAGCAGCTCCTGCGTGCCGGTCTCGTGGAACGGCATCTGCCCGGCGCGCACCGTCTCGAGCACGCGCGGCTCGCGGTCGATCCCGACCACGCCGAGGCCGCGGTCGGCGAACGAGAGCGCAAGGGGCAGGCCGATGCGGCCCAGCCCCACGATCGCGACGTCCGCGGGCATCGCCCTGAGCCTATCCGCGGGTGAGCGCGTTGCGGCGGCGGCGCTCGCTCAGGAGCTGCCGGCTGACGGCGGCCACGAAGGCCGGGTTGTAGTAGAGGTAGCGCGGCAGCAGCCGGCGCGGCTCCTGCGCGATGCGGTAGCTCCACTCGAGCCCGCGGCGCTGCATCCACGGCGGGGCCTGGGAGACGCGGCCGGCGAGGAAGTCGAACGCGGCGCCGGTGCCGCACATGACCGGCACGTCGAGCTTGTCGCGCATCCGGGCCATCCACTTCTCCTGCTTGGGCACGCCGATGCCGACCCAGAGGACGTCGGGCCGCGCCGCGTTGATCTGGCGCGCGATCTCGTCCTCCTCAGCCTCCGTGAGCGGGCGGAAGGGCGGCGAGTAGCCGCCGACGATCCGCATCCCCGGGTTGGCCTTGTGCATGTTCAGCGCGAGCTGCGCGAGCGAGCCCTGGTCGCGGCCGCCGTAGAGCCAGACGCGGTGGGCGTTGTCGCGGCAGCGCTCGTTGTAGCGCTCCATCAGCTCGGGGCCGTAGACGCGGTCGCCGAGGCTCTCGCCCATCAGGTTCGCGGCCCACACCAACGGCATGCCGTCCGGGACGGTGAGCGAGGCGCCGCGCAGCGCGTCCCGGGTCTCGGCGTCGCTCTGGGCGACCATCAGCGCGTGGACCGGCGCGCAGCAGACGTAGCCGGGCTCGCGCCGGGCGATCATCCCGTCCATCACGTCCATGGCCTGCTCGTAGTCGGTCATGGCGATCGGGATGCCGAGGATCTCGCGGGTGCGGATGTCGGCCGGGCGCGGCAGCGTGCGCTCGTCCAGGCGCACCCGCTCCCGGGTCTCGGGGAAGGAGAGGAGCGAGCCGGGCAGGGGCTCGCCGAGGATCTGTGGCTCGGGGGGAGTCACTTCGTGTTCCGATGCCCGTGGAGGAGATGCGACAAACCGCCGGCACCCCCGCCCCGGTGGAGCTGTTGGAGTCTAGAAGCCAACCTGCGAGCACGAACTCGACGTTGACCGAAAAGTTGCGGGTACGGTACGGGTAGCGATGGACGCAAAAGCCGTTGCAGAGCGATTTCGCACCGCGGTCGAGGCCGGCCACGTGGAGGGCATGGTCGAGCTGCTCGCGCCCACGGTCGTCTTCAACAGCCCGGTCGCCTTCAAGCCGTTCCGCGGCGCGGAGACCGTGGCGGTGGTCCTGAGGGCCGTCTTCGAGGTCTTCGAGGAGTTCCGCTACCTGGACGCGCTGGCGGGCGAGGAGCTGCACGGGCTCGTGTTCGAGGCCCGGATCGGGGAGACCAAGGTCAACGGGATCGACCTCTTCCGCGCCACCGGCGACGGGCGCATCGCCGAGCTGACCGTGATGGTCCGGCCCGCATCGGCGCTGATGGCGCTCGGCGAGGCGATGCGACCGCGCGTCGAGAGCCTGACGAAGGGCTAGCCCGAGAACTCGGCGATCTGCCGCGCGGTCAGCTCGCGCGCGTCGTCGCCGGCCGCCCAGCCGCGGAACCAGTCCACGGTCGCCGCCAGGCCGGCGTCGAGGTCCCAGCGCGGCTCCCAGCCGAGCCGCTCGCGCGCCTTGGCGGAGTCGATCCGCAGGACCGCGGTCTCCGGCGGGCCGCCGTCGCCCTCCGCCCGCCATTCGAAGCCCTCGCCCCAGAGGGCGGCGAGGCGGTCGGCGATCGCCCGCACCGGCAGCTCGTCGCCCGCGGCGGGGCCGAAGTTCCACGCCTCACCGGGCTCGCGGCCCAGCCGCTGGGCCACCTCTAGATAGCCGCTCAGCGGGTTGAGCACGTGCTGCCACGGGCGCACCGCGCCGGGGTTGCGCACGAGCAGCGGCCGGCCGGCGAGCGCGGCGCGCAGCGCGTCGGGCACGAGCCGGTCCGCGGCCCAGTCGCCGCCGCCGATCACGTTGCCGGCGCGCACGGTGGCGATCGCCGCGCCGAACGACTCGCGCCAGGCGCTCGCGACCAGCTCGGCGCACGCCTTGCTGCTCGAGTAGGGATCGGCGCCGCCGAGCGGGTCGCCCTCGCGGCAGGGCGCCCCGTCGGCGCGCGGCGCGTAGCACTTGTCGCTCGTGACGACCACGATCGCGCGGACCCCGGCGCGCACCGCGGCGTCGAGCACGTTCGCCGTGCCGCCCACGTTGATTTCGTAGGTGCCGACCGGGTCGGCGAACGAGGCGCGCACGATCGGCTGGGCGGCGAGGTGCAGCAGCACGTCCGGCGCGGCCGCCTCGACCGCGTCCGCCACCGCCGCGCGGTCGCGCACGTCGCCCGCCGCCGACGTCATCCCGTCACCCACGCGCGCCGCCTCGTAGAGCGACGGCTCGCCTGGCGGCGCGAGCCCGAAGCCGGTCACCACGGCCCCGAGCTCCTGGAGCCAGAGCGACAGCCAGCTCCCCTTGAAGCCGGTGTGCCCGGTCACGAGCACGCGCCGGCCGCTCCAGAACGCGCGGTCTACTCCCACAGCTTCCAGGGCGGGCGGCCCGAGCGCCAGAGCTCCTCGAGCGCGTTGCGGTCGCGGACCGTGTCCATCGCCCGCCAGAAGCCCGCGTGGCGGAACGCGCGGAGCTGGCCCTCGCGCGCGAGCCGCTCGACCGGCTCCTGCTCCCACACGCTGGCGTCGCCGTCGATGTAGCCGCCGACACCCGGCGAGAGCACGAAGTAGCCGCCGTTGACCCAGGCGCCGTCGCCGCTCGGCTTCTCGTGGAAGCTCTCGACGCGGTCGCCGTCCACGGCCAGCGTGCCCCAGCGGCCGGGCGGCTGGACGGCCGTTACCGTCGCCATGGCGTCATGGGAGCGGTGGTAGTCGACCAGCGCGCGCACGTCGAGGTCGGTCACGCCGTCGCCGTAGGTGAACAGGAAGTCCTCGCCCTCGACGTAGGGCAGCACGCGCTTGAGGCGGCCCGCCGTGGCCGTCTCCTCGCCGGTGTCGATCAGCGTGACCTTCCAGGGCTCGGCGCTGTGGTGGTGGACCTCCATCGCGCCGCTCGCGAGGTCGAACGTCACGTCGCTCGCGTGCAGGTAGTAGTTCGCGAAGTACTCCTTCACCACGTAGCCGCGGTAGCCGAGGCACACGACGAACTCGTCGATCCCCTGCGCGGCGTAGATCTTCATGACGTGCCAGAGCAGCGGCTTGGCGCCGACCTCGATCATCGGCTTTGGACGCGTCT
>DASVWC010000075.1:0-17300 GCA_036389835.1 Thermoleophilaceae bacterium | reverse complement strand
CGCCGTCGACGCGAAGCTGCGCGAGCGGATCGGCAAGATCGGGACGGAGGCCGCCAAGGCGGTTGGCTACCGCTCGGCCGGCACGGTCGAGGGCCTGCTCCAGGACGGCGAGTACTTCTTCCTCGAGATGAACACGCGCGTGCAGGTCGAGCACTGCGTGACCGAGGAGACGACGGGCATCGACATCGTGCGCGAGCAGATCCGCATCGCGGCGGGCGAGCCGCTGTCGGTGGCGCAGGACGAGGTCGTGCTCCGCGGCCACGCGATCGAGTGCCGGATCAACGCCGAGGACGCGTCGAAGAACTTCGCGCCGGCGCCGGGGAAGATCACCGACTACCGCGAGCCCGCCGGGCCGGGCGTGCGCGTCGACTCGGGCGTGGAGGCCGGCGCCGAGATCACCCCGCTCTACGACCCGATGATCGCCAAGCTGATCGTCTGGGACGTCGACCGCGAGGCCGCCACCCGCCGCATGATCCGCGCGCTCGGGGAGTACGAGCTCGGCGGCGTGAAGTCGCTGATCCCGTTCCACGTGGCGCTGCTGGGGACCGAGCAGTGGGCCGCCGGCGAGACCTGCCGCGACCTGATCGAGGACAGGAAGTGGCTCAAGGAGCACGGCGCTCCCGCGGTCGCACCCGCCCCGCCCGCGGGCGACGACGAGGAGGAGCCGAAGGTCGAGCGCGACTACGCGGTCGAGGTCTCCGGCCGCCGCTTCGACGTCAAGGTCATCGGCACCGCCTTCGGCGGCGGCGGCAACGGCGCGGCCCCGGCGGCCCCCGCCAGGAAGGCCCCCAAGCGCCGCGAGCGCGGCGGCGGCGGTGGCGGCGGCGCGCCCGGGGAGCTGGTCTCGCCGATCCAGGGCACGGTGCTCAAGGTCAACGTCGAGAAGGGCGCCGAGGTGGCCGAGGGCGCGCTGATCTGCGTGATCGAGGCCATGAAGATGGAGAACGAGATCACCGCGCCGGCGGCCGGCAAGATCGAGGAGCTGAACGTGTCCGAGGGCGGCGCGATCGGCACCGGCGACACGATCGCTGTCATCAAGTAGTTAGTCGCCTACCCTCTCGGGGGTATGCGGGGGGTCATGCGTTCGTTCGTGTTGCTTGCGCTTGTGGCGCTCCTGGCCGTGCCCGCGCCCGCGGGAGCCCAGACCGCTGTGCCGGTCCCGGGCGACGCGGGGCCCACGAACGTGCCCGCCAAGCGCGACACCGAGCCCGTGGTCCTGCGCGGCTCGGACCTGCCGGCGTGGTCCGCGCGCTCGAATCAGACGGCGCGGATGCCGTTCGTGGACTTCACGCGCTGCCAGTCGTTCGACGAGGACTGCGACCACAACGACTACTCGAAGCCGGACGCCGACACCGGCATGACGCTCGGCGGGGGGATCGACGTCGACCGGCTGCTCGGCTACCGCTACGACGCCGCGACGAAGAGCTGGAGGCAGATCCCCTTCCAGGTGGACGAGATGTTCACGCGCTACCTGAACAACTCCGCCTCGGGGTTCGCGATCTACTCGGGCGAGGACCAGCACACCACCTACGCCTACGACCGCGAGGGCTTCCGCTGGTTCGACAGCGAGGACGGCGACCCGTGCAAGGCCAAGCCGGCCGCACCGGTCGCCAAGGACCCCGTCCCGGGCCTCGACGACAACGACGAGGTCGCGTTCATGTACGCGGACGCAGGCGACGAGGCCCCGAACGACGCGAAGGTGCCCGCCGGCATCGACCGCTTCTACGAGGTGCTCGTGAGCGATCCCGCCGATGCCAGCAAGCCGCCGCGCTACGTCTACGTGATGCAGGCCGCGCCCGGCGGCCCGAAGCCCGCGTACGACGAGAGGAACGGCTACGTGCAGTACAAGCGCGACGCGATCGCGGACACGTTCGAGCGCTCGGTGTCGAGCTACAGCGACTACGGCAACGCGCGCAGGGGCCCGTACTGCGACAAGGACGGCAAGGTCGTCACCGGCACCGACGGCAAGCCGAAGCTCGACCGCCGCCGCCCGCGCGACTACGCGACGGTGAAGACCGACCGCTACCGCTTCCGCTACGACGGGCGCTGGCTGATGACCGAGATCAACATCTCGTCCGACAAGGGCAAGAGCTACGGCCCCGACGTGGTGGACCGCTGGAAGGCGCGCGCGTTCGCGCAGGACCCGGGCTCCGAGACGCCCTGCTGCGGCTTCGAGGAGGAGGACACCAACTGGGGCGGCTCGAGCACGCTGCTCGGCGAGAAGGTCGGCCCGGTGCGCGCGATCCGCGAGACCTGGGGCGCCGACTCCGGCACCAACGTGATCCGCCGCGAGACCTTCTACCGCTACGAGCTGAGGCAGAAGAACTACCTGCGCGTGCACGTGATCCCGCCGCTCGACGGCATCTACGCGCAGTGGGACTTCAACGCCGACCGGATGAGGCGCTTCTACAACTCGACCAAGCGCGACGGCGTGGACGTGGACGGCAAGAACGACGAGCTGTTCGGCAACTTCGACGATCCCTGCAACAGCAACTGGGAGGCCAACGAGACGAGCCAGGCCGACGAGGGCTACCGCTCGATCTACCAGCAGCTCCCGCTGTGCGACCCGATCCTCCAGTGCGGCCCCGAGTTCGACGAGATCCGCGAGCCGGACTTCCAGGGCATCAACCCGGTCGACTCGCTCTGCAGCCGCCCGTACCACCAGTCGATCGACGCCTTCGACCCGACCTTCAACAAGGCGAACGTGGCGCTCGAGTGGAACGAGATCGCCGGGCCGCACGGGACGATCGTGGACCGGCTCGTGACCGACGTGCGCGACCTGACGCCCGGCGGCGCGGCCCAGTCGGTGGTCGCCACGCCGTACTACCGCGACGACGCCTGCTTCGACGACGGCACGGGCACCGACCCGGGGCCGAAGGTCAAGCTGCGCTCGGGCGACGAGCCGCGCAAGACGGGCGCCGGCGAGGATCGCAGGTGCTGGGACCCCAAGGACGGCGACCCGAACTCGGCCGAGCGCTTCTTCCAGGGCAGCATCGGCACCCACGGCCTGCACCTGCTGTTCCTGGTCGACTCCGACAACGGCCGCCAGACCGTGCCGCTCGACGAGATCGTCTCGGAGTGGCGGATGGTCATGCTGCCGGGCGACCAGACGGCCGGCGGGCGCGGCCCCGAGGCCGGCGAGGAGTACGGCGAGGGCTTCAAGCAGCCGGTCGAGCAGCAGGCGCAGCCGGCGACGCAGACGGGGATCGTGGACAGCACCGCGCCGACCGTGAAGCTGCGCGCCCGCCGCCACCCGAGCCACCACCGCATCCACCTGACCTACTCGGTGTACGACACCGGCGGCAGCGGCCTCAAGTGGCTCAAGCTCCAGGTCAGGAGCGGCAGGAAGTGGAAGACGCTGCGCACCGGCACCAAGCGGCGCTCGTGGAACTACAAGGCGCGCAGGAGCGGCAGGTACACGTTCAGGCTGCTCGCTCAGGACAACGCCGGCAACGTCAGCAAGCCCGCCCGCGCCACGACCACGATCCACAACTCGCGCTACCGCGGCCACTAGGGCGCACGCGCGCCGCTAAAGCCGGGCGTTCCAGCGCCCGATGCTGCTCCGGTAGTGAGCTACGACGAGCACCAGCAGGTCGACGCCCCGGCCGTTCCCGGGTGGGGCGCCCCGTTCCCGCCCGAGCAGCCGCGCCGCGACGCGGAGGAGCGGCCCCATGACGCCGGCATGCCGACGGCGGCCTCGGTGGCCGCGGCCTCGGCGCTGGGCGAGGAGGCGGTGGCCGACTTCACCAACGAGGACAGGCGCCCGCTCGACCGCCGCCGCCGCAAGGCGCGGGCGATCGACAACCTCATCCTCGTGCCGGTGGCGCTCGCGATCGTGAAGCTCAACGGCGGGTTCACGATCGGCGCCGTGCTGCTCGTGCTGGCGCTGGAGCTGTCGTACTTCTTCGTATTCGAGTCGCTCCAGGGGCAGACCCTCGGCAAGCGCGTCGCCAAGCTGCGCGTCGTCCACCCCGACGGCAGCGCGCCGACCACCGGCAGGATCGCGCTGCGCACGATCCTGCGCCCGCTCGACTACACGCTGGTCGGGATCGTGGCGGTGCTCGCCTCCGGCCCCAGGCGCCAGCGCCTCGGCGACCGCGCCGCGAACACGATCGTCCGCGACGACAACCGCACCTTCCACCGCGCGCCCGAGTCGCCGCTGCTGGTCGCCTTCCCGCTCGTGCTGATCGGGGCCGCGATCGTGGCGATGCTGACGCTGAAGCCCGGCGACCCGATGCTCGCCAAGCGCAACGCGCACCCCTACATGGCGAAGATCGACAGGATCTGCGAGAAGCGCACCCGCCAGGGCAAGGCGCTCGAGCAGAGCGGGCAGTTCAACCTGCTCAGCATGAGGACGCTGCTGCGGCAGGAGCAGCGCAAGATCGAGAAGCTGCCCAAGCCGCCGCGCGAGGTGAAGGCCGACGTGGCCGCCGTGGTGGCCCAGCACAGGCGCGTGAACCGGCTGATCGACCGGATGAGCCGCGACATGGACCGGTCGGTCGCGCCGGCGGCGGTCGCCGCCCGCTACGAGGCCTCCGTCCCGGCGGTGATGGCGACCGCGAACGAGAAGTTCGAGCAGCTCGGCCTGCCCTACTGCGAGCTGTAGCGGCTCGCCGGGCCGCGTCCCGCCCGGCGCTGCGATCCTCTGGGGGTGGCTCGTCGCCGTGACCGCCGCTCGCTGATCCCGCTCGTGCTCGCCACGCTCGCCGCGCAGGCGAGCATCATGGTGCTCGCCCCGATCATGGTCGAGATCGGGCGCAACCTGGACGCGTCGGTCAGCGCCGTCGGGCAGGCGCGGACGGTGATGGCGGCGGTGGCCGCCGCGGCCTCGCTGCGCGTCGGCCCGCTCGTCGACCGGATCGGCGTGCGGCCGGTGCTCACCTGGGGCGCCGTGTTCGCGGCGACCGGACACGTCGTGACCTCCATGGCCGGCGGCCTGGCGGTCTTCTACGCCGGGCACGTCTTCATCGGCCTCGGCGTGGCCTGCCTGCTCTCGGCCGGGTTCGCCGGGGCGGGGGCGTGGTTCGACGAGGAGGACGCGCCGTGGGCGCTCGGCTACGTGGTCGCGTCGCAGTCGATCGCCTGGATCGTCGGCAACCCGATCATCGGCATCCTCACCGATGCGGTCTCCTGGCGGCTGGCGTACGCCGTGCCGGGTGCGGCGGCGCTCGCCGCGCTCGCGGCGGGCCTGCTCGCGCGCGCCGGCCGCCGCGAGAAGCGGTCCGAGCCGACCCGCAGCGGCATGACCGACATCGCGCGCGACCCCTCGGCCCGCCGCTGGACGGTCGCCGAGTTCGTGGCGTACTCCGCCTGGACCGCCGAGCTCACCTACATCGGCGCGTTCTACGTGCAGACCTACGACGTGCGGGAATCCCTGGTGGGCTTCCTGCTCGCGATCGGGTCGGTGGCCTTCCTGATCTCCACGCTCGGCACCGACCGGCTCGTGCGCCGGCTCGGCGGCAGGCGCCGGCGCATGGTCATCGGCTCCGCGCTGGGCATGGGCTCGCTCGTCCTCGTGATCATGAACGTCACGCCCGCGGTCGCGTTCACGGTCTCGCTGTTCTTCCTGATGGCGCTCTGCGCGGGCGTCCGGTCGACCGGGTCGAGCGCGCTGGCGCTCGGCCTGATGCCGTCGCAGCCGGGCGCGATGATGGCGGCGCGCACCACCAGCGCGCAGCTCGGCTACACGCTCGGCGCGATGATCGGCGGCCTGGTGATAGCGGTGGCCGGGTTCGGCGCCCTCGGCGTGTTCCTGTTCGTGGGGATGGCGTTCTCGGCCGTGCTGATCGCGCGCGTGGGGGAGCCGCAGGACGCGGTCGCGCGCTAGCGCATAACCTGCCGCGCATGCCGGACTTCGAAGCCATGCGCGAGGCCCTCCAGGGCGCGATCCCGTTCAACACGCACCTCGGCCTCGAGATCGCCGAGGTGGCCGAGGGCCGCGGCGTGGTGCGCCTGCCCGACGAGGACAAGCTCCGCAACCACGTCGGCTCCCACCACGCGGCCGGGCTGTTCGCCGCGGGCGAGGCCGCCTCGGGCGCCGCGTTCATGGGCGCGTTCGCCGACCACCTCGGCAGCGTGCGCCCGCTGGCGCGCAGCGCGGAGATCGACTATCGCAAGCTCGCCGAGGGCGTGATAACCGCGACGGCGACCCTGGACGAGGACGTCGACGGGCTGCTCGGCAGGCTCGACTCCGACGGCAAGGTCGAGTTCCCGGTCGCGGTCGAGATCACCGACGGCGACGGGCAGGTCGTGGCCGGGATGACGGTCAGCTGGCACGTGCGCAAGAACGCGTAGGCGCTCCGCCGCAACTTTCTCACCCCACGGCGGTTTAGCGCTACCGACATACGGCGCGCACCGCGCGTCCGGGGGATGATGAGGGAAGGACTCTCAGACATGCTTGTGAAGCGCTGCGCGTACGCGTCGATCGTCGCCGCCGTGATCGCGGCGGTCCTGGTGGCCCTGGCCGCCGCCGCACCCGTGAGGACCAGTCACTCCGGCTGGACGTGGGGCAGCCCGCGCCCGCAGGGGAACGAGTTGAGGGCCGTCGACTTCGCCAGCGGCCGCGGTTTCGCCGTCGGCGAGTTCGGCACGATCCTCAAGACCGAGGACGGCGTGGACTGGGAGGGCGTCCGCACGGGCATCACCGACGACCTCACCAAGCTCGAGGTGGTGGACGCCAACACGTTCGTCGCCGGCGGCGGCTGCACGCTGCTGCGCTCGACCGACGCGGGCCAGACCCTGATCCGGCTGCGCTTCAACCCCTCCGCCACCTGCGGCTCGCCGCTGGCGGCTATGCACTTCCCGTCGCGCGACGTGGGCTACCTCGTGCGCGGCGACGGCTCCGTGCTGCGCACCGACGACGGCGGCGCGCGCTTCACCTCGCGCACGGCGCTTCCCGGCGCGAGCGGCGGCCCGCCCAACGACGCCTGGTTCACGAGCGCCGACACCGGCGTGGTCGTGACCGGCGCCGACACGCTCGGGCGGATCTACCGGACCACCGACGGCGGCGGGACCTGGACGGAGGCGGCCACCGCGGCGGCGGTACGCAGCGTCTACTTCGTGAGCCCGACCGTCGGCTGGGCCGTCGGCCAGAACGTCGCGCTGAAGACCGACGACGGCGGCGCCTCCTGGACGCCCACCACGGTGCAGGGCAACCTGCGCTCGGTCCGCTGCGCGGACGAGACGCACTGCGTGGCCGTCACGGTCGGCAACGGGCTGATGTACACCGACGACGGCTTCGAGACGCTCAACGCGGCGGGGCTCGAGCCGCAGTGCGAGAGCTGCGCGGTTCCCGCGATCGCCGTCGGCGCGGCGGCGGCCAGCTTCCAGTCGGCCACGCGCGTGATCAGCGTCGGCAAGCCGGAGGAGATGGGCTTCTCGAACAACGCGGGCAAGACGTACACGTTCGTCGGCGGCGGCCTCTCGGCCGGCTACAACCGGCTGCGGCTGACCTCGCCGAGCACGGTGTTCGCGCCGGGGAGCGCGGGCTCCGTGGCGCGCACCACCGACAGCGGGGCGACCTGGAGCCGCGTTGGCGTGCCGACCACCAACGACATCGTCGACGTCGCGTTCCCGACCTCGGGGCTCGGCTACGCGGTCGACACCGAGGGCGCGGTCTTCCGCACCGACAACGGCGGCGGGAGCTGGGCGATCCTCGGCGAGTCCGGCGCCCGCCCGCGGGCGATCACGGCGTCGGGCGACGGCAACACCGTGCTGCTGATCGGGCCGCGCGGGATGCGGCGCTCGGCGAACGGCGGCGCGAACTTCGACCCGGTCGAGTCGGCGGTCGTGGAGAACGCCGAGCTCGAAGACGTGGACCGCACCGGCGACGGCGTGATCTACGTGAGCGGCAAGCGCACCGTCGCGTACTCGACGAACGAGGGCCAGACCTGGAAGGCGATGAAGCGGCCGAGCCGCGCGACGATCCTCGAGGTCGACTTCGTGGATCGCAAGGTCGGCTACGTCCTCGGCTCCGACGGCCGCGTCTGGCGGACCGCGAACCGCGGGACGAGCTGGACCGAGCTGATCGGCGTGGGCCAGAGCGGCTACGAGATCGCGTTCGGCGACACGCAGAACGGCTACATCGCGCTGTCGCGCTTCGCCGGCCAGGACGGCGGCTGGGTGCTGCACACCAGCGACGGCGGCGCGAGCTGGCGCCCGCAGCTCGTCTCCAAGGGGACGATCGGCAACGGGGCCGGGCCGCTCGCGGCGGCGCCGGGCCAGGTGGCCTACGCGCTGGTCGGCTCGAACGAGATGAAGGCGACGTCGTCCGGCGGCGATGCCGCCACTCCGTCGACCCTGACGCTGAGCACCAAGACCCGGCGGCTCGCCCGCAAGGGCAAGGTGCGCGTGGACGGCAAGCTGTCGCCGTCGGCGCCGGGCGCGCGGGTCGAGGTGATCATGCGCGACGGCTCGTCGGGCAAGCTGTCCCGGCGGATCGCGCTGGTGCGCTCCGACGGCAGCTTCGTCACGAACTGGACGGTCAAGCGCACCTCCTCGTTCGTGGCGCAGTGGGCCGGCGACTCCGCGCTGAACAGCGACGGCTCGCCGCCGCTGGGCGTGCGGGTGGGCCGCCGCTAGGAACCGCGGCGGGCATGGCCTACGCTGTGCCCGCCGTGCCCAAACCGGGTCCGATCGCTCGGCTGTCGGTCGCCGCCCTGGCCGTCGTGGCCGCCGCCGGCTGCGGCGGGTCGGACCCGCCTGACGCGCGCGACGAGATCGTGCGCGTGCTCGACACGGCACGCGACCACGTCCTCGGCGGCCGGGCGCGCGAGGCGTGCGAGCTGCTCACGCCGCACGGGCGCGAGCGCTCGCTCGGCTACGGGCGCGCGTACGAGGACACCAAGACCTGCGAGGCCGCGCTCGGGTACCTGATCGCGACCGAGCGCGACCCGCGGGTCGAGAGCCGCGACTTCGAGCTCCTCGAGCGCGCCGAGTTCGAGGTCGAGAGGATCGAGGGCTCGGACGCGCTGGTCACGGCGCGCGCGGGCTCGGACGAGGCCGTGATCGGGTTGCGCAAGACCCCCGCCGGCTGGCGCATCCACGACTCGGACGCGGTGCCGGTCGGCGACTAGCCGGCCACGTGCTTGGCGAGGTTGTCCGCGTGGATCGTGCGCTGGCGCGAGCTGTCGCGCCCCCCGGGGAGCTTGGGCCGCTCCTCGCCGCGCTCCAGCGCGTCGAGGTAGTCCACGTCCTCGTCGAGGATGCGCAGGGCGGTCGCGCGCGAGTGCGGCGAGCCGTGGCCGGGCACGACCGTCTCCGCCGCCTCTACCAGCGGCGCCAGGCGCGCCAGCGTCGCGCGGTAGTCCGCGAGCGACCCCGCCGCGGCGATCAGCGGGATCTCCACGTCGCTGAGGTAGTCGCCGCAGACCAGCACGCCGGCGAAGCGGGCGAAGAACGCGGTGCCGTCCGGGGCGTGGCCGTCGGCGGGGTGCGCCTCGATCTCGGCGTCGCCGATCTCGATCGAGCCCGGCACCGGCAGCTCCTGGTAGGCGCCCAGCGCGAGCGGCGCCGGCCGGGCCACGTAGTGCTCGGCGTCGGCGTCGCGCCGCTCGCGCTGGGCGGCGCCCGGCTCGCTGCGCAGGCGCTCGGCGGTGCTCCAGCCCACGCCGAGCGCGAGGTTCGGGAACGCCAGGCGCCCCAGCAGGTGGTCGTAGTCGGCGTGCGTGGCCAGCAGCCCGTCGGGCTCCATCCCGGCCTGCGCCAGCAGCGTCGGCAGGATCTCGAGCTCGTCGGGGAAGTACGGCGAGTCGATCAGCAGGCACTCGCCGCCGCGCCGCACGGCGGTCGCCGTCGTCTGCCAGAGCCGGCTGGTGACCACCACGACGTCGTGGTGGACGGCTACCGCTCTCAGGCGACCTTCAGCAGCTTGGCCGCGTCGCGGAGGGTCTTGACCTCCTCGGTCGGCTTCTTCTGCCCCGACTCGAGCTTCTGCCCGCGGCGGTTGACCCAGATGACCGGGATCCGCGACTTGAGGCACGGCTCGACGTCGGTCTCGTACCCGCTCGCGATGTGCACCCAGCCCGACTTGCCGCCCACGCGGCGCGCGCACTCCTTGAAGTGGGCGGGGTCGGGCTTGTAGCTGCGCACCTGCTGCGCGGTCACCACGAGGTCGAAGTCCACGCGGAAGTGGCGGCGCGTCGCTCCGAGCAGCTTGTCGTCCACGTTCGAGAGGATCCCGATCTCGAACTTCTTGCCGAAGCGCTCGAGCTGGGCGTTGGTCTCGCGGTAGGGACCCCAGCGCGGCACGCTCGTCGGCAGGAAACCGGAGCGCGAGGGCTCGAGGTCCCAGCCGAGGTCCTTGGCGCAGCGCACGGCGGTCCGGCGCAGCACCTCGGCGTAGAGCTCGTAGGAGCCCCGCTCGATCTCGCGCTGGACCTCGATGAACTTCGGGATCAGCTCGTTCTTGTCGATCGTGAATCCGTCGCGGTCGGCCTCCTTCTGAAAGGCCTCGTAGGCGCCGGTCTCCCAGTCGATGAGGGTTCCGTAGCAGTCGAAGGTGACGAAGCGGACGTCCTTGGGAAGGGGCAAGAGGCTCCTTGGGGGAAGGGATTCGGTTTTCGATAGGGTGCCCGCCGGCCGTGGCCCTGCAACCGGCCTGAGCGGGGGCCGGCACATTCTAGGTTTTCATGGACCTCCTCGAATATCAGGGCAAGCAGCTGTTCCGAAAGCACGGCGTCCCGACGCCGGAGGGACAGCCTGCGACCACGGTCGAGGCGGCCGTCGAGGCGGCCGAGTCGCTCGGCTACCCGGTGGTCGTCAAGGCCCAGGTGCTGATCGGCGGCCGCGGCAAGGCGGGCGGCATCAAGCTGGCCAAGGACCGCGCCGAGGCCGAGCAGCACGCCCAGGCGATCCTCGGGATGGACATCAGGGGCTTCACGGTGCACGAGCTGTACGTGGAGAAGGCCTCCGACATCGCGGAGGAGTACTACGCCGCGATCCTGCTCGACCGCACCGCGAAGAAGCCGCTGGCGATGCTCTCGCGGATGGGCGGGATGGACGTGGAGGAGGTCGCCGAGAAGGACCCCGCCGCGCTCGTGCGCGTGCACGTCGACCCGCTGGTCGGCTTCCAGGAGTTCCACGCGCGCCGGCTCGCATTCCAGGCGGGAATCGCCGCCGACGTGATCCGCCCGGTCGGCTCCCTGCTCGCCCGGCTCTACGAGACCTTCGTTCGCGAGGACGCGCTGCTCGTGGAGGTCAACCCGCTGCTGATCACCGGCAGCCGCGACGTGGTCGCGCTCGACGCCAAGGTCACGATCGACGGCAACGCGGTCTTCCGCCACGAGGACGCCGCCGCCTTCCGCAACCTCTCCGCCGAGGACCCGCAGGAGCGGATGGCCAAGGAGCGCGGGCTCACCTACGTGAAGCTCGACGGCGACGTCGGCATCCTCGGCAACGGCGCCGGGCTCGTGATGTCCACGCTCGACGTGGTCGCGCAGGCCGGCGGCTCGCCCGCCAACTTCCTCGACGCGGGCGGCGGCTCGAAGGCCGAGGCGATCGTGGACGCGGTCGAGGTGATCCTCTCCGACGAGAAGGTCCGCGCCGTGCTGTTCAACATCTTCGGCGGGATCACCCGCTGCGACGAGGTGGCGCGCGGGCTCGTGACGGCGTTCGGCCAGATCGACGTGAAGGTCCCGTTCGTGGTCCGGCTCGACGGGACAAACGACGTGGAGGGCCGCGAGATCCTCGCCGAGGCGAGCCTCCCCAACGTGACGATCGCCAAGACGATGGACGAGGCGGCCGCGAAGGTCGTGGAGCTCGCGCGCGCATGAGCGTCCTCGTCGACAGGAGCACCAAGCTGGTCGTGGCCGGGCTCACCGGCCGCGAGGGGTCGTTCCACGGGCTGAACAACCGCAACTACGGGACCGACCTCGTCGCGGGCGTGACCCCCGGCAAGGGCGGCCAGGACGTGGAGGGCGTGCCGGTCTTCGACACGATGCACGAGGCCGTCGCGGAGGCCGGCGCCAACACGGCGATGATCTTCGTGCCGCCGCGCTTCGCGGCCGACTCGATCCTCGAGGCCGAGGACGCCGGCATCGAGCTGGTGATCGCGATCACCGAGGGGATCCCGGTCCACGACATGCTGCGCGTCTACACGCACCTGCGCCGCGGCGGCACGCGGCTCGTCGGGCCCAACTGCCCCGGGATCCTGTCGCCGGGGAAGGCCAACGTGGGGATCATCCCGGCCCACTTCTTCTCCGAGGGCAACGTCGGCCTCGTGTCGCGCTCGGGGACCCTCACCTACCAGATCGGCAACGAGCTGGCCCAGCGCGGCTTCGGCAACTCGTCGATCGTCGGGATCGGCGGCGACCCGATCGCGGGCTCGTCGTTCATCGAGGTGATCGAGCTGTTCGAGCAGGACCCCGAGACCGAGCTGATCGTGATGTGCGGCGAGATCGGCGGCGAGGAGGAGGAGCGCACGGCCGAGTACGTTCGCGAGCACGTCTCCAAGCCGGTGGTCGCCTACATCGCCGGCTTCACGGCGCCGCCGGGGAAGACGATGGGGCACGCGGGGGCGATCATCTCGGGGTCGAAGGGGACGGCGGCCGCCAAGGCGGAGGCGCTCGAGGCCGCTGGGATCAGGGTCGGGCGCACGCCCACGCAGGTCGCCGAGGTGGCGGCCGAGATAGCCGGCGCTGCTACCTCCGCCTGAGCGCCAGGAGCGCCGCGGCTCCTCCTAGCGCCAGGGCTCCGGCCGCGCGCCTGGCGCGCGTCTTCATCGTCCCTCGGGGGTACGCTCGCTTCGCTCGCTCAGAGAGCCCCCCGATGGTCGACGAAGCCGCACGCCTCGTGGGGCGGATCACCGCTATCTCCCCTGGCGGCTCGGGTGGCTCGAGTCGCGCCGGCACCGGGGCTGGTTGAAGCTCCAGCGGCAGCCAGGCTCTGTCCGGCAGTGCGGTCAGGGCCTCGCGCACGGCGGGCAGGTCGGCCGGGTCGGTCAGGCCCATGCGGGAGGCGACGCGCTCGATCGCGCGGGCGCGCTTCCAGGCGAGGCGGGTCGGGTCGGCGCGCAGGATCGGCGCCAGCGCCCAGTCGGGGATGCCGCGGTTCAGCGACAGGTCGAGCAGCGCGCGGTCGGCCGGCTCGAGGCGGCGGATGCAGCTCTCGAGCCGCTCGGGCACGATCGCGGCCGGGGGGCGCCGCAGGGCAGGGGCGTGCGCGCTGGCCATCGCGGGCGCGATGCTAGAGGCGGCCTCGGAGGGCATCGCGGGGCGCAGCCGGCCGCGGCGCCGGGTGCGTTATCGTCGTCGCCGTGGATGGATCGCCGCCCATCACCTTCGCCCGCGGGGCGCCGTCGCTCGACATCGTGCCGGTCGAGGACCTGCGCGCGGCTGCCCAGGCCGCGTTCGAGAAGGACCCGGCCGGGGCGTTCTCCTACGGGACGTCGGGCGGCTATCCGGGCCTGCGCGACTGGCTCGCCGCCAAGCACCAGGTCGCGCGCGAGCAGGTGATCGCCACCAACGGCTCGATGCAAGCCGACGCGTTCCTGTTCCAGCGCAACGTCGCGTCCGGCGACACGGTGGTGGTCGAGAAGCCCACCTACGACCGCACCCTCCTGGCGCTGCGCGACCTCGGCGCCGACATCCTCGCGATCCCGGTCGAGGCCGACGGCATCGACGTCGAGGCGCTCGCGCGCGAGCTCGAGGGCGGCAAGCGGCCCACGCTCGCGCACATCATCCCCAACTTCCACAACCCGGCCGGCGTCACGCTCTCGCTCGAGAAGCGCCGCCGCCTGATCGAGCTCGCCGGGATCTACGACTTCACGATCTTCGAGGACGACCCCTACGGGGAGCTGCGCTTCGAGGGCGAGTCGCTGCCCACGATGCTCGACCTCGACGAGTCCGACCGCGTCGTGTACGCGTCCTCGTTCTCGAAGACCGTCTGCCCGGGCATCCGCGTGGGCTACCTCGTCGGTCCCGAGCCGGTCATCGGCGAGATCCAGAAGCGAGCCACGAACACCTACATCTCGCCGAGCATGGTCTCGCAGTCGATCGTCGCCGAGTTCTGCACGTCGGGGGCGATCGACCGCTCGATCGAGACCGTGAAGGCCGCCCTGCGCGAGCGCCGCGACGCGGTCTGCGGCGCGCTCGAGAGCCAGATCCCGGACGCGCGCTTCACCCCGCCGGAGGGCGGCTACTTCCTCTGGGTCGAGCTGCCCGAGGGCGCCGACGTGGACGCGCTCGCCGCGGCCGCGAAGGACCGCGGCGTCGTCTTCGTGAAGGGCACCGACTTCGTGCTCGAGGGCGGCCTGAACACGCTCCGCCTCGCCTACTCCGGCGTCACGCCCGAGCAGATCGAGGAGGGCGTCGGCCGGCTCGCCGACGCCTACCGCGGACTCAGCGTCGCCGCCTGAGCAAGGCCCCGGCTAGCGCCCGAGCGGCGCGAGCCAGGTCGGCACGCGCGGCTCGCGGCTCTCCTCGCCGCCGCCGTCGCCGAGGCCCTCCGGCGGCTTCGGCAGCTTGATCCGGCTGCGGATCGAGCGCCCGTCGAGCGTGCCGGTCACGAGGCCCCCGCGCCCGATCTTCAACGTGCCCTTCGAGGCCTTCGAGCCCGACACGCGCAGCGTGCCCTGGAAGCTGAACGCGTCGAGGCGGCCGCTGACCTTCACGCCCGGCACGTAGACCAGGCCGCGCAGGACCGTGTCGCCGTCGTCGTCGAAGTTGAAGCGCCCGCCGCGCAGGCCGCCGCGCTCGGCGTAGAAGAGGCCGAGCTCGTCGATGATGTCGTGGATCGTGAGGTCCACGGCCTTCACGGTCCGACCGCGCCTGCCCGAGGTGTTGGTGGCCGCCTTCAGCTTGTCGGCGTCGGTCGGCGCGAGGGGCCGGATCCTCATCCGGGTGCGGCGTCCGCTGCACGTCTCCGGCGCGCGGCCGGCGAGGAAGTCGTCGGTCGCGGCCTGGGCGCAGCCCAGCGGGTCGCTGCCCACGGTCGAGTGACCGACCTCGGGGATCGGCATCACGGTGGCGTTCGGCATGCGCTGCGCCGTGCGCTGGGCGTTCTCGAGCGGCGTGCGCAGGTCGGTGCGGCCGTTCACGAGCAGCACCGGCGCGGTCACGGCGGCGAGGTCGCCGACGGCCGGGCGGCGCGCCACCGGCCAGTTCTCGCACATCTCGATCATGTCCCAGCTCAGGGCGGTGGTGTTCGCGAACGGGTTGAACTCGCCCGGGTCGAGGCCGGCGGTGCGGGCGAGTGCCTGCGAGCGGCGCTCGGACTGCGGCGCGTCAGGGTCCCACGGGAACGGGAGCTCGGCGCACACGGTGGCGAGCCAGAGCCCGGTGCTGAACTCGGTGAGCTCGGGCGCCTGCGGGTTCGTTGGCGGCTCGATCAGCTTCGCCATCCGCAGCAGCGGCGCGGGATCGCCCTGGGCGGCGGAGCGGACGGCGGACGGGATCACGCCGCGCAGCCCGGCCTCGAAGTCGCCGATCAGGAGCAGCGTGAAGAGCGTGGCGCTGTCGATCGAGAGGCGCGACTTCCTCCCCCGCACGTCGTAGACGCTGCCGCTCACCGAGCCGCCGGCGCCGGCCATGCGCGCGACCGCCGCCGCCATGTCGGCGACCGGGTCGGCGGTGACGCCGCGGCAGTAGCCGCTGCGGCAGAGCTCGCGCAGGACGCGCGGCACCGCGCGGAAGCTGTCGCGCAGCAGCGGGTCGGGCCCCTCGAGCTGGACGACCGAGTCGAGCACCATCCGCTCGACCCGCTGCGGGTAGGTGGTGGCGTAGGCGAGCTCGACCTTGGTCCCGTACGAGACGCCGAACAGGCCGATCTGCTCGTAGCCGAGGTCGGCGCGGATCGACTCGATGTCGGCGACCGTGTCCTGGGTCGTGAAGAACGGCGCGGTCGCCCCGAGCTTCTCGGCGCACGCCCTGATCTGCGCGTCGGCGTCGCGCGGGTTGCGCACGCGGTCCACGTCGGTGCAGTCGATCGGGCTCGACTCGCCGGTGCCGCGCTGGTCGAAGACGACGACGTCGCGGGTGCGCTGGGTGCGCGCGAGCTGTGCGCCGAACTCCTGGGCGAACGGGGTGGCGCCCTGGCCGGGACCGCCGGCGAACGCGAACACCGCCTTCCGCGGTGCCGTCGGCTTCTGCGCCTTGATCCGGACGACGCGCAGCGAGACGGTTCCGGGCACGCTCCCGCCGCGGTCGATGGGAACGCTGAGGTTGCCGCACTCCGCTGGCGTGTCGGACTCGGGTCCGCACGGCTCGAACGCGATCGCGGCGCGGCTCTGCGGCGCCAGGGCGCACGCGAGCAGCAGCGAGAGGGTCAACGCGCGGGCCAGGCGAGTCACTGTCCCCCAAATTAGCGCGTCGGCCCCGGATAGGCCACCTTCGACGCGCCAGGCGCGCGTGGGGGAGAATCGGCGCGTGACTCGCACCACCGCCGCCGGCGAGGTGGTCGTGGAGCTCGCGCCCGATCCGCGCTCTGGCCGCGTGGCGCGCGAGGCCGTCGGCGACCTCGCCGACCTGCTCCACCCCGAGACCATGGCCAAGGTCCGCCTGCTCGTGACCGAGCTGGTGGTCGCGGTGCTCGGCCCGGCGCAGAGCCGGCCGCTGCGGCTCACCGTGCGGCTCCGCGACGGCCGCGTCCGCGCCGCGATCGCCCCGGTCGAGGACGGCGCGCTGCTCGACCGGCCCCACAGCTGGAACCTCTTCCTCGTGAACCGGATCGCCGACGCCTGGGAGGGCGACGGGCGCGGGCTCTGGTTCGAGGTCGCCGCGCGCTAGCGCCCGTAGCGCTCGCGCGCGAGCACGAGCTGCTCCGGCAGCGCCACCCGCGGCGGCGGCGAGGGGTCGGCCTGGACGGTCACGGTCTCGGCCACGCTGCGCGTGAGCTCGTGGCGGGCGCCACCCGCCTCGACGGTCACCTGCTCGTCGTCGGAGCCGGTCACCTGGCCCTCGAGCCCCGGATGCAGGCCGGTCCCCTTGAGGTAGTGCAGCAGGTCCTCGGCCTCGTTCTCGAAGCGCAGGACCTTGATCGCCGCGCCGTCCTCCACGTCCGCGAGCGGCACGCCGGGGAGGCGCGCGCCCACCTCGATCGGGTGGCCGTGCGGGCAGGTGCGCGCGTCGCCGATGGCGGCCAGCATGCGCTCCTCCAGCACCGGCGACATCGCGTGCTCGAGGCGCTCGGCCTCCTCGTGGACCTCGTCCCAGGGGATCCCGAGGACGTCGGTGAGGAAGCGCTCGATCAGGCGGTGGCGGCGCACCGCACCTGCAGCGTGCTCGCGACCCTCGTCGGTGAACGCGATCGAGCGGTCGTCGCCGCGCACGATGTACCCGTCGCGCTCGAGCCGTCCCACCATCTCG
>DASVWC010000074.1:0-33985 GCA_036389835.1 Thermoleophilaceae bacterium | reverse complement strand
GCCGGTGTGGTTCAACGTGGGGTTCGAGGAGTCGCCGCAGTGCAGTGCGTGCTTCATCCTCTCCGTCGAGGACACCATGGAGTCGATCCTCGCCTGGAACACCAAGGAGGGGAACATCTTCCGCGGCGGGTCGGGCTCGGGGATCAACCTGTCCGCCATCCGCGGCTCGATGGAGCCGCTGGCCAAGGGCGGGACGGCGAGCGGGCCGGTGTCCTTCATGCGCGGCGCCGACGCCTGGGCGGGCACGATCAAGTCGGGCGGCAAGACCCGGCGCGCGGCCAAGATGGTCGTGCTCGACGTCGACCACCCCGACATCCGCGACTTCATCTGGTGCAAGGCCAAGGAGGAGGACAAGGCCGCGGCCCTGCGCGACGCCGGCTTCGACATGTCGATCGACGGCGAGGGCTTCACCTCGATCCAGTACCAGAACGCGAACAACTCGGTGCGCGTGAACGACGAGTTCATGCACGCGGTCGAGGCCGGCTCGGAGTGGCAGACCACGGCGCGCGTGACCGGCGAGCCGGTCGACACCTACGACGCGCGCGAGCTGATGCGCCAGATCGCCGACGCCGCCTGGCGCTGCGCCGATCCGGGCGTCCAGTACGACACGACGATCAACGACTGGCACACGTGCCCGGTCAGCGGCCGGATCAACGCGTCGAACCCGTGCTCGGAGTACATGCACGTCGACGACTCGGCCTGCAACCTCTCGTCGATCAACCTCATGAAGTTCCGCCGCCCCGACGGCAGCTTCGACCCCGAGGGCTTCGAGCACGTCGTCGACGTGATGATCCTCGCGCAGGAGATCGTCGTCGGGCCGTCGAGCTATCCGACCGAGGAGATCGGCGCCAACGCGCGCGCGTTCCGCCAGCTCGGGCTGGGCTACGCCAACCTCGGCGCGCTGCTGATGGCCGACGGGCTGCCCTACGACTCCGACGAGGGCCGCGCCTACGCCGCCGCGATCACCGCGCTGATGACCGGGCGCGCGTACCGCAAGTCGGCCGAGGTGGCCGGGGCGATCGGGCCGTACGAGCGTTACGCCGAGAACCGCGAGGCGCACAACCACGTGATGGAGAAGCACCGCGCCGCGTCGTACGAGATCTCGGACGCCGAGTGCCGCGACGAGGCGCTGCTCGCTGCCGCGCGCCGCTCGTGGGACGAGGCCGTCGCGCTCGGGCTCATGCACGGCTACCGCAACGCGCAGGCCACGGTGCTCGCGCCCACCGGCACGATCTCGTTCCTGATGGACTGCGACACCACCGGCGTCGAGCCGGACTTCTCGCTCGTCAAGTTCAAGGAGCTGGTCGGCGGCGGCCAGATGACGATCGTCAACAAGACGGTCCCGCTCGCGCTCGAGCGGCTCGGCTACGGCGAGTCGGAGATCGACCAGATCGGCGCCTACATCCAGGAGCACGGCACGATCGTCGGGGCGCCCGGCCTCAAGGACGAGCACCTGCCGGTGTTCGACGTGGCCGTCGGCCAGCGCGCGATCTCGCACATGGGCCACATCGAGATGATGGGGGCCGTCCAGCCGTTCATCTCGGGCGCGATCTCGAAGACGGTGAACATGCCGGCCGAGACCACGGTCGAGGACATCGCCGACGCGTACGTGCAGGCGTGGAAGCTCGGCGTCAAGGCGCTGGCGATCTACCGCGACGGGTCGAAGACCGCGCAGGCGCTGCGCACAGACGCTCAGAAGGGCAAGGACGAGCCGGCCGAGGCCGTCGAGGAGACGCCGCGCCCGGCGCGCCGCAAGATGCCGAAGGAGCGGCAGTCGATCACGCACAAGTTCTCGATCGCCGGCCACGAGGGCTACATCACGGCGGGCATGTACGAGGACGGGACGGTCGGCGAGATCTTCCTCACCGACATCGGCAAGGAGGGCTCCACGCTGCGCGGCATGATGAACGCGTTCGCGACCTCGGTCTCGATCTCGCTCCAGTACGGCGTGCCGCTCGAGACGCTGGTGCGCAAGTTCAGCTACATGCGCTTCGACCCGGAGGGGGCCACCGGCAACCCGGAGATCCCGTTCGCCAAGTCGATGCCCGACTACATCATGCGCTGGCTCGCCTCGCGCTTCCTGGACGTCGACTGCCAGGAGGAGCTCGGGATCATGACCCCCGAGGTCCGCGCCCGGAAGGCGGCGCAGGAGGCGCTGATGCGCGGCGACACGGCGGCGCCGGCGGTCACCGACGCCGAGGGCGGGAACGGCCGCGCCGGCAACGGCTCCGGCAACGGCCACGCGAACGGCGGCGGCAACGGCTCGGGCAACGGGGCTCCGAAGGCGAAGGCCGGCGGGAGTGGCGGCGCTGCCAAGCCGGCCGCCTCGGCCCTCACCGACGAGCCGCCGGTGATCCCGGCCAAGCTCCAGGGCCTGGACCTCGGGCCGGCCTGCGGACAGTGCGGCGGGATGATGCAGCGGACGGGCTCGTGCTACACGTGCTCGTCCTGCGGCAACAACACCGGCTGCGGGTAGCCGGGGGCTGCAAACCTTCGCCTGAGGTCGTCCTCGGTCGCTCGCGTGCTTTCGCACGCGTCGCTCCCTGCGTCCTTGGACTGCTCGGTTTTCGCGCCGGCTACGCGGTAGGCGCTCGGCCATAGGCTTCGCGGTCGATGGCTGACGAGGCAAGACCGGCCACGGCCGGCGCTCCCGATGCGGCGCCGTCCACCTCCGCCGCATCGGACGCCGAATGGCAGGACAGCTTCAGCGCGTTCACCACGGTGCCGGATCCCGACGCCCGTGTCGGCGCGCTCTCCGAGATCGTCGCCGAGGCTCCCGACCACCTGTTCCCGAGGGCTGCGGAGATCGTGACCGAGGCCGTCCTGCCGGCCTCGCCACGGCAGGGGACGAGCGCGCTCGTACGCCTCGTCGCCGCCTTCCACGAACGGGGTCACCTGCCCGCCGACGTCGCGAGGGCGTGGGCGGCCGCCCTGAACGACGGCGACGCGGCCGCCCTCGACGCGGCGGTCCCACCCACAGTGATCGAGCGCGCCCACCCGGCGGTCCGCGAGTCCTTGGAAACGCTGCGGTACGCCTCCGAGAACCAGGTCGAGCTTCCCGACGCCGCTCCGCCACCCGACCGCCCAGATGCCCTGGCCGCGGACCAGTTCAGCAACTCGGCGATCGACGCCCTCGGATTCGCCAGCGCCATCCTCGACCACATGCCGCCCACGGCGAAGCTCGATTCGACCGTGCTGCTCGCCGGGTTCGTGCTGCACGCCCAGCCGCGCCGGGCGGATACGTCGGTCGCCGTGTTCAACGAGCTCAGCCGCCAGATGGGGACAGGCAAGCGGGGCATCGTGTACGCGCTCGCGGGCGAGGGCGTGGGGGTCCCGCGCAAGCCAAGGCCCCTTCCCCCTCGCGAACGCGTCTCGACGGAGCTCCTCGCGCTCCTGGCGGCGGCGAGGGGTCTGGCGCTGGACGCGGGAGACGGAGAGGTGACGCGCGTACGCCACCTCCTGACCGTGCTGCTCACGCGGCACGGGCAGCGGGACCCGCCGGCGGTGCACGAGGTCCTCGCGCGGCACGACGTCGACCTGCCGCGGCTGCGCGAGGTGCTCCTCGACGCGATCCGCGCCGCGCGCCCCGAGGACGACCTGGAGCTCTGGGCAGACGTGCTCACGCGGGCCGACGCCGTGCTGCCGCGTCTGCAGATCGCCGGCTACACGTCGGATACGGTCGGATTCGAGGACCAGCTCGACATCGAGGACGACGTCAACACGCTGGCCTCCGTGCTCGCCTCTCGGACCGTGGAGCCACCGGTCTCGGTCGGTCTGTTCGGCGATTGGGGCACGGGCAAAACCTTCTTCATGACGGCCCTCGAGCGCCGGCTCGACGCGATCCAGCAGGCCGCGCGCGCCGGAGGCGGCGAGACCGTCTACTGCCGCAACATCAAGCACATCCGGTTCAACGCGTGGCACTACGCCGACGCGAACCTGTGGGCAAGCCTGGCGACCGAGATCTTCGAGGGCCTCGCCGCACCCGACGACGGGATCGAGGCCGAGCGCGCCCGCGAGCGGCTGCTGCAGCTCGAGACCTCGCGGCGGGCCCTCGAGGAGGCCCGCCGCGCCCACGAAGGCGCGGTCCGCCGGCGCGACGAGATCGAAAGGAGGATCGACGACCTGGAGGCGACGAGGCTCAAGCGCAAGCGTCTGGCGGTACTCACGCTTGCCGAGCGAGAAATCGCACCGGCGGGGAGGGAGCAGCTGGACCGGGTGGCCAGCGAGGGCGCCACCGACTCGCGGATGCGGTCGGAGCCGCTCCACGACCTGGCCAGCGATCTGGCCGGGATCACCGGCGCTGCGCGGACGGTCGGCCGCATCGTCGGCGTGCGCCGCATGCTGATGTGGTCGCTGGCCGTACTGCTGGTGGCCGCGCTCGTGTTCTTCGGAGTCCAGATGCTCACCGGCGATGCGATCGCCACCGTCACCGCCGTCCTGGCGGCCACGAGCTCCGCTGTGACGTTGCTGCGCCCGAAGGTCGCGGTCGCGCGAGGTGTGGCCGAGGCGGCCGCCCAGGCGGCCACTGCGATCCAGGGCGAGATCCAACAGGCCGAGGCCGAGCTGATCGCGGCGCGTGGCGAGCGCGACCGGCTGGAGACCCAGCTCCGGGAGGCGCGGCTGACCGTCGAGGCCACGGCCGAGGAGGTGGAGGAGATCAAGCTCGGCAAGCGCCTGACGAGGTTCATCGAAGCACGTGCCCAGGGCGACGACTACAGGAAGCATCTCGGGCTCGTGTCGCTGATCCGCCGCGACTTCCTCGAGCTCAACAGGCTGATGCTCGAAGCGCCGGAGTCCGGCGGCAGTGCCGGCCCACCACCGCTGGATCGGATCGTGCTCTACATCGACGACCTCGACCGCTGCGGACCCGATCGCGTCGTGCAGGTGCTGGAGGCGATCCACCTGCTCCTCGCCCTCAGGCTGTTCGTCGTCGTGGTGGCGGTCGACTCGCGCTGGCTGCTGCGCTCGCTCGAGATCCACTACGGCGCGCTGCGCAAGCAGGAGCCGGACGACGATGCCGAGGAGGACTACTGGGCGGCCACTCCTCAGAACTACCTCGAGAAGATCTTCCAGATCCCCTACGCGGTTCGCCCGATGGGCCGAACGGGATACAAGGGCCTGATCAAGGCCCTGCTGCCGGCCGCCGAGCCCGATGACGCCGAGCCGGCGGAGGGCCGAGCGGACCGGGCCCAGGTCGAGGACCTCGACCAGGAGCAGGCGTCCGGCGACCTCGCCCTGGAGGCGTCGCCGCCGCGCCCCGTGGCGCCGCGTGCGGATCCGCGACGTGGCGCCGAGCCCGACATCGACCTGGCGCCCGAAACCCTGATGGTGACCGACGCGGAGCTGCAGTCGATGCAGATGCTGGCGCCACTCATACGGACGCCCCGGGCCGCCAAGCGGCTCGTCAACACCTATCGGCTCGCGCGCGCGTCGCTCGCGGATGAGGAACTGCAGACGTTCGTGGACCAGCCGGACCGGCCTGGCGAGCACCGGGTCGCGCTGATCCTCCTGGGGATCCTGATCGGGCACCCGACGAAGGCGGAGGGCTTCTTCGAGCGTTTGCTCGACCCGGCCCAGACGCCCGGACCGGCGCCGATCACGTGGGGCCAGTTCGTCACCGCGTTCGGCCACGACGTGCCGGGGTCGGACCGTTTCGTCGAGGGCGTCCGAGAGGCGACGGTCGCTCTCGATCCGCCCGAGGTGCTGGCTCCGTACGCGAGCTGGGCGGCCCGGGTGGGACGCTACTCGTTCCACACGTCGCGCCTCGTCATTCCCAGCGCCTGACGCCGTGCCGGGACCCGTCCTGCGCGGGCCTCGCCGCCGACCGGAGGGTTGCTGGCCGCCCGCCGGCGTCGCGTTACCGCGAATCCGGCTGGACCGGCCCGGTGGAGGGGTTTAGAGTCGGCCCATGCCACCAGTCACCAGACGCCGCCGGTTCGTCGCGCGTGAGGCCCCGGCCGGACCGCAGCCGCGCGACCCCCTCCCCGCCGAGCTCGCGAAGCAGATCGAGGCCCTCGACGGAGCGCTCGACGAGCAGCTCCCCAAGAAGCAGCTCGACCGCAATCTCCTGATCGCCACCTGGAACATCCGCGAGTTCGGGAAGGTCAACCCGAAGTGGATCGCGGAGGACGGCGAGAAGCCGGAGCGCGACGTGTTCTCGATCCGCGCCATCGCGGAGATCGTCTCGCGCTTCGACGTCGTCGCGATCCAGGAGGTCCAGGTCAACATCGACGCGCTGCGCATGCTGATGCGGACGCTCGGCTCGCACTGAGGGTTGATCCTCACCGACGCCGTGAAGGGCGACCGCGGCGACGGCGAGCGCCTCGCGTTCGTCTACGACACCCGCCGTGCGATCCCGTCAGGACTCGCCTGCGAGCTGGTCGTGCCCGACGAGGTGCTCGCCGCCGGCGCCGGCGAGGACGTGCTCAAGCAGCAGTTCGCGAAGACGCCGTACGCCGTCGCGTTCCGGTCGGAGGGCACCACCTTCATCCTCGTCACGCTCCACATCCGCTTCGGCAAGACGAAGGAGCGCATACCGGAGCTCAAGGCGATCGCCAAGTGGATGCGCGACTGGGCCGACAACACGGCCGACGAGCTCAACCAGAACCTGATCGCCCTCGGCGACTTCAACATCAACCGCAAGGACGACAAGCTCTACCAGGCGTTCACCAGCGAGGGCCTCAAGCCGCCCGACGAGTTCGACGGGAAGAACCGCACCCTCCCAACCTCTGACGGCAAGGGCAAGTTCTACGACCAGATCGCCTGGTTCAACGAGGACGGCGACGCGAAGCTCACGCTCGGCTACGACAAGCGGGCGGGCAACTTCGAGTGGGACAAGTTCGTCTTCGAGGGGATGGACCGGGACGAGGTCTCGTTCCGGATCTCGGACCACTACCCGCTGTGGTGCGAGTTCCTGCTGCCCGAGCGCAGCTGAGCCAGCCGCCGGAACGCCTTCACCCGCTCGCTGCGATCCACGCCGCGCGCGCCGTTCAGCGCGTTCTCCAGCACCTCGATCGTGCGGTCGTAGGTGGCCCGGTCGACCGGGAACGGGGTCCCGTCCTTGCCTCCGTGCGCGAACGCGTAGCGCGCCGGGTCGCGCGTGCTCGCCCGCGCGCCGTGGACCAGCTCGGCGACGAGCGCCAGCGAGCGCAGCGTCTTCGGCCCGACGCCCTCGATCCCGAGCAGCTCCTCGAAGTCGCGCGGCGCGCGGGCGTAGGTCTTGAGCAGGATCCGGTCGAGGTGGGCGGGGTTCACGTCGGAGAGCTGGAGCTCGTGGCGGCGCGGCATCACCAGCTCGCCAGCCCGCGCGATCGCGTCCAGCGCGACCTTCGGCTCCGTGGCGGCGAGCTCGACCGTGGCGGCGCGCGCGTCCGCGCTCTCGGCGGCGACGAAGTTCACGAGCACGTCGCCGCGTCGGTCGTCGCACACGGCGGCGTGCGGCTCCTGCACGAAGCTGTCCACCGCCTCGCCCAGCCAGTGGAAGCGGCGCGCCGTGGCGGTCGCGTCGGACATGCCCTGCTGGATCACCGCCCAGCTCCCGTCCGCGAGGAAGACGAACGAGTGGTGGTAGAGCTGATGGCCCGTCTGGACCGCGGTGTTGTCGACCTTCGCCGAGGTCTTGCTCGCCCGCACCAGCGGGGCCGGGTCGCGGCCGATCCGCTCGCAGAAGCGCTCGATCTCCGCGGGCGTGCGCCGGGAGGCCCGGCCCTTGCCGCCGGCCACGTAGAGGCCGAGCTCGTCCTCGAGCCCGCGAACGCCCTCCTTCAACGCCCCGGTGGCGGTCGTCGTCACCCCCGAGGAGTGCCAGTCGAAGCCCAGCACGCACGCGAACGCCTGGAACCAGTGCGGGTCCGAGAGCCGCCGCAGGATCTCGGCGGTCCCCAGCTCCGAGGCCATGTACACCACGATCTCGCGCGCGAGCGCGGTCATCCGGGTGAACAGCCAGGCGGGAGCACGTCCGCCGTGGAGCGGGAGGTCGGCGGTGCCGGTGCGCGCGGAGGGCGCCATCCCTCCAGGGTAGGGTTGGCGCCGGTGGCGACGATCGAGGAGTTGCTGGAGCGGGCGCGCTCGCGGCTCGACCGCGTGACGCCCAAGGAGGCCGCCGCGGCGGTCGAGGACGAGGGCGCGCTGCTGATCGACATCCGCGCCGAGAGCCAGCGCGCCCGCGACGGAGAGGTCCCCGAGGCGCGGCACGTCCCGCGCAACGTGCTCGAGTGGCGGCTCGATCCCGCCTGCGAGCACCGCGACCCCGACCTCGCGGGCTACGAGCGGCGCGTGATCGTCATGTGCGACGAGGGCTACCAGTCGAGCCTCGCGGCGGCCACGCTCAAGGACCTCGGCATCGAGCGCGCCACGGACATGATCGGCGGCTTCCAGGCCTGGCGCGCCGCCGGCCTGCTCGACCGCTAGGACCCGGCGACGTTCTCCTCGCGCTCCACGCGCGGGGCCTCGATCCCCGCCCGGACCGCCTCGAGCTGGGCGGCGAACGCCAGCCCTAGGAACAGCGCCACCGCGGTCGCGAACGCCCACAGAAGCACGCCGATCGTGCCCGCGAGCGGGCCATAGGTCGCGCCGAACGACTCCGTCGCGTCGATGTATACCGCGAGCACGCCCATGAACGCGAGCCACAGCGCCGCGCTGACCCCGGCTCCGAACGCCAGCCACGACGGCTCGGGCTGGCGCCGGCGCGGCGAGTACTCGAACAGGATCGAGACCGCGGTGATCACGAACGCGAGCCCGAGCGGCCAGCGCGCGACCGACCAGATCCCGTCGAACGAGTCGCTCCAGCCGGCGCTGTCGCGGATCGCGGAGCCGCCGACGAGCACGACGAACGAGGCCAGCGCGAGCAGGCCGGCGGAGAGCGCGATCAGCAGGCCGGTCAGGTACTTGCGCACGAACGGGCGGTCGCGCTCGGTGCCGTAGATCCGGTTGGCGCCGCGCTCGACCTGCGCCATCGCCTGAGTGCCCGCGACGAGCGCCGCTACGAAGCCGCCGGCCAGCGCCGTCTCGCCGGACTCCTGCCCGGCCGCACCGGTCCCGTGGCGCAGGGCGTCGGTGAGGATGTCGCCCGCGGCGCCCGGCGCGAGGTCGTCGACCGTGGCCTGCACGACCGACCGGAACGTGTCCTGGTCGAGCGCCGCCGCCAGCCCCACCACCGCGATCAGCGCCGGCAGCAGCGTGAGCGTGAACTGGAAGGCGAGCGCGCGCGAGTGGCTGAACCCGTCCGCGGCCCGGAAGCGCGCGACCGAGTCGGCCACGAGTCGCCGGCGGCCGGCGCGCCGCAGCGTCTCGAGCGCCTCGTCGCCCTCCAGCTCTCCGTGCGTGCGGGGGACGGCGGTCGCGGTGGACATGGCATGCATCTTGCTGATGCCGGCCATTCCAGGTCGGGCCACCCGTAGTGTCCTAGCGGGTTCGCGCCCGGCGGCGAGCGGGGTAAGCCGGGGGCATGAGCGAACTACACGAGGATCCGGTCGGCCGCCAGCGGCTCGCCTTCGAACACGGCACGGACGAGGACGGGACCCCCATCGTCGTCGTGGACTGCTGGGTCGACCCGGGCGGCGGAGTCCCTCCCCACATCCACCCGAACCAGACCGAGGTGTTCGACGTGATCGAGGGCGAGATGACGTTCACCGCCGGGCGGAGCAAGCGGGCGGCCGGCGCCGGGGAGACGGTCGCGGTTGCGCCGGGCACGCGCCACGCCTACGAGAACCGCGGCGACGCGACCGTCCACATGCGCTGCACGGCCACTCCGGCGCTGGACCTGGAGTCGTTCCTCACCACGACCGCGCGGCTGGCGCGCGAGGGCCACGTCAAGCGCATCGGGCCCCTCCGCGGGCCGGGATCGCTGCGCGGGCTGCCGCAGGTGGCGGCGCTGATCAAGGACCACCGCGAGAACACCCTGATCCTGATGCCACCGCCGATCGTCCAGCGGCTGTTCATCGACCCGTTCGCGAAGCGAGCGCGCTGAGCGCGACCCACGCGCAGGCGACCCCCTACTAGGGCCCGGCGCGCGGACTAGGGGGCCGGCCCGCGAAACCCTGGGGGTCGGTTTCGGGTTCCTCCTCGATGTGCGCGCAGGCGTGCGGCCCGATGCTGCCCGGCATGGACAGCAAACGGACTCCACGAGGGGGCAATCTCATGAGGACCAGCATCGTCGCGGCGGCCACCGCGGCCGCCTGCATGGCGATGGCGGGCCCGGCCGCGGCCGACTCGATCGTCTACGTCAAGGACCACGACGTGTGGGTCGCGAGCCCCGACGGCTCCAGGCAGCACCAGGTGACCACCGACGGCGAGCCCGGCTGGCGCTACGGCTCCCCGAGCCAGGCCGACGACGGCACGATCGTCGCCTCGAAGGGCACCGACATCGTGCGGCTGCGGCAGAACGGCGAGGTGCTCTCGAGCTTCGACCCGCCGGCCACCACCGACTCCGCCGGCCAGCCCATCGACGGCATCCCGCTCGACGTGGCCGTCTCGCCGGACGGTTCGAGGATCGCGTACAGCTACGTCCACACGAACTGCCCGCCGGGCGTCTCCTGCGGCACGCGCTACGTGACGATGTACTCGCACGCCGACCGCGCCACCGACCCCGAGGAGTTCGGCAAGCTCTACCGCAACAACCCCTCCTGGGTCAGCAACGACCGCATCCTCGTCTTCGGCGGCTACCAGCAGCAGGTCAACGTCGACGACTTCGGCGGCGGCCGCGCGAGCGACGTCCACTGGTTCGACGACGAGGACGTCTTCGGGCAGGAGAGCTCGACCGACCTCGGCGACGGCGAGGTCTCGCCCCAGGGCGACCGGCTCGCGATCCTGCGCGGCTACGGCGAGGAGCTCCAGCTCGCGTTCTACGCCGTCACCGGCGACGTGAAGGGCGCGATCCCGCCCGCGCCGCAGCCGGCCTGCACGACCGGGGCCGAGCCGACCCTGAACGACCCCACCTGGTCGCCGGACGGCCGCACGATCGCGTTCGAGCACGAGGAGGGCATCGAGACCCTGCCGCTGCCGAACGTCGGGCCGAACGACTGCTCGGGGGCCGAGTCCGGCCGCGTCGTGCTGCCGGGCGGCAGCGAGCCCGACTGGGGCCCGGCCGACGTGAATCCGGGCCAGAAGCCGCCGCCGCCGTGCACCACAGGCTGCGACCAGCCGCCCTGCACCGACTGTGGCGACAAGCCCGCCGCCGGCATCGCGGTCACCGTCCCGAAGAGCGCGAAGCTCGGCACCGTCGCGAAGAGGGGCCTCACCGTGAAGGTGTCCGTGCCCGGTGCCGGCAAGGTGTCGGTGGCGGCCCTGGCCGGCGGCAGGAGGGTCGGCTCGGGGTCGGTCACGGCGCCCGGCGCCGGTGCCGCGCCGGTGACCGTCCGTCTCACGAAGAAGGGCGCCGCGCTCCTGCGCAAGGCGAAGAAGAAGGCGCTCCGCCTCGCCGTCACCTACGTCCCGGCCGGCGGCGGCCAGAAGGTCACCAAGACCGTCCCCCTCAAGGTCAAGAGGTAGCCGGCACGGATACCCTCGGTCCGCAGTGCCCCCGGACGCGCCCACCTACCACCTCCACGGCGGTGAGCGCGTGACGGTGCGCGAGCGGACCGAGGGCGTCCTCGCCATGGAGGCGGAGTGGGACCCGGAGGAGGCCCGGCCGCCGGCGCACTTCCACCCGCACCAGGACGAGCGCTTCGAGGTGCTCGAGGGCGAGCTCACCGCGCAGGTCAAGGGCGCTACGCGCGTGCTGCGGGCGGGCGAGACGCTCGAGGTGCCGCGCCGGGCGGTGCACCGGATGTGGAACGCGGGCAGCGCCCCGGCACGGGCGCGCTGGGAGGTGCGCCCGCCGCTGCGCACCGAGGAGATGTTCGCGACGATCGACCGCTCGCGCTCCTTCCGCGCGCACCCGAAGACCGGCGGGATGACCGTGCTCGGCGCTGCCCCCGTACTCAGCGAGTTCGGCGAGGAGTTCCGCCTCACCGCGCCGGCGCTCGTGATGCGCCCGGTGATGGCGCTGCTGGCGGCGCTCGCCCGCACGCGCGGGTACCCGAGCCCCTAGGAGAGAGGCCCGGGCACCGGGGCGCGCGGGGGAACGTAAGAACTTCGTGAGGGGTCAGACCCCCTCGCGAAGCCGCTCGGGGAGCGGGATCTAGCCGTCGTCTCCGCCGCCGTCGCCGGAGTCCGGCGCGTCGCCGCCGGGCGGCGGAGGCGCGTCGCCGGGGGGCGGCGGCGGGCCGTCGCCGGGCGGCGGGCCGAAGCCCGGGCCGCCGGGGGGCGGGCCGCCGGGGCCGCCGCGGCCCCGACCGCCGTGCGGGCCGCCCTTGCGCTCGACCTTCTCGTCGAGGCGGGACTCGAGGCCGTCGAGGATCCGGTCGGCCTGCTCTCGGGTCAGCCGCTTGTCGTCGACGGCCTTCTCGACGTCCGCGCGGATCGCCTTCTCCATCGCGTCCTTGAGCCCGTCGACGGACTTGTTGCGGTCGCCCGCCACGTCGGCGAGCGACTTGCCGTCCTCGAGCTGCTCGCGCAGCGCCGCCTCGGAGAGCCCGAGGTACTCGGCCGCGGCCGTCATGCCGGGGGGCGGGCCCATCCGGTGGTGGTGGCCGGGGCCGCCGGGGCCGCCGAGGAACGGCACGCCGCCGCCCTGGCGGATGTGCTCCTTCATCTCGCTGGCCTGCTCCTGGGTGAGCCGGCCCGCCTTGACCGCGGCGTCGATCCGCGCGATCGCGGCGTCCTGGAGCGCCCTGGTGAGCTTCTCCGGGCTCACGTCGAGACGCTGCGCGGCGTCGTCGAGGAACGCCTTGCGCTCGTTCTCGCGCGAGTCGCCGTTCTGGGCGACCGCGTAGCCGGCCGCGCCGAGCGCGATCACCGTGGTTCCCACGATCACCGCGACCTTTCGTGTGAGCTTGTCCTTCATCGCTGCTCCCTTGGTCGGGGGGTGTGGATCCATGGGATCAACCGGACGTGTGAGAACCGTCAGGACGGCGTAAGAAGTCCGTATGAGAGTCGCGGTAGCCGCCGTCGCCCGAGCGGTAGCCGCCATCGCCGCCGCCGTCGTACGGCGCGCGCCCCGGGTCGGCCGCGGCCGCGCGCCGGTCGCTGCGGCGCGGGCCGTCACGCCGGCCGCCGTCCGCGGCGTACTCGCGCTCGCCGCGCCGCCGCCGTCCGCCGCGCTCGTCGCGCGCGGGCCGCGGTCCCGCATCGCTGCCGGGCGCGTCCTCGGTGACCGAGGCCGCCGCGCGACGGCCCGGCTCCTTCGTCACCGCGGCCCCCAGCGGCGGCCGCGCCTTCGACGCGCGCGATCCGCCGGACGCGATCCTCACGGCCGCCTGCGCGGGCGCCTTGACGGCGGGCGCGACCGCCGCCCGCCGGCCCGGCTCGCGCACCTCCACCACCTCCGCGCGGCCCGCGTCGCCGGTGCGCAGCGTCTTCTCCGCGGCGAGCTCCGCCCCGCCGACGCCGCCCGTCACGATCGCGGCCACGGCGGCGCCCTTCGCGAGGCCGCCGAGCAGGGCGGAGCCGCCGGCCATGCCGCTCGCGGTGGCGCCTCCCCCGACCAGCCCGCAGAGGAGGTCGGGGGCCGCGGCGGGGGTCCACGGCAGCAGCGCCGCGGCCGCCGCCCGCCGGCGGTCGCGCGTCTCCGACGAGAAGGCGCGGCACGCCTCGCAGCTGTCGAGGTGGGAGCGGATCCGGCGGTTGCGCAGCCGCCGCCCGTCGGCGCCGGCGAGCTCGAGGCGGATCGCGTCGCACGACTGGTTGCGTCCGGCGCGCGACTCCTCGAGGCCGCAGCGCGCGGTGAAGACCAGCTGGCGGGCGTTGCCCTCGCTAGTGGCGAGCGCCAGCGCGATCTCGCCGTACTCGAAGTCGGCCCACTCGCGCATGACCAGCGCCGCGCGCTGGCCCTCGGGCAGCGCGCGCAGGTCGGCGACCACCTCGGCCACGCGCTCGCGCCCCTCGACCTCCTCGTCGGCGGCGGGGGCGCCCGCCGCCGGCTGGTGCGACTCGAGCAGCGGCTGCTCGCCGCGGCGGCGGCGGATGGTGTCGATCGCCTCGTTGTGGACGATCCGGAAGAGCCACGGCCGCACCGGGGCGCGCCGCGACTGCGAGCGCAGCGCCACCAGGGCCTTCATCCAGGCGCTCTGGAGCACGTCGCGCGCGTCCTCCGGGTTCTTCACGATCGACAGGCAGTAGCCGTGAAGCGGTCCGTCGAAGCGGCGGTAGAGCATCGCGAACGCCGAGTCGCTGCCGGAGCCCGCCATCGTGGCGAGGCGCTCGTCGGAGAGCAGGCGGGTCACGGGGGCCAGTGTCGTCGGGGGCGTTAAGAGAAGTGGGAGATCTGCATAAGAAAGGGCTAAGAGCGGCGGTGGGCCGGCGCGCGGGCCGGCCCGCCTCCGCTCGGGGTGCTAGGTCCGCGCGCCCTCGGGGCAGTCGCGACCCTCGTCGTCGTCCGCGACCTTGCTGGCGGTCGTGGTGCTCGCGTCGAGCGCGGCGAGGAGCGCCTTGACCTTGGTCTGGGTCGCCTGGGCCTGCGTCTTCGCGTCGTTCAGCGCCGCCGTCGCCTCGGGGGTGAGGGCGTCGTCGGAGAGCGCCTCGTCGATCGCCTCGACCTCGTCGTCGATCTGGTCGTCGACCCGAGCGAGGACCGCGTAGTAGTCCTCCTGGTCGGCGACGGGCAGGGCGGCGATCGCGTCGACCGTGCCGTCACGGCCCGTGAGCGCCGCGTCGAGCGTCTCCTCGATCGCGCTCACGAGCGCCGGGTCGGTCACGCCGTCGAACAGAGCGGCGGTCGCGTCCACGATCTTGTGCTGAGCGCCCGTAAGCGCCCAGGCGGCCGCCGGGCCGTCGTCGGCGTTCGCCGTCACTCGCTTGTCGCCCGACCTCTGGGCCGAAGCGAGGTTCCTGCGGACCGACGACAGCGAGCTGATCGCGCCCGCGGTCTCGCCGCCGTCCACGCGCTCCTCGGCCCGATCGAGCGCACGCGCGGCGCGCTTGAGCCGGCTCGAGACGCGACTCGGCACGTCCCGGCGGTCGAACTGGCCGGAGCCGGCCCGGTCGCCGCCGCCTGGGCCGTGGTGTCCGGGGCGCGCGAACGCCGTCGGAGCCAGTAGCGCGAAGCTGGCGACGAGGACCACCAGGGTCAACGTCTTCCCTTGCAACATCGTCCTGCGCCTCCTCTGTAGCTGTAGGGGAACAGCCCAACTACGGATGGCCGCGCGGGGTGTTAGGGCCTACCGGACGGGGAGCGTGAGCCGCATCAGCGCGCCGCCGCCCGGCGCGTTCCGGGCGCTCACGCTGCCGCCGTGGGACTCGGCCGTCTGGCGCACGATCGCGAGCCCCAGCCCGGACCCGCGCATCCCGCGCGCCTCGCGCGCGCGGTAGAAGCGGTCGAAGACGTGCGGCAGGTCCTCGGGCTTGAATCCCGGCCCGCGGTCGCGCACGGTCAGCTCGCCGGCGGGCGTGAGCCGCACGTCGACGGTCGCTTCCCCGCCCCACTTCGCCGCGTTGTCGAGCAGGTTCGTGACCGCCCTGTCGAGGCGGTCCGCCGCGCCGCGCACCACGACCGGCGCGAGGTCGGCCGCGAATTTCGTGGCCGGCGCGCGGCGGCGGGCACGGTCCACCGCCACCCGGACCAGCTCGTCGAGCCTCACGTCGTCGAAGTCGGCCGTGGACTCGCCGCGCCGGGCGAGCTCCACCACGTCGGCGACGAGCCGGGTCAGCTCGTCGATCTCCTCGCGCACGTCTTCCATGAGCTCGCGGCGGTCCTGGTCGGGCAGCTCGCGGCCGCTCTGGAGCAGCTCGATGTTCGTGCGCAGGCTCGCGAGGGGGGTGCGCAGCTCGTGGCTCGCGTCGGCCACGAGCTGGCGCTGCGCGGTCACCGAGCGCTCGAGCTGGTCGAGCGTGGAGTTGAACGTGCGCGCCAGTCGGGCAAGCTCGTCGTCCTCCTCGCCCACCGGCAGGCGGCGGGACGGGTCGCGCGCGCCGGCGATCGACTCCGTGCGCTCGGTGAAGCGGCGCACGGGGGTGAGGGCCGAGCGCGTGACCACCGCGCCGAGGCCGCTTGCGAGCGCGATCCCTACCAGCGTGAAGGTGGCGAAGATCGCGGTGAGCGAGCGCAGCACGCTGTCGACCTCGCCGAGCGGGCGCGCCACCTGCACGGCCTCCCCGCCCTGCACCGCCACCGTCAGCACGCGCAGGTGGTCGCCGTCCACGTCGCGGTCGGTCAGCGCCTCCTCGCGCTCCCCGCGCGCGACCGCGCGGTCGCGGTCGTCCACCGGCAGCGCTGTGCCGAGCTGGCCGCGCGGGCGGTAGGCCGCGCCGGCCGCGCTCACGAACTGCACGTATCCCTCGGCGCCGCCGAAGCGGCCCCCGGGGCCCTGCGGGACGGGCCCGAGCTCGGGGCCGCGCCCGTCACGCCCAGGACGCTGGCGGGGGGCGCCCCGCGGGGGCGGGGGCGGCGGACCGGCGATCCCTCCGGGCGGCGCACCGGGGGCGCCGTCGCCGCCGCGGCGGCCGGGCGGCCCGCCCGGATCCCGCCGCGCGAAGTCCTGCACGGCCGCGGCGCGCTCGCGCAGCGAGTCGTCGACCTCGCCGCGCAGCTTCTCGCGGACGGCCACGTAGGAGGCGACCGACGCGAGCGCCACCGCCACGGCCACCGCCACGGCGGCCGTCAGCGAGAGGCGGCGGCGGATGGTCACGGCTCGCGCAGGATGTACCCGACGCCGCGCACCGTCTGGATCAGCCGGTCGGCGCCGTGGTGGTCCTGGAGCTTGCGGCGCAGGTAGCCCACGTACACGCCGAGGGAGTTCGAGGCGGGGCCGAAGTCGTAGCCCCAGACGCGCTCGTTGATCATCGAGCGGGGGAGCACCTGGCGCGGGTGGCGCAGGAACAGCTCGAGCAGCGCGAACTCGGTGCGGGTGAGCTTGAGCGAGTTGCCGTTCACGCGCGCCTCGTAGAGGTTGAGGTCCAGCTCCAGCTCGGAGAAGCGCAGCACGCCGTCGTCGTCCGGCGAGCTGCGGCGGATCAGGGCGCGCAGCCGGGCGAGCAGCTCCTCGAGCGCGAACGGCTTGACCAGGTAGTCGTCGGCGCCGGCGTCGAGCCCCTTCACGCGCTGGTCGATCTCGTCGCGCGCGGTGAGCATCAGGATCGGAGTCGAGTCGCCGCTGTCGCGCAGTGCGCGGCAGACCTGGTAGCCGTCGAGCTCGGGCATCATCACGTCGAGCACGATCGCGTCGGGGCGGTCGCTGGAGATGACGTTGAGCGCCTGCGCGCCGTCCTCCGCCTCGGTGACGCGATAGCCCTCGAGCGTCAGCGCGCGCCGGACGGCCGACCGGACCGAGCGCTCGTCGTCGGTGACGAGTACGTGCATGGGCCCAGTGTGGACCCTTTCGCGAAGAGGTTCGTAAGAACGCTCAGTAGAGCGCCCGCGCGCCGCGCACGTCGTCCTTCGTGAGCGGGTGCTCGAGCCAGTACGAGAGCGAGCGGCGCGAGCAGCGGCCCGGCGTCCCGCCCGACCCGAAGGTCGGGTTCATCCGGGCGCAGATCCCGTTCTCGTGGCCGAGGCCGAGCACGTGGCCCCACTCGTGCACCGCCGTCAGCGTCGCGATGCCGCTTCCGCAGTCGGCGTTGATCTCCACCAGCGAGAACCCGCGCCGGCCCGGGTAGCCCACCCGCGCGGCGCCGCCGCAGTCCTCCTGGCCGATCCGCACGAACACCTTGGCGGAGTCGGAGGAGCTGCTCACGAAGCGGACGCCGAGGTCGCGGGCGTTCCAGACCTTCGCGGCCCGCTTGACCGGCTTCTTCAGCGCGGCGTCCTCGACGTGGTAGCGGATGTCGCCGTCGGGCCAGGCGCGCCCCGCGACGTCGTAGGCGCCCGCCGAGCCCGGCAGGGCGGCGAGGACCACGGCGGTCATGGCGGCCAGGAGGGCGAGCTTCATCCGGTACGTCATACGCACGAGTGTGACGTTGCGTTAGGGCAGTCGCGCGCCACGTCGCACGGATCCCGCGGCGCCGGTGAGCAGGAGGAGGAACCCGACCGCCGCGAACTTGGCGGAGACCTCCTGCTTCTGCTCCCTAGTGCCGAGCCGCGACCCGAGCGTGCGGTAGATCGACGACAGCTCCGCGTCGTCCTCGGCCGAGAACGCGCGCCCGCCGGAGGTCTCGGCGATCGCGGCGAGCGTCTCCGGGTCCGGCGTGGCGGGCAGCGGCGGGCCGAAGCCGGGGTTGGGTACGGTCGCGTCGGTCGTGCCGAGGCTGACCGTGTAGATCGGGACGCCGATCCTGCGGGCCTCCTCCGCCACGTCGACCGGGTTGCGCCCGACGGTCGTCTTGCCGTCGGAGAGCAGCACGATCGCGGCCGGCGCCTTGCGCGCGCCCTGGCGCTCGCGGCGGAGCAGGTCGACGGCCGAGCCGAGCGCGTCGCCGGTGGCGGTGGCGCCGTCGGCCACCTGGCTGTCGATCACGCCGCGGGCCTCGCTGTGGTCCTGGCTGGGCGCGCGGATCGCGTCGGGGAAGTCGGAGAAGGCGACGGCCCCGATCCTCATCGCGTCGGGCAGCTGCTCGATGAACGTGCGCGCGGCGCGCTTGGCCGCGGTCATCCGGTCGGGGTCCACGTCCTCGGCGAGCATCGAGCGCGAGTGGTCGGTCACCAGGATGACCGAGGCCCGCTCCACGGGCACCGCGACCGTCTGCTCGGGCCTGGCGAGCGCGAGCACGAGGGCGACGATCGCCGCCAGGGCCGCCAGCGCGGGCAGGTAACGCCGCCAGGCGGGCACCGCCGCGCCCGCCAGCCTGAGCGAGGGGGCGGCCGTGAACCGCACCGCGTAGCGGCGCGCCCGCCGCCGGCTGACCGCGAGGGCGACGACGGCGACCGGCACGATCGCGAGCGCCGCGAGGAAGCCGGGCTTTGCGAAGGTGACCGCGAGCGGGCTCAGTGCAGCCTCCGCCCCAGCTCCTGGAGCCAGTCCTCGCCGGTCGAGAGGACCACGTGCCGCACGCGCAGGCGCGCGAGCGCGTCGGCCACGTCCACGCGGCGCCCGGCCTCGATCGCGGCGAAGCGCTCACGGACCACCCGCCTCGAGGTGTCCACCTCCACGCGCTCCCCGGTCTCCGGGTCCACGAGCGCGAGGCGGCCGACCGCCGGCACCTGCGACTCGCGCGGGTCGCAGACCTCCACGGCGACCACCGAGTGGCGCTGCGCGACGGCCCCGAGCGGGCGCTGCCAGTGCTCCTGATCGCGGAAGTCCGACACCACCACGACGAGGCCGGGCTGGCCCGCGACCTTGCGGATGTGGTTGATCGCTCGCGCGAGCGCGTCCGGTTCGGCGCGGCCGTCGGGGGCGACGCCCTCCTGGAGCGCACGCTGGACCGCCATCACGCCGGGCCGCGAGGCGCGCGGGCGCAGCAGCCGCCCCTCGCCGGCGCCGAACGTGAGCAGCGCCACGCGGCCCGCGCGCCGCACGGCCAGCCGCGCCATGACCACGGCCACGCCCTCGGCGACGTCGGACTTGAGCCGGTTGGCGGTGCCGAACGCCATCGACGGCGACACGTCCACGACCAGCCACGTCGTCAGCGTGCGCTCGGGCACGTGCAGGCGCACGTAGGGCTCGCCGGTGCGGGCGGTCGCGGCCGCGTCGATGTGACGCACGTCGTCTCCGAACTCGTACGGCCGCAGCTGCGCCAGCTCGGTGCCGAGCCCGAGGCCCGCCGAGAGGCGGTCGCCCGGCAGCGCGCCCGATGCGCGGTGGGCCACGGGGGTGTCGAGCGCCTCCACCAGGCGGCGCGGCATCGGGCCCGGGCCCTGGCGCGCGGCGGGCACCTGGAGGAACGGGGGCCTCATCAGCCGGCCGTCCCGAACTGCTGCACGTGCTCCGCGCGCGGACCCATGATCGCGCTCACGACGCGCTCGATCACGTCGTCGGCCGTCACGTCCTCGCTCAGCGCCTCGTACGAGAGCACGACCCGGTGGCGCAGGACGTCGGCGGCCAGGTCGCGCACGTCGCTCAGCTTCACGTAGCTGCGGCCGCGCAGCAGCGCGAGCGCGCGCGCCGCCTGCACGAGACCGATCGGCCCGCGCGGGCTCGCGCCCCACTCGATCAGCGGCTCGAGCGTCTCGAGCCCGTACGCGGCCGGCCGCCGCGTCGCGTCGGCGATCGCGACGGTGTAGCCGATCGTGTCGCGGTCCACGAGCACCGTGCGGGTCGCCTCGCCGAAGCGCTCGAGCTCCGCGAGCGTGAGCAGCTCGCGCACCTCCGCCGGCAGGCCGAGCGAGCGCCCCACCACCGCGGCCTCCTCGCCGCGGGTTGGGTAGTCCACGAGGATCTTCATCAGGAAGCGGTCCACCTGAGCCTCGGGCAGCGGGTAGGTCCCCTCGGCCTCGATCGGGTTCTGCGTGGCGAGCACGAGGAACGGGAGCGGCACCGGGAACGTGCGGCCGCCGATCGTCACCTGCTTCTCCTGCATCACCTCGAGCAGCGCGGACTGCACCTTCGCGGGCGCGCGGTTGATCTCGTCCGCCAGGAGGAAGTTTCCGAAGACCGGCCCGAGCTCCACGTCGAAGCGCCCGGTGTCGGGGCGGTAGATCCGCGTCCCGACGAGGTCCGCCGGCACTAGGTCCGGGGTGAACTGGATCCGGCGGAACGTCCCGCCGAGCACCTCGGCGAGCGTCTTCACGGTCAGCGTCTTCGCCAGCCCGGGGACGCCCTCGAGCAGCACGTGGCCGCCCGCCAGCAGAGCGACCATCAGCCGCTCCAGCATCGCGTCCTGGCCGACGATCACGCGCTTCATCTCGCTCAGCGCCTCGCCCAGCGCGACGCGCGGCTCCTCGCGGAGGGCGGCGTTCGGGTCGTGTTCCTGTGTCATGTCGTCCTCCTCGTGGTGGTCAGATCAGGCGGCCGAACCAGCGCAGGGACATCGCGGCGGCGGCCAGGAGCAGGCCGAGGCCGCCCCCCGCGAAGGCCGCCGTAACCTCGCGCTTCTCGTCGCGGTGGGAAAGCTGTGAGCCGAGCCGCTCGTAGACCTCCTGGAGGCCGCCGGCGGTCGCGGCGTCGAACGAGCGGCCGCCGGACTCGCGGGCGATCCGCTCGAGCGACTCCGGGTCGGGCGGGACCGGGACGGTCTGGGTGCCCCCGCCCTCGGCGGGCACCGTGATGGTGCCCCCGGGCGTGCCGAGGGTGACCGTGTACACGCGCACGTCCTCGCGCTGGGCGGCGCGCGCCGCCTCGATCGGGTCCTGCCCGCTGGTCGAGGCGCCGTCGGAGAGCAGCACGATCGCGCCGGGCGGCTTGCGGCCGCTCGCGTTCGCGCGCCGGTCGAGCGCGCGCAGCGCCGCGGCGATCGCCTCGCCGGTGGCGGTGCCGCCGCTCGGCTCCATCGCGTCGATCGCCGACAGGATCTCGGCCCGGTCGGTGGTGGGCGACTGGAGCACGCGCGGCTGCTGGTTGAACGCCACGAGCCCGACGTTCACGCGCGCGGGCACGCGCTCCACGAAGCTGCGCGCGGCGCGCTTGGCGGCCACCAGCCGGTTGGGCTTCACGTCGGTCGCGGTCATCGAGCCCGACACGTCCGTGGTCAGCACGATCGAGGCGCGCTCGATCGGCACCGCCACCGTGCGCTGCGGCTTCGCCGCGGCCAGCACGAGCGCGGTCAGCGCGAGCGCGACGACCGCCATCGGCGCGTGCCGGCGCCAGCGCGGCCGCACCGGGGCGACGGACGGGTGAAGCGCGGGTGCGGCGAAGGCCTGGGCGGCTAGGCGGCGGCGGCGCTGCTCGCCGACGTACCAGAAGACGGCCAGCGGGAGCACGAGCAGCCCGAGCAGGACGGTTGGCTCGCCGAACGACATGGGGTCACGGGGTCTTGGCCGGGCGCTCGCCGAGCTTCGCGTCGATGGTCTGCTTCGTGCCGCCGCGGTCGACCTCGATGTCGACCTCGTCGCCCGGCGCGCGCGTCGCGATCACGGCCGACACGTCCGACGACTCGCTCACATCCTCGCCGTCGACCTTCTTGATCACGTCGCCCGGCAGCAGCCCGGCCCGCTCGGCCGGGCCGCCGGGCACGACGGTCTGCACCTCGGCGCCGCCGCCGCTCGGCGCGTCCGCGGTCTCCACGCCGAGGTAGCCGCGGTCGATCGACTCGCCGCGGGCGAGCCGCGGGACCACCTGCCTCACCGTGTTCGACGGCACCGCGAAGCCAACGCCGACGTTGCCCTGCGAGCCGGCCGTCGCGATCTGCGAGTTCACGCCGATCACGCGCGCGGTGTCGTCGAGCAGCGGCCCGCCGGAGTTGCCGGGGTTGATCGGGGCGTCGGTCTGGATCACCTGGTCGATCGAGAAGCCGTTGGGCGCCTCGATCGAGCGGCCGAGGCCGGAGACGATGCCCTCGGTCGCGGTGCGGTCGAGCCCGAACGGGTTGCCGATCGCGATCGCGAGGTCGCCGACCTGCACCTGGCGCGAGTCCGCGAACTGGAGTGGCTTCACCCCCTTCGGGATGTCGTCCTTCGGGATGCTCGCCACGGCGAGGTCGGTGGACGGGTCGGTGCCGAGCACGTCGGCCTGGACCGACGGGCCGTCGCCGAACTTGATCGTCACGCGCTTGCTCGTGCCGACCACGTGGGCGTTCGTGACGATCTGGCCCTCCGCGTCGGTGAGGAAGCCGGTCCCGGACCCCTCCCCGGCGCGGATCGACACCACCGCCGGGCTGGCCTTCGCGTAGACGGCGCCGCCGCGGGTCTGGCCCTTGTCCGGCTTGATCGGCTTGCCGGAGACGGCGGGCAGCGGGTCGGGCGTGTCGTCACCCACGAGCAGATAGCCGACGCCGAAGGCCAGCGCGGCGGTCCCGAGCACGATCGCGGCCAGGACCGGCACCGGCGGCAGCCGGCGCCGCGCACGGCCGCCCGCGGCGGCCCGGGCCCGCTCGGTGGAGTAGCCGGCGCCGTCGGCCTCCTCGACGCGGGCCTCGCGCGCGGCCGTGGCGGCCTGGCGCTCGGCGACGGTGCGCTCGAGCTCGGCCGCGGCCTCCTCGGCCGCGCGCCGCGCGCGCTCGGACTCGGAGAGCCAGTCTCCGGTCCAGAGGCGTCGTGGTCCGCGCGGCGGCGGATCGTCGCTGGGGGGCGTTCCGATCACTGGCGACAGTTGAGCAGTGCTACCTCAACGGCTTGTGAAGCCGCTGTAAGACCAGTGTAAGTACGGTGCGGCGCGGCTATTCGATCGGGAGGTCCGCCCGCTTCTCCGCCACGATCGCGACGTAGTGCAGCGGCTGGCCGGCGACCGAGAGCCGGTGCTGGTAGCGGCGCTGCGCCCGTACGGCGAGCGCGCCGCTCTCGAACGCGTCGCTGATCAACCTCGAGAAGCCGCTCCCGTCGCCGTCGGCGATGAAGTCCTCCTTGATGTTGAAGACGATCAGGCCGCCGTCGTCGATCAGGTTGTGGGCCGCCGCGAAGGCGTTCGGCGGGATGTCCCCGAACCCGAGCGCGGCGACCGTGACGAGGCAGTTGAAGCGCCTCGCCTCGAGCTCGCGCCGGACGTCCGGCGGGACGTTGGTCAGGTCGAGCACGAGGTAGTCCTCGTACAGGCCGGGGCGGTCGCGCTCGGCGGCCATCCGGGCCTCCTCGATGATGTCCACGCCGACGATCGAGTCCACGCCCAGCTCGGTCAGCTCGCGCGCGACCATGCCGTTGCCGGCTCCGACCTCGAAAACGTGGAGGCCCGCCGGATCCCGGCCCGCCCCGCGGAGCTGCTCGCCGAGCAGCTCCGCCACGGCGCGCGGCGAGTCGCACTCGAGCAGCTCGTAGAAGAGGTGCTCGTAGAGTCCGGGGATCGAGTAGATCTCGTCGTAGTCGTGGAAGCGGATGCGGCGCCGGGCCCCGTCCACCTCGACCTCGCACCACTCCTGGTCCTGGTCGAACTCCGCGCCGGCCTGCGACGGGAGCCTGACTTGGTACTGCGCGCCTGTGCTCATCGGCGGCCCCGGCGGCGGCGGGAGCCCACCGAGGCGATCGTGCGCCCCGCGCCGCGCGGCGGGCCGCCGCTGGTGCGCACCGCCGGCGCGCCGTGGGCCTGGTCGAACTCGCGGTCGAGCCCGAGGTCTAGGGCGATCCGCCGCACGTCCTGCGCCTGGTCGGCGAGCACGAAGCTCGCCGCCGAGCCGCGGCGGCCGGCGCGGCCGGTGCGTCCGGTGCGGTGCACGTAGGTGTCGCGGTCCTCGGGCGCGTCGAAGTTGATGACGTGCGTGATGTCGTCCACGTCGATGCCGCGCGCGGCGACGTCGGTCGCCACGAGCGTGGTCACGTCGCCGGAGGCGAAGCGCGCGAGCGCCTTCTCGCGCTGCGACTGGCTCTTGTCGCCGTGCATCGCGACCGCCGGCAGGTTCGCGCCGCGCAGGCGCTTCACGAGCCGGTCCGCGCCGCGCTTGGTGCGCACGAAGACCAGCGTCCGCTCGCCGCGGCGCAGCTCGCCCACCAGGGCGTCGATGCGGCCGTCGCGCGAGACGTGCACGAAACGGTGGGCGACGCCGGCGCGCTTCTCGGCGGGGGGCGCGTGCACGTGCCGGCGTGCGTCGCGCGTGTAGTCGCGCGCGACCTTGCCGGTCGCACCCTCGAGCGTGGCCGAGAAGAAGAGCGTCTGGCGGCGGGCGGGCGTCCGGGCCACGATCCGGTCGACGGGCGGCTTGAACCCCATGTCGAGCATGCGGTCGGCCTCGTCGAGGACTAGCACCTGGACGTGCTCGAGCGTGACCGAGCGCCGGTCGAGCAGGTCCTCGAGGCGGCCGGGCGTGGCGACCAGGACGTGGGCGCGCGCGGCGGCCTTCGCCTGCTTCTCGATGCCGACGCCGCCGTAGACCGCGGCGACCGACAGCGACTTGGCGGCGGCCACCTCGCGGAGCTCCTCCACGATCTGGCTGGCGAGCTCGCGCGTCGGCGCGAGGATCAGCGCCGCCGGGCGGCGTGACGACGCCTCGATCCGGTCGACGATCGGCACGCCGAAGGCGAGCGTCTTGCCCGATCCGGTCGGCGACTGGGCGAGCACGTCGCGGCCCGCCAGGACGTCGGCGATGACCAGCCGCTGCACTGCGAAGGGCTCGTGGATGTCGCGCTGCGCGAGCGCGCGCACGACGGTTTTCGAAACGCCGAGATCGGCGAAGGACTGCGATGACACTGATGCTGCTCCTTGTGAGCTTGCGGGGAGACTCCAGCTACCCCGGAAGCGCACGAGCGCACAGAGAGAGAGGGAACCTCTCGGATGACAGGGGTCACCCGACGGACTGAACCTAGCAGCGCCCCTCCCCCTCGCGTCTAGCATCGCCGCGATGCGCCGCTTCGCCGCAGCCCTCGCCGGGCTGGCCGTCCTCGCCCCGGCCCAGGCCGCCGCCGCGCCGGTCCTCGTGCTCGACGGCGACCACGTGGAGCGCCGCGAGGATCCCCACCTTCCCGCTCTGGACCTGCCTTCGCCGCGCTCCGCCGGACTGCGAGCCGCCGGGATGAGACGGGCGCAGTCGAAGCGGACCGTGCGCGGCGAGCTGGCGCGCCTGCTCACCGAGGGGCGGATCGACCAGGCGACGCACGATTCGTACCGCGCGACGTACAACCTGGCGCGAAAGTCGTACAAGCGCCTGACCGGCGCGCGCCGGGCCGGGCTGGGCGGGGCGCTCGCGAACGCCGAGCTGATCGCGGCGGCGGGCGAGCTCACGCCCTCCCGCCTGCCGGCGGTGTTCCTGACGGTGGCGCGCAACCGCCAGTGGTGGACGACCGGCAGCCTGCTGTCGAACGGGCAGCGGGTGGAGTTCTCCGGCAGCGAGATCGTCTGGCAGAACTACTCCGGACAGGGCATCCAGATCCAGGTGCTCGGCACGTTCGGGCGGGCGAACGGGCTGTGGCAGGCGAGTGAGGACGACGCGCTGCGCGCGCTGCTCGACGAGATGCTCGCCCTCGCGAGCGACCGCGGCGGCGTGATGGCGTGGGAGTACCTGTTCCGCTACGGCGGCGGGTCGCCCCCGTGGGCGAGCGGGATGGCGCAGGCGACCGGCGTGCAGGCGCTCGCGCGCGCGGCCGAGCGGCTCGGCGAGCCGGCCTACCGCGACGCGGCGATCCGCGCGCTCGCCCTGTTCGAGACGCCCGCGCCGGTCGGCGTGCGCGTCGACGGGCAGGCCGGGCCGCACTACCTGCTCTACAGCTTCGCGCCGGAGCTGCGCGTCTACAACGGCTTCCTCCAAGCGGTGATCGGGCTCCTGGACGCCGCCGCACTCACCGGCGAGCCGCGCGCGCAGGCCCTGGCCGGGGCGGGCGACGCCGAGGCCCGGGCGGAGCTCGCCGCCGTGGACACCGGCGCGTGGTCGCTCTACTCGACCGGGAGCGACCCGGCGGCGGGGCGCGAGTCGAGCCTGCACTACCACCGCCTCGTCACCGAGTTCCTCGACGGCATCTGCAAGCGCACCTCCGCCGCGGAGTACTGCACGGCGGCCGAGCGCTTCGCCGGCTACGAGGACGTGGCGCCGGTGGTGCGTCCGCTGACGAGGCGGGTGCGCGCCGGGCGGCCGGCGAACCTGCGCTTCGCGCTGTCGAAGATCGCGCGCGTGCGCCTCGAGGTCGTCGACGCCGGCGGGCGCGCGGTCGCCACGCGCAGCGGGAGCGCCGGCTACGGCAAGCGCTTCTTCACCTGGACCCCGCGCACCGCGGGGAGCTTCGAGCTGCGCGCGAGCGCGACGGACCTCGCCGGCAACGCCTCCGAGGTGCGGGCGATCCCACTCGAGGTGCTGCCGGCGAAGAAGCCGCGGCCGCCCGCGGGCAGGGCTCGCTAGGAGGCCGGGGGGTGGTCGACCTAACCCACCGTATAGGTGGGTAATGTCGACCAGGTCGCGCGAGGAGGCGCCCTACTGCTAGGCGGCGGCCGCCTCGACCGGGTGGTTGGCCCGCAGCACGCCGTCGGGGTCGTGCTCCGCGCGCACCGCCTGGAGCCGGCGGTGGACGCCGTCCCCGAAGAGCCGGGCCGCGTCGCTCGGCTTCTCCTGGAAGTTCGCGTACTCGCTGCCCGCGTCGTAGGGGGCGAGCGCCTCGCGAACGCGGCCGAAGGACTCCGCCGAGGCGGCGGCGAGCTCGTCGGTCATCGGCACACCCACTCCGAACATCGCGTAGTCGCCGCGCAGCGTGTCGGCCGCGCCGTGGTCGGGAGCGGAGCGCGCGAGCGCACCGCCGAGGTGGCGCAGCTCGACCGAGAGCAGCGGCGACCCCGAGCCGGGGCCCGCGGCGGCGATCAGCGCGTCGACGCCCGCGGCGGGCAGGTCGCCGACCATGTTGTGGTCGGTCAGCGCGGGCACCGGCTCCGGCGGGTCCATGTGCATGTGGGACAGGCCGGGGGCCGGGATCGTGGCGAACGTGTCCATCTCGGGGCCGAGCTCGCGCAGCGGCGCGGTCAGCTCGGCGCCGGCGGCCTCGTCGCCGAGGTACGCGGCCTCGACCACCGAGAACGAACGCCCGCGCAGCGGCTCGGGGATGTCCGGGAGCGGAGGGAGCTGGAGCAGCCGGCCGATCGACGTGACCTCGTCCGGCACGTCCTGCGTCCACTCGTGCCACGTGCGGAGCACCTCGTCCGCGCGCTCGAACGGGAAGAACAGCACGCCGGCGTACAGCTCCTTCACCGGGTAGAGGTCGAACTCGATCTCGGTCACGACGCCGAAGTTGCCGCCGCCACCGCGGATCGCCCAGAACAGCTCGGGCTCGGTCTCGCTGTCGGCGCGCACGATCGACCCGTCGCCGGTCACGAGCTCGACCGCCGTCACACTGTTGGCGTTCAGGCCGTGCTTGCGGCCGAGCCAGCCCAGCCCGCCGCCGAGCGTGTAGCCCACGACGCCTACAGTCGGCGAGGAGCCGTGCAGCGCGGCGAGCTCGTGCCTGGCGGCCGCCTCGACCACGCCGCCCCAGACCTCACCGGCCTTGACGCGCGCCCGGCGCGCGGCCGGGTCGATCTGGACGCCGGTCATCCAGGTCGTCTTGAGCAGGATCGTGTCGGCGAGGGAGCCGAGCGGGCCGGCGTTGTGGCCGGTGAGCTGGGGCGCCACCCGCAGGCCGTTCGCGGCCGCGTAGCGCACCACGGCCGCCACGTCGGCAGCCGACGAGGGCAGCGCGACGGCGGCCGGGCGCTGGTCGATCACCAGGTTGAAGGCGCGGCGGGCGACGTCCCAATCGGTGTCGCCGGCCTTGACGACGCCGCCCTCGATGCGGGCGCGGAGGTCGGCGGCGATCTGGTCGGTGCTGGGCATGGGTCCTCCTGTGCGGCACGCCCGGGCCCGGCGCACCGTGGTCTTTGCGAGTGACGGGGCGGCCGCGCTGCGGCCGTCCCCTCGACCCTAAGCCAGCCTCGCCGTGGCCGCAAGAGTCGGCCGCGCCAGTTCGTCAGCCGACGGTCAACTCGACCGCCGGGTCCACGTGGCGTGCGGCGCCGAGGGCTCCCACGAAGGTCGCCACCAGCAGGTCGCGGAGCTGGTCGCGGGTCACCCCCGACGTGTCGAGCCAGTCGAGGATCGCCGCGTCCATGCCCGACAGCCAGGCGCGCACGGACACGCGCAGAGCCGGGCGCGGCTCCCCCTCAGACACGCCCGCGACGATCCGCTCGACCGTCCGGCCACGCACCTCCTCCACCAGCGAGCCCACGTCCGGCGAGCCGGTGCTCTCGAGCACCCTGCGATAGCTCGGAGCGTTCTCCTCGATCCAGGCGAGGTACGCCCCCACGCTCTTGGTGAGCTGCTCGACGGGCGGCAGGCCCGGGTCCGGCTCCGTGACGGCGGCCAGTTCGGCCGCGGCGGCGGCGAGCGTGGCCGTGAACAGGTCGCGCTTGCTCGGGAAGTAGTGGTAGAGCAGGCCCTTCGAGATGCCCGCGGCCCTCGCGAGGTCAGCCATCGAGACCTCGTCGTACGCGCGCTCGGTGAACGCGCGCGCCGCCGCCTCCAGGAGCTGCCGGCGGCGCTCGTCCACGTCGAGGCGGGTGAAGGCGGGCGTGGTCACCGCCGCCACCGTACCAAGTCTTGTTGACCGATGGTCAGTAGCCGTGCTACGGTGTTGACCGGCGGTCAGCAGGACGCCGATCACGGGACTTGGAAGCGACGCAGGGAGGTCGGGCAATGGCGGACGTGCTGGAGATCCTCCGCGGGAACAGCCAGCGGCTGCGCGCCGTGGAGCACGAGGTCGCGGCGATGCGCAAGCGCATCGCGCGACTCGAGGGGCAGGCGGGCGCCGAGCGCCGAGCCGCCGGGCAGGCGCCGACGGAGGCGGGCGCCGAGCGCCGCGCCGCCGGGCAGGCGCCGGGCGCCGAGCGGCGCTCGATGCTCGACTGGACGCCGCCGGCGCCGGACCAGCGCCAGGCGCCGCGGCCCGAGGCGCCGCGGCCGCAGGCGTCGCGGCCGGAGGCGCCGGCGCCCGCCCCCTCCCCCGCGCCCCCCGTGGCGGAGCCGCCCGCCCGCATCGACCTCGAGCAGCTCCTCGGCGGGCGCGTGCTCGGCCTCGCCGGCGCGCTGGCCGTGCTGCTCGGCGTGGCGTTCCTCGTGGCCATGGCCGTCGAGCGCGGCTGGGTCGACGAGCCCACGCGCATCGCGATCGGCTTCGGCGGCTGCTCCGCGCTGCTGCTCGGCGCGGTCTACCTCTACGAGCGCCGCGGCCAGACGCAGGCCGCCCTCGCCGCGGCGGGCGCGGCCATCGCCGGGCTGTTCGCCACGCTCACCGCGGGCGCGCAGCTCTACGAGCTCTTCCCGGTCGCCGTGTCGCTCGGCATCGCGGCCGCGGTCGGCGCCGCCGCCACCGCCCTGGCGCTGCGCTGGAACGCGCGCACGTTCGCCGGCCTCGGCCTGCTCGGCGCGATGGCGGCGCCGTGGCTCGTCGGCGCCGCGCAGTCGAACCTGACGATCTCGTTCGTCCTGCTCGTGCTCGCGATCGCCCTGGCCGTCGCCGACAGCAGGCGCTGGACGTGGCTCACGTTCGGCGCCTCGGTCGCGGCCGGCGCGCAGGTCCTCCAGTGGCTCGAGACCGCACCCGACGCCGTCTCGACGGTGCTCGCACTCACCTACTTCGGCGCGGTCCACCTCGCCGCCGCCGCGGGGCTCGAGCGCGGCCGCGAGGGGGAGGCGACCGACCCGGCCGCCGCGATGCTGCTCGGCGGCGCGGCCCTCTTCGTCGCGCCGTCCGGCTACTTCGGGCTCGACCAGCTCGGCCACGACGCCGCTGCTATCGCCTGGCTCGGCGCCGTGGCCGGCGTCCTGGCGGCGGCCGGCCTCGCCGGCCTCGCGACCCCGCGCATCTCGCGCGACCTCGCCCACCTCTCGATCGCGATCGGCGCCGTCTTCGGCGACATCGCCTTCGCGCTCGCGGTGGACGGCGTGGAGCTCGCGCTCGGCTGGGCCGCCTCGGCCGCGCTGCTCGTGCTGCTCGGCCGCTCCCGCGAGGGCCACTCCGACGATGCCGACCGGCTCGGCGTCGCCGCCGGTGCACAGCTCGCGCTCGCCCTGTGCCACGTGCTGTCCGTGGACGCAGTCCCGGCCCGGCTGTACGAGGACCCCCACGACCTGCTCGAGGGCGTGCTCGGCCTCGGCGCCGTCGGAGCCGCCGCGCTCCTGGCCGCCCAGCTGCTGCCGCGCACGGCGCTCGTGCGGCCCGCCGGACACGCCGTCGCGCTCTTCGCGCTCGCCTACTCGACCGCGTTCGTGCTCGAGGGCTCGGCGCTCGCCGCCGCCTGGGGCGTGGAGGCGGTGGCCGTGGTCGTGCTCGCACGGCGCGCCGGCGGCGACCGGGTCGACCCGGTCGGACTCACCGGGTCGGCCGCGCTGCTCGGGCTCGCGCTCACGCACGCGCTGACGATCGACGCCGATCCCACGCAGCTCGTGGGCTCGCCGGAGCACATGCTCGACGGCGTGGTCGCGCTGGGCGCGGCCGGCATCGGGTCGCTGGTGGCCGCGCAGCTCCTGCCGCGCGGGGTCCACCGCGCGATCGGCCACGCCGCCGCCCTGCTCGTGCTCGCCTACGCGAGCGCCTTCGTGCTCGACGGCCCCTCGCTGGTCGCCGTCTGGGCGCTCGAGGCCGCGGCGATCCTCGCGCTGGCGCAGCGCGGCGGCGGCGGCGCCGACGCGGTCGGCTGGGTCGGATCGCTGTCGCTGCTCGGCCTCGCCGCCGCGCACGGCCTGGCGTGCGAGGCCACCCCCGACGCGCTGGTGTACGGCGTGGACGACCTCGCCGAGGCGGCGATCGCACTCGCGTCGGTGGCCGCGGCCGCGCTCGCCATGTGGCGACTGCTGCCGGCGGAGCGGCGCAACGAGCGGCTCGCGTTCGCGAGCGTCGGCGCGGGCGCGCTCGTCTACCTGGGCTCGGTAGCGATCGTCACCGCGTTCCAGCCGGACGGTACGGGCTTCGAGACCGCGACGGGCCTGCTCGACGAGCGCCAGCGCGGTCAGCTCCTGCTCAGCGCGTTCTGGGCGATCACCGGGGTCGGCGCGCTGCTCGCGGGGCTGGCCCGGCACGCCCGCGCCGTGCGCCTCGGCGGGTTCCTCCTGCTCGGCATCGCCACCGCGAAGGTGTTCCTGTTCGACCTCTCGGCGCTCGAGGCGATGTACCGCGTCGGCTCGTTCGTGGCGCTGGGCCTGCTGCTGCTCGGAGCGGCCTTCGCCTGGCAGCGCGCGCCGCGCAACGGCGGGGCCGAGGCGTGAGCGCGGCGGCCGGCGGCCCGGCCGCCTGACTCCGCCGGGCCGCCCCGCCATCATTGGCGGCGTGGGCCACGACCACGCGCACGACGCCAGCACCGGCGACGCCCGCCGGCGGCTGGCGATCGTGCTCGGCCTGACCGCGACGTTCATGGTCGCCGAGGTTGTCGGCGGCCTGCTCGCCGGCAGCCTCGCCCTGCTCGCCGACGCCGGTCACATGCTCTCCGACTCGCTCTCGCTCGGCCTCGCGCTCGTCGCGGCCTGGGCGGCCCGCCGCCCGGCCACCTCGCAGCGCACCTTCGGCTTCAAGCGCGCGGAGATCCTCGCGGCCCTGTTCAACGGCGTCGCGCTCGTCGCGATCTCGATCTGGATCTTCGTCGAGGCCGGACGCCGCTTCGACGACCCGCCCGAGGTCGAGGGCGCGCTGATGCTCGGGGTGGCCGCGCTCGGGCTGCTCGTGAACGTGGCCGGCGCAACGGTGCTCGCGCGGGCGGCGCACGACAACCTCAACGTGTCCGCGGCCCTGCGCCACGTGATCGCCGACCTGCTCGGCTCGGTCGGCGTGATCGTGGCGGCCGTGGTCGTGCTCGCCACCGGCTGGGACTACGCCGACCCGCTCGTGGGCGTGGTGATCGGCGTGCTCGTGCTCGGCAGCTCGTGGACGATCCTGCGCGACTCCACGCGGATCCTGCTCGAGGCGACCCCGAGGGGCCTCGACGCCGGCGACGTGGGCCGGCGGATGCGCTCGCTGCCCGGGATCATGGAGGTGCACGAGCTGCACGTGTGGACGATCACCTCGGGCTTCCCGGCGCTGGCCGCGCACGTGCTGGTGGCCCCCGACGACGACTGCCACGCCCGCCGCCGCGAGCTCGAGCGGATGCTCGCGAGCGACTTCGGGATCACCCACACGACCCTCCAGGTCGACCACGCCCACGGAGAGCAGGGGCTGCTGCAGATCGAGCCGCGGCTGCACTCGAGCTGACCGCGCCGTGGACGGACGGCGATCGCGGCCTAGGCTCGGTGCCACCGCCCGTCGACCGAGGTCTTCTACCTCGAGCCGCAGGACGGCTCGGGCTAGCCGCCGGGCAGCGACAGCCCGCTTGCGCCCCCGCCCCCGGGGCTCGCGGGTTCGATCCTGAACGCGCCGCGCATCCAGGGGTGGATCCGGCAGAAGTACGTGTAGAGGCCGGGCTGGAGGTCGGGCGGGGTCTCGGCCATCGGGTTCGGCGTGCCGCCGTCGATCACGTCGTAGCCGAGCGTGTCGGAGTCCCAGGCGCCGTCGGCGTGCGGGTAGTTGGCCACGTAGCGGCCGTTGCACGGCCACGGGCAGGTCGTGACGGTGTGCCGGATGTTCGCGAACTGGTCGTCGTTCACGAAGGTGATCTTCTCCCCCTGCTTCACCGACGGGATCTTGCCGCCCGCGGTCGAGGACGAGCGGTCGCCCGGCAGGTACTGGAAGTTCGCGATGTGCACGGTGCCCTGCTGCGCGAAGGCGTCCTCGGCCGGCTTCTCCTCGGGCTTCTCGCACGCGGGCGCGTCGCCCCAGCCGCAGTACTCGTCCTCCATCGTCCACGGCCGGTTGGGCACGCCCGCGGTCGGGTCCTTCACCTTCTTCTTCGCCGGCCCCACGATGTAGGGCTTGCAGCGGCCCTTCGGCGGCTGGTCGTAGTCGAAGTAGAAGCCGGCGTGGGTCATCGCGTAGTACCACGCGTGGTCCCTGTTCTCGTACACGCCGGAGATCCGGATCCGGTCGCCCTTGCGGATCGGCGCGCGCCACGCCGGGTGGGTCACCTCGGTCTGGTAGTCCTCCGAGAGCGGCGCGTTGCGGTTGATGATGTCGGAGTGGTAGAGCAGCGTGCCGCCGTACCCGCGTTTCCTCGCGTCGGCCGGGCAGGGGTCCTCCTTCGGCCCGTAGTTCTCGACGATCACGTCGGTGCCGCCCGGGTGGAGATGGCCGCCCGAGCCGATGATCGTGCCGTCGCGGGGCGCCACGAACTCGATCGGGCGCTCCTTGCCGTCGGCGGTCTTCTGGTCGCGGATGTTCTCCCACCTGCCGTCGCCGTTCGGCTCGCGCGGCACGTTGAAGGTGCGGCCCATGAGCATCCCGCTGACGTCGTGGTACTCGCGCTTGCGGATCTCCTCGAGCTGCTGGCGCGTGCCGTGCTGGAAGACGACGTCGAGGACGATCCAGACCTCCATCGGCTGGCTCGTCTTGTTGTGCAGCATGTAGATGACTTCCTGGTTGCGGCCGGCCGGCAGGTAGTTCCCGTAGACCGGGCCGTTCGGGTCGGCCGCGCTGCGGCGGCGGAAGTCCGCGCGGGTCTCCTCGTCGCCGTTGCCGAAGATCCACTCGGTG
>DASVWC010000073.1:0-3420 GCA_036389835.1 Thermoleophilaceae bacterium | reverse complement strand
TCTCCACGCTCGCGCCGATCTTCGCCGCCGCCTTCGTCTCCGGATCGAGGGCGGCGCTGCTGGTCGGCATCGCGGCTGCGCTCGGCGCGGCGATCAGCATGGGCATCTCGGAGGGCCTGTCGGACGACGGGACGCTCACCGGCCGCGGCGGCTCGCTCGCGCGCGGACTGATCACCGGCATGGCGACGTTCCTCGGCGGCGCGCTGCACACGCTGCCGTTCGTCATCGACGACGAGGACACCGCCCTCGCGATCGCGTACCCGATCGTCGCCGCCGAGCTGGTTCTGATCGCCTGGATCCGCAAGCGCTACCTGAAGGTCTCGCTCGCCAGCTCGCTAGTGCAGGTCACGCTGGGCGGGCTGCTGGTCTCGGCGATCGGCATAGCAATCGGCCACGCGTAGCCCGGCCGAGCGCCGCCTTCGCGCCGCCGCCCCAGTTACGCTGCCGCCATGGCGCCCACGGCGTCAGATGCGGAGGGCTACTTCCCGCGCGGGCGGTCGGTGCTCCGGCGCGTGCACGGCGAGCGGGCCGTCGGCCGCCTCTACGGACAGCGGGCGCTGCTGCTCCAGGCCTGCCACCCGCTCGCGTTCGCCGGCCTGACCGCGAACACCCAGGGCCACGGCGCGCCGTTCAGGCGCCTCGTCCACACCGCCAAGACGATGGAGACCGTCTTCTTCGGCACCCGCGCCGAGGCCGACCGCGAGACCGCGCGCGTCCGCACGATGCACGCGCGCGTGCGCGGCTCGATCGCCGAGCCGGCCGGGCCCCACCCGGCGGGATCCGCCTACCGCGCCGACGACCCCGAGTTCCTGCTCTGGATCCTCGCCTGCCTGGCCGACTCGGCCCAGGCGGTCTACGAGCGCTTCGTGCGGCGGCTCACGCGCGCGGAGCGCGAGCGCTTCTGGGAGGACTACCTCGTGCTCGGCGAGCTCTTCGGGCTCGAGCGGCGCCACACGCCGGCCGGCTACGCCGCCTACCGCGGCTACATGGCCGAGCGTCTCGCCGGCGACGACCTCCACCTCACCGACGAGGCGCGCGAGCTGGGCCGCACGGTCGCGTTCGACCTGCCGCTCCCGCGCCACCGCCAGCCGGCGCTGCGCGCGATCAACCACGCGGTGGCGGGCCTGCTGCCGCGGCCGGTGCGCGAGCTCTACGGGATCGGCTGGAGCCCCGCCCACGAGCTGGCGCTCGAGGCGCTCGCGCTCTCGCTGCGCGGGATCCGCCCCCTCACCCCGCACGACCTGCGCCGCGGCTCGTGCGCGGACGAGTACGACCTGGTCGCGCGGACGGAGGCGGAGCGGGCGAAGCGGGCGGCGAAGCCGGCCGGCTCGCGCCGCGCGGCGAAGGCCGCCGCCTTCTAGGCGACCGCGGGCTCCGGCTCCGGCCGGGCCGCCGGGTCCTCCGGCGCCAGCGGCGCGCGGCCCAGCACGAGGTCCGCGGCGCGCTCCGCGATCATGATCGCCGCCGCGTTCGTGTTGGCGCCGACTATGCGCGGCATCGACGAGGTGTCGACCACTCGCAGGCCCTCCACTCCCCGCACGCGCAGCTCCTCGTCGAGCACGCCGTCGCCCTCGGCGCCCATGCGGCAGGTGCACGAGGGGTGGTACTCGTGCTGCGCCTCGGCGCGGATCCAGGCCTCGATCTGCTCGTCGCTCTTCACGCCCGGCCCCGGGTCGACGTTCAGCACCGACGCCTCGGCGAGCGGGCCCGTCTCGGCGATCTCGCGGCAGAGCCGCACCGCCTCGACCATCGCCTGCATCTCGCTCGGGTCCGACAGCCAGCCGAGGCGGATCACCGGCTTGTCGTGCGGGTCGGCGGAGCGCAGCCGCACCTCGCCCTCGCTCACCGGCCGCAGGAACGACGGCGCCAGCGTGTACGCGGGCTGCGGGTAGGTCCGGAAGCCGTTGTCGAAGTAGTACGCCGCCCCCATGAGGATCTGGAAGTTCGGCGCGTCGAGCCCGGAGCCGACGCGCACGTGCGCACCCGACTCCCCCACGTTCGAGCTGAGCTTGCCGCGCCCGCGGCCGATCAGGTACTCGACGAGGTAGCGCGGGTGCGTGGCGTCATGGAGCGTGAGCGCGTCGCGGCACTCGTAGGTGACGGTGCACATCGGGTGATCGGCGAGGTGCGAGCCGACGTGCGGCGAGTCGACCAGCGGATCGACCCCGACCGAGCGCAGGTGCTCGCCCGGCCCGATGCCGGACAGCATCAGGATCTGCGGCGAGCCGTAGGCGCCGCCGGAGACGAGCACCTCGCGCTCGGCCCGCGCGCTGCGGCGCCCACCGTCCTGGTCGTACTCCACCCCCACCGCGCGGCCGCCCTCGAGCAGCACCCGCCGCACGTGCGCGCCGGTCGCGACGGTGAGGTTCGGCCGGTCCTTGACGGGGTGCAGGAAGGCGTCCGCCGAGCTCCAGCGCCGCCCGCGCCTCTGCGTGAGCTGCATCGGCCCAGCGCCGTCCTGCTCGGCTCCGTTGAAGTCGCCGTTCGGCACGATGCCGACCGCGGCCGCCGACTCCGCGAAGAACGGCGCGAGTGAGCTGAGCCAGACCGGGTCGGAGACGGTCAGCTCGCCGCCCTGGCCGTGGTACTCGTCGCGCAGCCGCTGGTTGTCCTCGGAGCGCTTGAAGTACGGGAGCGTCTCGGCGTAGCTCCAGCCGGGCGCGCCGTTCGCCGCCCAGCCGTCGAAGTCGCTGCGGTGCCCGCGCAGGTAGATCATCGCGTTCATCGAGCTCGACCCGCCGAGCGAGCGCCCGCGCGGCAGGTAGATCGAGCGCCCGATCAGCGTCGGCTCCGGCTCCGAGACGTAGTTCCAGTCGAGGTCGGTCCGGAACTGCTTCGCGAACCCGACCGGCACGCGGATGTTCATCTTGCGGTCGGAGCCGCCGGCCTCCAGCAGCAGCACCCGCACGGCCGGGTCGGCGCTGAGCCGGTTCGCCAGCACGCAGCCCGACGAGCCGGCCCCCACGATCACGTAGTCGAAGGTCATGGGCTGGCGGCGATTCTCGCCTACCGCGCCGGGCCGCGCAAGCGCCGGCGCCGCCGCTAGCGGATCGCGCGGAGCGTCTTCGTGCGGATGAAGGCGCGCCCGGTGCCGAACCGCACCGACGCCTTGGCCTTCACCTGCACGCCCGCGGCCCGGCTCTTGCCGCGCTTGCGCGACGCGAGCACCTGGCCGGCGCGGGTGACCCGCAGCGTCAGCGGGAAGCTGCGCCTGCCGGCCGGCACCACGAAGTCGCGCTTGGCGACCAGGAAGGTCTTGTTCTGGCGGTCAGGACGGCGGAACTTCTGGCTCGTGCGGACGGTCAGGCTGCCGCGGCAGGGCGCGGCCGACAGGCACGAGACCCGGAGCGTGGCGTTGCCGTTGCGGCTGACCCGCAGCGACTGCCGGTTGAACACGAACTGGTCGGGCGAGAAGCCGCT
>DASVWC010000072.1:0-1669 GCA_036389835.1 Thermoleophilaceae bacterium | reverse complement strand
TCGCCGGCGAGGGGTCGCGGCCCGGCGGGGCGGTCGCGACCGCGCGGCTCGACCTCGGCGCCGAGCCGTGGCTCGCCGACCACGCGCTCGGGCAGGCGCCGATCGCGCCGGGGGCGCTGGTGGCGGAGCTGTGCCTGGCGGCCGTGCGCGAGCCGCTCGCGCTCGCCGAGCTGTCGCTCGAGGTGCCGCTCGAGCTGGGCGACGACGCCGTCGAGCTGCAGCTCGCGCTCGAGGCGCCCGACGAGGGGGGCGAACGCGGGTTCGTCCTCCATGGCCGCGCCGGAGCCGAAGGGTGGCGCCGCTTCGCGAGCGGCGCGCTCGGACCTGCGCTGCCGCCTCCGCGCGCCGACGCCGCCGTGTGGCCGCCGGAGGGAGCAGAGCAGCTCGACGTGGAGGCGCTCTACTCGGACATGCTCGCGCGCGGGCTCGCCTACGGGCCGGCCTTCCAGTGCATTCGCCGCGGCTTCCGGACCCGGGACGGGGAGGTGGTCGCCGAGGTCGAGCTGCCGTCCGACCAGGCCGTCGCCGCCGAGCGCTACCTGCTGCACCCGGCGCTCCTCGACGGCTGCCTCCAGGCGATCTTCTGGGCCGCCGCGGAGCCGGACGAACCGCTGCTGCCGGTCGCGATCGCGGGACTGGCCGTGCACCGGGCCGGAGCGACGGCGCTGCGGGTGCGCGTCCGAGAGGTCGACGACGGATCCGACGCGTACTCGCTCGACGGCTTCACGCCCGACGGCGAGCCGGCGTTCACGCTCGAGCGCGTGACGCTGCGCCCGCTCGAGGTGACGCCCGCCGTGCAGGGGGAGCTCCTGCGAACGGAGTGGCGGCCGCTCGCGGACGAGGCGGGCGCGGCCGAGCCCGCCGAGACGCTCGCGGTCGTGGACGAGGTCCCGGGCGCGCACGCGGACCTGGGCGAGCTGCTCCGGGCCGGGGGGGAGGGGGACGAAGCGCCCAGCGCGGTCGTGTGGCGAGTGGCCGCGAACGCGGCTTCGCCGGGGCGCCTCTGCGAGCAGGGTCTCGACCTCGTCAAGCGCTTCCTCGCCGCCGACGAGCTAACCGGCGCGCGGCTCGTGGTCGCGACCAGGGGAGCCGTCGCCGTGCACGCGGGCGAGATGCCCGACGTCGCCCACGCGGCGCTCGCCGGGCTGATGCGCAGCGCGCGCTCAGAGCATCCGGGGCGGATCGCGCTGGTCGACCTCGACCCGGCCGGCGGCGACGATCTCGCCGCGGTCGTGCGGGCGACACGCGTCCGCGACGAGCTCGCCGGACGCGCGGGAGAGGTGTTCGAGCCCCGCCTGGCCCCCGCCGTCGACGGGCTCGTGCCTCCCGAAGCAGGGGCGTGGCGACTCGCTCGCGGCGAAGACGGCACGCTCGCCGGCCTGTCACTCGTGCCGTGCCCGGAGGCCGAGCGGCCGCTCGAGCCCGGTGAGGTGCGGATCGCCATGCGGGCGGCGGGCATCAACTTCCTCGACGTCCTGAAGGTGCTCGACCATCTCCCGGAGTCGGCGCGCGCGCGGCACGACCCGGACGAGATCGGCTCCGAGGGCGCCGGCGTCGTCCTCGAGTGCGGCCCGGGCGTCGAGCGCCCGGCGCCCGGCGAGCGCGTCATGGGGGCGATCCCGGGCGCGTTTGCGACCCAGGCGATCACCCCCGCCGACGCGCTCGTCGC
>DASVWC010000071.1:0-71937 GCA_036389835.1 Thermoleophilaceae bacterium | reverse complement strand
AGGCGGCCGGCTCCGCGGCGAGGAAGCGCGTCCTGGCCCCGTCGCGCAGCACGCGCCGCACGAACGGGATCGCGATGCCGGCGAAGTTCGAGCCGCCGCCCACGCAGCCAATCACCACGTGGGGCTCCTCCCCCGCCATGCCCATCTGCGCAATAGCCTCCTGCCCGATCACGGTCTGGTGCAGGCAGACGTGGTTGAGCACCGAGCCGAGCGCGTAGTTGGCGTCGGACCCGGCCGCGACCTCGACGGCCTCGGAGATCGCGATCCCGAGCGACCCGGTCTCATGCTCGGCGTTCGCGCGCCCCGCGTCGGTGCGGTCGCTCGGCGACCGGTGCACGGTCGCGCCCCACGGCTCCATCAGCGCACGCCGGTACGGCTTCTGGTCGTAGCTCGACCCGACCATGTAGACCTCGCACTCGAGCCCGAACAGCGTGCACGCCAGCGCGAGCGCCGAGCCCCACTGGCCGGCCCCGGTCTCGGTGACGAGCTTCTCGATCCCGGCCTGCTTGTTGGCGAACGCCTGCGGCACCGCGCTGTTCGGCTTGTGCGAGCCGGCCGGCGAGACGCCCTCGTACTTGAAGTAGACGTGCGCGGGGGTGCCGAGCTCGCGCTCGAACGCGTGCGCGCGGTAGAGCGGTGACGGGCGCCAGCGCTTGTAGACCTCGCGCACCTCGTCGGGGATCTCGACCTCGGGCTCGACCGACACCTCCTGCTCGATCAGGCCCATCGGGAAGATCGGCGACAGGTCGTCGGGGCCGGCCGGTTCCCTGGTTCCCGGGTGGAGCGGCGGCGACGGCGGCGGGCCGGGCAGGTCCGGCATCAGGTTGACCCAGTGGGTCGGGATCTCCGACTCTGGCAGCAGGTACTTGACGGTGTCGTCGCTCATGCCGGAAGCCTCGCACGAAGCCCGCGATACTGCCCGCATGAGCGACTACGACGTGATCATCGTCGGGCAGGGCCCGGCCGGCGAGCACTGCGCCGGGCGGCTGGCGGAAGGCGGCGCGCGGGTCGCGGTCGTCGAGCGCGAGCTGGTCGGCGGCGAGTGCTCGTACTGGGCCTGCATCCCCTCCAAGACCCTGTTGCGCCCCGGCGAGGCGCTCCAGGCGGCGCGTGAGGCGCCGGGCGCCGCCGAGGCCGTGGACGGGGCGGTGGTCGACGCCGGCTCCGCCTTCGAGTGGCGCGACTTCATGACCTCCTCGTACGACGACTCCGGCCAGGAGCAGTGGCTGGCGGGCGCCGGCATCGACCTGATCCGCGGCGAGGGGAGGATCGCCGGGCGCGGGCGCGTGGAGGTCGGCGGCCGGGCATACAGCGCCGACCACGTGGTGATCTCCACCGGCTCCGACCCCGTCATCCCGCCGATCCCGGGCCTGCGCGAGCTCGACGGCGTCTGGACCAACCGCGAGGCGACCGGCCTGAAGGAGGTGCCGCGGCGGCTGCTGGTGCTCGGCGGCGGCCCGGTGGGCGTCGAGATGGCGCAGGCCGTGCGGCGGATGGGAGCCGAGGTGGCGCTGGTCGAGGGCTCGGACCACGTGCTCTCGCGGGAGCCGCGCCCGCTCGGCGAGGGTCTGGGCGAGGCGCTCGAGGGCGACGGGATCGAGCTGAGGCTGGGCGTGCACGCGACGGAGGCCAAGCGTCACGGCGACGGGTACGCGCTCGCGCTCGACGACGGGTCCGAGCTGCGCGGCGACAAGCTGCTCGTAGCGACCGGGCGCAGGCCGCGCGGCGCGGGCATCGGCCTCGAGCAGGCCGGCGTGAGGATCGGCGAGCGCGGCAACGTCGAGGTCGACTCCCGCCTCTCGGCGGGCGACGGCTTCTGGGCGATCGGCGACGTGACGGGCGTCTGGCCGCTCACCTACGTCGGCAAGTACCAGGGGCGCGTGGTGGCGGCGAACATCCTCGGTCGGCCGGCCGAGGCGAACTACGACGCGGTGCCGCGCGTGGTGTTCACGGACCCGCAGGCGGCGTCGGTGGGGGCGGCCGGGGGAACGAGGGAGGTCACGGTGGCGCTCGCGTCGGTGGCGCGCACCTCGACCTACACGCGCGCCTACGCCGACCGGCCCGGCTTCATGACCCTGATCGCGGACGGCGAGCGCCTGACCGGCGCCTACGCGCTGGGGCCGGAGGCGGGCGAGTGGCTCCAGCAGGCGACGCTCGCGATCCGCGCCAGGGTGCCGCTGGCCGTGATGGCGGACACGATCCAGCCGTTCCCGACGTTCAGCGAGGCGTTCATGGAGGCGCTGCTCGAGCTAGCGCCGTCAGCGGCGCCGCCAGCTCGCTGAGCGCGGGCGGGGTCACTCGGTCGAGTAGCGCGCGGCGGTCCGGCCCCTGCGCGGCGTAGCCGTGGAGCGCGCCGGCGAGGGCGCCGGCCATGGCCGCGATCGTGTCGGTGTCGCCGCCGAGGCGGACCGCCGCGCGGACGGTCGCCAGCGGGTCGCCCGAGGCCGCGGCGAATGCGCCGACCGCCGCGGGGACGGACTCGATGGCGAGCAGCGAGGTGCCCACCGCGGCCTCGATGCGCTCGAGCGCGTCGCCGCCGCCGCGCGCCGCGTCCCGCGCGGCCCCGATCCGCTCCGGGAGGCCGGACCCGCCTGCGTGGGCGGCCGCCCCGCGGGCGCAGGCCCCGCATACGTCCTCCCAGCGCGCATCCGGGCGCAGCCCGGCCGCCACGCCGGCCGCGATCGCGGCGGCGGCGCCCGCCGCCACCGGCGCGTCGTGGGTGACGCGGGCCGTGAGCGCCGCGAGGTCGGCCGCGCCGCCGGGGTCGCCCGCCTTCACGAGGCCGCACGGCGCGGCGCGCATGGCCGCGCCGTTCGTGACGCCGACGCGGCCGTCCGGCGGGCCGGGCGCCCCGCCCTCGAGCGCCGCGCGGCTGGTGGGCCCGGCCCTCGCCGCCGTCGGCGAGTCGCGGAACCAGCGCAGCAGCGCCGCGCGCCACGCCTTCTCCGTCAGCCGCCCGCCGCTCTCCACGAGCGCGCGTGCGAGCGCCTCGAGCTGGCCGGTGTCGTCGGTCACGACTCCCCCGTCGCGCAGGTGGCGGAGCGGGTCGCCAGCGGCCGCGACCTCCGCGCGCGTGCGGTCCTCGAAGGGCTCCCCGGCGGCGTCGCCCAGCGCGGCGAAGGCGAGGCAGCCGCGGATGCGGTCCTCGAGCCAATCGCGGTCGCCGGGCTGCACACCGGTAGGGTGCCCGAGCGTGAACCTCGAAGGAGCAGGAACGCTGGTGGCCGGCGGCGCCTCCGGACTCGGCGAGGCCGCCGTCCGGGCGCTCGCCGAGCGCCGGGCGCGGGTGGCGATCCTCGACATCAACGACGAGAAGGGCGAGGCCCTGGCGGCGGAGTTCCCCGCCGGCGGCGCCGTGTACTTCCACGCGGACGTGACCAAGGAGGACGAGGTCGAGAAGGCGGTGCGCGGCGCCGTGGACGCCTTCGGCGAGATCCGCTTCGCGGTCGCGAGCGCGGGCGTCGGCTGGGCCGAGCGCGTGACCGGCAAGGAGGGCCCCGCCAAGCTCCAGCCGTTCGAGCTCGTCCTGCGCATCAACCTGATCGGCACCTACAACGTGCTGCGCCTGGCCGCCGCCGCGATGAACTCCAACGAGCCCGACCCCGGCGGGGAGCGCGGCGCGGTGGTGATGACGGCGTCGATCGCCGCCTTCGACGGGCAGATCGGGCAGACGGCCTACGCGGCGTCGAAGGGCGGGATCGTGGGCCTCACGCTCCCGGCGGCGCGCGACCTGGCGAGCCGCGGCATCCGCGTCTGCACGATCGCGCCCGGGACCTTCGACACGCCGCTGCTGGCGGCGCTGCCGCAGGAAGCGCGCGACGCGCTCGGGCAGCAGATCCCCTTCCCAAGCCGCCTCGGGCGCCCGGAGGAGTACGCCGACCTGGCCGTCCACATCGCCGAGAACCCGATGCTCAACGGGGAGACGATCCGTCTGGATGGCGCGCTGAGGATGCCCCCGCGTTGACCGCGCGTGGTAGCGTGCCAGTTGACCGGGGAAAGCACCCGGCGAATTTTGCACGGAACCGCAGGAAAGTTGTAAGTCAGTACCCGCAGCCTCCTCCGCGTAACCGAGCACGACACAAGCCACGGAGGAATTCATGGCATCAGGAACCGTCAAGTGGTTCAACGACGACAAGGGCTTCGGCTTCATCACCCCGGACGAGGGCGGCAAGGACCTCTTCGTCCACTTCAGCGGGATCGCCGGCAACGGCTTCCGCTCGCTCGCCGAGGGGACGAAGGTCTCCTACGACGCCGAGCAGGGTGACAAGGGCCCGAAGGCCGTCAACGTCACCCCCATCTAGGCCACCCTCTGACCACAACCTTCCCGCCCGGCTCCTAGCCGGGCGGGCCATGGTCGTTTCGGTCGAGCCCCCCAGGGGCCGGCCGGCACGCGGCCTGCCCGCACGCCTTTCGTAGACTCCCCGCGGGGCGCCACAGCGCCCTTTTCGCCGCCAGAGACCAGAAACGAGGCCTTCACCAATGCCAGAAGCCGTAATCGTCGACGCCGTCAGGACGCCGATCGGGCGCGCCTTCAAGGGCTCGCTGACCCAGATCCGCCCGGACGACATGGCCGCCTTCGTCATCGACCAGCTGCTCGAGCGCAACCCGGACGTGGACCCCGCGTCCGTGTACGACGTGATCTGCGGCTGCGGCATGACCCAGGGCGAGCAGGCGTACAACATCGGCCGCACCGCGGCGCTGCTCTCCGAGAAGCTGCCGGACTCCGTGACCGGCGCGACCATCGCGCGCTACTGCGCGTCGAGCCTGAACGCGATCCAGATCGCCGCGGACTCGATCCGCGCCGGCACCGCGGAGGTGTACATCGCCGCCGGGGTCGAGTCGGTCAGCCGGGTGGGCCCCAACAGCGAGGCCACGCTGCCCGAGACCCAGAACCCGAAGCTCCAGGGCAAGGACGGGACCCCGAACGTCTACATCCCGATGGGTGAGACCGCCGAGAACGTGGCCGAGAAGTTCGGCGTCAAGCGCGAGGACATGGACGAGTACGCGACACGGTCGCAGAACCTCGCCGTCGAGTCACGCGACCAGGGCTTCTTCGACCGCGAGATCGTGGCCGTCGAGACCCCGGACAGGGGCACCGTCGACAAGGACGACGGCCCGCGCCCGGGCACGACCGTCGAGAAGCTCGCCGAGCTCCAGCCCGCGTTCCGCGAGAACGGGACCGTCACGGCAGGCAACTCGTGCCCGCTCAACGACGGCGCCGCCGCCGTGCTGCTCACCTCCGACGAGAAGGCGAAGGAGCTCGGCCTCGAGCCGCGCGCCCGCGTGATCGCGTCGGCCACGAGCGGCCTCGAGCCGGAGATCATGGGCGTCGCCCCGATCGGCGCGATCCACAACGTCCTCCAGCGGGCCGGCATGACGATCGGCGACGTGGACGTGGTCGAGCTGAACGAGGCGTTCGCGGCCCAGGTCATCCCGATCATGGAGAAGTGCGAGATCCCGCTCGAGAAGCTCAACCCGCTCGGCGGCGCGATCGCCCTCGGGCATCCGTTCGGCATGACCGGCGCGCGGATCATGACCACGCTGCTCAACGACCTGGAGACCGACGACAAGCAGATCGGGCTGGAGACGATGTGCGTGGCGGGCGGCCAGGGCTTCGCGATGATCGTGGAGCGGATGAACTAGGTGAGGTACTTCTACGTCTGCGCGCACGAGCAGTTCCCGCCCGGGGAGCTGCTCGCGCAGGCGGTGGAGGCCGAGCAGGGGGGCTTCGACGGGCTCGGCTGCTCCGATCACCTCCAGCCGTGGTGGGAGGGGGGCGAGTCGGCCCACGCGTGGGTGTGGCTCGGCGCCGCCCTCCAGGCCACGGCGGGCGTGCCGATCGGCACCGCGGTGACGCCGCCCGGCCCGCGCTACCACCCGGTGCTGATCGCCCAGGCGTGGGCGACCATGGAGGCGATGTACCCGGGCCGGCCCTACCTGGGGTTCGGGTCGGGGGAGTCCTTGAATGAGTCCCCGCTGGGCGCGGATTGGCCGGCTCCCTCCGGGCAGGTGGAGCGGATGGACGAGGCGCTGTCGCTGATCCGCCGCCTCTGGCAGGGCGAGACCGTCGACCACGACGGCGAGTGGTTCTCCACCAGGAGCGCAGTTCTGCACACGCTCCCGGAGAAGCCGCCGCCGATCTACATCTCGGCGTTCGGCCCGAAGGCCGCGGCGGTGGCGGGCAGGCACGGCGACGGGCTCTGGACCCTGGCCGACCCCGACATGGCGCCGGACATGATCGAGGCGTACAGGTCGGCCGCCTCCGACGCGGGTCGCGAGCCGGGCGAGATCGTCCTCCAGGCGCAGTTCTCGTGGGCCACCTCCGAGGAGGAGGCGCTCGAGGGCGCGCGGGTATGGAAGGGCGCGCAGCCCGAGGAGTTCTTCACCGACGACTGGCACGACCCGAAGGCGATGTACGAGCGCGGCGAGGAGCAGGTCTCCGACGACGACCTGCGCGAGGCGCTGATCATCGGGTCGGATCCGGACCTGCACGTCGAGCGCGTGCGCGAGATCGAGGCGATGGGCGCGACGACCGTCGCGCTGATGAACGTCTCGGGTGCCGACCCGCGGGCGGCGCTGGGCGTCTACCGCGACCGCGTGCTGCCGGCGCTGCGCGGCTAGCGCCCTAGCGAGCCCGGTGCCAGCTCGAGCGGTTCCCCGCCCGGTCGATCGCGCGCACGTAGATCGCCGCCCCGCGCCCGGCCCGTAGGCGCACCTTCCGCCGGTACGGGCGTAGGCCGCCGGGGCGCCGCGGGTTCGTCGTGACCTGAAGGCCGGCCACGCCCGCGGTGCGGTCGGCCGCCGACACCCGGATCGTGCTCACCGACCCATGCACCGACGCGATGACCGGCGGCAGCACGCGGGACCGGGTGCGGTCGAGGACGATCGAGTCGGCGAACACGTCGGTCGGCGGGAAGGCGGAGCTACCGCGAAAGCGCACGTAGACCCGCTTCGGGACCTGCTCCGGGCCGCCGGACGAGAGAACCCACGGATAGCGGCCCCTCACGACCGCGAAGGTCGTGGCCGGCACGAAGGTCCCGTCGTTCGAGATCTCCAGGGTCGTAGCTCCCTGCGCGGGCACGACGTCGACCGCCACCTCGGGCCGGTTCGTGGCCGCGCGGCTACCAGCGCCCGGCTCAGCCGGCGAGGAACGGCTGCGCCGCCTCGAGGACCTTGTCCTTCGGCAGCGCCTCGTCGAAGGCGCCCGGCGTGATGTCCTCGCCGCGCAGCGAGCGGATCGCCGCCGCGTGGCGGGCCTCCACCTGCACGATGCCGCCGGCCGCGGCCAGGATGTCCTTCGACTCGATGTCCACGGCGGCGCCGTTGTAGGCCGACACGCCGAGGTCCTCAAACGTCTGGGCCACCTTCAGGAACGAGTCCTGCGAGGCGAACGCGTCGCCGAAGTCGACGCCCGGCACCGCCACCGGCTTGCCGCCGCCGTCCTTGATCGCCGCGGTCAGCGCGTCGACGTGCTCGTTCTCGTTGTCGCGCAGGGTCGTGGCGATCTTCTTCGCGTCGCCGGAGAGCCCCTTCGTGCCCGCGAGGGCCTGCTCGTAGAACGCCGCCTCCAGGTACTCGAGCGTGAGGGCGAAGTTGAGTATCTCCACGTCGCCTCCGCCGCCCTGCGCCAGGGCCTGGCGCACGAACGGCCCCACCGTCGACATCCCGTACACCGTGCCCGCCGCCACCGCGCCGCGCATGATGAACGCCTGCCTGGTCATGCCGTGAACCTCGATCATCAGAGCGATCTCCTTGTTGTTAGGCCGCCAGGAACGGCTTGACCTTGGGAAGCACCTCGTCCATCGACGCCGGCTTGGCGAACGCGCCGTCCGGGACGATGGTCCTGCCGACCACGCTGTTCAGCGCGGCCGCGTGGCGTGCCTCGACGGTGTGGATCGACAGCGCCGCCGCGAGCACGTCCTTGCTCCGGATCCGGCCCGCCTGCCCGAGGTAGGCCGCCGCGCCCAGGTTCTCGACCTCGGCCGCGGTGACGAGGACCTTCTTCTCGCCCCCCTCGATCACCGCGGTGAAGTCGGTCTTCGGCCTCTGCGGCTCGCCGCCGAGCTGCTTGACAGTGGCCGTGAGCGCGTCGACGTGCTCCTGCTCGTTGTCGCGGATCATCGTCGCGACCTTGCCGAGCGCCCGGTCCTCGATCACGCCCGCCTCGATCACGGCGGTGTAGAAGTCGGCCTCGAGGTGCTCGAGGGTCAGCGCGTACTGCACGATCTCGAGGTCGCCGCCCCCGGAGCCGCCCATGCCGCCCTGGGTGGTGCTGGAGCCGCTCGACGAGCTCTCCTCCTCCTCGTCGTCGCCGCACGCGGCCGCGAAGATGGCGAACGCGGCCGCGGCACCGCCGCCGCCGACCATCCTGAGGAACCGCTTGCGCGAAGCGGCGTCCTCGGTGAGCTCCTTTACTGCGCCGTTCTCGTCGGACATGAGGGGGCCTCCGGATTGGGTTCGGCTCCCTCTACGCGGCCGCCGGGCCGCCGGATGTCCCAGTTGGCGCCGGCCCGCTCTAGCGGCGGCGGCGCTTCTTCTTGGCGGGCGCCTTGAGCGTGACCGCCACTCGCTTCACGGTCGGCGCGCCGTAGCCGGCCGACGCCCGGATCACGCCCTGGAGCGTGAAGCGCACCTTGGTCCGGCTGACCAGTGCGCGGCGGTGCACGCGCGGGAGCTTGAGCCGCGTCTTGCCGCCGGCGTCGAGCGTCCCGCCCGCCACGGCGCCGGCTCCGATCATCAGGTCGACCTGCACCGAGTGGCCGGCCGGCGGCTGCCCCGCGATGACGAGCGCCTTGCCCTGGGCGAGGCCGCGCAGGCCGACCTTCTTGAGCGCGGCGGCCCCGCCGAGCACGAACTGGTCGAGCCAGGCCGAGGCCTGCTCGCCCGCGGGGTCGCCCGGGTCGGGCACGGGGTCGGGCGTCGTCGGGCTCGCGTCGGGCGTCGGGTTCGTGGGGAACGGCGTGGGCGTCGGCGCGGGCGGCGGCGCGGTGCCCGCCTCCGCGACGCACGAGCCGACGTCGCACATGAAGCGCGAGTCGTAGAGGTTCCAGTGGGTGTCGAGGTAGGTGCCGGGGTTCGGCGACGCGTTGAAGTAGTCGTCGAAGCCGCACTCGTAGGGGAGGATCGGCACGGTGCCGGTGCACGCGTCGACGAGGTAGTCGGGCGTGCCGTGCGGGCCGCCGTCGGCGTAGCACATGACGTCCTGCACGTCGTAGCAGTGCCCGGCGATGGTCGAGTGCGGGGCGGTGTCCTGGACCGCCCCGAGGGTGTGGCTCACCTCGTGCAGCGCCGTCGTCAGGCGCTCGGGGATGAAGTCGCTCTCGCCGTCGCCCCACACCATCGCGGCCGCGCCGCCGTGGTTGGACGCGTTGAGGTCGCCGGGGGAGTCGTCCTCGGGCAGCTGACCGGTGCCGAGGACGTAGTCGTCCGCGTAGAGGCCGTCGGCGTAGATCAGGAAGTTGCGGGTGCCGGTCATCTCGCTGAGCGCACCCTTCACGTCGGTCAGCACGAGCGAGCTTCGCGACGCCGAGCCGACGTACACCGAGCGGATGCGCGGTAGCTGGACCGACGCGATGTCAACGTACTCGGGCCCGCAGCTCGTGCCGGTGTCGAAGCGGATCGTCCGGACCCCGCGGGCCGAGCCCGCGACCCAGTCGGACATCGTCCGGATGTCGTTCTGGATCAGGTGCTTGTAGTCGTTGAAGCGGTTTGGCCGGTCCTGCGCGTAGGCGTAGACGACCTTCACGCGCGCGCCGGACTGCGACGCGTTAGCGGTGTCGTCGGTGCGCCGCTCGGTGCCGCACCACGACGGCGCCAGCGACGCCGCGGCCAGCCGCGGCATCGCGCGCACCCTGCCGCGCAGCTCGAAGTCGCTGCCGCGCGGGATCCGGTCCCCGTGCATCGAGATCTCGACCCGCTCGCCGCCGACGGTGGCGATCGTGCTCGGGTCGGTGACCATGGTGCTCGGGTCGGCGGCAGCCGCGGAGGCGGGGCCGAGGGTCAGGCCGATGGCGCAGGCGAACAGGGCGGTGCGACGCACCCGCCAGATATCGGCAGATGCTCAGCAGAAGTGGAGCGGGACGGCCGCGCCTGGACGCGGCCGCCCGCTCGACTCACGCGTTACTTGACGTACCCCGCCTCGCGGAGGTAGTCGGCCGCCACCTTCTCCGGCTTCTGCTTGTCGAGGACCACGCGGGAGTTGAGCTCCTGCATGACCTCCTCGGTCAGCCCCTTCTGGACGTTCTCGACCGTCTTCTGGGCATCCGGGCCGAGCTCCTGGAGCTTGTCGTCACGCACCAGCAGCGTGACCTGGTACGGCGGGAACAGGTGCTTGTCGTCCTCCAGCACCGCGTACTTGTCGGTGGACAGCGGCGCGTCGGTCGTGAACACCATCGCGACGTCCGCCTTCTTGCTGTCGAGGATCGGATACGGGTCCTGCGACGCGATGAAGTCCTTGAACTTCAGGTCGTAGGTGTTCTGGAGCCCGAGCAGGCAGTCCGGCCGCTGCTTGCACTCCGGGTACCCGTTGATCGTCAGGTCGCCCTCCTTGCCCTTGAGCTCGGAGAGCGTCTTCACGCCGAGCCGGTCGTAGGTCTCCTTGAGCATGCCGACGCGGTAGGTGTTCTCGAACGGCGTGCGCGGCAGCGGGGTGACCTGGTTCTTCTTCTGGCCCTCGACGAGCTGGTCGAACGCCTCCTGCGGGTCCTTCGGGATGGCGGTCACCTTGACCTTCAGGTGCGAGGACAGCGACGTCCCGATGTACTCGGGGTAGGCATCGATCTCGCCGGCCTTCAGCGACTTGAACGCCACGCCCTCGTCGCCGAGGTTGAGCTCCTTCTTGACCGAGTACCCGGCCGCCTCGAGCGACTGGGTGTAGATCTCGCCGAGGATGAACTGCTCCGGGAAGTTCTTCGAGCCGATCGTGATCGACTTGCCGGAGTTCGCGGGGTTCTTCTCGATCACCTGGGCCGCCGGCGTCCCACCGCCGCCGCCCTCGCCGCCGCCGCCCTCGTCGTCGTCGTCGCCGCAGCCGGCGGCGACCATCGCGAGCGCCGCGACCAGCGCCAGCGCCCACATCCAGAGTGTCCGCTTCATGTGACCTGCTCCCTTCTCCTGATTTGGGGGATAGGAAGACGCCGGCCGCGGCCGGTGTCAGTGGTTTGCTTGAGGCCCTTCGGGGTCACCCCGCGCTGCACGCCCGCGAGGGCGAGGTCGATCGCCAGGGTGAGCACGGCGACGAGGATCGCCGCGCCGAGCCGGCCCGCGTCGCCGTAGACGTTCCCGTTGATGATCGGGGTGCCGAGCGTCTCGACGCTCGCGAACGGCGCGATCGTGGCGGTGGCGAACACGTTCACCGACGAGGTGCGGATGCCGCCGAAGATCGTGTTCAGCGCGAGCGGGAGCCTGACGCGGGTGGCCACCTGGAGCTCGGTCAGGCCGACCCCGCGTGCGGCGTCGACCGTCTCGGGGTCAACCTGACGGGCGCCGACGTAGGTGTTCGTGAGGATCGGCGGGATGGCCAGGAGCACCAGCACCAGCACCACGTTCGAGACGCCGACGCCCACGTACGCGATGAAGAACGCCAGCAGGGCGAGGGTCGGGACGGCGCGCCCGACGTTCGACACGCTGATCGCCACGAACTCGCCGCGGCCGATGTGCCCGAGCCAGAGTCCGATCGGCACCGAGACCAGGCACGCGACGGCGACCGCGAGGAAGCTGACCCAGGCGTGGGTGCCCGTGAACTTCAGCATCTCGTGCCCGCCCACCTGGATGCCGCCGGTGACCGACTCGCGCTCGTGGAAGATGAACTCGATCGCGTCCTTGAAGTCGCTGAGGACGCCGGCGATCAGCGGGCTCACGCCGCCACCGCCCGCCGCCAGGGTGTGAGCAGCCGCTGCGCGAGCAGGATGAGCAGGTCGAGCGCCGCCGCGAGCAGCACCGCCAGCCCGCCGGCCGTGACCACGTTCGACTTGAACTGGAGGTCGGCGTAGATCGCGGCTCCGAGGCCGCCGCCGCCGGCGAAGAACGCGAGCGTGGCGAGGCCGACGGTGGTGGTGGTCGCGATCCTCAGCCCCGCGAGGATCTCGGGGACCGCCAGCGGCAGCTCCACCCGCCAGAGGATCTGGTTGGGCGTCAGGCCCATCCCGCGCGCCGCGTCGGTCGCGCCCTCGGGCACGTTGCGCAGGCCCGTCGTGACGTTGCGGAAGATGATCAGCAGCGTGTACGAGACCAGCGCGATGACGGCGGTCGTGTTGCCGCGGCCCGTGAGCGGAAGCAGCAGCAGGAACGCCGCCACGCTCGGCACGGTGTAGAGCGCGCCGGTGACCGCGGTGATCGGGCCGGTCAGCCAGCGCTGGCGGTGCGCGACCAGGGCCAGCGCGAACGCGATGGCGAACCCGATGCCGACCGAGACGATCGTCAGGAGGACGTGCTCGAAGAACGGGTCGACGTAGCGGTCGGTGAAGTTGTCGACGATCCAGTCCGGGCAGAAGCCGTCCTCCTGCACGCACCCCTCCCCGGAGCGCTCGCGGATCTGGACCTGCGCGAGCAGCCCGGTCATGCCATCGCCGAGTCGGCCCCCGTGGGCACGTCCGCGGGCTCGGCGTTGAGCGTGTGCCCGATCACCTCGATCGAGAGGACGCCGGCCACGCAGCCGTCCCCGTCGACGACCGGCGCGTAGCGCACCTCGCGGGTGAGCAGGTCGGAGAGCGCGTCGCGGAGCACGTCGTCGAGCTCGACCAGCGGCTCCGCCGCCGACCGCAGCTCCGGCTGCACGCGCTCGCCGGAGTAGGCGCGCTCGCTGAGCCAGCCGAGCGGCTTGCGGCTGCCGTCCACCAGCAGCCCGATCTTCACGTCCGCCTCGCGGAGCTTCGCCCGCGCCTCCTCCGTGCGCTCGCCCGCCTGGATCAGCGGGGCGCTCCAGAGGTCGATGTCGCGCACGCGCTGGAGCGCGAGCCGCTTGAGTGCCCGGTCGGCGCCCACGAAGTCCTCCACGAAGCGGTCGGCCGGCGCGGTGAGCAGCTCGGCGGGGCTCGCGTACTGGGCGAGGTGACCGCCCTGCTTAAGGACGGCGATCTTGTCGCCCATCTTGATCGCCTCGTCGATGTCGTGGGTGACGAAGACGATCGTCTTGCGGATCTCCCTCTGGAGCCGGAGGAACTCGTTCTGGAGCCGCTCGCGGTTGATCGGGTCGATCGCGCCGAACGGCTCGTCCATCAGCATCAGCGGTGGATCCGCCGCGAGCGCGCGCGCAACGCCGACGCGCTGGCGCTGCCCGCCCGAGAGCTGAGCGGGATAGCGGTCGCGGGTCTCGTGCGGGTCGAGCGAGACCAGCTCGAGCAGCTCGTCCACCCTGGCTCCGATCCGAGCCTTGTCCCACCCGAGCAGGCGCGGGACCGTGGCGATGTTCTCCCGGACGGTCTGGTGCGGGAAGAGGCCGATCTGCTGGATCGCGTAGCCGATCTCGCGCCGGAGCTGGGCGGGCTCGCGCTCGCGGATGCTGCGGCCGTCGAGCAGGATGTCGCCCTCGGTGATGTCGATCATCCGGTTGACCATCCGCATCGCGGTCGTCTTGCCGCAGCCCGAGGGGCCGACCAGGACGCAGATCTCGCCGGCGGGGACGCGCAGCGAGAGGTCGTTCACGGCGGCCTCGGCCTGACCCGGATAGCGCTTCGTGACGTTGCGGAACTCGAGCTCCGCGGCCTGCGCGCTCGCTGACGGCCCCTCGCTATGGGCGGTGCTCTGATCTGGCAAGCCGGCGGTCCCCTCCCCTGGGGACCGGCGCATCCTACCTGGCGAGCGAGAGCTGCTGCGCGTGGGCCTGGATGATCCCGATCACCGACGTGCTCATGTGGCGCGCCGCCCCCTCAGGGTCGGGCGGCTCGCGGTCGAGCATGCGCCCGGCGATCTGCATCGCGGCGCCGGCGATGCCGGCCGAGAGGTAGTCGAGGTCGATCCCCTGCAGCTCGCCCTCCTGGCTCCAGGTCTCGAGGTCCTCGGTGAACTCCGCCATGCCGGCCGTGAAGAGGCTCTGCGCGGGCAGCATCGCGAACGAGCCGGCGTTGCGCCGCAGGACGCGGAAGAGCTCGGCGTCGCCGGCCACGACCTGGAAGAAGGCGAGCGCGCCGCGTTCGATCCGCTGCTCGATCGTGAGCGAGAGGTCGCGGCGCAAGGGGAGCGTGGCGTCGCTCACCCGCTGCTCGAACTCCTGGAGGAGCGCGGAGAAGACCTCGTCCTTGTCGCGGAAGTAGTTGTAGAAGGTGCCCGTGGCGAGGTCGGTCTCGCGCACGATGTCGCGCGCCGTCGCCTCCCCCAGGCCCTTCTCCGCGAACACCTTGCGCGCAGCGGCGAGCAGCTTCGCCCGGTTCTGCGCCTTCCGTTCCTCGCGCCGCCCTGCCTGGGCGATCGTGTCGCCCGTAGTCCCGCTCACTGAAAAAAGTTGTACCGCAAAGCTCAGTCCTGCGTGGTCAGTACGACCTTCCCCAGCTTGCCGCCGGCCGTGAAGCGCTCGTATGCCGCCTCCGCCTCGTCGAGGGCGAAGGTGTCGGCGACCGGCACGGAGATCGACCCGGCCTCGACCAGCGGGAGGACGTGGCGCTCCACCCGCCGGGCGGCGTCCGCCTTCTGCTCGAGCGGCCGCGCGCGCAGGGTCGATCCGCGCAGCGTGGCGCGCTTGCCCATCAGCAGGCCGAGGTTCAGCTCGGCCTTCGCGCCCGCGCCGATCCCGATGACCACGATGCGCCCGCCGGTCTCGAGCGCGTTCACGTCGGCGGGGAGGTTCGGCGCGCCCACGAGCTCCAGGACGACGTCGAACGGGCCGTGCTCCTCGAACCCCTCGGGCGCGATCGCCGCCGCGCCCAGCCGCTCGACCTCGCCGCGCAGCTCCTCGCGCCTGACGGTCGCCGTCACGCGCGCGCCGGCCGCCCGCGCGAGCTGGACGGCGGCGGTCCCGACGCCGCCGGCCGCGCCGTGGACGAGCAGGCGCTCGCCCGCCGCGAGCCCGGCCTGGGTGAACAGGGCGTCGTGGGCCGTCGTGAACACCTCCGGGAAGCCGCCGGCCTCGGGCCAGCCGAGCGCGTCGGGCACCGGCATCGCGGCGCGCTCGTGCACGACCGCGCGCTCCGCCTGCCCGCCCCCGGCGACCACGGCCATGACGCGGTCGCCCTCGGCGAAGCGCGTCGCGCCGGGGCCGAGCGCGGCCACCTCGCCCGCCAGCTCGAGGCCAGGGATGTCCTGAGGGGCGCCCGGCGGGGCGGGGTAGCGGCCGCGCCGCTGGAGCATGTCCGCGCCATTCAGACCGGCGGCGCGCACCTCGACGAGCACCTCCCCCGTTCCGGGGACCGGGTCGTCGTGCTCCTCTACGTAGAGCGATTCCTCGCGGATCGTGACGGCTCGCATCCGGCGCGACTGTAGCCGGGCGCGCGAGCGCGAACGCGCCACCGACTTTTTGGAGCCGACATCGAGGGTAATCTTGTGGCAGAACGAGATGACCCCCCGGTCACCTTTCGCGCTCCCGCCGCTCTGGCGTGAGAGCAGGATCGGCCTCGAGGCCGCCGCCCTGCTGAGGCACCCGATTCACCGCGGTGAGGGCGTCGCACACGCCGACGGCCAGCCGGTGCTGCTGATCCCGGGGTTCCTCGCCGGCGACGACTCGCTGGGGATCATGACCAGGTGGCTGCGGCGCACCGGCCACCACACCCGCAAGGCCGGGATCCGCTCGAACGTGGACTGCTCCGCCCTCGCGGTCGAGCGGCTCACCGAACGCCTCGAGGCCATGGCCGACGCGCGCGGGGAGAAGGTCGCGATCGTCGGCCAGAGCCGCGGCGGCAACTTCGCCAAGGTGCTTGCCCGGCGGCGCCCGGACCTCGTCTCCGGGATCGTGACCCTCGGCTCGCCGCAGAAGAACCCGGTCGCGGTCCACCCGCTCGTGCGCGCCCACGTGTACGCGCTCGGCACGCTCGGGACGCTCGGCGCGAAGGGGCTCTTCCGCCACTCGTGCCTGTGGGGCGACTGCTGCACCGACTTCTGGGGCGACCTGCGCGGCGAGCTGCCGCCCGGCGTCGGCTACGTGTCGATCTACTCGCGCACCGACGGCGTGGTCAACTGGCGCGCCTGCCTCGACGAGGGCGCCCGCCACGTGGAGGTGCGCGCGAGCCACTGCGGAATGGCCGTGCATGTGGACACCTACCGGGTGATGGCCGAGGCGCTGGCGGAGTTCCGCGCCGGCGACCGCGGCCCGGCCCGGCGGCGGCGCGTGGCCGCGCAGAGCGCGCCGGCGGCCCGCCTCAGGCGCGCGGCGTAGCCGTCGCGGTCCCGGGGCGCGCGGCGTAGCGGCTGCGGTCGGAGCGTCCGGCGCCGCCTACGACGTGGCGGCGCCGGCCGGGTTCCTGCTCGCCCACTCGACGATCTTCTTCGAGTCGGACACCACCTCGCCGTCGTCGCTGACGAGGACCGGCACGGTCGACTTGCCGGTGAGGCGCTTCGCCTCCTTGCGGCCGGCCGTCTGGTTGAACGGCTTGTCCGGCAGGATCGTCAGGCCGTACGACTTGACGATCTCGGGGTCGTGGCCCGCCTCGCGCAGCGCCTCGTAGGCGTTGTGACACGGGTGGCCGCCCGGGCGGGGCGACTTGAACGTTCCGTAGCAGACGTAGAGCTTCATCGGACGAGTTCTACCGGTTCACCACGACCGCCGCCCCGCGGACGGCACCGGCGCGGAGGCGGTCGAGCGCGGTCCCGGCGGCCGCGAGCGGGTGCGTCTCGACCTCGGTGCGGACCGGCACGCGCGGCGCGAGGTCCATGAACGCCTCCCCGTCGGCGCGGGTGAGGTTCGCGACCGACCGCAGCGTCCGCTCGCCCCAGAGCAGCTCGTACGGGAAGCTCGGGACGTCGGACATGTGGATCCCGGCGCATACGACCGTCCCGCCCTTCGCCACCGCCGCCAGCGCCGCCGGGACGAGGCCGCCGACCGGGGCGAAGATCAGCGCGGCGTCGAGCTCCTCCGGTGGCGGGCCGAGCGCGTCGCCGGCCCACTCGGCCCCAAGCTCGCGAGCGAAGCCGGCCGCCGCGTCGTCGCCGGCGCGTACGAACGCGAAGACGCGCCGGCCCTCCGCACGCGCCACCTGGCACACGATGTGGGCGGACGCGCCGAAGCCGTACAGCCCGAGGCGCTCCGCGTCGCCGGCCATGCGCAGCGCGCGGTGCCCGATCAGCCCCGCGCACAGGAGCGGGGCCGCCTGCTCGTCGGGGTAGCCGTGGGGGATGGGGAACGCGAAGCGCTCGTCGGCTGCGGTCAGCTCCGCGAAGCCGCCGTCGCGGTCGTAGCCCGTGAAGCGGGCGCGGTCGCAGAGGTTCTCGCGGCCCGAGCCGCAGTAGCGGCACTCGCCGCAGGTCCAGCCGAGCCACGGGACCCCGACCCGGTCGCCCACCGCGAAGCGCTCGGCGCCCGCGCCGGCGGCCTCCACGCGCCCCACCACCTGGTGACCGGGCACGAGCGGGAGCTTGGGGCGAGTGAGCTCGCCGTCGACCACGTGCAGGTCGGTGCGGCAGATGCCGCAGGCGTCCACGCGGATCAGGACCTCGCCCGCCGCGGGCTCCGGGTCGGGCAGCGTGGCCGCCCGCAGCGGCGTCCCGGCGGCGTCGAGCACCATCGCGCGCACGCCGCGAGCGTAACCGGGTGCCGTCCTCCCCTCGCGCCACCATTGGGGCGTGCGCACGCATCCCGTGAGAGCGCTCGCCGCCGAGGCGGCCCGCAACGTCGGACGGCGGCTGCGAGCCAGGCGCGGCGGTCACGCGCGGCCGCAGCCGGTCGAGTCGCGGCCGGAGCCGGCGGCGATCCCGCTGCCGCAGGCGCCTCGGACGGTCGAGCTGGACCCGCGCGTGGCCGAGGCCGAGCTCGACGCCCTGCGCGGCGCGCTCGTCCGCGAGCTGGACCGGCTGGCGGCGGACGACGGCTGCTCTGCGAGCTTCCGCCGCGCGGGTTAGAGGGCGGGCGCGGTCAGCGCTTGCGCGCCACGGCCGGGCGGCTGAAAACCGTCTGCCCGGGCTGCGGCGTCCAGGCCAGGCGCCAGCTCCCGGCACGCGCCGGGAACGTGCGCAGGAAGTGGCCGGTGCGGCTCAGCTTGACCGTCGCCACCGCCTCGAACGGCGCGTCGTCGGACTCGCGGTGCTGGACCTCGACCTCGCTCTGGCCCGTCGCCGCGCGCGCCTGACCGTAGATCTGCACGTTCCTCCCGCGGTCGAGCACGTAGATCGGCAGCCGGTAGGCGTCGAGGGCGGGCTTCGCGTAGGAGCACGTGTCCGGCGGGGTCGAGAAGCAGATCCCGGTCTGGAAGCTGTCGCGGCCGAACGACGTGTCGTCCTCGAGCCCGAACTGGGCGACGGAGCGCACGGACCGGTCGCGGTAGGCCATGTAGTCGGCCTGGTTGAGCCACTCGGCCTGCACCTCGAGCGGCACGCTGAAGCGGGTCCCGGGCGGGTTGCTGGAGACGCCGAACTCCGTGAAGTAGAGCTTCGACGAGGTCCCGCGCGGGACGAGGCCCGAGCGCTCGCCGAGCCGCGCGACCGTCCGCAGCCGCGCGGTGTACGCGATCGTCACGTGGCCGGACGACTGCTTCGTGTAGAGCGGGTCGCCGGCGCCGCGCGTGTACGGGTGGTGGGCGATCCCGGAGATCGGCAGCCGCCGCGGCTTCGAGCAGCCGACGTCGCGGGCCGCCGTGCCCCGGAGCTTGCGCCCGCGCGAGTCGACGCAGAACAGCGCGCGATAGAAGCTCACCGTGGGGGTGCCGCGGCTGCCGCCGGCGATCGGCGCGGTCTCGCCGAGCAGGACCTGGTCGGAGCGGTGGCCGCCCGCGCGCAGCCCGGCCGCGCCGGAGGTGACCAGCCCGCGGTAGAGCGAGACGCCCTTCAGGACCGTCCGCCGGCCGGACTTCGCCGTCTGCGGCGCGAGCCAGGCGTTGAGGTTCGGTTCGTTCCAGAACGACCAGCGGCGGACGGCGGGCAGCTTGCCCTCGCCCGACTCGTCGACGTATCTGCCGGAGTAGCGCCGCGCGAGCGCCTCCACGAACTGACCGAACTTCGACGCGCTGGGGCGGCAGGTGCCGTCGTGGAAGCGGCCGCGCTCCGAGGAGGGACACGACTCGGCCCAGCGGGGGGCGGGGCCGGTCGGGGTCAGGAGGACCTTCATGCCGCGCGCGGTCGCCCCGCGAACGAGGTCGTCGACCGGGTTCCAGCGGTCGGAGGGATACGCGTGGGGGTCGTCGCCCTTGAAGCCCTTCGCCGGCTTGGTCGCCTCCGGGTCGGCCACGAAACCGCGCCAGGTGAGCAGCGTGTGCACGGTGTCGACGCCGAGGGCCGCCATCTGGTCGAGCGCCCGCTGCTGCACCTCGGGCCCCTGCGTGTACAGGACGCGGTCGTCCTGCATGATCGACTCCTGGCTGGTGGACGCGGCGGCCGGCCCGGCGAGGCCGGGCAGCGCGAGGGCCGCGACAGCCACGACGACAAGCGCACGCGGCCGCGCCGGCCGAAGGTGTGAGAGAGAGGGCATGGTTCCTTCGGAGGCGTCTAGGGCGCGGGAACACTAGAAGAGGCCCGCGGTTGCGAAAGTGCCCGTAATCACGATGACCGAACCGATCCCGGCCACGGACCTCGAAGCAGCCCCGATCGCTTGGCGCGACGGCGTTCTCGAGCTGCTCGACCAGCGCCGCCTCCCCGCCGAGGAGGCGTGGCTGCGCTGCGAGTCGCCGGCCGACGTGGCCGCGGCCATCCGGTTGCTCGCGGTGCGCGGCGCGCCCGCGATCGGGATCGCGGCGGCTTACGGGCTCGCCCTCGCGGCGGCGCGCGGCGAGGACGTGCGCGCGGCGGCGGCGCTGCTCGGCGACACCCGCCCGACGGCGGTGAACCTGCGCTGGGCGCTCGACCGCACCGCCGCAGTCGCGGCGGGCGGCGCGGAGGCGCTGCTCGAGGAGGCGCGGGCGATCCACCGCGAGCAGGTGGAGGCCGACCGGCGCATGGGCGAGCTCGGCGCCGCGCTGTTCGAGCCGGGCGACCGCGCCCTGACCCACTGCAACACGGGCGCGCTCGCGACCGGCGGGCGCGGCACGGCAGCCGGGGTGCTGCGCTCGGCATGGGAGGGCGGCCGGCTGGCGGAGGTGTGGGTGGACGAGACGCGGCCGCTTCTCCAGGGCGCGCGGCTCACGGCCTGGGAGCTCGGCCGGGCGGGGATCCCGTACCGGGTCGTGGCCGACTCCGGCGCGGGCTCGCTGATGGCGCGCGGGCTGGTGAGCCGGGTCGTGGTGGGCGCCGACCGGATCGCCGCCAACGGCGACGTGGCCAACAAGGTCGGGACCTACGCCCTCGCCGTGCTGGCCGGCCGCCACCGGATCCCGTTCTACGTCGCCGCGCCGGTCTCGACCATCGACCGGGCGACCCCGAGCGGCGACGCGATCGCGATCGAGGAGCGCGACCCGGCCGAGGTGGTCGAGCTGGCGGGCCGCCGGATCGCGCCGGAGGGGGCCGAGGCGGCTAACCCCGCCTTCGACGTGACCCCGGCGGAGCTGGTGACCGCGATCATCACCGAGGCGGGCGTGCTCGAGCCGCCGTACGAGGAGGCGATCGCGCGTGTGGCGGGCTGAGGCGGAGGGGGGTGCGGCGGCGCGGGCCGCGGCCGTGCTCGACGCCGACGCGCTGATCGCCGCCGCGCGGCGGCCGCTCGTGATCGGCATCGGGGGCGGCGGCGACGTGGTCGGCGCGCTCGCGACCGCCGAGGCCGCGCGGCTCGCCCACGGGTCGCGGCCGCTCGTCGGCGGCATCACGTGGGAGCGGCGGCCGGTCGACCCGCTCCCCGGACCGCGTACCGTCGCCGAGATCGAGGGCGGGCGCGAGCTGGCGCCCGGCGTGCTCGCCGCGGGCCCGGACACGCGCGTGCGCTCCAGCGGCGTGCTCTTCGGCGAGTCGCGCATGGCCGGCTTCCTCGGCGAGGAGACCGTGCTCGTGGACCCGACCGCCGGCCCGGCGGCGGTGGCCGCCGGCCTGACCGATGCCGCCGCCGCGCTCGGCGCCGACCTGGTCGTGCTGATCGACGTGGGCGGCGACGCCCTCGCCCACGGCGACGAGCCCGGCCTCGGCTCGCCGCTGTGCGACTCGATCCTCATGGCCGCGGGCGGCCGCATGCAGGCCGCGGGCACGCCCGTGCTGGGCGGCGTCTTCGGCGTCGGCTGCGACGGCGAGCTCACGCCCGCGGAGGTCGACGCCCGGCTCGGCGAGATCGCCGCGGCGGGCGGACTCGCGGGAGCGCGCGGACTGACCGAGCCGGTGGCCCGGCGCCTGGAGGCGGCGGTCGAGCACGTGCCGACCGAGGCGAGCGCCATGGCCCTCCTCGCGTTTCGCGGCCGCATCGGCCCCACCCCGATCCGCGGCGGCCGCCGCACCGTGCAGGTCACGAGCGCGGCGGCGGGCACCGTCTACTTCGACGTGGCCCGGGCGAACGCGTCGGCCGCGCGGCTGCCGGCGCTCGTCGACGGCGCGCGGAGCCTCGACGAGGCCAACGAGGCGCTGCGCGCGGCGGGGATCCGCACCGAGCTCGACTTCGAGCGCGAGCACGCGCCCGATTAGTACGCGGCCGCCGGCTGGTCTCACCTGACGACGCGAACCCGAACAGGAGCAACCCATGCCCAAGCTCACCTTCGACATCTCGACCTCGCTGGACGGCTACGTCGCGGGTCCGGACCCCAGGCCCGATCAGCCGCTCGGCCGCGGCGGCGAGCAGCTCCACGAGTGGATCTTCGGCCTCGCGAGCTGGCGCGAGGCCCACGGCCGCGATGGCGGCGAGGCGAACGCCGACGACGAGGTCGTGCGCGAGCGGCTGGGTCGCAACGGCGCCGGGATCATGGGCCGCGGGATGTTCGGCGGCGGGCCAGGCCCCTGGGACGAGTCGTGGAAGGGCTGGTGGGGCGACGAGCCGCCCTTCGACTACCCGGTGTTCGTGCTCACCCACCACCCGCGCGAGCGGCTGAGCTTCCCGAACGGCTCGAGCTTCACGTTCGTGACCGACGGGATCGAGTCCGCGCTCGAGCAGGCGCGGGCGGTCGCCGGCGAGAAGGACGTGCACATCGGCGGCGGCGCGAGCGTCGCCCAGCAGTACCTGAACGCCGGGCTGCTCGACGAGGTCGAGCTGCACGTGGTGCCGGTGATCCTCGGCGGAGGCACCCGGCTGCTCGAGGACCTCGACCCCGAGCGCAAGCTCGAGATCGACCGCGTGATCGCCTCGCCGGCGGTCACGCACCTGCGCTACCGCGTGACCGGCTAGCCGGTCGCCGCGTGGCCGGCCGCTAGCCGGTCGGCAGGCTCGACCCGGCGAAGAACAGGAACCAGATCCCGAAGACCAGCAGGCAGAGCCCGACCGAGCAGATCATCACGAACTCGAGCACGTTGGTCCGCCGGCCGCTGTCGCGCTCGCCGCGCATGCTGCGGTGCCAGGGAAGCTGGACGCGGACCTCCGAGCTCTGGCCGGTCACCCGCTCGTAGACCTGGTTCATCCGGTAGAGGAAGCGCCCGAAGAGCCACATGGTGGTCGGGACGCCGATGATGATCGCCATGTAGGGCCCGAGCTGCGGCTGGGTCGTGTCGACCATCTGCGAGACCCCGTAGATCCACGCCACCGGGATGCCGAGCCAGAGCACGACGCTGCCCACGGCCATCACCACCACGAGGAACAGGGCGGTGGGCTTTCTGAGTACTGCGAGGCTCAGGTTGCGCGGCTCGGTCGGCACGTCGGGATCGTAATCCCAACGCACGCAATATCCTCCCGTGCCGCATGAGGGGCTGTCGATGAAGCTCGGCGTGCCGAACCAGGCTGCCGCGGGGGAAACGCGCGTGGCAACCGTGCCGGACGTCGTACGCCGTCTTTCGAAGAAGGGCGTCGAGGTGCTGGTCGAATCCGGCGCCGGCGCCCACGCGCACGTCCCGGACGCCGACTTCGAGGAGGCCGGCGCCACGATCGCCTCGGCCGAGCAGGTCTGGGGCGCGGACGCGGTCGCCTTCGTCACGCAGCCCGGCGCCGCCGAGATCGAGCGCCTCCAGCGCGGCTCCGTGGTTATGGGCTTCCTCAGCCCGCTGACCGACACCGAGACCGCCCGCGCGCTGGCGAGCGCCGGCGTGACCTCGTTCGCGATGGAGGCGATACCGCGGATCACGCGGGCGCAGTCGATGGACGCGCTCTCCTCGCAGAGCACGGTGTCCGGCTACCGCGCGGTGCTGATAGCCGCCGAGGAGCTCGACCGCTTCTTCCCGATGCTCACGACCGCGGCGGGCACGATCAAGCCGGCGACCGTGCTCGTGCTGGGCGCCGGGGTGGCGGGCCTCCAAGCGATCGCCACGGCGCGCCGCCTCGGAGCCGTGGTCACGGGCTACGACGTCCGCGCCGTGGTGCGCGAGCAGGTGGAATCGCTCGGCGCGCGCTTCCTCGAGCTCGACCTCGAGGCCGACGCGGAGGGCGCCGGCGGCTACGCCAAGGCGCTCGACGAGGACCAGCAGCGCCGCCAGCAGGAGGCGATGGCCGAGGCCGCCGGCAAGTTCGACGTGATCATCACCACGGCACTGATCCCCGGGCGCCCGGCCCCCAAGCTGCTGATCGAGAAGGCCGTCGAGAACATGCGGCCGGGCTCGGTGATCGTGGACCTCGCCGCGATCACGGGCGGCAACTGCGAGCTGACCGAGGCCGGCCAGACCGTCGAGCGCCACGACGTGAAGATCATCGGCCCGCGCGACCTCGCGGCGGAGATGCCCACGCACGCCTCGCAGCTCTACGCGCGCAACATCCAGTCGCTGGTCGAGCTGATGGTCGGCGAGGAGGGTGCGCTCGAGCTGAACTGGGAGGACGAGATCATCGCCGGCGCCTGCATCACGCGCGACGGCGAGATCGTCCACGAGGGCGCCAAGCAGGCCGCGGGCGCGCCCGCCTCACAGGCATAGGAGAAGCCATGGACATCATCACGATGATCGCCATCCTCGTGCTCGCCGCGTTCGTCGGGTTCGAGGTGATCTCGAAGGTGCCGAACACGCTGCACACGCCGCTGATGTCGGGCACCAACGCGATCCACGGGATCGTGCTGCTCGGCGGCCTGCTGGTGATCAGCCGCGCCGACGGGGTGCTCGACAAGGCGCTGCTGACGATCGCGATCGCGTTCGGCACCATCAACGTGGTCGGCGGCTTCCTGGTGACCGACCGGATGCTCGGCATGTTCAAGGGCCGCGACAGGAAGAAGCCGCCCGCGGGCGCGGGCGAGGAGGGCGGCGCGTGACCCTCGCCACCTCGTTCCTGCAGGACCGCGACTTCATCAACGCGCTCTACATCGTCGCGTTCGTGCTGTTCATCGTCGGGCTGAAGGGCCTCGCCGGGCCCAAGACCGCGGTACGCGGCAACAAGATCGCCGCGGTCGGGATGCTGATCGCGTTCGTGGCCACGCTGATGATCGACGGCGTGATCGACGACTCCGAGGACGCGATCCTGATCGCGGTCGGGGTGATCGTCGGCACCGCCGTCGGCATCCCCTCGGCGCGCAGCGTGAAGATGACCGCGATGCCCCAGATGGTCGCGCTGTTCAACGGCGTGGGCGGCGGGGCGGTGGCGCTGATCGCGTGGGCGGAGTTCCGCAAGTACGGAGCCGACCTCGAGCTCGAGGCGCTGATCCCGACCCTGTTCGCGGCGATCATCGGGTCGGTCTCGTTCTGGGGCTCGAACATCGCGTTCGGCAAGCTCCAGGAGATCCTCCCCGGGCGGCCGATCCAGCTCCCTGGTCAATTGGTGATCAACATCCTGCTCGCGCTGGTGGCGGTGGGCAGCGCCGTCGCGATCTCCGCCGGCACCGACTCGGAGCTCCTGTTCGTGCTCGGCATCCTGGTGGCGGGCGCCCTGCTCGGCAACCTGATGGTGCTGCCGATCGGCGGCGCCGACATGCCGGTCGTGATCTCGCTGCTGAACGCCTTCACCGGCGTGTCCGCGGCCGCCACCGGCATCGCGCTCGAGAACACGGCGCTGATCGTGGCGGGCATCGTCGTCGGCGCGTCGGGCTCGATCCTCACGAACATGATGGCCGTGGCGATGAACCGCTCGATCCCCGCGATCATCGCTGGCGGGTTCGGCGGCGTGACGACCGCGCCCACGGGCGACGGCGACGAGGACCGGACCGTCCGCTCCACGTCCGCCGACGACGTGGCCGTGCAGCTCGCCTACGCCGACCGGGTGGTGGTCGTGCCGGGCTATGGCATGGCGGTGGCCCAGGCCCAGCACACGGTGCGCGAGCTGGCCGACGAGCTCGAGGCCAAGCACGGCGTGGAGGTGAGCTTCGCGATCCACCCCGTCGCCGGGCGCATGCCGGGGCACATGAACGTGCTGCTGGCCGAGGCCGACGTGGAGTACGACAAGCTCAAGGAGATGGACGAGATCAACCCGGACTTCCCGCAGACGGACGTCTCGCTCGTGATCGGCGCCAACGACGTGACCAACCCCGACGCGCGCACCAACGAGGGCTCGCCGATCTACGGCATGCCGATCCTCGACGTGGACAAGTCCGGCCAGGTGATCGTGCTCAAGCGCAGCATGAACACCGGCTTCGCCGGCATCGACAACCCGCTCTTCTACGCCGAGAACACGGCGCTGCTGTTCGGCGACGCGAAGGAATCGGTCCAGCAGGTGCTCGGCGAGGTGAAGGAGCTTTCCTGACCCGCCGGATCTGGTCGCGCACGTAGCGGCCTATCCGTTCCCGCGGGCGGAGACCTCGAGCGTCCTCGTCCGCGACCACGCCGTGGAGCTGGTCGAGCTGGACGAGCGCGCGATCGAGGACTCGCTGGTGCGCACGCCCGGCGGTGAGGTCGGCGCGCTCGGCGGCTACTGCGAGTCGCTCGGCATCCCCCGCTCGCGGGTGCCGCGCAGGCCGGTGAAGCTGCTCTCGTACGGGGCGAACGCGTCGCCGGTGGAGCTGGCGCGCAAGCTGGCCGGCACGGATCCGGTGGTGCCGGTCGCGCTCACCGAGATGGGCGACCTCGACGTGGTCTTCTCGGCCCACGCCTCGCCGCGCGGCGGCCTCGGCGCCGCCGTCCAGCGCAGCCCCGGGACGTGGATCGAGGTCGCGATCGCCTTCGTGGACGAGGAGCTGATCGGCCTGATCGACGCGACCGAGGAGAACTACGACCGCGTGCCGGTGCGCGACGGCGCGCACGTGTACGCGTCCAAGCACGGCTGTCTCGTGCTCGACGGGACCGAGGTGGCGCTCGCGGCCGTGCGCGCCCGCGGGCGGCGGTTCCCGGCGCTGAGCACGATCGACGCCGTCGAGGCGGTGCGCCGCCGGCTGGCCCCCGACGTGCCGCTCGAGCGCTTCGTGGAGCAGAACGCGACCGACCCCGCCGTGCGCGCGGAGCGGACCGCGATCCTGCGCCGGGACTTCGCTAGGCCCTTCTCCCCGTGAAGCAGAGCTGCACCAGCGCGGAGTAGAACTCGCCGGCCTCGCCCAGCTCGCGCTGCTCGGCCGCCCACGCGCGCGCGTCGTCCTCGTGCCCGGAGGTGGACACGAACTGCTCGACCACGTCCACGAGCTGCACTCCGTACGCATCCGCGGTGAACTCGGCCGTGGCGAAGCAGTGGCCCTCCATCGCCACCTCCCGAAAGCCCGCGGCGCGCATGCGCGGCGCCAGCGTGCGCGGAAGCGACGGGTCGACCAGGTGCTGGTCCCAGACGCGCAGCACGCGGTCGCAGCGCTCGCGGTCGCGCGCGCCGACCGAGAACGTGCCCCAGTCCACGTCCCAGAGCACCACGCGGCCGCCGGGCCGCAGGACGCGGTGGAGCTCCGCGAGGGCCGCCTCCACGTCGGCCACGTACTCGAGCACCTGCACCGAGACCACCGCGTCGAAGACGCCGTCGTCGAACGGCAGCGCGGTCGCGTCGCCCTCGCGGAAGTCGGTGTTCGGCAGCTCGGCGCAGCGCCCCTTGGCGAGCGCGAGCATCGCAGCGCTGAGGTCCACCCCGCTGACGTGGCCGGCCTCCCCCACCCGCTCGGCCAGCTCGGCGACGTAGTAGCCGGGGCCGCAGCCGACGTCGAGTATCCGCTCGCCCGGCAGAGCGGCGACCGCCTCCTGCACGAGCCGCCTGCGACGCACCACGTCGGCTGCCCGGTAGACCGCATCGAGCTTGCGCGCGAGCTGCTCGTCGAACTCCAACTGCGCCATACGCACCCCCTGCGGCAATAATCCCCACACCGTGAGCTCCGAGTCCCACGACGTGATCGTGATCGGCGCCGGCCCGGCGGGGCTGGCCACGGCCGCGGTCCTGAAGGACAACGGCATCCCGGCGCTGGTGGTCGAGAAGAGCGACGACGTCGCCGCGAGCTGGCGGCGCCACTACGACCGCCTGCACCTGCACACCGTGCGCTGGCTGTCGAACCTGCCCGGCTACCGCTTCTCCGCCAGGCACGGCCGCTGGGTCTCGCGCGACGGCGTGATCCGCTACCTCGAGGGCTACGTGCGCCACCACGGCCTCGACGTGCGCACCGGCGTGGAGGTGCGCGGCCTCGCCCGCGACGAGGCGGCCGCCGAGTGGGTGCTGGATACGCCGGGCGGCGAGCTGCGCGCGCGCTACGTGGTGGTCGCGACGGGCTACAACCACACGCCCGTGATGCCGGACTGGCCGGGGCGCGACGGGTTCGAGGGCGAGCTGCTCCACGGCCAGGACTACCGCAACCCCGAGCCGTACCGCGGCAAGGACGTGCTGGTCGTCGGGTCGGGGAACACGGGTGCGGAGATCGCCGTCGACCTCGTGGAGGGCGGCGCCGGGCGGGTGCGGATCGCTGTGCGCACGCCGCCGGCGATCTCGCTCCGCGAGGCCAACGGGATGCCCTCGCAGGTGACCGGCCTGCTGCTGCGCCACCTGCCGCTGTCCGTCGCCGACGCGCTCGCGGCCGGCAGCGCCAAGGCGATGATCGGCGACCTCACCGAGTACGGCCTGCCGCCGAACCCGAAGCCGATCACGCGCGCGGTCAAGGAGGACGTGATCCCGATCCTCGACGTGGGGCTCGTGGAGATGGTCAAGCAGCGCAGGGTCGAGGTGGTCGCCGCCGTGACGGGCTTCGACGGGCGCGATGTGCTGCTCGGGGACGGCTCGCGCATCCAGCCCGACGCCGTGATCGCCTGCGCCGGCTACGCGCGCGGGCTCGAGCCGCTGGTCGGCCACCTGGGCGTGCTCGGCCACAAGGGCCGCCCGACCGTGCACGGCGGCGAGACCCACCCGAACGCGCCCGGCCTGCACTTCATCGGCTACACGAACCCGATCAGCGGGATGTTCCGCGAGTTCGGGATCACGGCGAAGCGGATCGCGAAGGCGATCGCCCGGGACCGAGCGGCGGCGCCGGCGCGGCCGGCGCGGCGCGAGAGCGTCGCGGCGTAGCGCGGGCGCCGCGCCCCGGCGCGATCGCCGCGCCTCGGCGCGGGCGCCGCGGCTCGGCAAGCGCACGGCCGCTGGGTGGGACGGCGGCTGCGCCGGCGCCGCGGCCGCTGGGTGGGACGGCGGCCAGAGGGAGGTGGGCTCTCTTAGGGCCGCATAGCGACCAAAATAGAGCCCACCTCGATCTCACGGCGCCCCACCCGCCGCCGTTCGCCCTGAGCGGCCGCGGCGCGCCGGCGCGCCCCGCGGGCTACTCCTCGAGCGCCGTGCGCAGCAGGTCGCGCAGTGCGCGCTGGTCCTTCGCCGGGAGATCGGCGATCGGCGGGGGCGGCGCGCTCATGCGCGCGGCGATCGTCTCGCGCACGCGGCGCCCCTCGGCGGTGAGGACGAGCAGCTTCACGCGTCGGTCGGTCGGCGACGACTGGCGCTCCATGAGCCCGCGGCTCTCGAGCCGGTCGACGATGCCGGTGACGTTCGAGCTGTCGCAGGCGAGCATCCCGGCGAGCGCGCTCATCGGCCTGGGCTCGTCGAGCGACTTGAGGGCGATCATCTGCTGCGGCGCGAGGTCGAGCTCCTGCCCGAGCGCGATCAGCCGGGGGCGGTGGTGGGTGAAGAAGAGCTGGAGCAGCAGGCCCCAGGCCTCGGACGCCGCGGGCGCGCTCGTCTCGGTGGCGGCCGTCATTTGAGTTTCATCATAGTCGAGCAGGACAATAGTTGACACCCTCAAATATCTCGATAGTCTACCGCCGCATGAACGACATCCTCATACCGACCATCGTCCCCGCACCGACGCCGTCCGGCTGGCGTCTGGTGCTGGTGCGCGCATCGTGATGACCCAGCCGGAGGGAATCGAGGTCCAGGGCCTCGTGCGCGAGTTCAAGAAGGGCCCGCGGGCCGTGGACGGGATCGACCTGGAGGTCGCGCCCGGCGAGATCTACGGCTTCCTCGGCCCGAACGGCGCCGGCAAGTCCACGACCGTCCACATGCTGACCACCCTCCTGCCCCCGACCGCCGGGACCGCCCGCGTGGCCGGCTACGACGTGGTCGAGCAGGGCCCGCAGGTGCGCCGGGCGATCGGCGCCGCGCTCCAGGAGGCAGCGCTCGACCCGCTGCTGACCGGCAACGAGCACATGCGCCTCCAGACCGCCCTGCACGGCCTGCCGAAGGCGGAGCGCCGCCGCCGCGGCGACGCGCTGATCGAGCGCGTCGGCCTGTCCGAGGCCGCCGACCGCCGCGTGAAGGGCTACTCGGGCGGGATGAAGCGCCGCCTCGACCTCGCGCTCGCGCTGGTCCACGAGCCGCGGATCCTGTTCCTCGACGAGCCCACGACCGGGCTCGACCCGCAGAGCCGCGCGGCCCTCTGGGACGAGGTGGCGCGCCTCGCCGGCGAGGAGGGCGTCACGGTCTTCCTCACGACCCAGTATCTCGAGGAGGCCGACGTGCTGGCCGACCGCGTCGGGATCATCGACAACGGCCGCATCGTGGCCGAGGGCACGCCCGCGCAGCTCAAGGCGGAGATCGGCCGCCCGAGCGTGGAGGCGATCCCGCGCGACCAGTCGCAGCGCGACGCCGCCCGCTCCGTGCTGCGCCGCTTCGGCGAGGACTGCAACGAGACCACCCGCGACGGCGCCGCCGTCCGGCTCACGAACGGAGTGGACGAGCTGGCCTCGATCGTGCGCGCGCTCGACGACGAGGGCATCGCGATCGCGAACATCGAGCTCCACCAGCCGACGCTCGACGACGTCTTCCTCGCCAAGACCGGCCGCTCGCTGGAGGGCGCGGGCGACGAGGAGGAGGCCCCGGAGGCGGTCGCGGCGTGACGCGCTCCGCGTTCGCCACGCAGATCGGCCACCTCGCCCGCCGCTCGATCGTCCGCACGATGCGCCAGCCGGCGATCATCGTGCCGGGCGTGACGTTCCCGCTGTTCCTCCTGGCGGTGAACGCGGGCGGGCTCGACGCGGCCACCCACCTCCCGGGCTTTCCGACCGACTCCTACCTCACGTTCGCGCTCGCGATCACGTTCATGCAGGCCGCCCTCTTCGCCACCAACGCGGGCGGCAGCGATCTCGCCGAGGACATCCGGACCGGGTTCCTCAGCCGCCTCTCGCTCACCCCGATGCGCCGCTCCGCGCTGCTGGCCGGGCAGCTCGCCGGGATCCTCGCGCTCGGGCTCTTCCAGGCCGTGGTGTTCATATCCGTCGGGCTCGCCGCGGGCGGCCACGTCGAGGCGGGCGTGCCGGGCGTGCTGGTCCTGATCTCGCTGTCGGTGCTCACCGGCCTGGCATTCGGCACGCTCGGGATGCTGATCGGGCTGCGGACCGGCTCCGGCGAGGCGGTACAGGGCTTCTTCCCGCTGCTGTTCGTCCTGCTGTTCCTCTCCTCGATGAGCCTGCCGCGCGACCTGATCGAGCAGGACTGGTTCCGGACGATCGCGACCTACAACCCGGTCTCGTACCTGATCGAGGGCTTCCGCAGCCTGCTGATCTACGGCTGGGACGGCGAGGCGCTGGCGCTCGGCTTCGCCGTGGCGACCACGATCTTCCTGGTCGCCCTGGCGGCCTCCGCGCGCGCCCTGAACACGAGGATGGTGCGCACGTGAGCTCCTACCGGTCGGTGGTCGGCGCGGTGGCCTGGCGCCACCTCAACAACCTCGTCAAGAACCCGGCGCTGTTCCTGCCGCCGCTGGTCTTCCCGCTGTTCTTCTTCACGGCGTTCGCGGGCGGCCTGTCGGCCGTGGGCAACGCGCCGGGCTTCGACTACCCCGACTACACGGCGTTCCAGTTCGTGTTCGTCCTGCTCCAGACCGCGGCGTTCGGAGGCGTGTTCACCGGCTTCTCGATCGCGGCCGACTGGGAGAGCGGCTTCGCGCGGCGGATGACGCTCGCCGCCCAGCACCGCTCGGCGCTGATCGCCGGCTACGCGCTGGCGGCGCTGGTCCGGACCGTCATCGTCGGGGGGATGGTGTTCCTCGTGGCAGTCGTGACCGGGATGGAGATCGGCGGCGACGGGATCGAGCTCGGCGGCCTGTTCGGACTCGCGCTCATGCTCAACGTGGCCGCGACGCTGTTCGGCGCGGGCGTGTCGCTGCGCGTCCGCACGATGCAGGCGGCCCCCGCCCTCCAGACGCCGGTCTTCCTGTTCCTGTTCCTGGCGCCGGTGTACGCGCCGCGCGACCTGCTCGCCGGCTGGATTCACACCGTGGCCAACGCGAACCCCGCCACCGCGCTGCTCGAGGCCGGGCGCGGCCTGATCTCCGGGCTGCCGGCCGAAGCCGGCCTCGCGTTCGGCGTGGCCGCCGCGCTCGCGCTCGTGATGGCGGCGTGGGCGGTGCGCGGCATGCGCAGCGCCGAGAACGCCGTCTGAGCGCGCAGTCGGGCATGATGCGCGCACCCGCCGGGTACCGCTAGGTACCGAGCTGACCACGAGGGAGGGCGTAGTGGACGAGGAGCAGAGCACCCCGCAGCAGGATCTTCCGCGCGACGACGAGCGCACCGAGGAGCAGCAGGAGTCCCCCTCCGGCGGCGCCGACTCCCCCGAGGACAACGCCGAGCAGAAGTCCGAGGACGACACCGGCGGCACGGCCGGCGGCACCGAGGCCGACAAGAGCGAGGCGCGCGAGTCCGCCGAGAAGGCGGAGAAGGAGGCCGAGGAGGCCAAGGAGAAGGTCAAGGAGCTCGAGGAGGACCCGCCCGACAAGCTCGAGGACTGGCCCGACGACAAGGCCAAGTACGAGACGTTCGGCGGCGCGGAGGGCGACGAGTCGTACGACGACTCGGTCACGGCCAAGCTGGGTCCCTCGTCGCTGCGCCACCGCGAGGACGGCTCGGTGGAGATCGAGGGCGAGGAGGTCGACGACCCCGAGGAGTACAAGGGCGAGCCGATCCCCGGCGGTCCGACCGACCCGAAGATGGCCGACTCGCGCGCCTACGGCGAGCCCGACCTCACCGACGAGACCTCCCAGGACGTCAAGGACGAGGAGGAGTCCGAGGAGGAGTCCGAGGACACCTCGGACGACACGTCAGACGACACCTCGGACGACGAGTCCGAGGAGGGCGACAGCGGGGGCGGCGAGAGCTAGCTCTTCGAGCCGGCCTTCTTCTTCTTCGACGACTCCTTCGAGTCGTCGCCCTCCTCCTTCTCCTCGAGCTCGCGCTTGAGCACCTTGCCCGTCGCGTTGCGGGGAAGCTCCTTGAGGAACTCGACCTCGCGCGGCACCTTGTAGCCCGCGAGGTTGGACTTCACGTGCTTCTTGACGGCGTCCTCGGTCACGCCGCTGCCCTTCTTGACGACGAAGGCCTTGAGGCGCTGGCCCCACTCCTCGTCCTCGACGCCGATCACGGCGACCTCGTTCACCCCGTTCATCCGCGCGATGGTGTCCTCGACCTCGCGCGGGAAGACGTTCTCGCCGCCGGAGACGATCATCTCGTCGTCGCGGCCCGAGACGAACAGGCGGTTCTCCTCGTCGAGGTAGCCCACGTCGCCGGTGGCCATCAGGCCGTCGATCACGTCCTTCGAGCCGCCGCCGGTGTAGCCCTCGAAGAGCATCTCGTTGCCGACGAAGATCCGGCCCTCCTTGCCGTCCGGCACCTCGTTGCCGTTCTCGTCGTAGATGCGCAGCACCGTGCCCATCGGCGGCTTGCCGGCGGTGCCCGGGGCGGCGCGCAGGTCGTCCGGCGTGGCGATCGTGGCCCACGCGACCTCGGTCGAGCCGTAGAGGTTGTAGAGGATGTCGCCGAACTCGTCCATGAAGCTGATCGCCAGGTCGCCCGGCAGCGCCGAGCCCGACAGCGGCACGGCGCGCAGCGACGAGGTGTCGTACTTGCGGCGGGTCTCCTCCGGCAGGTCCATGATCCGCTGAACCATCACGGGGACCATCGGGCACGACTGCACCTGGTGCTGGGCGATGCCGGCGAGCGTGTCCTCGGGCTTGAAGCGGCGCTGGAGCACGAGCGTGTGCGAGAGCGCCATGCCGAGCGTGTAGTGCGCGAAGCCCCACGAGTGGAACAGCGGCGCGGCGATCAGCGCCTTCTCGCGCGCCCTGAGCGGGATCCGGGAGAGCAGCGCGATGGCCGGGCCGATCGACTCGGCCTGCTTGCGCGACGCGCCCTTCGGGGTGCCGGTCGTGCCCGAGGTCAGGATCACCACGCGGCCGGTCTCCTCCGGCGGGACCGGGTCCTCGGGGTCGCCCTCGGCGATCAGGTCCTCGAGCGTCGGGTCCGCGGGGTCCTCGGAGTCGTACCAGCCGATGAAGCGCTTGCGGCGCCTGCCGGCGTCCTCGAGCAGCTCGCTGAACTCCTCGTCGTAGATGATCGCCACCGGCTTCTCGCGCTTCACGACCTCGGTGAGCTGCGGTCCCGCGAAGGCGGTGTTCAGGAACAGGGCGTGCGCGCCGAGCTTGGAGCACGCCACCACGGCCTCCACGAAGTAGCGGTGGTTGCGGCACATGATCGCGACGCCGTCGCCCTCGAGCACGCCCGCGTCGGCGAGCCCGCTGGCGAGGCGGTTCGTGCGCTCGTGCACCTCCGCGAACGTGAGCCGGCCGAGGTCGTCGACGATCGCGTCCTCGTTCGGGTAGCGGACGGCGTTCGCGATGTAGCCGGTGGCGGGCGTGTAGCCCCAGCGCTGCACCGCGAGCAGGCTGCGCGCGACCCGATCCGGCCGCATCGGCCTCACGAGACCGGCGCTCCACACGGTCCGCGCGGTCTCGATCGCCTGCTCGACGCTCGCGGTCACGCTGCTGACCAGACCGTCGCCGTCCCTGTTGCCGTCTGCCACGTACCTCTCCCCCTCCACCTCTCGCTTCAGCCGTTCGAGTGTCTCGCGCAGGTTGCCCGACACCATCGGGCCGCTCACGCGGTCCGCGACCATCCCCAGCGCGCCGCCCGGCGCCTGGTAGCTGAGCCGCAGGGAAACCCTGGTCCGCCCGTCGTCGGTCTCGCGCAGCCGGAAGCGGCCGCGCATGTCGAGCCCGGTGATGCTCGTCCAGGCGAGGTCGCCCGGGGCGTCGCACTCGACGATCTCGATCAGGCTGCCCACGTGCGCCGAGCCCACGTGCAGGCGCAGCTGGTAGCGCGCGCCGAGCCCGGTCTCCGGCCCGCCGGCGTGCTCGAAGCGCGTGGCGCTGGCGAACAGGCCCTCCCAGCGCGGCAGCTCGCTGACGACGTCCCAGACCTCGTCGACCGTCGCGTCGACGATCGCGTCCTCGGTGACCCTCATCCGATCAGCGGCAGCGTGCGCTGCTCGTTGAGGGAGTCGAGCGTGGCCTGCATCTTCGCCAGCACGTACTCGTCGACCTCGTCGACGTCCGGCTCCTGGCCGAACTGGTCGCGCAGGTAGATCGGCTCGAGCGCGCGGATCTGGAGCTTGGCGGGCAGCGGGAAGTGGCCCATCATGTCGCCGACGTTGAGGCCCCACGGCGGGGCGATCGAGATCGGCAGCACCTTCAGGCGGAAGGTCTTGTCCAGGCGCAGCAGCCGCGCGAGGCGCTCGCCGCGCGAGAGGAACAGCGCCGTCTCCTGGCCGCCGAGCGAGACGATCGGGACGATCGGGACGTCGTGCTCGAGCGCGAGGCGCACGTAGCCCTTGCGGCCGTTGAAGTCGACGCGCGCGGACTCCCAGCTCGGGCGGTGGACCTCGTAGTCGCCGCCCGGGTAGACCAGCAGCGCGGCGCCCGTGTCGAGCGCCTTCTTCGCGTTCTGCGGAGACGCCGCCACCGTGCCGTACTTGCGCAGCGAGGCGAGCCACGGCATCGAGACCACCAGGTTGTGGGCGAGCTGGTAGAAGCGCCGCTCGACCCCGAAGTACGTGTTGAACGCCAGCGTGAGGACCAGCGTGTCAGGCGTCATGTTGCCGCCCGAGTGGTTGCCCACCAGGAGGACGGGCCCCTCCGCCGGGATGTTGTCGAGGCCCTTCACGTCGGCGCGGAAGTAGAAGCTCGCCAGCAGCCAGAGGCCGGGGAGCGTCTCGCGGATGTAGTCGGGGTCGCGCTCGTCGAGGTCGGCCCTCGGCACGCGGCGCTGGACCTGCTCGGCGAGAGCGCGCGCGACGCTCTCGGCGAGCCCCGGGGCGCCGTGCCCGTTGACCGAGCCGTTCGTGCGCGCGCTGCGCGCGGCCGACTGCTCGTACTCGCGTGCGGAGCTCATACGAGGTGTATACCCCGTTTAACGCTCACGCCGCACTGCGGCGCACGCCGGGGAGCGTCTCCGGCCACTCCGACGGTGGCCCGTCGGGCTCACGGATCCTGTACTCCTCGCCGGGCGGCAGGTCCGCGAGGAGCTGCCGGACGCCGTCCGCGCGCAGCTGCTCGCCGACCGTGCGGATGGCGGTGTCGATGACCGGGTTGCGGTTCTTGGTGGCCATCAGGTTCGGCCCCATCGCGGCGTGGTCCTCGGCCGTCGGCTGGATCAGCACGACCTCGGTCCCCGCGTTGCGCAGGACCTTGGTCTCGCTGCCGAGGCGGCGGCCCGACATCCGCCGGAAGAGGCCGGCGGCGCGCTCGACCGGGTTCCACGCGAACGGCGGGTGCAGCGACGAGGTGGGGTTCAGGCAGACGACGAGGTCGAGGCCCTCGTTGCGGAGGATGTCGAGGTTCGACGTGGACCAGAGCCCGCCGTCTACGTAGCGCCGCCCGCCGATCGTCACCGGGCGGTAGAAGCCCGGGATCGCGGCGGAGGCGGCGACCGCGTCGGCCAGCTCGGCCGGCGGCGCGTCGGCTCTCCCGAACGCGACGCGGTGACCGTCGGAGTAGTCGCAGGCGACGGCCCAGAAGTTCGGGTGGTCGTTCCAGCCCTCCGGCACCACGCGCCGGATCGTGTCCTTCAGCGGCTCGTTCGAGATCACGCCCTGCGGGAGCCAGCCCGCGAGCAGCGCGGGTGGGCGCTGCAGGCGGGGCGAGGTGACGCTGCGGCGGATGAGGCCCCACGATCCGGGCCCGATCCGCGGCGGGGCCATGGCGAGCTTGAACGTGGCGCCGGCGGCGCGGTCGGCGGTGCTCTGGGGCCGGCCGTCGGTGCCGACGAGGCCCTCGAAGTCGCGCCCGCGCGAGTGGGCCACCATGAACCACGGCGGGACGCCGGAGGTGAGCAGCGCGCCCATCATCGACCCGGCGGAGGTGCCGACGACGTAGTCGGCGCTCGCCGGGTCCCAGCCGGTCTCGGTGGCGAGCGCCTCGAGGCCCCCGGTCAGCCACGCGCCGCCCATCACGCCCCCGGCGCCCAGGACCAGCCCGATTCGCGGCTTCGACCGTGACATCGTTCCGTGTAGAAGTCTAGGGGGCGAGCGCCCCTGCCGTCACGGCCGTCGGCACGCCTTGACCGACCGGGCGACCGCTAGGGGCTGCCGTTCGAGTTCGAGTTCCGGACCCGAGCTCGTAGCGCGCGGCAGCGACACCGGTGCCCAGCCGCCGTCGCCGTCGCCCGGCCGGTGCCAGCCCTGCGCCTCGCCGAACAGCCCGCTGGTGTTCGGGTAGTCGGCCGGCCGCGCTCCGTGGATCCGCCAGTCGATCCCGCCCGACGGCCTTGGGAGGCCCGGCGTCGTCGAGTACGTGCCGGCCGCGAGCGGCGCGCTGACCTCGCCGCCGGTCCCGAACGTGAACCCGCACGGCGGCGCGCCCGGCCGGTCCGCGAGCGACGCGGAGATCAGCCCGCGCGGGTTCTTCGCCTGGATCGCCCCGCCGGCGTCCATGTTGTGGCCCCAGCTCTCGACGAGCACGGCGAGCACGTTCTCGCCGTCGCCCTGCGCGTCGGCGGGGAGGTCGAGCGTCACCGGCTGGTTTACGGGCGGCGAGGCGCCCAGCCCGCCGAGGCCCATCGGGCCGGGCACCTCGGCGTCGCTGGTCACGGTGCCGAGGCTGCGCCCGTTGACCCAGGCGTGGTAGCGGTGGCGCCCCTCGAGGCAGAGCCGCCCCGCCCGCCCCGAGTAGCGGCCGCGGTACCAGACGAAGCCGGAGCCGGGCACGCCGTTGTCGTCGGCGTAGAGGACCGGGCTCGTGTTCGGCTGCATCTGGTTGTGGGTCGTCACGCGGTCGAGGCGCTTCCAGGAGGAGTCGTCGAAGCCGGGCATGCGCTCCGGGTGGTTCGCGGCCGTGCTGCCGCGGCTCGCGCGCTGGCAGGCCGGCGGCGCTAGCAGGGGGACGATGATCGCCCTCCAGGTCGAGAACGAGCACCCCGGCGGCGGCGCGGAGGAGACGAGGGCCTCTACGACGTCGAGCGGTTCATGCGCGTCGCCCGCGACGAGGGCCTGTACGTGATCGCTCGGATCGGGCCCTACGTGCAGGGCGAGGTCGACGCCGGCGGCTACCCGTGGTGGACGCTCGGCAAGCCGGGGATCCACCGCACCGGCGAGCCCGAGTTCACGGCGGACTGGAAGCGCTTACCGCGGCGAGGTCGGCGTCACGAGGTCGCCCCTCTACGCAGCGGAGGTCCAGGGCGGCGCGATCGCGTTCGCCGACGACGGCAAGACGCTCGAGGAGCGCTACCGCCACATGATCGGCTACGAGCACGTGCAGACGATCTCGCTGCTCGGCCAGGGTCTGACGATGATCGCCCGCTACATGACCTACGGCGGCACGAACTGGGGCAACACGCCCTATCCGAGCGAGGGCACGCACTACGACTACGCCGCCCCGATCCGCGAGTGGGGCGCGCTCGGGACCCGCTACGACGAGCTGCGGCGGATCTCGCTCCAGATCCGCGCGGCCGGGCGCTCGATCGCGCGGACCGAGCGGGTGGAGGCGCCCGCCGGCGTGTACCGGGCGCGCCGCTCGGTTGACGACGGGACGCTCCACCTGTTCCTGCGCAACGCCGACCCGGGCGCGGAGCGGACGGCGCCGATCACGGTGGACGGGCGCACCACGCCGCCGGTCCCGCTCCCCGGCCACAGCGCCCGCTGGCTGCTTGCGCGGGCGAACCTGGCGGGCTGGCGGATCGACCTGAGCTCGGCCGAGGTGGCGTACGCGGACAGGCGCTTCCTAGTGCTGTTCGGTGACCGCGGGCGCCCGTACTCGGCCTGGATCGCCGGGCGGCGCTTCGACCTCACGCCGGCGAAGCACCCGCGCGTGGTCAGCGCGGGCGGGCGCAAGCTCGTGATCCTGTCGCGCCAGCAGGCCGGGCGGCTGTGGGCCGACCGCGGCCGCCTGGTGGTCGGCCCGCTCCTCCTCACCCGGAGCGGGGTCGAGACCTCGCGCCGCACCCGCACGACGACGGTGGACCGCCGCGGCGCCAGGACGCCAAGCGGAAGCGGCCCGGCTCGATCTCGTGGAACTGCCAGAAGACGTAGATGCTGACGGTGTTCAGGCCGGCGGCCCGCATCGTGCGCAGCACGCGCCGCCACTGCGGCTCGCCGCCGGGCATGCGCTGCGGGTGGACCTCGCCGGCGTTGACGAACAGCGGCTTGCCGTCGAGCTGGAGCGAGTAGCGGTCCCACGTGACGGGTGAGGCGGCCCGCGCGGTCCCGCCGGCCGCGAGCGCGGCGGCGACCAGGACGGCGGCGAGTAGCGAGCGGCGCACGGGCGCCGCAAGCTAACGACTCAGGCGCGGGCGGGCTCCGGCTTCGGCGCCGCTTCGGTCGCGAGGTGGTCCTCGTCGTCGGCGCCCGGCGGCGGGGTGAGCGAGGCCGCGACGATCACGAGCGCGAACGCCGCGATGCGCAGGCCGAAGCCGAGCGGGTCGTCCGGCATCGGCTCGCCGAAGACGATCGGGCCCGAGGCGATCGTGACGAGGTTCGCCGCCGCGCTGGTCGCCGCGATCACCGGCACGGCGGCGCCCTGCTGGAGGCTGCGCGCCGAGACCGTCAGGCCGATCAGCGACAGGCTCGCGATCACGAACGCCAGCGGGTGGAGCATGACGAGCACGCCGTCGTCCGAGAGCGAGTCGCTGAGCGCCTTGATCGACACGTCGGACGCGCCCCAGAGCAGGCCCGCCCCCACGCCCACGAGCGGCGCCCCGGCCCGCCCGCGACGCCAGCCGCCCGCGGCCGCGCCGAGTCCCGCGGCGGCGAGCAGCCCGGCGTAGAGCGCGAGCGTGCCCGCCCCGTAGTCGGAGTGGGCCTCGTCGCCGGTGCCGCTCATCGTGGCGGCGAGGAAGGACAGCCCGAGGGCCGTGAGCCCCACGCCGATCCACTCGCGCCGGGTGACCCGCTGGCCGAAGATGCGGTCGGCGAGGACCGTCAGGAGCACGAGCCCGCCCGCGATCACCGATTGCACGAGCGAGATCGGCGCCAGCGCGAGCGCCGCCACGTGCAGGCCCCACGACCCGGTGGCCACGACGATCCCAACCGTGTAGTCGCGCGCGGTGAACAGCGCCAGCGACGAGCGCACCGGCCGCCGCGCCTCGACCGGCGGCGCCTGGCCGGCGCCCCGGTGCTTGAGCAGGAAGCCGAGGATCGACGTGAACGCCGTGGCGAGGGCGAGCAGGAGTCCGAGCTGGACAGTCAGCGGCACGCCGCTGACGGTAGCCGGAGCAGGCCCGCCCCGAGGGGCCGGCTAGGTCGAGTCGGAGGGGTCGGAGGGGTTGCCCTGCGGCTCCTCGCCGCCCTCGTCGAGCCCCGGCGCACCAGAGGGCTGCGCGCTCTCGTTCGGCCCCTCCACGTCGAGCTGCTCCTCGGAGGGGACCTCGTCCGGCTGGTTCTGCTGCTCGTTCTCGATCATTCCTTGCGGCTACCCGAGGCCTTCTGCGACAAACCCTCGAGCGCCGGCCCCTGGAGGACGGCCCCGTCGTAGTGGAAGCGCGAGCCGTGGCACGGGCAGTCCCAGCTCTTCTCCGCCGTGTTCCACTTGACCGTGCAGCCCATGTGCGTGCAGGTCGGCGAGAGCACGTGCACGGTCCCGGCCTCGTCGCGGTAGGCGGCCACCTTGCCGAGCCCCTCGCGGACCAGGCCGCCCTGGCCCGGTTCGAGCTCGTCCAGCGACGAAAAGTCGGCCCCGCCGACCTTGTCGCGCACGAAGCGCCAGCCGACGTTGGCGTTCTCCTTGAGGAACTCCTGCGCCTGGGCGCCGGGCTTGAACCGGTTCGGGTCCACGAGCGAGGCCCACGGGTTGGTGCGCGCGGCGATCAGGTCGGTGAGGATCTCCGCGGCCGCCGCGCCCCAGGCCAGCCCCCACTTCCTGAACCCGGTCGCGACCCAGAGCCGCTTGGCGCCGGGGTGGTGCCTGCCGACGTACGGGACGCCGTCGATCGGCATGTTGTCCTGCGTGGACCAGCGGTAGGCGATCTCGTCCACGTCGAAGCGCTCGCGTGCCCAGCGCTCGAGCCGCGCGACCCGATCCGCCGTGTCCTCCCCGCTCTGGCCGACCTTGTGGCTCTCGCCGCCGGCGATCACCAGCTCGCCGCGCTCGGTCGGGTGCGAGCGGACCGTGTGCGACGGGCTCTCGGTGCTCAGGTACATGCCCTGCGGCGCCTGGTCGCGCACGTACAGGCCGAGCGCGTACGAGCGCTCCGGATGCATCCGCGCGAAGAACCCCGCGCGGTCCAGGAACGGGAAGTGCGTGGCCACCACCACGTCGTCGGCGACCAGGACCTGTCCGCGGTCGGTCTCGACGCGGTTCGGCTCGCCCTCCTTCACGCCGGTCGCCTGGGTGGACTCGAAGACGTGGCTGCCGTCGCCGGGGATCTGCTCGGCGATCGCCAGCAGGAACTTGCGCGGGTGGAACTCCGCCTGGTCCTCCACCCGGATCGCGCCCTCGACGGCCCACGGCAGGTCGGTCTCGGTCGTGTAGCTCGCCTTTAGCCCGGCGCGCACCGCCGCCTGGACCTCGTCCTGGACCTGCCGGTTGCCCTGCTCGTCCTCGGCGTAGGTGTAGGAGGGCTTGCGGCGCCAGTCGCAGTCGATCCCGAGCTCCTCCACGAGCGAGCCGATCCGCTCGATGCCGGCCTCGTTCGCCTGCGCGTAGGCCCGCGCGCCATCGGCCCCGAAGCTCGACTCGACGTCCTGGTAGACGATCCCGTGCAGCGAGCTGACCTTGGCCGTCGTGTACGCCGTCACCCCGGCGGCCACGCGGCCGGCCTCGACCACGGCCACGCGCCTGCCGTCGCGCTTGAGCAGCAGGGCGGTCATCAGGCCGGCCATGCCGCCGCCGAGCACGGCGACGTCGACGTGGATCTCGCGGTCGAGCGCCGGGTAGGCGGTCTGCCCCGTGGTGGCGATCCAGAGCGAGGTGTTGCTGCCTTCGAGGTTGGTCATGGGGGCCTACGGCCGGGGGCGGGGCAAGGATGAAATCACGTAGCCTCCTACCCGGAATGGCGGATTTGAACGGGCGGGTGGTGGCGATCACGGGCGGCGCGCGCGGCATCGGGCGCTCGATCGCGGCCGAGCTCGCGCGCGCGGGCGCGCGCGTGGGGATCGGGGACGTGGACCTCGGCGCCGCCGAGGAGGCCGCCGGGTCGATCGGCGGCGAGGTCGAGGCGTTCGAGGTGGACGTGACCGACCGCGAGTCGATGGACCGCTTCGTGGACGGGGTCGAGGAGCGCTTCGGCCCGCTCGACGTGATGGTCAACAACGCGGGCATCCTGCTCGTGGGGCCGTTCCTCGAGGAGGACGACACGGCCACCGCGCGCCAGTTCGCCGTGAACGTGATGGGCGTGGTTCACGGCATGCGCGCTGCGCTGCCGCGCATGCGCGAGCGCGGGCGCGGCCACCTGGTGAACATCGCGTCGAGCGCGAGCTGGGTGGCGCCGCCGGGCGAGGTGAGCTACTCGGCCACCAAGCACGCCGTGCTCGCGCTGACCGACGGCGTGCGCGAGGAGCTCCAGGGCTGCGGCGTGGAGCTGACCGGCGTGTTCCCGGGCCTGGTCGACACCGAGCTGGCCAGGGGGACGAAGCCCCCGCGCGGCTCCAAGTGGATCTCACCCGACGACGTGGCGCAGGCCGTCGTGAGGGCCATCCGCGAGCCGCGGCCGGACGTGTTCGTGCCGCGCGAGTTCGCGCTGACCACGCGCCTGGCGCGCATGCTCCCCACGCGGGCGCGGCGCGGGCTGATGCGCGCCCTCGACGTGAACCGCGTGACGGACACGACCGACCCCGGCGAGCGCGCCGGCTACATGGAGCGGATCGGCCTGGACCCAAGCGCAGCGGGACGCGGGACCGCGCGCCGCGATGGCTGAGGGCCACGTCTTCCTCACCGGCGCGCTCGGCTTCATCGGGCGCGCGATCGCGGACCGCTACGGCGCGGAGGGCTGGGAGGTCCGCGGCGTGGACCTGACGGCCGATCCCGAGCGCGGCGTGGTGGCCGGCGACGTGACCGCGCCGGGCCCGTGGCAGGAGCACGCGGCCGGCTGCGAGGTCGTGATCCACCTGGCGGCGCGCATCGGCCTCGGCGGGACCCACGACGAGTTCTGGCCGATCAACGTGGCCGCCACCCGGCACGCGCTCGACGCCGCGGTGCGCGGCGGGGCGCGGCGCTTCGTCCACACCTCGTCGATCGTGACCTTCGGCAACGACTTCCCCGACGGCGTGGACGAGACCTACCCGGTCCGCCCCACCGGCGCGCCCTACACCGACACGAAGATCGCGTCCGAGCAGGTCGTGCTCGCGGCCCACGCCGACGGCGAGGTCCCGTGCACGATCGTGCGGCCCGGCGACGTCTACGGGCCGCGCTCGCGGCCGTGGATGATCCTGATCCTGGAGGCGATCCGGTCGCGGCAGTTCCTGCTGCCCGCGCACGGGCGTGGGATATTCAGCCCGGCTTACGTGGACAACCTGGTCGACGGCTACGTGCTCGCGGCGTCGACCTCCGCGGCGGCGGGGCAGATCTTCACGATCACCGACGGCGTCGGGGTCGAGTGCCGCGAGTTCTTCGCGCATCACCACCGCTGGCTCGGAGCCAGAGGGCCGCGCACGCTCTCGACCCCGGCGGCGGTGGCGCTCGCGGGCGCGACCGAGCGCGTCCTGCGGCTCGCCGGGCGCGAGACCGAGGCCAACGCCGGCGCCGCGCGCTACCTCGCCCGGCCAGGGACCTACTCGATCGAGAAGGCCCGCCGCGTGCTCGGCTACGAGCCGGCGGTCGGGCTCGAGGAGGGGCTCGAGCGCAGCCGCGCCTGGGCGGAGCGGGCCGGCCTCCTGTGAGCGTCGAGGCGCTCTTCCGCGCGTCGATGGCGAGCCTCTGCTCCGGCGTGGCCGTCGTGACCGCCCGGCGCGCCGACGGGGACCCGTGCGGCCTCGTGGCCACGTCGATCTCGTCGTTCAGCGCCGCGCCGCCCTCGCTGCTCGTCTCGATCGGGCACGCGTCGCGCTGCCACGGCGCGCTGATCGAGTGCGCCCAGTTCGGCGTCCACCTGCTCCGCCACGACCAGGCCGACGTGGCGACGCTCTTCGCCAGCCTCGCGGACGACAAGTTCGGCGGGCTCGACTGGCGCTGGGACGCCGACGTGCCGGTCGTCGGCGGCGCGCTCGCCTACCTGCGCTGCCGGCGCAGCGCCCTCTTCGAGCTCTACGACCACTCGATCCTGATCGGCGACGTCGCGGGCGGCGAGCACGGCGACGGCCATCCGCTCGTCTACATGGACCGCCGCATGGACTGGCGCCTGACTCAACCCTAGCCGCCTGACCGGGGCGTAGGATGGCCGCCGTGGAGGGCAGCTCAGACCGCGTGTCCCAGACGGCCGGCGGCACGCTGACCGGGACCGCGACCGGCGAGGAGCCGGAGGTCCGGTTCAGGCCCACCGTCGACACGCGCTCCGCTATCCGGGCGGTCGGCGTGGTGCTCGCGGCGGTGATCGCCGTGTACCTGGTCTACCTGCTGCGCAAGCCGCTGAGCTGGCTGTTCATCGCGAGCTTCATCGCGATCGCGGTCTCGGGGCCGGTCAACTACCTCAGCCGCCGGATGAAGCGCGGGCTCGCGATCATGCTCGTCTACCTCGGGATCCTGATGGTGCCGGTGGCGATGCTCGCCCTGCTGGTCCCGCCGATCGTGGACCAGGTCAACACGCTCGTGAACGACGCGCCCGAGTACGCGAGCGACGTGACCAGGTTCGTGAACGAGAACGAGCGGCTGCGCGAGATCAACGAGGACTACGACGTGACGAGCAAGCTCCAGGAGGAGGCGGGCAAGCTCCCGGCGAAGGTCGGCGACGCCGCGGGCGTGCTCGCCGACATCGGGATCGGCCTCGTCAACGGCATCTTCGCCGGGGTCACGATCCTGATCCTCAGCGTCTTCATGGTCGGCGCGGGACCGCGCTGGCGGCGCACCTTCATCACGGTCCAGACCACCGACGACCCCGAGCGGGCCGAGGCGTTCAACCGCATGTTCGACCGCATCGGGGCGGCCGTCGCCAACTACGTGCTCGGCGCGCTGATCCAGGCCACCATCGCCGGCATCAGCGCGTATGTCGTGCTGCTCGCGATCGGCGCGCCGTCGCCGGCGGCGCTCGCCGTCGTCGTCTTCCTGCTCGACCTGATCCCGCTCATCGGCGCGACGATCGGCGCCGTGGTGGTCGGCATAGTCACGCTGTTCGGCGACATCCCGTTCGACCCGATCGTCTGGACGGTCTACTCGGTGATCTACCAGCAGATCGAGAACAACGTGATCCAGCCGCGGATCCAGGCGCGCGCGGTCCAGCTCGAGCCGTTCCTCGTGATCGTGTCGGTGCTGTTCGGCAGCGCACTGTTCGGGCTCGCCGGGGCGCTGCTCGCCATCCCGGTCGCGGCGTCGATCCAGATCGCCGTGCGCGAGTACCTGCTGTTCCGGCGCGACCCGCTGGCAGCGCTGATCGCCGAGCCGAAGGCGACCGACGAGGGCGGCGAGCCGCCCGAGCGCGAGCAGCCCGGCGTGGGGCGCGCCGAGTCCCCGCCCGAGCCGGCCTAACGTCCCTTCACCCGTCCGGGTTACGCCGTCCCGCTAAGGGCTGGCGCTTTCACGCCGACTGATGTATGAATGGACGTGCAGGGGGACGAATGGCCCGTCCCGGACTCGCGCCCAAACGACCCGCCGTTTCCAAGCCGGTCAACGACCGGTCGTGGTTGCGGCGTGCCGAGCCACGACGAGAGCATTGCTGCACATGGAATCCCGAACAGAAGACCGCCGCTACCTCCAGCCGGCGCCCGAGCGCACGCGTGCGGACTACGCGCTGCTGATGCGCTACCGGCGCCAGGGGGACGACGTGGCGCGTGAGGAGCTGGTCGAGCGGTTCCTGCCCCTCGCCCGCCAGCTCGCGCGCCGGTACGCGCGCCCGAACGAGCCGATCGACGACCTCTTCCAGGTGGCGAGCATGGGTCTGCTCAAGGCCATCGACCGCTTCGACCCCGAGCGCGGGAACGCCTTCTCGACGTTCGCGGTGCCGACGATCGTCGGCGAGCTGAAGCGCTACTTCCGCGACACCGGCTGGGCGGTCCACGTGCCGCGTCCGATCCAGGAGCGCATCGGCCAGGTGAACCGCGCGATCAACGACCTCTCGCGCGACATCGGGCGCTCGCCGACGCCCCACGAGCTCGCCGACCGGCTCGGCTGCAGCGCCGAGGACGTGCTCGAGGCGCTCGAGGCCGCCAAGGCGTTCGACGCGATCTCGCTCGACATGCCGCGCGGCGGCTCGGAGGACGAGGGCTCCGCCTACGCCGACACCGTCGGCGAGCACGACGAGCGCTTCGAGATGGTCGAGTACCACGCCGTGATCGAGCCGACGATGGCCGCGCTCCCCGAGCGCGACCGCCTGATCCTGCGGCTGCGCTTCGAGCGCGACCTCACCCAGTCGGAGATCGCGGACCGGCTCGGCATCTCGCAGATGCACGTCTCGCGGATCATCCGCCGCTCGCTCGACCGGCTGCGCACGGTCGCCGAGGCGGCCTAGCCCTGGTCCTCCGCCGCGACGCGGCCGGCGTGGTCGCCATCGGCCAGCCGTCCCACGCCTGGCTCTCGGGGCAGCTCGCGCGTGCGTGGGGGAACGACGCCGTCGCGCCCCCGGACCCGTTCGACGAGGTCTGCCTGGCCGCCGAGCAGCACGACATCGGCATGGCGGAATGGGACCTGCGCCCCAGCCTCAACCCCGGCACCGGCCTGCCGCACTCGTTCATGGAGATGCCGCTGGACGTGCACCTGGAGCTGTGGTCGGCCGCCGCCGGGAAGCTCGTGCGCCAGAGCGCCTACGCGGCGCTGCTCGTGTCGATGCACGGGACCGCCCTCTACGAGATGCGGGACCTGGAGCGCATGGACCCCGGCGACGCCGCCAAGGTGAGGCGCTTCTTCGCCGAGCGCCGCGCGGAGCAGGACGAGCTGCTGGCCGCCCTCGGGCTCGACCGCGACGCCGTGCACCGCAACCAGCGGCTCGTGTGGACCTGGGACTACCTGTCGCTCGCGCTCTGCCTCGACTGGGCTCCCGACCGGGGGCCGGACGGCGTGCGCATCGAGCCCGCCGGCGACATGCGGGTGGCGGTCGACCCGTGGCCGTTCGCCGGCGACTCGCTCACCGTGCGCTGCGAGGGGCGCCGCCTCGAGGGCGGCTACCCGGCGGAGGCGGACCTGCACGCCGCCCTGGAGCGCGCGCCGCTCGTGCGGCTCGCCTGGACGCTGGTCCGCTCGGGCTGAGCTAGCGCCCGCGCCGGCGGCGCAGGATCACGTCGGCGACCGGACCGCCCGTGCGCGCCCACCCGGCTCGGATGCCGCGCGCGAACGCGTTCCAGGCACGGATCCCGGGGTTGTCGGGCCAGAGCGGCCGCCTCAGCATCTCGCAGCGGTCGTTGGTCGCCCGGCCGTCGACCGCCATCAGGCGCGCCCGTACGTCGTAGCCGCGCTCGCCGTCGAGCCGCGCGTCGATGTCGAGGTCGCCCTCGAGGGTGTGCTCGATCGCGTAGGTGTAGGTGCGCGGCGGAGCGCGCGTCGTCTCGTCGCCTCCCTGCTTCATGTTGACGACGACGGTCAGCCGCTCGGGCGAGAAGTCGGTCTTGCGCAGCTCGCGGACGTCGTAGCTCACGAGCACCCGCCGGCCCCGGCGCCTGATGACGATCGGCGGTTCGCCGGTGAGCTCGTAGTGCTCGACCTCGTGCTCGGCGACGTCGATGGCGGAGGGGTCGTCCCAGTGCTTGCGCGGCTCGGCGATCGTCCCGCGCGGGCCCGGCGGGCTGGGCTGCTCGATGTCGCGCAGCCGCGCGCGGGTCCCGCCCCAGACCCCCGGCCACCCGATCCAGCGCGGCAGGCGGTCGTCGTCGAGCTCGACCAGCTCGGTGTCCGGGGGCGTGCCGCGCTCGCCGTCCGAGACGTCCCACCAGACCGGCCCGGCCTTGTGCATCCCGGGCGCGAAGTACGACGCGTGCGAGCCACAGCCGACGTACACGATCGGTTGCACGCGGTCCGGCTCCACCCTCTCCACGTCGCCCCAGCGGCGCTGCTCGGCGTGCTTGTGCTGGGCGTAGACGGCGACCTCCGGAACGCCGTCGTCCTTCATCCGCAGCTGCACGAGCTCCCAGTCGCCCTCGTGGAGGCCGAAGCCGCCGGCCATGCTGTAGTCGTTGTAGAAGTAGTAGAGCCAGTACTGGAGCCACAGCCGGCCCTCGCGGTCGCGGCGGGCGCGCCCGTAGATCACGTTGCGGAGATGGGTCTCCTGGTGCATCCGCTGCGACAGCGCGCGGTAGTCCTGACCGACGACGGCGAGATAGTCGCCGTCCTGCGCGGGCCCGAGGCCGGCCTCGTACTCCGCGCCGAGCAGGTCGAGGGTCAGCTCGGCGGCCGCCGGGTCGCCGCTCCGGTCCGGGTGCTCCTCGGCGGGCGGCTCGACCTCGGCGCCGCGGGCGAGCACCTGGTCGAGCCGGCCCTCGCGCCGGCGGCGCAGCTCGGCGTGCCCGCAGGCGAGCACCTCGTCGACGCGGTCCGCGAAGAACTGCTCGTGCGAGTCGTACTTGAGCTGCGGCATGTACCGCCGCAGCAGGTCCCGGTGCTCCCCCACGGCCGCACTGTAAGGCCTGTGTCCAGCCGCCATCGAGGCCGTCGATGTTTGGAGTTGGGCGTCAGTGGAGAGTGAAGCCCTAAAGCTCTACGGAGCTCGTGCCGACGATTGGCACTAAGACTTCCTTCAGGGCGGGCCCTCCCGTCCGAGGCACGGAGCCGCTGGAGGTCGGGCTAGTTCCTATGCAGACCTAGTCGTAAGTACTCGAGGTGAGGCCCGCGGAGCGGGCCTCACTCTCTTAAGGAGGCCTGGCGCTCGCCGTCGAGGTAGAGCTCCACCCGCTCGTCGAAGAAGCACAGGCGGTCGCGGATGCGCTCGGCGTCGCGCAGCGGCTCCGGGTAGTACCAGGCGACGTCCTCCTCGAGCCGGTCTCCGACGCGCACGGACTCGTACGACGCGGTGCCCTTGTAGGCGCAGCCGCTGCTGGTCTCGCTCGGCACGAGCAGGTCCGCGCGCACGTCCTCGCGCGGGATGTACCAGCGCGGCGGGAGCCCCGTCTCGAAGAGGACGCGGGCGCGGGTGGTCTCGGCGACGGTCTCGCCGCCGATCTCGACACGGACCCGGCGGGAGCTGTCGAGGATGTCGGTGCGCGTGTACGGGTCGCGCACGTGCACGGTCAGCGGCTCGTCCTCCTCGAGCCACTCGTCGAGGCGGTCCCAGTAGAACGCCACGTGGCCGGCGAGGGTCGCCATGCCGTCGAGCGGCTCCGGATAGCTCCATGCGGCGTTCTCGGCGACCGCGTCGCCGACGCGCAGCGTGTGATGGCGAGCGTCGCCCTTCCACGGGCAGTGGGTGGCGTGGTCGCTCGGCTCGAGCAGGTCCATCCGGACCTCGGCCTCGGGGAAGTAGAGGACCGGCAGCAGCCCCGCCTCGTGGAGGAGCAGCGCGTGGGTGCTGTCCACGACGGTGGCGCCGCCGAAGCGCGCGCGGATCCGGCGCGCGAACGGCTCGGTGTAGATGAGGCCGCGGCTCGGCGGCAGCTCCCGGTTGAACCGCCCGGCCGGCGTGCGTCCGAAGGGACCGGTTCCGTTGGTCAGGCCCATCGGTTCAGCTTAGGCCGCGGCGGCGCCCGCACGAGGCGGGCGCCGCCGGGCCGGCGAACTACTTCGACTTGCGCGCGCGCGAGCCGCTCGAGCGGGAGCCGCCGCTGCGCGAGCTCGTGCTTCGCTTGCTGCTCGACTTGGTGCCCGCGGAGCGCGAGGACGAGCTGCGCGCACGGCTGGTGCCGCCCGACCGCGCGCGGCCGGAGGAGCCGCTCGAGGAGCGCTTGCTCGTGGACGTGCCCCCCGCCGACGCGGAGCGCCGGCTGGAGCCGCGCGACTTCGAGGTCGATCGCGAGCGGCTGGACGTGCCGCTCGAGGACCGCGAGCCGCTGGAGCGCCGGCGCGTGGGCTTGCGCCGCTCGGCCGCCGGGATCTCCTCCTGCGCGACCGCCTTGGTGAGCTGCGGGATCAGCTTGGCGAGGAAGTCGCGCATGCGCTCCTCCTCGCGGCGGATCTTGCGGGCGATCTGCGCGGTCTCCTTGTCGTTGACCGCCTCGGCGAGCGTCTCGATCATCGTGTAGGTGGCGATCTCCTCCGCCTCGTCCTGGAACTCGGTCCGGGCGTTCTTGAGGAGGCGCTCCTGCTCGCCGGTGCCGCGCAGCGCGTGCATCGGCCCCTGGGCGAGGGCCGCCGCGCGGTTCGCGACGTTCTGCACCGCGGCCGCGGCGCCGCCGACGGCGTCCGGGCCGGGGATGTCGACCGTCTCCGGCTGGCCGCCGAGCTTCTTGATCCGCCGCTCGATCTCGCGGGCGTGGCCCTTGGTCTCCTTGAGGTGCTGCTGGAGGCGCTTCTTGTACGGCGGGCGCGTCGTCATCGCGATGTGCGCCTGCAGCGCGGTCTCGAGCTGCTTCTCCTTGCCGTACGCCTCGTTCAGGTACTGGACCAGCTTGAGGTCCTTGGCTTGCATGTCAGCCACGTTGGACGACACTCCCTTCCCTTGAAGAGTTCGTGGTTAGTCGTAGTAGGGGGTTACTCCGGCGTCCTTACCCGCATCCGTGACAACGCACTCACGCGGGGGCGGGCACGTTACTGCGTGCGCGCCGTTCGCCGCAGGTCGTAGCCGTACGGGCCGTCGCCGGCGAGGCACGCGGCGCCGCACTCGGCCGCGCGCGCGAGCGCCTGGTCGGGGTCGTCGCCCTCAGCGAGCGCGAGCGCGAGTCCCGCGGCGAAGCTGTCGCCGCATCCGTAGGTGTCGCGGACGGGTCCCGGGACCGGCGCGGGCGACCAGCGGCCGCTGCGCCCGTCGCTCGCCGACCAGGTGCCCCCGGCTGCCCCCGCCGTGACGGCCACGAGCGACGGCGCGGGCTCGATCGGGCGGTAGCGCTCGTCGGGGTCGGCCGAGCTGGCCACGACGGCGTCGAGCGGCACCGCGGCGCTCGCGAGGACGTCCATCACGCGGGCGGTGGCGACGACGGCGCGCGCCGCTCGCGCCGCGCGCAGGGAGTCCGCGTCGCCGGCGGTGAAGTAGACGGCGGCGGTCGTGGCGAGCTCGTCCCACGCGAGCGGGTCGGAGCGGCGCGGCTCGAGGCGGTCGCCGATCACCGTGATCGTGCGCTCGCCGGCGTCGTCGAGGTGAGTGAAGGCGCGGCGCGTCGGCTCGCCTGGGCGGATCGCCGCCTCCACGCGCACGCCCAGTTCCTCGAGGCGCTCGCGCGCCCGCGCGCCGACCTCGTCGTCGCCGAGCGCCGTGTAGAGCGTGCAGTCGCCCGCCAGCCGGGCGAGCTGGACGGCGGCCACGGCTCCCCCACCCGCCGCCTCGGCGAAGCCGCCGCGCGCGGCGACGATCTCGCCCGGCAGCGGCACTCGCTCGACGCGCGCGAACTCGACCCACTCGACGTGACCGACGACCGCGGCGCGCACGGTCAGTGGGAGCTCGGCGGGGGCGCGGCCATGACCTCGACACGGTGACCGGCGGGATCGCGCACGAAGCAGCGCGGCGCGCCCCAGTGCTCGGGCCGCGGCTCGGGGTCGTGGCCGGCGTCGCGAAGCGCGCCGAACGAGCGCGCGTAGTCCTCGGCCACGACCGCGACGTGGGCCTGCGGCGGGACCACGGGGTCGTCCACGTGCATGAGGTGCACCTGGGTCCCGTCGCGCTCCATCCAGACCGCCCTGTCCTGGAGCGTGGGCGGGGGCTCGACCCGGCGGAAGCCGAGCAGCGCCCAGAAGGCGGCGCAGTCCTCGACGCGCTCGCGCGGGACCTCGACCGTGACGTGCTGGATCACGCACGGGATTATCGTGGGCGCGTGCTGCAGCGAGCCAAGCGTGTCGCGCGGCGGGCGCTGCTGGCCCGCGGCGTGGAGGTCAGCCGGCGTGGCGGCGCGCGGCGGACCATGGCCGCGGTGCTCGACAACATGAAGCGCCTCGGCCTCGCGCCCGCGACCGTGATCGACGTGGGCGTCGGATACGGGACGCCCGAGCTGTGGGAGGCGTTCCCGCACGCGCGCCTGCTGCTCGTCGAGCCGATCCCGGACCGCTTCGGCGGGCCCGCGCTCGAGGCGGTGCGGCGGCGGGCCGGCGCCGAGCTGGTGACCGCGGCGGCCGGGGCGGAGGCCGGCTCGGCCGCGATCACGGTGCACCGCGCCCCGGAGATGTCGTCGCTGCTGGGAGCGTGGATCGGCGACCGCGAGGGCGAGGCGCGCGACGTGCCGGTCGTGCGGCTCGACGACGTCGTCAGCGAGCGCGGGCTGCCGGGGCCCTACGTGCTGAAGGTCGACGTGGAGGGTGCGGAGCTGTCCGTGCTCGACGGCTCCGCGGCGGTGCTGGAGGAGGCCGAGGTCGTCCTGCTCGAGGTGCGCCTCTTCAAGCTGGTGCCGGGCGCGGCGCAGCTCCACGACGTGATCCCGTACATGAAGGAGCGCGGCTTCGTGGCCTACGACCTGTTCGGGGGCGCGCTGCGGCTCGGCGACGGTGCGCTCGCGGTGAGCAACATCGCGTTCGTGCGCGAGGACGGGCGCTTCCGCCGCGATCACGCGTTCGGCACGCCCGAGCAGGTGGACCGCATGGCCCGCGAGCTGGGGAACTAGCGCGGGGGAGGCGGCGGAGGGGGCGGCGGCGGCCCCGGCGGCGGCTGGGCTCCGGGCGGCGGCGGCGCGCCCGGCGGCGGCTGGGCTCCGGGCGGCGGCGGCGGCGCGCCCGGCGGCGGCGGCTGGTAGCCCGGCGGCCCTCCCCCCGGCGGTCCCGCCTGCTGCGGCGGCGGCACGTAGCCGTAGCCGATCGGGCCCGGGCCGGGCGTGGCCAGCGCGGGCACGATCCGCTCGATCGGCTGGCCCGCGGCCTCGGCCCTGACGGTGTACGTACCGGCCACCATGTCGCCGAGCCGCTGATTGGCCTTGTTGGTCAGGATCAGGACGAACCCGACCAGCGGCGCGAAGTACGGGAACGAGTCGACGATCCAGAGCAGGTAGCGCAGGAACGCACGGCCGACGCCGGGGTTGCCGCCGTCGCGGCCCACGAGCCTGATCTTGGTGAGCGCGCGACCGGGCGACGTGCCGCGCAGTCCCGGCAGCACCACGAAGATCAGGATGCCGGCGAGGATGCTGAGCAGCGCCCAGACGCCGCGCTTGCCGCCCGAGTCCTCGTGGAAGCCGTAGCGCGTGTCGCCGATCACGATCCCGCCTCCGGTGGTCGTGTCGGCGTCGAGGCGGTCGGTGAAGAGGATCCACAGCACCGCGACGATCACCCACAGGACGACCGTGTCGATCAGGAACGCGGCGACGCGGCGCCCCACCACGCGTGTCGGCTGGTCCTGCACGGGCCCGACTATAAGCGCCGATCCGGAGGGTTGATCGGCCGCGGTCGGGTAGCGCGAACTCGTGGCATCCGACGCTCCGAGCCCGCGCGCGCTGCCTCCGTCGGCCGACCTGGTGCTTGGCTGCGGGCTCGGCATGTGCGTCGACGGGATCGCCGTCCACCAGAACCTCCAGTGACACCACCTCGTCTCCGAGTACGAGTCGACCGGCGACGTGGCCGGGCTCGAGACCAACACGTTCCGGGACGGCGTCTCCCACGCCTCCGCGTGGTCGTGACCCTCGCCGGCGCGCTGCTGCGCTGGCGCAGCCGAGCCGTGCCCACGCGGCTGCCGGGGCGAGCGTTCGCGGGGCTCCTGCTGATCGGCTGGGGAGCGTTCAACGTCGTGGGCGGGGCCGCGCTGGCGCGCGCGGAGCGCTCGGGCGTCCAGCAGCGCCTCCCTCGCGAGACCTGGTCGACATTACCCACCTATACGGTGGGTTAGGTCGACCACCCCGCCTGCCAGACGGAGATCTCGGACCTCGCGGTCCGCTAGCCGGCGCTACGGGCCGCGGCCGCCCGCGGGCGGCTCCGAGCCGGGGGGCGCGGCGCCGCCGGACTCGTTGTCGCGGCGCGGCGGGGTCGTGTTGCCGCCGCCGTTCCCGCCGCCGCCGGCGCCCGGCGTGCCGCCGCCGCCACCGCCCGCCGGGGGAGTCGCGCCGCCGCCGCTCGGCGGTGCGCTGCCGCCGCCAGGCGCCTGGCCGCCCTGCGAGCCGCTGCCGCCGGGGGCGGTCGCCTCGTCCTCGTCGGTGTCCGTGTCGGTGTCGGTCTCGGACGGGAGCGGCGTGTCCTCGATCGCCGGCGGGGGCGCCTCCGGAAGCGTCTCGGGCGTGCCGCCCTCGTCGTCGCCACCGGACGCGATGGCAACGACGATGATCAGGAACAGCAGGACGCCGCCGATGGCGATCCCGCGCCTGCGCCAGTAGACGGCCTCGCTCTCACGCCTGCCGTTCACGCGCCGAACGTACCACGGTGACGCGGCCCCCCGGGGCGCTCCGCGACCCAGGCGAACCGCGGCAGGTGGGGAACGAGGGCCGATCCGCCGAGGTGGGCTCTATTTAGGTCGCTATTCGACCCTTAGAGAGCCCACCTCGGAGAGCACGGCGCTGGCGCCCCAACCCCTCCCCCACCCGCCGCAGTTACGGAGGCGCCGCGCAAGCCGCGCGCGCAGGAGCGGAGCGCGCCGCGGCAGGAGCGGAGCGCGCAGCGGCAGGAGCGGAGCGAAGCCGCGCCGCGGCCGAGCCCTAGCCCGGCGGCTGCTGCTGCGGCGCCTGCCCCGGCGGCGGCGCGCCCTGCCCCGGCGGGTACGGCGGCTGGCCCGCCGCGCGCCGCTGCTCCGGCGTCGGCGGCTGCGGCGCCACGGCCGGGGGCGTGAACGGGCGGCTCGGGGGCCGCGGCCGCCGCGCGAGCTTGCGCTTGGTCGCGCGCCCGGCCTGGCCGTCGGCGGGAAGCTTGTTCTCGCGCTGGAAGGCGGTGACGGCCGCGGCGGTCAGCGCGTCGAACTTGCCCGTGCGCGGCACGCCCAGCAGCCGCTGGAGCTCGCGCACGTCCTTGCCCTTCATGCCGAGCGTGAGGTCGCGCTTGCCGAGCCGCCGCAGCTGGCGCCGGTAACGCTTCTCCGGGTCCGCGTGGAAGACCATCCGGCGCTCGCCGGCGCCCTCGTCGACGACCCCGGCGCCGAGCGGCCGGCGGCTCTCGAGCCGCGCGAACACGAGGATCCGCTGGCTCGCGCTGTAGAGCGGGTGGCAGGCGCTCAGCACCAGCCGCTGGTAGCTGACCCGCTGGAAGACGTCGGTCTGCGCCGGCGAGACGATCTTGTGCCCCTGGACCCGGTAGGTGAAGCGTCCGTACGGCATCGTCACCACGATCCGATCGCCCTCCTTCAGCCTGTCCACGTGCCGGAACGGGGCGCCGTAGGAGGTCCGGTGCGCGGCGATGCCCACGCTGCCGCGCTGGCCCGGCATGACGGTACCGCGGTAGTGGCCCGGCGCCTTGCGCAGGCTCGGCGCGGAGGTGCCGTGCACGACGACGGCGTTCAGGTCGATCCGGTCGATCTCGAGGCGCCCGACCGCCCCGCCCTCCGGTGTCTTGCGGCCCAGCTCACCCGCCAGGAGGTCGAGGCGGCGGTCGAGCCGTCGCTTCGCGCTGCGGATCGTCTTGAGCTCCTGGCGCCCGGTGTCGCCGATGTCGAGGGGGGCGGTGTCGAGCTCGTCGAGCTCCTGCTCGAGGTCGTCCTGGGCCCGGCTCTGGAGGAAGGCCGACACCGGCTCCTGCCACGTCACCGTGATCGTGGCCTCGGCGATCATCAGGACGCCGAGTACGAAGAGGAATGTCGAGAGGCGGCGTCGGACCATCGAAGTCGATCAGGAGAGGCGCGGCGACGGTAGCGACCGCCGCCGCGCGTCCTCCCTGACCGATGTTCTAGCCGAGCTGCGGCGAGACGGGGCTCCGGCGAACCCGGAGCGCGACCGCGCCGCCGATGCAGGCGACGCCGCCGAGCAGCAGCCACCAGGCCTCGAAGCCGGTCTGCGCGAGCTGCACGCGCTGGCCGATGAGCCTCTCGCAGGCGGCGCCGCGGAGGACGGTGCCCTGCTTGTTCTTGATGCGGCCGGCGTCACAGTCGGCCTGGGTCACCGTCGAGGTGGCCGCCATCGAAGGCGCAGCGGTGACGAGGAGCGCTACCGCGGTGACCAGCGCTACGAGCGTGGCCAGCCCCCGGAAGCGGCGGCGTAGAAGCGTCATTCGGCTTCCTTCCCTTCTAGTCGATTTGGACCTACGCGGGCAAACCTACACCCGCATGGGGTCGTCCTGCAGGGCGCTGGGTGGGGGTTGGCGCGTCGGCCTCAGCGCAGCCCGCGCAGGATGCGGCGCGCGACGCCGCGGATCGTCTCGGTGCCGTACTCGTGCGACGGGTTGTCGACGGTCAGCACGGCGAGGGCCGCCCGGCGCTCCCCGTCCTCGATCAGCGCCGCCTGGTTCACGAGGCTGCGCCCGCCGAGCGGCCGCCAGCCGCCCTTGAGGAAGACGCGCCAGCCGTCCGGGACCGCCGGCGGTATCCCCCAGCGCTGCGGCTCGATCACCGACGCGAGCAGCGACCGCGCGTACGCGCGGTGACGCTCGACCACGAGCCGGTCGATCCGCGCGAACAGGCGCGCCTGGTCCGCCGCGGTGACGAGCGTGTCGCCCCAGCGCTGCTTGAGCACGAAGCGGGTCATGCCGGCCCGCTTCGCCACGCCGTACACGCGCCCCGGGCCGATGGCGTCGAGCACGCGGGTCGCGGCGTCGTTGTCCGAGCGGGTGATCATCGGGTGCAGCAGCGCGCGGTCGCCGCGGGTCAGCGGGCGGTCGCCCACCCTGTTCAGGTACGCGACCATGAACATCGCCTTGACCAGGCTCGCCGAGCGGTACTGGACGTCGCCGCGCAGCCCGCGCAGCGTCCCGTTCTCGTCCACGACCGCGAAGGCCACCTGTCCGGCGCGGTCGCGCAGGTAGGCGCGCGCGGCGGCCACGCGCTTGGCCCACGGGTGCTTGTACGCCGCGGCGTCGGCCGTGGCCTTCGCGTGGGCGTCGAAGAGCGGCGGAGTCTGGTCCTGCGCCTGCGGCGCCGAGCCGTTGAGGTCCACGAACTTCGGCGCGTCGAGGTCCGGCAGCGGCGCGCGGTCGGCGGGACGGAACAGCGGCGGAGCCGTGGCGGGGTCGCGCTCGAGCGGGTCCTGCGCCGGGGCGGCGGGCGCGAGCGCGGCGACGGCTGTCGCCGCGAGGACGAGGGCCTGCCGCCCCGGCCTCACGGGAACGGGATCGGCGGGAACAGCGGCGGCTCCTCCTCCTCGGGCGGCGGCGCCTCGCCCGGCGGGTCCGCCCCCGGCTGGGCCGCCGGCATCCCGATCGGCCCGCCCGGCGCCACGACCTGCCCGCGCTTGATCGCGCCCGCCACCCACCTCGCCAGCGGCGCGTAGGTCGGCCGCGCGGAGCCGTCGGTGTTCACCAGCCCGAAGTCGAACGCGGCGCCCGGGTAGCTGGGCGGCGGGGCCGCGAGGCCGTAGTGGAGCATCTGCTTCACGCGCGGGTTGCGCTGCGCGATCGCGTATGCCTTCGGGAGGTACTTCACGCGCTTGTTCTCGGGGATCTGCGCGCGCTCGCCGGTCGCGAAGTAGCCGAACTCGGTCAGGTAGACGAACGGCGCGCGGCCCCTGGGCGTGGCGAGCGCCTTCGCCCGCGCCGCCTTGTCGAGCGCGCTCGTGAGCCGCGACAGCGTCCCGATCGTCACGTTGTCGTTGCCCTTGAACTTGTAGGACGGGGCGTTGCGGAAGTCGTAGGGATGGTGGGCGTAGCCGTCGGTGCGCAGCATCCCACGCGTCTCCGCCGGCATGCCGGCGAGGCACTTCTTGTCGATCCTGTACCTGTTCGTCAGGCAGAGGGTGCGGCGCAGGAACGTGAGCGGGGCCATCGCACGCTTGCCGTGGTACGGCGCGGTCTCCCCGAAGAAGACGGCCGCGCCGGGGTCGGCGCCCTTGATCGCCCCGTAGCCGGCGGCGTAGAGCGCGCGGTAGAGCTTCGGAGCCTCCGCGCTGGGGCGCAGCCAGCCGTCGTGGTTCGGCTCGTTCCAGAGCGTGTAGCGGTCGACCCGGCCCTTGAAGCGCGTGGCCGCGGCGCGCGCGAACTCCGCGTAGCGGGCCGGGTCGGGCCGGGTCGAGCCGAGATTCTTGTCGCCGGTGGCGTAGCGCGGCGCCGGCCCGGTGAGGTTGAGCTGCACGCGGATCCCCGCCCGCGCGGCCGCGTCGATCAGCTCCTCGTAGATCCCCCAGTAGTAGGTGGGCTCGGCGGGCGGCTCGGTCGCCTCCCGCTGCTTGCCCATCACACCGGCCCAGTTGACGAACACGCGCAGCCGCGTGACCCCCAGCTCGCGGGCGTTCTGGAACGCGCGGTCGCGGTCGTAGTAGTGGCGGGCGAGGAAGACCGGGTCGTCCGAGATCGCCAGCTCCATCGACTTGCCGGCCTGGGCCGAAGCAGGGGCGAGCGACGCGACGGCCGTCGCGCACGCCAATGTGACAAGGAGTTTCGCGGCCCCCGCGCGCAAGGCCCCAGAGGCTAGCCATGAGCGGCGCTACCCTGCGCCGCGTGATCGCGGTCGAGCACTCCACGCTGGACACGGGCCTTCCGCTGGTCCGTCTGGCGGTGCCCGGAACGCGCTCGGTCACCGCGCTCGTGGCGTTCGACGCCGGCGCCCGCACCGAGCGGCCGGAGGAGAACGGCATGGCGCACTTCCTCGAGCACCTCGTCTTCAAGGGCGGCGAGTCGTTTCCCACCTATCGCGACGTGAACGAGACCGCGGAGCGGCTCGGCGCGCAGCTCAACGCCTACACCTCGCACGACATCGTCGCCTTCCACATCACCTGCCGCTCCGAGGCCGTGATGCCCGCCCTCGACCTGCTGACCGACTTCGTGGGCCGCGCCCGGATCGACGCCGAGGAGCTCGACCGCGAGCGCGGCGTGGTGATCCAGGAGATCGCCCGCGCGAACGACGTCCCGTCGACCGTGGCCGACCGCCTCATCGACGAGGCCACCTACGGCGAGCACCCGCTCGGGCGCTCCGTGCTCGGGCCGGAGGAGCACCTGCGCACGTTCTCGCGCGACGCGATCGTCGACTTCCGCGAGCGGCAGTGGTCGCCCCCGCGCGGCGGCGCGTTCCTCGCCGGCGACCTCTCGCACCTCGACGCCGAGCGGGCGGCGGAGCTGCTCGGCCGCTTCCCCGGCCGCGACGGCGCGCCCGCGGCCGACCCCGCCCCCGAGTTCGAGCGCCGCGTGCGCGTGCAGCGCCGCGACACCCAGCAGTCGCACCTGCGCCTGCACTGGCGCCCGCAGCTCGACCCCTCCGACATCCGGCGCCGCGCGGCCCTCGCCGTCTACTCCACGCTGCTTGGCGGCTCGATGGGCTCGCGGCTGTTCGACGAGATCCGCGAGCAGCGCGGGCTGTGCTACGCGATCCGCTCGTACGGCACCGCCCACGCCGACGTCGGCCGCCTCGACGTCTCCTCGGGCCTCGACTCCTCCAAGTGCGTCGAGGCCTACCGGCGAATCTGCGAGATCGTCGCCGAGCTCGCGAGCGAGGGGCCCCACCCCGGCGAGGTGGAGCGGGCGCGCTCGTACACGGCCGGCTCCACGGTGCTGGCGCTCGAGAGCACGCGGGCGGTGGCCAGCCGGGCCGCCGCGCAGAAGGTGACCTTCGGCCGGCTCGGCTCCCCGGACGAGATGATCGCCGCGCTCGACGCCGTCAGCGAGGACGACGTGCGCGAGCTCGCCGCGAGCGTGACCGGCGACCCGGTCGTCGCCTGCGTCGGGCCGCACGAGCCGGACGACTTCGAGTAGCCGGCCCGGCTCAGGCCGGGGCGACCTCGACCCCCTTGCGGGTGGCCCGCACCGTTCGCCTGCCGGCCAGCAGCTCGAGCAGCTCGTCGCCGACCAGGTCGCGCCGCCAGCCGCGCAGGGTTCGCACGTCCGGCTCGGCCCGGTTCGAGCGCGCGGAGACGACGATCTCCGTGAGGTCGGCACGCGAGGCGACGAGCTCGTAGGCCAGCCCGGCCTCGCCCACGCGCTGGCGCACCACCGACTCGCAGAGCGCGATCCGGGCGGCGTCGCTCGGGTCCGGCTCGGGGCGCGCCTGCTCCTCCGCCGCCGGCGGCTCGAGCTCGCGCCCGCGCTCGATCGCCTCGATGATCGCCGTGCCGCGCCGGCGGCCGACGTCGGGGCGCACGCCGCGGATCGCGGTCAGCGCGTCGAGCGTCTCCGGCTGGCGCCGCGCGACCTCCACCAGCGCCACGTCGGAGAGGATCGAGCCGATCGGGCGGTTCTCGCCCGCGGCGGTGGACTCGCGCCAATCGGCGAGCGCGTACGCGACGGCGCGCTGGCGCGGGCGCAGCCGGTTCACGCGCGGAAGCCGGCGGTAGGCCTCGTCGGCGTCGCGCTCGTCGTCGATCGCCTCGAGCCTGCGGCACTCCTCGCGCGCCCATTCGAGCCGCCCCGACGCGGCGAGCCGCTCCTGGAGCGTGTCGCTCAGCGCGAGCAGGTCCTCGACGTCGCTGCGGGCGTACTCGAGCTGCTCTCGGGTCAGCGGGCGCCGGTCCCAGCGGGTGAAGCCCGCGCTCTTGGAGAGCTGCACGCCGGCGACGCGCTGGAGGAGGTTGCCGTAGCCGGTCTGCGCGCTGAACCCGGCGAATCCCGCGGCGACCTGGGTGTCGAAGACGTTGGTGGGCCCCACCCCCCACGCCCGCCTGAGGATCGGCACGTCCTGGCCGCCCGCGTGGAAGACGATCTCCACCTCCGGGTCGGCGAGCACCTCGGCCAGCGGCTCATGGTCGAAGCCCTCGATCGGGTCGAGCACCGCGATCTCCGGCTCGCCGGCGTTCTCGCGCGGCGCGACGGCCACCTGCACCAGGCACAGCAGCGGCCGGTAGCGGCCCTCGGAGACGAACTCGGTGTCGATCGCGAGTCGCCCGTGGGCGCGTGCGCGCTCGGCCAGATCGGCGGGCGACAGCGCCGCGGCCACCGAAGCGCTCGGCGTCCTCCCGGGTTTCACTCTCGATGCACCGTGCTCACTGGACGCCCGCAATAGCCTCAGGGGCGATGCGCAGGGTAGCCGTGTTCGCCACCCTCGCGGCACTGGCGGCCCTGGCCGTCGCCTTCCCGGCGGCCTCGGCGGCGGCGTCGCGCGTGGCCCCGTCGTTCTTCGGCACCGTGATCGACGGGCCCCTGTTCGAGGCGTCCGTGGACCAGCAGGCGGAGTACGACCAGATGGTGGCCTCGGGCGTGGGCTCGGTGCGCGTCGTGGTGGACTGGAAGTGGGCGCAGTCGTACAGGAGCTGGGCCGACGTGCCGCCGGACGAGATGGCGCGCTTCCGCCACGACGAGGGCGGCGTTCCGACCGACTACTCGCTGATCGACGAGGCGGTGGCGGGCGCGGTCAAGCGGCGGCTCACCGTGCTGCCGATCGTGCTGATCGCGCCGGACTGGAACGCCCGCCACCCCGGCGAGTTCAACTCCCCGCCGAAGGGCACCGGCCCGTTCGCGGCGTTCTCGGGCGCGCTGGCCCGGCGCTACGGGCCGACCGGCTCGTTCTGGACCGAGCATCCGGAGCTGCCGCGCGTACCGGTCCGCCACTGGCAGTTCTGGAACGAGCCGAGCCTCACCAACTTCTGGTCCGACCGGCCGTGGGAGCGCGACTACGTGGCGCTGCTTCGCGCCGCGCGGGCGAAGGTCGAGAAGGCCGACCCCGGCGCGCGCGTGGTGCTGGCCGGCCTGCCGAACAAGAGCTGGCCCGAGCTGGAGAAGATCTACAAGCTCAAGGCGCGCAAGCTGTTCGACGTGGTCGCGATCCACCCGTTCACCGCGAAGGTGAGCGGGGTCGTGAAGATCCTGAAGTACAACCGCGACGTGATGGCCCGCTACGGCGACCGCAAGAAGGCGCTGTGGGTCACCGAGCTGAGCTGGACCTCGGCGCGCGGCAAGGCAGCGTGGACCTACGGCAACGAGACGACCGAGCGCGGCCAGGCGAAGAAGCTCGCCGAGGCCTACGAGCTGCTCGCCGCGCGCCGCTCGGAGCTGAAGCTCCAGCGCGTGTACTGGTACACGTGGATGAGCCGCGACGCGCACCCGAACTACCCGTTCGACTACGCGGGCCTGTCGCGGCTCGAGGACGACTCGACCGTGACCCGCAAGCCGGCCCTCGAGGAGATGCGCAGGGTCGCGCTGGGGCTCCAGCGCTGCAAGACGAAGAGCGGGACGGCCGACCGCTGCGCGTCCTGAGCGCCGCGCGGCGGATCGCGGGGCTGCGCGGGCTGCCGCCGCGGGTGGCCTGGTTCTACTTCCGCGCGCGGCGGGCGGCGGCGCGAAGCGGCGACGACTGGTCGCTCGGCTCGGCGACGAAGCCCGAGTCCCTGGCGCTGCTGCTGCGGCTCGCCCGGGGGCGGCGGAGCGTGGTGGAGATCGGCACCGGGACTGCGTGGACGGCCGCGGCCCTCGCGCTGGCGGACGGCGGGCGGCGCGTCGTGAGCTACGACCCGATCGAGCGGCCCGAGCGCGAGCGCTACCTCGACCTCTCCGGGGCGCGGGACCGGATCGAGCTGCGCGCGGAGGGCGGCGAGATGGGGCCGCGGCCGGGCGACGAGCCGCCGGACTTCGTGTTCGTGGACGGATCGCACGAGAGGGAGCTCACGGTCCGCACCTTCGGCGCATGGCGCGAGGCGCTGGCGCCGGGCGGGGCGATCGCGTTCCACGACTACGGGAACGACCTCTATCCGGGCGTGACCGAGGCGATCGGCGCGCTCGGCCTCGAGGGCGAAGCGGACCGCGACGTGTTCGTCTGGAGGGCCTCCTAGCGCCGCTATCGTCTTCGGTGTGATCGTCTCCGTCACACCGCACGCGGTCGAGAAGGTGCGCGAGTTCCGCGCCGGCGTGGAGGATCCCGAGGCCCAGGCCATGTGGGTCCGGATCACGGGCGTCCACCGCGGCGAGTTCACCTACGACCTGGCCCTGCGCCCGCTCGACGCCGCCGGGCCCGGCGACGAGGTCCAGGACGCCGGCGGCCTGCCGGTCGTGATCGCCGGCGCCGACGTCGAGAACCTGCGCGGCGCGACGATCGACTGGTCCGACGACCTGATGCAGGGCGGGCTCACCGTCGCCAACCCCAACCGCCCGCAGGTCGTCACCGCGGCGCCGGGCAACGGCGAGCTGAGCGGCGACGTGGAGACGCGCGTGGCCCAGGTGATCGACCGGCGCATCAACCCCGCGATCGCCCAGCACGGCGGCATGGCGATCCTCGACCGCGTGGAGCGCGACGTCGCCTACGTCCGGCTCGGCGGCGGCTGCCAGGGCTGCGGCATGGCCACCGTCACGCTGGACCAGGGAATCGAGTCGGCGATCCTCGAGTCGGTTCCGGAGATCCGCCAGGTGGTCGACGTGACCGACCACGCGGCGGGCTCGAACCCGTACTACCAGCCGGCCTAGTCGCGAGCCACGATCCGGCCAGGATCAGCACGAGCCCGGCGGCCGCGCCGGCGCCCACGCGCTCGTCGAGGATCAGGACGCCGAGCGAGATCGCCACGACCGGCGCGACGTAGGTGATCACCGCCGCGCGGCCCGGCCCCGCGGCGGCCACGAGCAGCCCCCAGAGCACGAACGCCGCGGCGGTGGAGAACAGGCCGAGCACGACGATCGAGGCGAGCGCGTCGCCCGAGGGGGTCGCGGCCGGCCAGGTCGCCAGCGCCGGCGGGGTGAGCACGAGCGCGGCGATGGCCAGGCTCGCGCCCATCGTCGCGCGCGTGTCGATCGCGGCGAGCCGGCGCTTGAGGATCATCGGGCCGGCGGCGTAGCCGAGCGCCGCGAGCAGGATCGCGAGCGCGCCGAGCAGCTCGTCGGTGCTGCCGGCCACGTCGATGCCGACGAGCGCGACCACCCCCGCGAGCCCCACGAACAGGCCGACGAGCCGCCGGCCCGTCACGCGCTCCTCCGGGTCGAACCGCACGGCCAGGATCGCGACGAAGAGCGGCACGGCCGCGATGAGGATGGCGGCCAGCGACGAGGCGACGTGCTGCTCGCCGGCCGCGATCAGCGGGAACGGCAGCGCGATCTCGATCACCGCGAACGGCGCGATCCAGCGCCAGCGCCCGCGCAGCCCGCCGAGCGTGCCCGCCCGCCAGGCGAGCGTGAGCAGCAGCGCCGCCGCGAGCACGATCCGAGCCCACGAGAGGAAGGCGGGCGAGACGCCGTCGTCGACCGCGACCTTGATGAACAGGTACGGCATCCCCCACAGGACCGAGATGGCCGCGAAGAACGCCCAGGCGCGTGCGCTCAAGCGGTGGTGACGCGGTCCACGCGTGTGTCCGCGACCGGCTCGCCCTCCGCGCGGATCACGTGCAGCGCGGCGTTGACGAGGGCGAGGTGCGTGAACGCGTGCGGGAAGTTCCCCAGGTGGCGACCCGAGTCCGGGTCGATGTGCTCGGCGTACAGCCCGAGCGGGCTCGCGAGGGCCAGCAGGCGCTCGCACAGCTCGCGGGCGCGCTCCACCTCGCCGATCTCGGCCAGCGCCGACACGAGCCAGAACGAGCAGACCGTGAAGGTCTCGCCCTCGACCGCGAAGTCCTCGTCCTCCGGGCGCTGGCGCAGGACGAGGCCGTCGGCGACCAGCTCGTCGCCGATCGCGAGGACGGTCTTGCGAACGCGCTCGTCGTCGCCGGGCAGGAAGCGGACCAGCGGCATGAGCAGCAGCGAGGCGTCGAGCGCGTCGGTCTCGTAGTGCTGGGTGAACGTGCCGCGCTCCGAGAGGGCGTTGGCGATCACGTCCTCGCGGATCTTCTCGGCGCACGCGTCCCACTCCTTGGCCAGCTCGTCCTCGTCGCGCAGCTCGGCCAGGCGGGCGCCGCGCTCGGCGGCCACCCAGCACATGACCTTCGAGGAGGTGTAGTGGCGCGGCTCGCCGCGCGTGGCCCAGATCCCGCGGTCGGGCTCCTCCCAATGGCCCACGGCGCGCGTGACCAGGTCGTTCACGATCGGCCAGATCCGCTCGGGGAGCTTGTCGCGGCTGCGCGCGTGGAGATAGGCGGCGTCGAGCATCGCGCCCCAGACGTCGTGCTGCTGGCTGCGGTGGGCCGCGTTGCCGACGCGGACCGGGCGCGAGCCCTCGTAGCCCGAGAGGTGGTCGATCGTGCGCTCCTCGAGGTCGCGGCGTCCGTCGATCGCGACGATGTTCTGGATGTCCTGGCCGTCCTCGGCCAGCTCGGCGAGGAAGTAGAAGAAGTCGTCGGCCTCCCAGTCGAAGCCGAGGCTGTAGGAGCCCCAGAGCGCGAAGGCGGCGTCGCGCATGAAGCTGTAGCGGTAGTCGTAGTTGCGCTCGCCGCCCGACACGCGCGGGAGCGAGGTGGTGGCCGCCGAGACGATCGCGCCGGTCGGCGCGTAGGTGAGCCCGCGCAGCGTGAGCGCGCTCCGCTCGAGCTGCGCCCGCCACGGGTGGTCGGGGAACTCGCCACGGGCCAGCCACTCGCGCCAGTAGGTGTTGGTCTGGTCCATCCGCTCGTAGGCGTCGTGGTAGCTCTTGGGCCCGCCGTGCTCGGACCAGGAGACGGCCACGAACGCCACGTCGCCCTTGCGCAGCGTCGTGCGGGCGCTCGCGCGCGAGCCCTCGAAGCCGACGCGCATGTCCGTGTCGAGCTGGATCCGCGGGTCCTCCTCGCCCCCGGTCGCGGCGGCCTCGGTGTAGCCGGAGCCGGTGTAGTCCCAGTCGGCCGGCCTCGCGCCGTAGCCGAACGCCGGCTCGCACTCGAGCTGGAGCTCGACGATCCCCTGCGCGCAGCGGACGGTGCGCACGAGCACGTGGTCGGCCTCCCAGTCGCTCGGCGGGCGGTGCTGGCGGTGGGCGCGCTCCTTGACGTGGTGCCACGGGCCGACCGTGAGCGCGTCGCGCACCATCAGCCACCCGGTGCGCGTCTTCCAGGTGGTCTCGAGCACCACGCCGCCGGGCAGGTAGCGGCGCGCCGCGGGCACCTGCACGTCGGTCGGGCCGAGCCGGAAGCGGCCGGCGTCGCGGTCGAGGATCGTGCCGAAGACGGCGGGTGAGTCGAACTGCGGGATGCAGAGCCACTCGACGTTGCCACTCGGCGCCACGAGGGCCGACACCTCGCCGTCGGAGAGGAACCCGTAGTCGCCGATCGGCGGGAACGAGCTGCGCGCGTGAAGGGCCTGATTCTGGATGGCGGGAGCCTACCCGCGGGCGCGGAGCGCGCCCGCTAGCGGCGCCAGAAGCTCGTCTGCTTGCGCGCGCCCGGCCAGTTCAGGCCGATGTGGATGTGGTCGCGGTGCGCGGTGGTGTCGTCGATGGGCTTGCGGTTGCCCTCGCTGTCGTAGCAGGCCGAGTAGGGGCGCATGCCCTCGCCGCCGCTCCACCAGGAGCGGCAGTTCCAGATCAGCTCCTGGATGCCCATGCGGCGGGCGAGCGCGTGGCGGTTGCCCGCCCTGTCGGTGGCGAGGAAGAGGCGGATCAGGCGCGAGGCCTCCCGCTTGTCGGCCGAGCGGTGAACGTCGAGGTGCCAGTCGATCGCGCGGTGCTCGGCGTGGAGGCTGGCGCTGCCCTTGCCCCAGCGCTCGCAGCGCCCGATCCCCCAGAAGCTGCCGCCGGCGTTGCCCTGGAGCCAGGCCTTGAGCGCCAGCGTGCCGGGCGGCACCTTGGAGCGGCAGTCGGTGGCGCGGTCGTAGCGGTAGGGGTCGATGGCCGTCGCGGCGAGCGCGTCGGCGGGGTTGGCGGCGGCGGAGGCGCTCGCGGGGACGAGCAGCAGCAGCGCGAGTGCGAGCAGGGTGAAGCGCCGGGTCATGAGGGTGCTATCGGCACCTACGGGCGCGGGCTTGCGCCCGCCGGGGTCAGTCCAGCTCGAGGATGGCCGCCATCAGCGCCAATCCGACCTCGGCGCGCTGGCGGATCGACTCCGTGAGCACGTACTCGTCCGGGTTGTGGGCCTGGCCGCCGCGCGGGCCGAGGCCGTCGAGCGTCACGGGGATGCAGGTGGCGATGTGGCTGGCGTCGCTCGCCCCGCCGCGCTCGACCGGCATCACCGGCCGGCCGAGCCGCGCCTCGGTGCTCGCCAGCAGCTCGCGCGTGCTCGCGCGCGAGTCCATCCCGGGCCAGAGGCGGACGATCTCCGCCTCGAGGCGGGCCCCGCCGACCTCCTCCGGCAGCGCCTCGAGCACGCGCTGGAAGGCGTCGGCGGTGTCCGCGCGCATGTCGCAGAAGAGCTCGCCGGCGTCGGGCACGACGTTGAACGCGTCGCCGCTGCGGATGATCGTCGGGACGGCGCTGAGCCGGTCCGGGCCCTGCGGCGCGTGACAACCCGCCACCGCCTGGGCCGCCGCAGCCAGGGCGAGCAGCGCGTTGCGCCCGCGGTCCGGCGCCGAGCCGGAGTGCGACGCCAGCCCGTGAGCGTTCACCTTGAGCGTGCTCGCCGCCTTGCGGCGGACGATCAGCCCCTCCTCGCCGTTCGGCCCGTGCTGGCCGGCCTCGAAGCAGAGGCACGCGTCGAAGCCCTCGAAGCGGTGGGTGTGGTGGAGGCTGCCGACCCGCCACTCCTCGTCGTTGACGAGCAGCAGCGCGATCTCGGCGTAGGCCTCGGGGCAGCCGGCCAGCACCTCGAACAGCGCGAGCGACAGCGCCACGCCGCCCTTCATGTCGACCGTGCCCGAGCCGTACAGGCGCTCGCCGCGGCGCTCCATCGCCCGGTGGCCCTCGTGCGCGACGACCGTGTCCACGTGGCCGATCAGGAGCACCCGCTTCGAGCCGCCGCCGCGCAGCCGGGCGAGCAGGTCGTCGGCGTAGCCCGCCGTCGAGCACGGCAGGCGCTCGACCTCCGCGTCGGCCGGGAGCAGGGCCACGCAGACCGCGATCGCCTCCTCGCCCCCGTGCACGTCGCCGGACGGCGACGAGACGGACACGAGCGCCTCCATCTCGCGCTCGGCGCGCCGCGCCATCGCGGCGGCGTGCCTCTCGACCCAGGGGTGCACTACTCGCCGAGGCTGCGGCGCGCGTCGCGCGCGGCCGCCGTGAACACGCCGCGCGCCATGGTCGAGGTGGCGTCCTCGGCCCGGCGCTCGTTCACCTCGGCGCGGGCGCGCCGCGCCGCCTCGAGCTCGGGCGACGCGAGCGCGGCCATCTCCGCGAGGTGCCCGGCCAGGCGCAGCTCGCCCGCCTCGGCCAGCTCCAGCGCGCGCTCGGCGAGCCGCTCGCCGCCACCCGCCAGCGCCGCCAGCTCGCCCGCGAGCTGCGCGTCGGGCGCCGGCTTGAGGTTGGCGGGGTTGCCGTCGTACCAGCCGCCGAACTGGCGCCAGAGGTTGCGGACGATGAACTCGGGCTCGTCGTAGATCGGGCGCAGGTAGGGCTTCGACACGAGCTCCTCGGGCGCCGCGACGGAGTGCAGGACCGTGTCGAGCGTGGCGCCCTCGTTCATCAGCGCGAGCGTCTGCTCCACGATCGACTCGAGCAGGGCCGCGCTGTTCTCGAGCGCCTCGCGGACGCGCTCGGCGCCGACCACCGGCAGGCCGTGCCCCGGCAGCAGCACCTCGGCGTCCAGCTCGGCCATCTCGCGCAGCGCGTGCGACCACTCGCGCGGGTAGCGCTGCACCTTCTGCGGGTTGCCGGCGTTCGGCACCGCCCAGATGAACAGGTCGCCGCAGCAGATCGTCCTGCGGCCGGGCAGCCAAGTCCAGGTGTAGTCGTCGGTCTCGCCCTTCGCGTGGTGGAGCTCGAGCCGCTCGCCGCCCACCTCCAGCTCGAGCGTGTCGCGGTAGGTCTTGTCGGGATAGCGGTAGTCGGTCGGCCACTCGAGGTCGTCGACCTGGAACTGGCGGCGGTTGATCGCGGCGTTGTAGCCGGCGGTCATCAGGTAGCGGTCGAAGCGCGCGGGCATGTTCTCGTGGGCCACCACGATCGGCGGGATCCAGCCCTTCTCGACCGCCTCCGCCTCCCAGAGCGGGAGCCCGAAGACGTGATCCACGTGCCCGTGCGTGAAGACGACGGTGTGCAGGCAGGTCTCGGTCCAGCCGCGGATCGTCTCGTGGACCATCTGAGCGGTGGCGAAGCTGCCGGTGTCGAACATGACGAGCCCCTCGGGGGTCTCGAACGCCGACACGTTCGCGAAGCCGGGGAGGAACCTGCCGCCGCCGGGGACCTCGGTGAGCTCCCCGAAGTAGCCGACCGGGTGGTGCTCGGCGATGTCCTCCTCACCGCTCCAGAGGCGATCCGCAAGTTCGAGCACCGAGGACATCAGCGCAGCGATCCTAACCGTGCTGGTTGAATCCCGCCCCCATGTCGCCGCAGGCTCCCATGCTGCAGGCGCTCGACGACGCTCCGATCACCAAGCGCTACGTGGTGCTCGCGCTCGTCACGATGTTCGGCGCGGTCCTCGACCTGTTCGACTTCTTCCTGATCGCGTTCATCGTCCCGGTGATCGACGACGAGTGGAACCTGACGTTCGGGCAGGCGACGGCGGTGCTGCTGAGCGCGGGCGTGGGAGCGATCGCCGGAGCGCTGATCTGGGGGCGGCTCGGCGACCGCTACGGGCGCCGCAAGCCGCTGATCGCAGGCATCCTCACGTTCTCGATCGCCACCGGGCTGCTCGCGCTGGCCCCGGACGACGGCTGGTGGTTCCTCGCGCTCGGGCGGATCGTGGTCGGCGCCGGCGTGGCCGGCGTGGCCGTGATCGCCGTGCCGCTCACGCTGGAGTTCACGCCGACCCGGATGCGCACCACGCTGGTCGGGTTCGTGACCACCGCGACGGTGCCGATCGGCATCCTCGCCGCGGCCGTCGCCGCCGCCACGCTCGCGGATCCGCTCGGCTGGCGGCCGCTCTTCGCCGTCGGGGTGTTCCCCGCCGTGCTCGCGCTGTTCATCAAGTGGTACGTGCCCGAGTCGCCGCGCTGGCTGATCGACCAGGGGCGCCCGGAGGAGGCGCGCAGGTCGGTCGCCTACCTGCTGATGGTGCCGGAGGAGTCGCTGTCGCTCGAGTGCCCGCCGCGCGACCGCGAGCCGGAGATCGGCTTCCGGCAGCTCTTCCGCCACCGCAACAGCGTGCTCGTCACGTGCACGGCCTGGTTCGGCGCGTCGGTCGCCGTCTCCGGGCTGATCCTCTGGGGGCCGACCTTCCTGAAGGAGATCCTCGAGATCGACTCGGACAAGGCGGCGCTGCTCTTCATCTGGGTCACGCTCGGCTCGTTCGCCGGCCGCATGTTCTTCTCGTTCGCCCCCGCGCGGCTGGGCCGCAGGATGTGCGGGCTGATAACCGGCCTCGGCGCCGCGCCGCTCCTTCTACTGGCCGGGCTGAGCGGCGAGAGCGAGGCGATCGGGGTGTCGCTGTTCCTCGTCGCGCTGGTGTTCGCGAGCTTCTTCGTGGACGGCGGCTTCGCGAACCTCGCCCCGCTCACCCCCGAGCTGTTCCCCACGAGCATGCGGACCCAGGGACTCGGGCTGTCGTGGGCGTTCAGCGGGCTAGGGCGGATCGTCGGGCCGCTGGTGGTCGGCACGATCGCAGCGGAGGGCGACGACCCGATCGAGCCCCAGGCCGCGCTCGACGCGATGGTGCCCGCCTTCACGTTCCTGGCCGTGGCGTCGCTCGTCGCCGGCCTCGTGTTCCTGCTGATGAAGGTCGAGCCGCACGGCCGCGACCTGGAGTCGCTGAGCAACGAGTTCCGCGACAGCGTGGCGAGCGGCAAGGCCGCGACGCCGGCGAAGCCGGTGGCGCCACCGGTGGCGCCGGGCTAGGGCGCGGCGCGGCTTCGCGCCGGCCGCGCGGCTTCGCGCCGGACGCGCGGCTTCGCGCCGGACGCGCGGCTTCGCGCCAGCCGCGCGGCTTCGCAATCGAACGGCGGCTGGGTAGGCGGCGGGGCCCGGAACGGGCCGGCGGGCGCCCGAATCGCGCCCGCTCCGCGAGGTGGGCTCTCTAAGGGTCGATATGCGACCGAAATAGAGCCCACCTCGCGAGCCGCCCCGTTCCGGCTCCGCTTCCGCGCCCGTTCGGGCCCCTCCCTACCCAGCCGCCGTTCGCCGGCGGGAAGCCGCCGCCCCGCGCCTGGCGGCCGCGCCGCGGGCGCCGGCCGCGCCGGGGGCGCCGGCTAGCGCACCGCCGGGTCGGCGGTGCCTTCGTTGCCGATCGGCTTCGAGACGATCTTGTTGCCGCGCTGGATCCGCGGGAACTTCTTGCCGTCCCACATCTGCGGCGGCTGCACGAAGCAGGGCGGCTCGCCCTGGGCGGAGTCGGGCCGCGTGCCGTCGCCCGGGAAGCCCGTCGGCGCGCAGTCGAACGACTCGGTCATGCCGAGCGGGCGCATCCGCTTCAGGTAGTTGGGCAGCGGGTACGCGTTGCCGCGCTCGTAGCTCGGCCGGGTCTGCGAGAGCTGGATCCCGCGCGTGTTGGAGATCGAGAACTGCCGCAGGTAGTGGCGCGGGCCCTCGTTCGGGCTGAGCGCCGGCATGGTCGCGTTCAGCGACGCGGCCGCGCTGTGGATGAAGTTCGAGACCGTCTCCTGCTGGTAGTTCAGGAACGACAGGATCGGGTTGAGCTCCGGCAGGTAGGTGTGGAGCGCGGGGAAGACCGGCTTGGCGCCGCGCAGGAAGCGCTCGGCGGCGGGCAGGTTGCGCTCGGACTCCGTGATCACCGGGTCGAGCTTGCGGAAGACGTTCTTGAGGTCGGGCGCGAGCGCGCCGAGGTCGCGCAGCGTCGGGCGCAGGTCGAGGGCGACCGGGATCAGGTCGCGGATCAGCGGGCGCGTGTCGTTCGCGAACACGCGCAGGCGGTCGAGCGTCAGGCGCGACTCGTCGAGGAAGGTCGGGAAGATCGAGATCGTCTCGGCCAGCGCGTCGTCGCGCGAGGCCACCGCCCCGAAGAACTGGTTGGCGTGGTCGATCAGCTCGCGCAGCTGGCCGCGCCGCTCGGTCAGCGCGTTGAGCGTGATGCCCGTGTTCTTCACGAGCCGCCTCAGCGCCGGCTCCTGGTCGTCGAGGATCCTCAGGGTCTTCGACCCGGCCGCCGCGAAGTCGTCGAGGTTGCCGATCGCGTTGCTCAGGTCCTCGCCGCGGCCGCCCTCGATCGCGATGGCGATCTCGCGGATCCAGCCCCTGAAGTTCTCACGCGTCTCCTCGTTGAAGAGCGAGATGATCTCGTCCAGCTCGACCGGCTCGACCACCGACTTGGTCGGGATCGTCTCGCCGTCGTCGAGCTTCGGCCCGTCACGCGTGCCCGGCGTGAGCTCGACGTAGATCTGGCCGAGCAGCGACTTCTGCCGCAGGATCGCCTTCACG
>DASVWC010000070.1:0-62248 GCA_036389835.1 Thermoleophilaceae bacterium | reverse complement strand
GCGGCGTTCGACCTCGGCGGTCAGACGCAGCACGCCACCGCCAGCGTCGGCATCGCGCTCGGCGACTGGCACACGCTGCCCGAGGCGCTGATCCGAAACGCCGACGCCGCCATGTACCGCGCGAAGGAGCGCGGGCGCGCGAACTGCGAGCTGTTCGACGACGCGATGCGCGACCGCGCGCTCGGCCGGCTGCGGATGGAGACCGCGCTGCGCGGCGTGATCGAGCGCGACGAGGTGAGCGTGTCGTACCAGCCGGTGGTCGCGATGAGCGACGGCTCGGTGTGCGGCGTCGAGGCGCTGATGCGCTGGGAGCACTCGGGCATGGGGCCGATCGCCCCGCTCGACTTCATCCCGATCGCCGAGGACACCGGCCTGATCATCGAGATCGGGCGCTGGGTCCTCAGCGAGGTCTGCTCGCAGGCGGTGCGCTGGGAGCAGGAGCTCGAGGTGGCCGCGCCGATGGTGTCCGTGAACCTGTCGCCGCGCCAGGTGGCGCACGCCGAGCTCGTGCCGACCGTCGGCGCCGTGCTCGAGAAGACCGGCCTCGACCCCTCGCGCCTCGGTCTCGAGATCACCGAGAACGTGCTGATCACGGAGGCCGACTCGCCGTGGAACACGCTGCACTCGCTGAAGCGGCTCGGGGTCAAGCTGATGCTCGACGACTTCGGGACCGGCTACTCGTCGCTCGCCTATCTCAAGCGCTTCCCGGTGGACGTGCTCAAGATCGACCGCACCTTCGTCGACGGCCTCGGCGCCGAGGCCGAGGACTCCGCGATCGTCGAGGCCGTCATCGGCATGGCGCGGACGCTCGACCTCGGCGTGATCGCCGAGGGGGTCGAGACGCTGGCGCAGGCCGAGGCGCTCCGGACGCTCGGCTGCGAGCGCGCGCAGGGCTTCTGGTTCGGCCGCCCGCGCCCCGCCGCCGAGATCACGCCGCTGCTGCGCGCGGGCTGGCAGGACCGCCCCGCGCTGATCGCCGAGGGCGCGATGCTGCCCGGCGGCGAGCCGGCGCTCTAGGCGCCTGTTATATACGCGGCCCTCGTGCCGCAGTCAGCGATCGACTCCACCGCCCGCGAGTTCCTCGACGGGCTCGCTTCAAAGGCGCCGACGCCCGGCGGGGGCAGCGCCGCCGCGCTCGCCGGGGCGCTCGGGGCCGGGCTCGTGAGCATGGTCTGCCAGTTCACCGTCGGCCGCGAGAAGTACGCCGCCGTGGAGGACGACATGCAGCGCGTGCTCGCCCGCGCCGAGGAGGTGCGCGCGGAGCTGCAGGCCGCCGTGGACGCCGACATCGCGGCCTACGGGAGCTATGGCCAGGCGTCGTCGCTGCCGCGCGAGACCGGGGAGGAGAAGACCGCGCGGGCGGCCGCGCTCCAGGCCGCGCTGCGCGAGAGCACCGAGGTCCCGCTCGGGGTGGCCGAGCGCTGCGCGGAGCTGCTGGAGCTGGCGGTCGAGGCGGCGGAGAAGGGCAACGTCTACCTGATCAGCGACGCCGCGGTGGGCGCCGAGCTGGCGGCCGCCGCGCGGGCGTCGGCTGAGCTGAACGTGCGGCTGAACGCCGGCGGGCTGGAGGACCGCGGTTACGCGCGCGCGTGCGAGGAGCGGCTGGCGCGGCTCCCGGCGGGCCGCGAGCTCGTGGAGCGCACGACGCGGATCGTCGAGGAGCGCAACGCCGGATGAGCGCGCGGGTGCTCGACGGCAGGGCGGTGGCGGCGTCGCTGAAGGAGGAGCTGCGGGCGGCCGTGGCGGAGGCGCCGGGTTCGCCCGGCCTGGCGATCGTCCGCAGCGCCGACGAGGCCGCGGCGGTGTATGCGGGGCGGCTCGAGAAGCTGTGCGGCGAGCTGGACGTGGCGTCGCGGTCGGTCGAGCTGGCCGACGACACCGCGGAGGCGGTCGCGACCGTCGAGGAGCTGGGCCGCGACGACTCGATCGCCGGGATCCTCGTCCAGCTCCCGCTGCCCGACGGCGTGGACCAGGACGCGGTGGTCGACGCGGTGGATCCGTCGAAGGACGTCGACGGCGTGCACCCGCTGAACGCCGGGCGCCTGTTCCTCGGGCTCCCGGCGCTGGCTCCGGCCACGCCGCTGGCCGTCATGGAGCTGCTGCGCCGCCACGACGTCGAGGTCGCGGGCAAGCGCGCCGTGGTGGTCGGGCGCAGCAACATCACCGGCAAGCCGGTCGCGATGCTGCTGCTGCACGCGAACGCGACGGTGAGCGTCTGCCACTCGCGCACGCCGGACCTTGGCGCCGCGGTGCGCGCGGGCGAGATCGTGGTGGCGTGCGCGGGGCGCGCGGGGCTGATCGGCGCGGACATGGTCGCGCCGGGCGCCGTGGTGGTCGACGTGGGGACGAACTTCGAGGACGGCAAGCTGGTCGGCGACGTGCGCTACGACGAGGTGGCCGAGGTCGCGAGCGCCGCCTCGCCGGTGCCGGGCGGCGTCGGCCCGCTCACGAACCTGATGCTGGTGCGCAACCTGCTCGAGGCCGCGCGGCTGCGGGCCTCTACTCGCGCCTGACGCGGATCGCGAAGGTCGCCGAGCGCGACTCACCAGGCGGCACGAGCCCGAGGCCCTGACCGCTGCGCAGGGCGTCGGCGGGGGCGGTCATCGGCTCGAAGCAGACGGCCTCCTCGTCCTGCGGTGCGTAGACCTGCGCGAAGGCGTAGCCGTCGAGGAGCTCGAGCTCGACACGGCGCCCGCCGCCGGCGAGCGCGAACGTCGTCCCGTCCCCGGCGCCCGCGTAGGAGTCGTCGAAGGTCGTCGCGCCCAGCCTGCCGTCGAAGGCGTCGACCCGCTCGGTCGCACCGGTGGGGATCATGCGCTCGTCGAGGACCAGTCGCTCGGTGAGCGGCACCTCCACGTGCCAGTCCGCGCGCGGCACGCCCGGCAGCACGAGGTAGGGGTGGTAGCCGAACGAGACCGGCACCGCGTCGGCGCCGGTCGCCTCCAGGGTCGTGGCGATCGTGAGGGCCTCGCCGGTCAGCTCCGCCTCGATGCGCAGCACGTGCGGGAACGGGAAGGCGGCGAGCAGGTCCTCGTGGGCGCCGAAGTCGAGCCGCGCGGACAGCACGGCGTCGCCGGCCTCCAGGACCTCCCAGTGCGGCGAGGCGTTCACCAGGCCGTGGATCGGCAGGCCGTTCGCGTCGGTGCGCACGCGTGGCGAGTCGACGTCGATCGCGACCTCCCTGCCGGCCTTCGAGAACGACGTCCCGCCGAGGCGGTTCGCCCACGGATGCAGCAGCGGGATTCCCATGGTCGAGCCGGTCTCGGCGTACGTGTCGAGCCCCTTGCGCTGGCCGAGCAGCTCGTCGCCCTCGTGGGTCATCGAGGAGCCGATCATGCCGACGTCCGGCACGAAGGTCGCGGTCAGCGGACCGGCGCGGAGCGTGTGCGGCCTCACGCGCCCCTCCGCGACGCCGCCGGCTCCTCGCGCGCGAGCTCGCGCAGGTTGCGGACCGCGCGGCCGAGCAGCAGGGCGATCATCGTCCCGGCGATCGCGAGGCCGACCAGGTCGAAGACGGTCATGTGCAGGTCGACCAGGTCGAAGTCGAGGCCCGCGCCGAGGGCGAGCAGCGTGTTCAGGCCGATGAGGATGACGCGCACCTCGGTCGGGCCGACGAGCCCGTAGCCGATGCTGAAGCGGCCGAGCGCCTGCGACTCCAGGTACACGTTGATCGAGAGCATGAGGTAGGCGACGACGATCAGCGTGCCCGTCGCGAGCAGCATGAAGGGGGAGAGGCCCAGGCCGATGCCGATCAGCGCGGTGGAGATCGCGTCGACGAGATGGTCGAGGTAGTAGCCGTAGCGCGGCCGCTGGATCTCGCGCACGCGCGCGAGGGTGCCGTCGAGGCTGTCGCCGACCCAGTGGACGACGAGCAGCGCGCTGGCGACCCAGAGCCAGCGGCGGTCGTCGTTGGTGAGCTGGTAGGCGGCGCAGATGCCCATCGCGGCGAGTACTCCCAGGGCGGTGAGGTCGTCCGGGAGGACGCGGCGCGGCAGCCGGGCGGCGATCGCGCGAAGGGCCCGCTTCTCGACCTTGGCCAGCAGGAAGTTCGGCTCGCGCTCGGCCTCGACGCCCTTCTTCTTCGCCTCCACTAGGTCGGCGGCGGCTCGCCCGGCTTGGCGGCGCATGCCTCGACCACCCGCCGCACGTGCGGCTCCCGGGTGTAGTCGACGAAGAGCGTCTTCTCGATCACCTTCATCTGGCTCGGGTCGGCCTCCTTCGTCAGCGCCTTGGAGGCGCGCGCCTTCTGGAGCCCGGCCTCGGCGGCCTTCGCGTCCGGGTACTCGATCACGTCGGCGCCGAGGCGGCCGGTGAGGATCGTCGCCGCCTTCGCTCCGGCCGTCATCAGCGGCTGGATCGTCTTGTCGGCGTGCTCAGGCGAGCCGTGGACCTCGGGGGAGAGGGTCGAGAGCGAGAGGCACTCGATCGACGAGCCGCTCGTGGCCGCCGGTGCGCCGGCGCCGTCCTTCTTCTCGTCCTCGTCGTCGTCGCCGCAGCCCGCGCCGAGGAGCGCGGCGCCGATCGCCAGCAGCAGGAGCCCCCGCCTCATGGGGGCGCTGTACCCGGTTGGCGCCCTGGCGATGCCGCCCGGGCGGAACTAGACTGGCGGCGTCCACCGCGCGGGCGTGGTGTAGCGGTAACACTCGAGCCTTCCAAGCTCGCGTCACGGGTTCGATCCCCGTCGCCCGCTCCTCCGGAAGCCGCTAGGTTTCCGCACATAGCCACGGGGCGTGGCGCAGTCTGGTAGCGCATTCGGCTGGGGGCCGAAAGGTCGCTGGTTCAAATCCAGTCGCCCCGACTATCGAGGCCTCATTTGAACCGCCGCCTAAAGGGGCGGCGGTTTCGTTTGCGGCGCTGCGTGCGATCGTCGCGAACGGCTCTGCAAGCTCGGCTTCGGTGAGGTCATCGTCGAGGGCCAGGAAGCGCTCGAAGAGCGCCTGGTTCCACTGGCGCCGGAGGTGGCCGGGCGCGGTTCGGTACGCCCGCGCGCAGTTGGCAAGCAGGTCGAGCGCCTTCGCGAGTGTCTCCTGAACGTCGCCGATCGAGGTCGTGGCTTGTTCGAGGTGGCATTCGGCCTGCGCCGTCTCGGACGCGAGCCGTCCCTGCTCGTCCTTGAGTAGGTCGAGCGGTACCGCTCCCGCGTAGTAGGCGTGGAGGAGCTTCTCGCGCTCTGTTGCGAGCTTGTCGAGGCGCCGCCGCTGGGGCGCCGCTTCCTGCCCAGCCTGGGTACGCATCCCGGCGATCGCGCGGTCGAGCTTCGCCCGGATTTCCTTCGCCTGCGCCTGCGGCAGCCGCACGCGGCTGTAGGCGCGCTCGACCGCACGCTCGACGGCTTCGACGGGCACGTAGGCTGCTCGCAGCCGGTTCGACGCATCCGCCCGATGCAGAAGAAGTAGGGGTAGGTGCCGCCGTTGCCGTTGGCTTTGATCAGGCCCATGCGGCTGCCGGCTACGCGGGCGTCGAGTACGACGGCCGCCATGAGCCCTTGATCGACCGCCAGACCTTCACCCGCTTCGCGGCGGTGCTGGCCGCGCACAACCACGCCGGCGAGAAGGACCGCAAGCACCACCACTGTCTGAAGGGCTCGCTCTACTGCGGGCGCTGCTGGACGAGCCCCTTCCTCGCCTCGGCGGCCAGGTTGGCCGAGTAGAACTCGGCGTTGGCCGCCACGATCGCGTGCATGAAGCGCCCGAACGGCGTCGCGTCGATCTGCTCGCAGACCGAGACCAGCTCCACGCCGGCGCGGTGAAGCGAGTACGAGATCGTCGCGTCGTCGTAGCGGTTGCGGGCGAGCCGGTCGACCTTGTGGACGATCACGTAGTTGAGGTCGCGCTCGGAGCGGACGCGCTCGAGCAGTGCCTGGAGCTGCGGGCGGTGGGCGCTCTTGGCCGACTCGCCCCGGTCGACGTACTCGCCGACCACCTCGGCATCGAGCTCGGCCGCCTTGCGCAGGCACGCGTCGCGCTGCGCCGGAATCGAGTAGCCCTCGGGCTCGCGGTTGCGCCGTGCTTGGGCGGCGGTCGAGACGCGCAGGTAGATCGCTGCGCGCTTCATTGTTGTCGCCTCATCCGCTCGCGCTCGAGCTCGTCGAGTGCGAGCGCGAGCAGCGCGGCGACAAGGCGGTCAGTGTTGGGCGGCTGGCGGCGCACGTCGCGCACGCGCACGGACGCGCCACTCGCGCCACGTCCGCCCGCGTCGCAGCCTCGCCCCCGCCGCCGCGGCGCTTGCCCGGGACGCTCAGATGCCGCCCTCGTCGGCGCGCACCGGGCGCGACGCGGGCTCGCCGATCCAGTTGACCGATTTCGCGCCCCTGCTCAGGTCCCAGAAGATCGGGGCGAACGGACCACGTCGCTCGAGGTCCTCGAGCAGGCAGAGCTGGATCGCGACCTGCGGCGTCCGGCTGAGCTGGAAGTCCTGCGGGTAGAGCAGCTCGACCGCCTGCATGCGCGACTCGAGCCTGCGCCGCGGCTGATCGGCGAACACCACCATCAGCATGGGGAAGACCGGATAGTGCGCCCGCCCACGCCTGCTCGGCCTGCTTGCCGCGTGCGGCCTTTGGTCGGAAGCGGTAGAGGCGCGTGTAGCGGGCGAGCTTTGCGATGAGCCGGTCGATCAGCAGCGTCGCCCGGTCGAGCTCGACGAAGCGGTAGTGGATGCTGGCGCCGGAGTCGGCCCGGTGGAGGTAGCTGAAGACCGCGTCCGTGATCACTAGCTCGCCGCGGCGCATGCCCGGTGGCGGGCCGATCGGATGGGCGATCTCGTGGCGCCAGGAGCGCGCGGTGAAGGTGTCGCCGCGCGCGCGGGCCGCTTCGAGGAAGGCGACCCCCACGTCGTTGACCCGCAGGGTGTGGGCGGCGTGGAACTCGGCGTAGTAGCCGGACTCGAAAACCTTGTGGCGCCGCCGCTCCTCGCGGTCGGGGCGCGCCTCGGCGAGCTTGCCGCCGGCCTCGGTCAGGAACCAGATGCGCAGCGCGCCACCGCGTCGGAGCGGCTCGATCAGGCCGTCGTGCTCGAGCTCGGCGAGAACGCTCTGCATCCAGCGACGGGAGGACTGAGGAGCGTGCAGCGCGGAGCTGGTTGGTCGTCAGCAGGCGGTGCTGGTAAAGCGAGTCGAGCACGTCGTGGGCGACGGCGCGCAGGCGTAGCTGGCTGAGGCTTTGCCTGTGTGCGTGGGTTTCGAGGGAAGCAACCCCCCATCGAGAGAATTTGGACCCCGTTGTGGAGAAGAAGTCGGCAACGGCCAGCTAGCGCGAGCCCGCACACGTGGCGAGGTTTCGGCCGACGCGCGTATTTCGCCAGCGAACTCGAACTCCGGCACACGGGCGCCGAAAACGAACCACGAGCTGCGAACCCCGGCAGTCGGGGCTGCGGCGCCCGCTCGGCTGTCCCGACTCTGGGTCATTGGACGCTTGCTGGCATGAGATCGAGCTGATCGACGAGCACGGCGTGGTCGACGCGCCGCCCTCCCTCGGGCGTTCGGTACTCCTCGCGCTCGAGCCGGCCGGTAAGCCCGAGCCGGTTGCCACGCCTGAGGCGCTCCGCGCAGTCGATTGCCTCAAGCCCGAACGTCGTGACATCGACGTAGACGACGCCCGGCTCTCGCTGACCGCCACGCGCCCGGCGCGGCAGGGCGATCCGCATACTGCAGCTCTTCGCGCCGGAGCCGTCAGACCGCAGCTCGGGATCGGCGATCAGCGTGCCGATCAGGGCGACCGTGTTCATCGCCGCGCCCGGGCCGCCGCGATACGGTTTTCTGGCATGGGAGGTCACACCTCCTGTGCCGGGCCGGGGGCGTTACCGCGCCGCTCGGCCGCTTGCTAGGGATCGTCGGCGACGTTGGCTCGACTTGGGCGGACGATCCAGTCGCACGTCGAGAATCCCCCTTAGGGGCTCTTGTCGATCTCTCTGAGCGCGCCGATGATCAGCCACATCTGGGTGCCCACGTTGCGCCGGAGTCTCGCCTCAGCCGCCGCCTTGCGCTTGTGGTGCACCACACCGATGCGATTCGGATTGACGCGCTTCAGCGCGTCGCCGATCACGCGATCAGCGTGAGTCTGCTGAACAATTCGGCTGAAGCGCCCGGCGAGTTGCCCCATCGTGAAACCATCGATCGCTTCCTTTGTGAGCTGCTCCTGTTGGCGATCCTTCGTGAGAACAGCGATGCGGCCGGCCTTTACCCCCTTCCACAGGTGCTTGCGCGCGGCGTCCTCCAGCGCAAGGCATGCTTCTTCGAATCCCTCACGCCACTCGGCTCGGTCGAAGTGGTCATAAACAGGACCGAGCGACCTCTGGACGCGTCGCGGCAGCGTGTCGACGCCGGGCAGTTCGACACCGATCGCTAGATCCTTCGCCGGAATCATCTCCGCCGCTCCACTCTCGCCTACAAGCAGGAGCCCGACCCCCAGCTCCTTGAGCTGCCGGTCCTGCTTGCCGGTTCGTTGCGCGTCCTCCGGGATGGCGCACCAGACGCGAGTGTCCCTGGTTCGGGAGCGACCGTAGCCTCGCCACTCCTGTACTCGGTCGAGCGGGACGACCGCGTCGACCTCGACAATGGCCGTGGTCGATGAACGCTTTCCGTACAGCGTCGGCGTGAAGGGATAGCCGATCTCTTGGCGCTCTGGGGTGACGCTGAAACCGCGGCGCTGAAGCCACTCGGCCGCCCCGGCAGCGGCGCCGAGCAACTCGTCAGGGACCGTCCGGAACTCAAGGGCCACGAGGGAATGTCAGCCGCGTAGGAAGCGCCGGATCGATCGCGTCAAGTCCTCGAGCGTTTCGCGCAGCGACTCAGTCGGTTGGTAACCCTTCCGCTGGTGCTCGTCGATCCGCGTGTTGAGTCGATCGGCGAGCTGCTCGGTCCCGTGCGAGAAGTCAGCCGCTTCGACGGTTCCCTTGAACGCGTCCTCGATTGAGTACTCAGGGTCCTCGATGATTCGTTTGGCGGCACGCCGTGCGACGACTGGGGTGATCTCCTCCCGTTCCACGGCGCGGGCCATACGAGCCAGCAGGCGAGGTTCGACGGTGCTCGTAAGTAGGCGCGATTTGAACTTGTCGACGACAGCACGGCGTAGTCGCTCTTCGTCGCCCGCGTCAATGACGTCTCGTTTCGCGAGGGCAGCTGCACCCCGTGTCGCCTCGAGCACGTGGTCAACAGTCAGCACCTGCTCGGGGCGAGGCTTCTCGAGTTCCTGCATTAGCTCATCGCGATACTCCTGTGGGAGACCGAGGAGGGCCTTGAGCCGCCGCACTTCGCCGCGGGTGATGGACGCCAGCTCCGCAAGCTCCGACTCAGTCGGAGAGCGTCCCCACTCGCCCGCTACCCGCTCCTCTAGTTCGCGCAGCTTGTAAGCGGTTGGGAGCGGGTCCCACTCCTGCCGCTGGTTGTGGATCGCGAACATCATCATGAGGTTCTGGAGGGGATCCGGCTTCGGCTGGACGATTGCGGGCACCTTGTCCAACGCGAGCTTGAGCGCACAGCGCCAGCGGCGCTCGCCGTCGAGGATCACGTAGCCCTTTCGATCGCGATACAGCGTCAGTGGCACGAGAATCCCTTGGTGCTTGATCGAGTCCTGCAGAACGCGGAGCTCGTCTTGGCGGAAAATGAGCCGGGGGTTTTCGGGATTCGGCCGCAGCTTCTGCGGGTCGACCAGGGAGATGCCGGTGTCTGTAGCCATGTGGACGCAGCCTAGAGTCGTCGGGGGCTACTGCGCGACCCAGAGGAGCTCGTCGACAGCATTGTGCGCGCTGCCATGGCGGGCGCCGAGCGTGGAGTGCCTCGTTGGGCGACGCATCCGCAGGTCGACGCGCTTGAAATGGTCGCGCAGAAGGTCACCCGGATCAATGCCGCAGCCGGCGTTCAAGAGGCCGTTGCTCGGATAGCTGAGGATGAGGGTCCATTCCCTGGCGGCGATCGCCGCACAGAGCTTGGACATGGCGGCCTCTACGCCCCCCTTCAGGGAAAACGGGGTGGCAAAACGGTCAGGTCGGTATCTCCCCCTGCCGACGGCAGGGGGGTAGTCGTAGCGCGTCAGTGTCTCGAGCACGTGGTAGTAGCGCGAGTAGTGGTCCTTTGAGTACGGGGGATCCGCGTAGACGATTGCGCCGTCCAATCCCAGACCGTCGAGTTCGTCCCAGATGCTCAGTGCGTCGGCTTCAAGAACGGTGTTGCCGCGCCGCCAGGTGGAGGTGCCGTATGGCCCGACGTCACCAAGTTCGCGCGCAAACTGCCGCCATATATCGCGACGGCGCTGGCGCAGAATCCGGACGAATCCCTCCCGTCCGGTCGGATGGAGGTACTGCGCGAAGTGCCCCGGGCTGGCGGACGCACAGCTCGCCGCTTGAAGCAGAGCCACTAGTGCCCAGTCGGCCTCGGCCGGTGTCAGACGGGCGGTATCCCGAGCACGGTCAATCGCGTAACGCAGGCTGTCGATCGCGATCGCCTGTCGCAGTCCGAAGTACCCCCACGCGAATGTGAGTGTCGCGAGCCGGTACGGCGGCGCGCCGCCGCCAGCTGCGAGTTCCTCGAGCTCGGCGGCGATCGCATTGTCGTTGGCGGCATGACGCCATGCGGCGTATGCGCGGCGATACGCATGGGGGTCTGCATCGCCGAGCACGCGATCCTCGCGGGCCAGATCGACCCCGAAGCGCTCGACAAGTTTGCGCTGGTTGTGAAGGTAGCTGCGTCTGAGCGATCGAATTAGCTCGTCTGATTTCGGCGGTGCTTCAGGGGTGGCAATCAGGCAACGTGCCACATGAGCTGCGAATTGCTGAACGTCATTGCCGACGACCCGGTGGCTGGTATCCGCGACGGCGCCCCCGACGGAGCACATCCCGCAAAAAAGGTCGAGAAACGGTCGATTTCGACGGCGGCGCCGCACCAGCTCCGCGACGACCGGAGCTACGTCGTGCTTGTTCCCCATGTACCGGATGCGCGTGGCCACGCCTTGATCTTGCCTAATACGGCGGTCGAACTGACGTCGCGCGGGACGTCGCCGCCGGGACGCGATTCGTCGGCGGCCCATTCGGCCCAGGGTCGCGTCCGAAGTGACTCAGGCCCTTCCACGGTCGGTGGCCCACCCGCATCGCGCTCATAGGATCCGCGCGTGCCCGCCGACCGCTCCCGCCATCCGAAGAAGGAGGTTGAGCAGGCGCTTCGTCGGCTCGAGGCCGATGGCTGGCACGTCACCGAGCGACGCGGAGGACATGCCTGGGGCGACGCGATGTCGCCAGATGGGGAGCAACGCGTACACATTTGGTCGACTCCGCGGCAGCCGAGCCACCACGCCCGGCAGCTCCTTCGCGCCGCGCTCCGGGCCGCGCCCGCTGCACCGCCGCTTGCGCACCGCGTCGCCGACGAGCAGCTCGGGAGCCTGGTACGCACCCGCGGCGTAACCGCCTCGCTGCCGTTCCCGTCGTTCACAGTTGCGGCCGACGAACTGCTAGGAGCACGCCCGACCCTTCTGCTCGGCGAGCCAGGCAGCGGCAAGACGACGCTGCTCGCTGGTGTGACGGCTCAGATCCAGGAGGCAGTGCTCGCCGGCGACGCGCGGTACGGCGCCGTGCTGATCCCGGCGCGCGAGCTGAAGGAAGGGGCGTCGTTCGTCGACACGGTGCGAGAGTGGCTCGACGGCCGTCTCGGAATCCAGGTGCGACATGCCGAACTGGCCTCCGCGCTGCGCAGTGGGAATCTGGGACTGATCCTGGACGGTCTCGATGAGTTGACGCGAGCTGACCGCGGCCGGTTGTCGAGCGAACTCGCCGCCACGGTTGAGACGAGCGCGATCTCCAGGGTGGTCGCATCGTCCCGGGTTGTAGGAACCGACCCCGCGCTGACGACGGTGCTCGAACCCCGTCGGGTCCCCCCGCTGGGTCGCGACGACGCGCTCGCCCTTCTTGCCGAAGTCAGTGGATCCATTCTGGACCAAGGTGTTGCGGAACGGCTCTACGCACTCAGCGCTGGGAATCCGCTCATGCTGCAGATGCTCAGCGACGCGTATCGCCGCAGAGGCCGCCTTCCCGCGACGCGGACCGGGTTGCTGAGGGACGCTATCGACGGGTTGCTGGCGGTCTTGGAGGACCGCGTCTCCGAACCACGCGGACCGCTTCTGTCACTCGATGTGCTGGAACGCGCCTATGGCGAACTAGCGCTGGTCACGCTGACTGAGGCTCGACCGGAAATCCCGATCGAGCAAGCGACGCAGGTTCTGTCCGGTGCTGGCCTTCACCCAGAGCTTGTCGTGCGGCTCCTTGAGCTCGACGCCCGGGGGAGAGGTGGCATGCTGCGGGAAGGGCGAGGCGGCACGATCGGCTTTCGCCACCTTTCAATAGCCGAGTTCATGGCCGCCTCCGCGGTCTCTGACGATCCGGGCCGTCTCGGGGAGCTCGCTGAGCACCCCGGGACCCACGATGTGGTGGCCACCGCGATCACCCTTTCGGCGGATCCCGTCGATGCTGTCCTCCGGCTCGCCGACCGCCCTGGGCTTGACACGTTGCGCCTCTCCCGATCGGCGCTTAGTGAGCTGCCGCCGTCAGTGGCCAGGCGGGTGCGCACCGCCTTGATCGAGCACCTCGATGTGTTGCTGGGCGGGTCGGGCGCCGAGGGTCCTCCGACTGAACCCCAGCGAGAAGTCACTGACGAGGAGCCTGACCTACTGGCACGGTGGCGCGCGCTCGTCGCGAGCGACGCGGAAGGCTACGAGCGAGGCCTTGAGCTCGAGCGCTTTATGGCCGACTTCTTCGGCCGTTTCTTCGAGGTCGTCGAGCACGACTACCGCACCGACACCGGGCAAATTGATCTCCTCCTTTCAAACACACGCCCCGACCCGTTCTGGCTCAATCACATCGCTGACATGTACGTCGAGTGCAAGAACACGAGTCGCAAGACGGAGCAGAAGGAGATCAATGACTTTGCCGGCAAGCTGGCGCCCGGCCGGACGACGCTGGCCTTCTTCGTTTCGCAGAGCGGCTTCACGCCGCCTGCGTGGGATCGCATCCGAGCGGCCGCGCTCGACCGGGGCGGAACACTGATCGTGCCTATCAAAGGCGCGCAGATCGAGCAGACGCTCGCCGACGGCGAGGAGCCCGAGCGATTCTTCAAGCGCCTTGTGCGTGACACGTCGCATCTGCGGATTTTCTGACCGTTACGTCGACCCTTGCACCGCGCGGTTGCGGCCCCCGTGCGTGCGGGCGACGGGGCCTGGCTCGGCGTGCGATCCCCCTCGGCTAGTCCGGGCGCCCGCGTCGACTCCGCTCAGAGCCAACGCGTCGATGCGCCGCCGTGCTGGGTCGTTCAAACGCGGTCCGCTTGTCCCAAATTCAGCCCTCGCCGGTAGGGGGGAGATACAGAAGGTGCTCCTCGATGATCTGGAGGGCATCGTGCAGGAGCTTGTCCGCGCTGATCTCTCGACGGACAGGGCCAGACTCACCGTCTTCGGCTCTGTACTCGTAGATGCCGCCGTCGGCGAACGCTTCGAGCGTCCATTTCTGGTCCGACGACGAACGCATGAAGTTGCTGCCGTAGCGGACGACGCTTGGGTCGCCAGTGAGCGGGATCTCCAGCCCGAACGGGGCTTGACTGGGCGAGTAGTACCGAACGCACCATCCCGCGAAGTCGCGGCGGTCACGGTACGACGGTCGCAGCTGATACCAAGGCCCAGGTTTCTCCTCGCGAGTGGTCGAGACGATTGCGCCGATCGCCCCGACGTACCGACGCTCCGTCCCCGGCATCAACTGGCGCTCGGACCGCTCCCGATCCGCGCGCAGCGCTTCGGCGGCGTCGCGAACCTCTGGAAGCAGCTGCGTCGCGCTTTCTCGTCCCGCCTTGGCTCTGGCGGCCTTGTCACGCGCAGCCCTCTCCGCCTTTGCCGCCGCCGCCTGAGCCTGCTCTTCGCGCTTGCGCTCGACACGGTCTTGAAACCCCACGGCCGGAGCTAAGCAACAAGTGCCAGCCATGGGCGCCACGCTCGTCCCGACCGGCTCGATTTCATCGTTCCGCGAGAATATCCGCGCACAGGGGTGGCCATCATCAGGCCCTTTTCGGCGCCGCGACCGGAGCTTCTTTATGAGTCGAGATCTAGGCCGACCCGGTGTTCGACTTCCCAACGAGCGAGCGCCTTGGTCAGGAGGTCTACGAGCGTTTCCGGTGGCTGATTGAACTGCCGGTTGTTGTCCATGATCTCGTCGAGCCCGTGAACTGCCTCACGGGAGGCTTTCGCCCGCTCGTATACGGCGTGCGGAATCAGCTCCGTCGGACCCCATGACGCCGTAAGGGTCGGCCGGATCTCGGATCCGATCCAAAGGCTGCGGGAATGTGCGCCTTTTGGACCGCTGTGACCGGTCCGGTACCACAGAGACGCCGCTCCGGGAATGATCAGCAACCGGACGGAGATCACCTGTGGTCGAAACAGCGGCTTCTTTGCTTTGCGGAGCCTCACTTGTTGAGCTCCGGGGAGCCCGTTCCGGCGCGCCGCCTCACATGCGAGCTTTGCCTTGCGTATGTACTCCTCTCGCGATCGAGCGCGTCTTTCGTCGAGGTCGGCCGCGATGGCACGTTGCTGCCGCTCGGCCGCCAAGCGAGCGCGCTCGGCGGAGTCGCGTTCTTGTGCGGCGGCCTTCAGTGCCTCCTCCCAGCTTGTCATTGCGGACGTAATATCAGCGCATCCGGGAGCGCGCGATGCATCCGTTTGATGCGCCGGCGCGCGCGTGGTTCAAATGCCGTCCGGCAAGGGCGACCTCAGAAGTCCGCGCCGACGCAAGGCTCTCGTTCCTTATCCGAGTCGGCCGAAGGCGTCGGCCTTCCACCTTCGTCCTAGGCTGCATCCAGCTGCACCGCGTCGAGAGGACGCGCGGGGCCATCACCTCCAGGCGAATACCGGCTCTTCGTACTCATCGACGCGCTCGCCCGCGCGCCCTAGGAGGGCAACCTGTCGCAGCTGGAGCAGCAGGGCACCGGTCGGCGCGTGGATGAGGTCGTTGCCGAGCGGCATTTGCAGCACAGGCCGCTCGCTCTCGGGGATGGGGACGAGGCGGGGCTCCGATGCAAGCAGCGCATGGAGGCCGATCCGGTAGGCGGCGAGGACCTCGTCAGGCGCCGGGGTGACGTTCGGGTCGGCGCCGCCCCACAGGACGACCGGCGAGATGCGGTAGCCCGACCGCGTGGCGTAGTCGTCCAGCCACCCCACGACGCTCGAGGGCCCAAGGCGGACTCCCAGCTCCTCGTCGAGCTCGCGAAGCGCGGCCTCCAGCGCGGTCTCGCCCTCGTCGATCCGCCCGCCCGGCAGCGCCCACTGTCCCGCGTGTCGACTGAGGCGCGATGCGCGCCGGCACAGCAGGAACGCCGCGCCCCCGGCGACGCCGACCATGCGGCCATCGAGCGGAAGGCCCCGGTGGTGGTCGACCGTGGCGCTGGGGATCATCGACAAGTCCAGGCGCTCACCGTCCAGCGGCTCACCGTCGTGGTGCCGGGCGTCGCTGTCGACGAGGACGATCGCCACCGCGGCGGCTCGCCGGGCGTCGAGCGGGAGCTCCACGCGCTCGTGCGCGGCGAGATTCGCGCGAAGCCGCTCGCGAAGGTCAGCGTCGTAAGTCACCGGGTCCACAGTCGCCCCAGAGAGGGAGCATGACGGTTGCCACCGATGCCCTTTTGCACGCCCCCGGCGGCGGACTCGGACGCTCGTCCGGCGCGGGCGTCCAAGTAGCGGTGCGGTGCCAGCAGAGCCGATAGAGGAGCGGTGCGCCGCTCGTTCCTGCTGTCCGCCCTGAGCCTGCTCGCGCTCCCGCAGCCCGCGTCCGCCGATACGGGCGAGCTTCCGAGCCTCAAGCCGCAGGGCGCCCGCACACTCGTCGTCGACGCGCGTCGCGGGCGCGACGCGAACCACGGGACCGCGCGCTCGCCGCTGCGCACGGTCACCGCCGCCTGGCAGCGGATTCCAGAGGCGACGACCTTGACACGCCCCGTGCGCATCCTGGTCCGGCCGGGCAGCTACCCCGCGCGCGCTCTCCCGAACTACTGGGAGAGCCGCTGGGGCAGCGAAACCGCCCCGATCGTCATCGCGGCCGAACGGCGCGGGACGGTCCGGTTCGCAAACGTGAACCTCTACGACCTGCGCTGGGTCGCGTTCTCCGGGATCACCTTCTCCGACCACACCGACCTCTTCCACTGCGAGCGGTGCCAGCACGTGCTGCTCACCCGCTCGCGACTGGTCGGCTCGCCCGACGAGCTCCACGAGAACGTGAAGATCAACCAGTCGCGCCACGTCGGGATCACGCACAGCACGATCTCGGGCGCCGGTGACAACGCGCTCGACTTCGTCGCCGTCCACCACGCGCGTGTGACGCACAACGTGATCGAGCGCGCGAGCGACTGGTGCGCGTACGCGAAGGGCGGCTCCGCGTCCGTGCTCGTGGCCCACAACCGCATCCGCCGCTGCGGCACGGGCGGCTTCACCGCGGGCCAGGGGACCGGCTTCCAGTTCATGGTCGCGCCGTTCCTCCGCTATGAGGCCTACGGCGTCGACGTGCTCGACAACCGGATCACCGACATCGGGGGCGCAGGGATCGGCGTCAACGGTGGCTACGACGTCGTCGTCGCCCGCAACCGGATGTGGAACGTCGGAGCGCGCTCGCACTGGCTCGAGGTCGGCTACGGCGGCCGCTCGTGCGACGGTATGCCCGGCGACGACGGACGCGAGCGCTGCGAGCAGTATCTCGATGACGGGGGCTGGGGCACCACGCGGGTCGACGACGGCACGAACTACGTCCGGATCCCCAACCGGCACGTGTGGATCCTGGGCAACGTGATCGACAATCCACGCCGCCACGGCGATCAGCTCTTCAGCATCGCCGGCCCGTTCTCGGGCGAGGCGCAGGACGGCTCGGGCCTGGGTGCGGTCCGCGCCGACGACGAGCTCCACATCGCTGGCAACCTGATCGCCGGCCGCGGTCTTCCCGACGGGGTCGACGAGTGCGTGGCCCCGGACTGCGCCGAGCTCGCGGCGCGCAACGAGCTGTCGGCGCCCACCGGGATCTTCCAGGCGCCGGAGCGCGGCGACCTGCGCCTCCGCCCTGGCTATCGCGCTCCGGCGCCCGAGCCCCCGGCGCGGCCCCCGGCCGCCTACTAGAGGGCGCTTCTGCGCGACCGCCTAGCGCTCCTGCCGCAGCGTGCAGTGCAGCCGCCTGATCCGGCGAGCGGTCGTTTGGTTCAAAAGCCGTCCAGTTCTCCCGACTCGTCCGAGCCTGAGCGCCGCGTTGCCGTACCTTCCGCTGCGTCGTGGATCCGCGCTCGCTTCGCCTCACCTGGACCGCGGGGCTTGCTGCCGCGGTCGTGTTCATGGTTAGCAATGGGATCTGGGCGCTCGACCAGCCCAGCGCCGGCGCCTCGGGCGAGGAGATCCTCGGCTTCTACTCGGACACGTCCACGCGGATCGTGATCGGCGGCACGCTCAGTCTCGTGGCAATCGCTCTGTTCACGATCTTCGCCAGCGGGTTCCGGCTCATCCTCCGGGAGCACGACGTCGACGACCTGTTCGGGCTCGCGGCCTTCGGCGGACTGATGCTGCTGCTCGCGGCGGGGTTGGGGGCGGAGACCATCAACATGATCGGCGCGATGCGCGCCGCCGCCGACGATCTCTCGGCGGAGCTCGGGCGCTCGGTGTTCGAGATCTCCTATGTCCTCGGCTACAACGGGGCCGGGCTGGGCGGCGGCATCGCGCTGCTCGCAGTCGCCGGTGCCGCGTGGCGGTCGCCCGGCTTCCTATCGCGCCGGGCAGCGCCGATCCTGGCGGTCGCGGGCCTGCTGCTCATGACGCCGCTGTCGGTCTACCTGCTCGGCCCGGCCGTCGTCGTCTTCGCGATCGTGGCAGCTCGCGCGGTTGTGCGCTCGAGATCGCACGCCTAGCTGGTCGAAGGTCAGCCGGCCCATGGCGGTCTACGAGCCGGTCCGGATCCACTGGGACGTAGGCGTCGTTCGGATGCTCCGGATCACTGCACAGAACCGTGATGGCCGAGTGCTCGCCGGTCGCCAGAAGCCATCGCGCCGCACGAGCGAAGACGGCGTCCGCGTACGGAACACCGCCACGGATCGGTCCCGGCTCAGATTCGCCCGCCATGCGGACGTCCATGAAGGCGATCCGTCCGGGCTCGTCGTCGTAGGACCGCAGGCCGTACGTGCGCCCCGCGATCTCGAGCTCGTAGATCCAGCCGAGGTAGTCAGAACCGCCGGGGCCGATTCCCCGGTCCTCGATGCGCGTCCGTTTGAGAGAGATGTCCTCGTCCGTCACGAGCTCGGCTGTCCCAGCGTTTCACGCGCCGAGTGCCGTTGCGCTGGCACCCGTAGGCTCCTGCCGATGGCGACGGTTCCGGCGGAGCGATCGGCGGCGAGCACGCACGCGGCGAAGGTCGAGGCGGTGTGTGCGCAGGTTCGCGACGCCGCCGCGCTGCAGCAGCGCGTCCACGTCCACAAGGGCGGCGTGCATCACTTCGTGCCGCAGCCCGGTGACGCGCGGTTCGCCGGCCGTGGTGTGGACGTCTCGGCGCTGGATGCGGTGCTGGACATCGACGTGGACGCGCGCACCTGCACCGCCGAGCCCGGAGCGACGTTCGCCGAGGTCGTGCGCGGCACGCTCGCGCACGGGCTCCTGCCGAAAGTCGTGCCGGAGCTCGAGGGCATAACGCTCGGCGGGGCGGTGGCCGGCTGCTCGGTGGAGTCCATGTCGTACCGGTACGGCGGGTTCCACGACACCTGCCGCGAGTACGAGGTGGTGACCGGCACCGGCGCCCGCCGCGTCCTTGGGCCCGCGGACGAGTTGTTCCACATGATCCACGGCTCCTACGGCACGCTGGCCATCCTCACGCGCCTCGTCTTCGAGCTCGTCCCGGCCGGTCCGTTCGTCGAGATGACCTATCGCCACCACCGGAGCTTCGCTGCCTTCGAGGACGACATGCGCGAGCGATGCGCTGCCGCCGACTTCGACTTCGTCGACGGGATCATCCATGCGCCCGACCACCTCGTCCTGTGCCTCGGCCGCTTTGTGGACAGAGCCTCGGACGTCTCCAGCTATCGCGGCACCGAGATCTACTACAAGAGCACCGCGACGCTCACCGAGGACCGCCTGTCGACCTTCGACTACTGCTTTCGGTACGACACCGAGTGCCACTGGCTGTCGCGTACCGCCCCACCGCTGGAGTGGAGGGCCGTGCGGTGGCTCGTCGGTCGCTGGTTGCTCGGCTCGGAGAATCTCATCCGCTGGAGCAATCGCCTCGGGCCGCTGCTGGCCCGCTTCACGCGGCGGCCGGACGTCGTCGTCGACGTCTTCATCCCGCTGCGCCGGTTCGCCGAGTTCTGGAGCTGGTACGAGAGGAACCTCGACTACTGGCCGCTGTGGATCGTGCCGTACAAGGTCGGCGATCCGTACCCGTGGATCGCCCCCGGTCACGCGCGCGGCCTTGCCGGCGATCTCATGATCGACTGCGCGGTGTACGGCAAGCGCAACAACGCGCGCCGCATCGACTGGTCGCAGGCGATCGAGGACAAGACCTACGAGCTGGGCGGGATCAAGACGCTCATCTCGCGCAACCACCACACGCGCGAAAGGTTCTGGCAGATCTACAACCGCGAGCGTTGGGAGGCGGCGAAGCGAGAGCTCGACCCGGACGCGCTGTTCAGCGACCTCTACGACAAGTTTCACCGCACCGACTAGCGCCCTCCCTGGCGCTCACACGCGGAAGCGGCAGCGCGCTGGCGGCTCGAATCGGGGGTTAGCCTGTCGGGATGCCGCTCGCCGCATTCACCTCGGCCGAGATTTCGCTGCCGGGTAGGCCGGATGCGCTGCGAGTCCGCGAACGAATCGCGGCGCTCGCCGATACCGTCGACCTGGTCGGTCTTACCGACAACCATGCAGGCCAACCGCGGATGTCGCCCCTGGCGGCCGTGGCACTGGCTCGCGAGCAGGGCGTCGCGACCGTGGTGCACGTCTCGTGCCGCGACCGCAATCGCATGGCGCTGCAATCCCAGGTAGTGGGTGCCGCTGCGCTTGGGTCGGAGGGCGTCCTCTGCCTTCATGGAGACGCGGTGGAGGGAGTACCTCGCGTCAAAGACCTGACCGCGACCTCGCTCATCGCCAAGGCAAAGGAATGGGCTCATCCGCACGAGCTCGCGGTCGGCGCCGTCGTAAACCCGTTCGCGCCCGACCTCCACCGCGAGCTACGGCTGCTCGAGAAGAAGCTGGCCGCAGGCGCCGACTTTCTCCAGTCGCAGATGGTGTTCGATCTGGATGCGCTCGAGCGGTTCTTCGCCGCCGCCTCGGATCTCCTGGCGGGGGTGCGGTTCTATGCCGGCGTCGGCGTACTGCGGACGCCCCGCATGGCTGACAACGTGCGACGGCTGCCCGGATGCCTGCTCCCGGAGTCCGCCGACCGGAGGATCAGGGCCGGCGGAGGTGTCGACCTTGCGGTCGAGCTCGCTACCGAACTCGCAGCCGTGCCCGGAGTCGACGCCCTGCACGTCTATCCACTCGGCGCGGAAGTCGAGACGCGCGACGTGGCAGCGGCGTTCCGCAGCGCGCGCGGCGCGTCCGAGCGGCGACAGGAACCGATCAGCTGACTGCTGCTCCGCGCGAGAAGCGGCAGCGAGTCCCATGACGGCCAGGCTCGACTAGCTCCGGGAGCAGCGTACGACGAAGCTGGCGGATGCGGCGAACGTTCGTTTTGTTCAAAAGGCGTCCAGTCGGCCGATTTCGTTCGCTCGTCGAACCTCGGCCGAGCGGCACGCAAAGGGTTAGCATGCCCGGCGCGTGAACCCGAGCGCTCGAGCTTGGCGTGTCGTGACCGCGATCTGCGCACCTGCGCTGATCTTCCTCGGCGCCGCCGCGCCGGCAGCCGCTGAGGATCTGACCGTGACGACGACCGGTGACAGCGGGGCGGGTTCGCTGCGCGCCGCGATCACGACCGCCAACGCGACCGCTGCCGCGGACACGATCAGGTTCGGGCCCGATGTCCGGGGCACGATCGTGCTCGGGGGCACCCAGCTCTCGATCACGGGTGAGCTCACGATCGAGGGCCCCGGGGCGCGTGCGCTCGCGGTGTCGGGCGATCAGGCCAGCCGCGTCTTCTCGATCGCGGCCGGCGCGACCGTCGCCATCTCCGCGCTGACGATCGCGAACGGCGCCGCGTTCGCCGGCGGCGACGGTGGGTCCACGAGCGCCACCGGTGGCACTGGCGGCACCGGGGGGGCCGGAGGTGGCGGGATCCCCGGCGGAGCGGGCGGTGCCGCCGGCACGGGCGTCGGTACCGGCACCGCCGGCGCGGCTCAGACGGGTGGCGGCATTGATAATCGCGGCACCCTCACGCTGACCGAGGTGGCCGTGATGGGCAATCGCGTGGCGGCGGGCGACGGCGGAGACGCGACGGCGATCGGCGGAAGGGGCGGCACCGGGGGAGCGGGCGGTGCGGGTCCGCAGGGCGGCGCGGGTGGTGCGGGGGGTCCCGGCGGTGCCGCCCTGGCGACCGGCGGACCCGGCGGTCGCGCCCAGGGTGGCGGCATACACAACGCCGGTGTGCTGACGCTCGATCGCAGCACGGTGAGCTTCAACCGCGCCGTTGCGGGAGACGGCGGCAACGCGACGGCGAACGGCGGGACCGGTGGCACGGGCGGTGCCGGCGGTGCCGATTCTGGCGGTGGACCGGGAGGAAAGGCCGGCGACGCAGGCGCGGCCACGGCCACGGGGGGAGCCGCAGGGGACGCGGAGGGGGCCGGGATCTACAACGCTGGAACCCTGACCGTCCGCAACACCACGGTGAGCGCGAACGTGGCCGTTCCCGGCACCCCTGGTACGAGCGCAACCGCGGGCGCCGGGTCCGGCGGACCGGCCGGCGCACCCGGTGCGAACGGGGGCGGGCCGGGTGGCTCGGGCGGGACGGGCGGCGGGGCCCAGGCTTCCCCGGGCGCGCGCGGGAACGACTTCGCCGGCGGCGTGCTAGCAGGTGCGGGGTCCGCGCAGGCGGCGTTGGCCGGGGTGACGGTGGCGGGCAATGACGCCTCGGTCGGAGCGAACATCGAGAACCGCGCCGCCCTGAGCCTCCAGAGCTCGATCGTCGCCGAACCCCGCGGCGGCGCCCAAAACTGCCAGGGCACGGTCACGTCGCTCGGCCACAACATCGAGAGCGGCGCGAGCTGCGGCCTCGGGGCACAGGGCGATCGCCCCGGAACGGATCCGGACCTGGGGCCGCTGCGCGACAACGGCGGTCCGACCGACACGCACGCGCTCGGACCGGCGAGCCCGGCCGTGGACCAGGGCGTGAGCGCTGGCAACTCGATCGATCAACGCGGGGTGCCGCGGCCATCGGACACGCGCCTCGTCGCGAACGGTCCGGGCGCGGACGGGTCGGACGTAGGGGCGTTCGAGATCGCGGTCGATTCGACGGCCCCCACGATCACGTCCGCAACAGCCACGCCGAAGGCCGCGAAGAGCGGAACCACCTTCGGCTACAGGCTGTCCGAGCCCGCGAATGTCGCCTTCACCATCGAGCAGGCCCTGCCGGGGCGCCTGGCCGGCGGCAAGTGCCGGCGGCCCACGGCCTCGAATCGGCGCGCCCGGCGCTGCACGCGGTACCGCCGGCTAGGGGGCTTCACGAAGCAGAGCGCGGCCGGTGCCAACAGACAGAAGCTCCCCTCGAAGGTCGGCGGCAGGAAGCTCGCGGTCGGCGGCTACCGCGCGACGCTCGTCGCGTCCGACGCCGAGGGCAACGCCTCGGCTCCGAAGCGGGTCGGCTTCCGCCTGCGCCGTTAGCTGGCCGCCGCCTGCGACGCGCGTAGCGGGAGGCGAGCAACGCCGAGGCGAGGCCTTGGTGGCCCCCGACCGCCACCGCCGGTCATCGCGGAAGCGCTTTCGCCCGCTGGCGCTCCGGACTGATCCGCACCACGTCCCAGGCGAGGCGGCTGCGCTCGAGACCCGTGATCAGCCACGCGCCGGGGTCGAGCTGGCGGCGGGCGAGACCGTGGCGGGCCGAGGTCGGGAAGGCATGGTGGTTGTTGTGCCACGACTCGCCGAAGGTGATGGGCGCGAGCCAGGCGAGGTTGCGCGACTCGTCGCCCGTGCCGAATGGCGCCCGGCCGAAGAAGTGGCACAGCGAGTTGATGCTGAAGGTCGCGTGGTGGAGGAGGAGGATGCGCACCGCGCCGCCCCACAGCAGCCCGGTCAGCCCGCCCATGACCGAGCCGCTGAGGGCCACCCCGAGCCCGAACGGAAGCGCGAGGCCGGCGACGACCCAGAGCGGGAAGGTGCGGCTGATGAAGCGCAGGTCGACGTCGGCGAGCAGGTCCTTCGCGTAGCGCGCGGGGTTGGCCATGTCCCGGCCGCGGAACATCCAGCCGACGTGCGCATGACCGAGCCCGCGCACGACACCGCGCCAGCCCGGCGCCCGGTCGGCGTGCGGGCTGTGCGGGTCGCCGTGGCGATCCGAGAACGCGTGGTGCTTGCGGTGGGTGGCGACCCACTCGATCACCGAGCCCTCGACGGCCATCGAGCCGAGCACGGCGAACAGGGCCCGCAGGGGACGCGTGGTCTTGAAGCTGCGGTGCGTGAACAGCCGGTGGAAGCCGACCGTGATGCCCGCACCGGTCAGGGCGTAGACGATCGCCAGGACCACCAGGTCGTGCCAGCGCAGGACGCCGCCCCACGCCAGCCAGGCCGCGACGCCGAGTCCGGCGAGCGGAAATCCGATGACACCCACCCGGACGATCCGCTCGCGCGTCTCGTGCTCGACGGGGACGGTTTCGGTGGTGCTCATGTTGGCCTCCTATGGGCTCCAGTTCCCTGGGCGAAGCCCCTGGCCGTGGATCCCTCGATGACTTAGGCGGAGGCCGGTCCGTCGGCTCAGTTGAACGGCGACTCGGTCGGCCGGCTCAGCAACCGTCTGCCGACAACGTTACTCGGGTTTGCTGCCGGGGAGTAGACTTTCTCTTTCAGGCCACTCGCCGCTTCTGCGAACCCGATTCGCGCAAGGCACCGCCGGCCTCACCGCCCTCGGCGACCTAACGAACAAGCTTCGTCCCAGCTCTCGAGAGCCGTTTCCAGACGAGGGTCGACCGGAATGCCACAGGTAGTCCGGAGGCGCTCAGGAGGAGGTCCCCGTGTCCCACGTCCCCGCCTCACTCGAGGGCGCTCTGCGCATGGCTGTAGCGGCGGCCGGGGACGCGGCGGGCGCTCTGAGCGGACGCGGCCCGGCCAACCCGCTGGACGAGCGCGACGCGAACTACATCCGCGCGACGGTGCCGACGCTGAGGTTCCTCTCGCGTTTCTACTTCCGCGCGGATGTCCGCGGCCTTCACAACATCCCGGCCACGGGACCGGTGCTGCTCGTCGGCAACCACTCCGGCGGAACCATGATCGCCGATACGTTCGTCTTCGCGCAGGCCTTCTACGACCACTTCGGGCCCGAGCGGCAGTTCCACCAGCTCGCCCACGACGCCCTCTTCAAGGTCCCCGGCATACGGGCCCTCGTGGAGCGCTACGGAACGATCCCCGCGTCGCCGGAGAACATGAAGCGAGCGCTGGCGCGCGACGCCGCCCTCCTCGTCTACCCCGGCGGCGACCAGGAGAGCTACCGTCCGTCCTGGGAGTCGAGCGAAGTCGGGTTCGGCGGACGAACGGGCTTTGTGAAGCTCGCGCTCGAGCACGGGGTTCCCGTCGTCCCGGTGGTCGCCATCGGCGGGCAGGAGACCGGGCTGTTCCTCGGACGCGGCCAGCGGCTGGCCAGCGTGCTCCAGCTCAACCGCCTGGCGCGCATCAAGGTGCTGCCGCTGGTGATAGGTCCGCCTTTCGGCATCACCGTGCTGGACATGCCCGGTCGCCTACCGCTGCCGTCAAAGATCTCGATCCGTGTCCTGTCCCCGATCGACCTGCGCGAGCACCTGGGCCCGGACGCGGACATCGACGAGGGCTCGCGGCTGGTGACGGACACGATGCAGCGGACGCTCACGAGACTCGGCGGCGAGCGACGCGTCCCGGTACTCGGATGATCACGCATTAGCATCCGCGCAGGGATGGGAGCGTCCCTGCAGGCCAAGTCCCGGAGATACATGTACGTCTCGCCGGCAAGGCTTGACGAGCTGTATGGCCAGAGCGCTACGCGTCTCAGCCGCGCCATCGCGCGATTGAGAGGCGGGGGTATCAACGTGGTCGGTACTGGCGCGGACCTTTCACTCGATCGTGCTGAGCCGCGCTTCCGGTTGCATCGGGAGGTCCAGCGCGTGCAGAAGCATCTCGGCAAGACCGGGCGGCTCGGCACTCTTGATTGCCCGCGGGAGTACTTCCACGGCTGCATGTCGATGCTGTACGCGCCCGTCGACCATGTCACTCCGGCGGTGCTCTACCTGGTAGGAGAGACCGAGCGAACGGTCGTAGCGCTGGGCGGCCCGTTGACCAACATGGTCGGTCGCCCGCCGGAGAGCTCGAAGAGCAAAGAGGATGCCCGGATGGTGTTGAGCGAACAGGACGTCGCCGCGGCGATCAGGGACGCTCAATCCGAAAAGTACGTTGAGATGCCCGGTGATGCCAGGGATCGGCCACCGCTAAGCGAGCGGTGGGCGTGGAATGTCGTTCAAACCCACAGGCAGCTCGGGTATTACCCCGATAGGTTCACCCGTGCTCACGTCGAGATGCTTGCGTGGTGCGAGCGGTTCACGGAGCACTCGGGCCTCGACTGGATGGCGGAGCCGAAGAAGAGTGTCCTCCTCGGCAGGCCAGTCTTTGTGGCTTACGCATAGCCGGAATCTCATCCTCCAGAGAGAAACCCGCGTTGCCTGCGCTCCCGCGCGAAACGGGAGGCTCGACGACCCCCATACGGCTGCCGCGATCGCGCCGCTCACGCCGTGGCCGAAGGAGTAGAGAGGTCTACTGCGCGCAGGTCGGCGGCGGCGCAGCGACCGTCCGATCTAGGGCGCAGCGCAACCTGCGATGCACCCGCGCTGTCCGGCGAACGCACGTTTGGTTCAAACGCCGTCCAGCAAGGCCAGCTCGCAGCAGGCGGCCACAAGGCGGCGTCGGCGTGCGCGCTTGCGCGCATCCGGGTTACTGATGCGCCGCCGCCGCGCTTCGGTCAGGGGTAGATCGAGCGCAGCCGGGCTGCCTCGGCCACGCGGGCGATGGCCACCGCCTGCGCGGCCGTTCGCCAGTCGACGTTCTCGCGCGCCGCGAACTCGAGTACACGCGCAAAGGCGGCGCGGACCTGCGATCGTAACCGGGCCGCTATCTCCTCCGCCCTCCAAGCGATCTTCTGCTGGTCTTGGACCCATTCGAAGTAGCTGACGGTGACGCCGCCGGCGTTCGCGAGCACGTCGGGCACCAGATGGATCCCGCGCTCTGCAAGGATGGCATCCGCCTCGGGTGTCGTAGGCCCATTGGCCGCTTCGACGACGATGGAGCAATCCAGCCGGGCGGCGTTTGCCACAGTGATCTGGCGCTCAAGCGCTGCCGGTACGAGCAGATCGCACGACGTCTCGAGGATCTCGGTCCGGGAGACGGCACGGCCGCCTGGAAAGCCGCGTAGGAAGCGGTGTTCGGAGACCCACCGGAGCAGCTCGTCGACATCGAGACCGACCTCGGCCACCACACCTCCGGAGACATCTGAGACACCCACAATTACTGCGCCGCGTGCCTGGAGCTCGCAGGCGAGCGCCGCCCCGACGTTGCCGAACCCCTGCACGACGACGCGCTGATCCGCCAGCGGAATGCCGAGGTGCTCGAGCATCGCCTCGATGCAGAACACGACGCCGAGACCAGTGGCCACACGGCGCGCGTCGGTCCCGCCGAGTACCACGGGCTTGCCCGTGACGATCTCCGGTACGGCGTGGCCGACCTGCTGCGCGTACGTGTCCATGAACCAGGCCATCTCGCGCTCGCCGGTGGCCATGTCGGGGGCGGGGATATCACGGTCGGGTCCGATCACCGGCAGCATCTCCGCGGTGTAGCGCCGGGTAACCCGCTCCATTTCGTTGGCGGAGAGCCGGTTGGGGTCGCAGCGCACGCCACCCTTCGCGCCGCCGAACGGGAGCTCGAGGAGCGCGCACTTGTACGTCATCCACATCGCCAGCGCAGCGCACTCCCCGAGCGAGACTCCGGGGGCGAAGCGCACGCCTCCCTTCGTCGGGCCCATCGTCAGGGTGTGCTGCACGCGGTAGCCGGTGAGCGACTCGATCTCCCCGTCGTCGCGGCGCACCGGGAAGTTGACGACGAGGGCGCGTCGCGGCTCCAGCAGACGCGTCCGAATCTCGGCCTCGAGATCAAGGAGATCGGCCGCAGCATTGAACTGAGCGGCGGCGATCGCATACAGCTCGGAACGCCACTCGGCCCCCGGAGCGACGAGGTGGCGCTCGCTCGCCAGCACCTCGTCCCACCCGCCTGGCCCGCGCCGCCGCCCGGTCGCTTCTTCCATGCGGCGGGACGTTAGCTATCTAGCGAACCGCGAACCGAGGCAGCGCAAACCGCGCACGAGAACTCGACCGAGGCCCGCGTCCGAACGGTCCGCCACAAACCGTCGCGCTGACCGGGTTCGTGTCGACGTGGTACCGCCGTCGTACCGACCACCACGCCCTGGGGGCCGAAGGTCGCTGGGTCAAATCCAATCGTCCCGACCGACACGAGACGCGTAACCGGGTCCTTTTCGGCGGCGCTCTTGCGGGCCGGCGGGTTCTTCTGAGCCGCCGCACCCGGCGGGCGGCGTCCTGGTTCAAACGCCCTCCAGCAAGGGCGATCGACCGGAACCGGCGTGGTTCCCAAAAGCCAGGGCGGGTAGGTGCCTCACATGGGCTCCGCCAAACTGCCGCCGATATCGCGCCTGGCGGCGTGACGTAGGCAGCCCGTGGCGACCACCACACGCCTGATGCACGCGACCCCCGGTGAAGTATTCGGGGTTCTCGCGGATCCGCGCAGCTACGCGTACTGGGTTCTCGGCTCGAAGGCGGTCCGCGACGCCGACTCGGATTGGCCTGCGAACGGAAGCCGTTTTCATCACACGCTCGGCTTCGGCCCGCTCCGCTTACGGGACCACACCTCCGTCGAGGAGGTCCGGCCTGATCGGTACCTCCAGCTGCTCACGAAGGCTCGGCCCATGGGCACCGCCCGAGTCAAGCTCGATCTCGTGCCTGCATCCGGTGGGACAGAAGTCACGATGAACGAGCGGGCCGCCGATCCGGCGACGGCATTCGTGTTCAACCCTCTGACGCACCTGCTCATTCACCGGCGCAACGTGCGATCGCTCGATCGGCTCGCCGACCTTGCGGAGGGACGCACGCCGATTCCGCGCGAAGAGCACGGCCCGGAGGACGTCTACGCGGGCGCCACCGTGCGCAACCCCGCGGAGCGCGGGCGCCTCAGCCGGATCGCGAGCCGCAAGGGCATCGCGCGTCCGGCCGTCGGGCTGGCGCTCCTCGCGGTGGGTGCACTGGCGTGGGCCATCCACCGCTCGTCGTGAGCCGGACCGCGACTCCCCGCCCGGCCGCCACCGTCCTTCTCACCGGGGCGACCGGCTTCGTCGGCCACGAGCTGCTCGCGCACCTGCGCGACGTTCCGCTGCGCTGCCTGGTCCGGGACGCGGGCCGCCTCCTGCGCGACGACGACGAGGACGGGCCGGAGGCGATCGAGGCTGACCTCTCCGACATCGAGTCGCTGCGTCCAGCGCTCGAGGGGATCGAGGAGGTCTTCTACCTGGTGCATTCCATGGAACCCGGCAGCGAGGGATTCGCCGACCGCGACAGGCGCGCCGCGACCAACTACGCGAAGGTGGCGGCGAGTTGCGGGGTGAGGCGCACGATCTACCTCGGCGGCCTCACCGCCGAGGATGCGGAGAGCGAGCACCTCGAGTCGCGTCGCGAGGTCGAAACCGTGCTGGCCGATGCAACACCCGAGCTCGTCGCGCTGCGCGCTTCGATGATCGTCGGGACGGGCAGCGCGTCGTTCAGGACGCTCGTCCAGCTGGTCGATCGGCTGCCGGTCCTGGCCATGCCGAGCTGGCGCGGGAGCCGCACGCAGCCGATCGCCATCGAGGACGTGGTGACCTGCCTGCTCAGAGCGCGCCGTGCCGACCCCGGCGCCTACGAGATCGCAGGGCCGGACATCCTCTCGTTCGAGGAGATGACCGAGATCGTGAGCGAGCTACTCGGTCAGCCGCACCGCAGCGTGTCGATTCCGTTCAGCAACGCTCGCGCGGAGGCGGCGCTGGCGTCCGTCATCACGGACGAGGAACGCGATCTGATCGAGCCGCTCATGGCGGGCCTTCACTCGGACCTCCTCGTGAAACGAAGCGCCGTGTCGTCTGTGTTCGGAGTCGAACCCGTCTCCTTCCGGGACGCGGCCGCCTCGGCGATCGCCGGCATGCGCGCCGAGGCATCCGAGGCCGGGCCCGCCGCGTAGCGCCGGCGCGGCTGCGCCACTTCGCGGTGACGGAGGCGATCGGGCGACGCGGCCTCTCGCCGTCCGGCGGCGTCGCGCGTTGCTCATCCCCGCGCGGGCAGGTCCAGCGTCTCGGCCTCGGGCACGCCCTCGGACAGCTCCTTCGCGCGCTCGATCTCGGCGTTCACCTCGGCGCCGAACAGCAGCGCGATGTTCGTCAGCCACAGCCAGAACAGGAGGATGATCGCCGCGGCGAACGAGCCGTAGGTCACGTTGAAGCTCCCGAAGTGCCCGAGATACTCGGAGAACGCGGCCGAGACGCCGATCCAGACGACCACCCCGGCCGCGGCACCGGGCGTGATCCAGCGGAACGCACGCTGCTTGACGTCGGGCGTCACGTAGTAGACGAACGAGAAGACGAGCATCGCGCTGGCCAGTGCGGCGGGCCATCTCGCGATCCTCCAGACCGATGCCGCCGTGGGACCGGCCAGGTCGCGGGCGGCATCGCCGCCCACGAAGATCAGCACGAGCGTCGTGAGGACCAGCGCGAAGAGCACGGCCGTCGAGGCCACGTCGGTCAGCTTGCGGCGCAGGAAGCTCCGGCCGCCGTCCGCCTCGAAGACGACGTTGAGCGCCCTGCGGGTGGCCTCGAGGTATCCGGTGGTCCCGTAGAGGACCGTGAGCACGCTGATCGCCAATGCCAGGGCCGCGGTTCCCTTGCTCCTCAGGGCCGCGCGAACCGCGTCGTCGATCGGCGCCAGCGTCGTCGCGGGCACGACGTCGCGGAGGTAGGAGATGATCGAGTCGTAGGTGCCCGGGTACTCGCCGACCAGTCCCAGCAGCGAGACGCCCAGGAGCAGCGTCGGGAACAGGGTCATCAGCGCGTAGTAGGTGAGCGCCGCGGCGTGGTGGGTCGCCTGGTCGTCGTAGAACGACACGACCACCCGCTTCGTCACCGACCATGTCTGCCGCATGGGGTCAACGTAGCCTTAGGTCAGCGGCGCGCCACAGGACGATCTGTCGCGTCGAGGACGCGTCGCCGGCCGCAGCCGCTAGCTAGATGGACACAGACGTGCCGTGGGTAACCAACGCCGCCGACCGCGAGGCGCATGAGCAGCGTCTGGCGGCGATGCGTGGCCGACGGCTGGAGGGAGTGCGATACGTCGCGGCGGACGAGTGGGGCCTCGAGCGTGGCGCGGGGTTCGATTCGGCCGACTTCGGACTCGAGCTCGATCTCGACGACGGCACGACCTGGTCGTTCGCCTGGCTTCAGAAGGGGCGCAACGAAGGCGTGCTGGCCGTACCGCGGGGTCTCGTCGGCGGCGAGCTGCGCGCAGGCGGCGAGTACGAGGTGGCGGACGTAAGCGCCGACAAGGACTGGAGGCCGCTCGTCGGGCAGTCGATCGAAGCCGTCGAGGCGGCGTGGCAGCGCACGGAATGGTGGAGTGGCGACGAGCGCGGATGGACCGACCTTTGCGTCGCGTCCTGGGTGGTGCACTTCGCCAGCGACCACGTGGTCGTCACGCTGGGACGGCGCGAGGAGGATGGGCGCTACTCCTGGACCCACGAGAACGTCGCGGTCTTCTTCTCTCTGGCGGACGCACGCGCACACGGCATCCCGCTGCCGGGCGATACGCCGGCCGGCGAGTAGCCGCCCGGAGCTTGCGGCGCGGGGACCCTCCCCCCATCGGGGGGTCGCGCCAACCGCCCGCGCGGCCGATAACGCGTGGCAGCGCCCGGCCGCCGGGCGAGCTCGAGCGACTCCGAAGATGCTGATCCACGACCCGCGCCCCGCGGAGCACCCGCGCCCCGCCGAGCGCGTCCACTCGGGCCACCCTTCGCAGGCGCCGGCGCCCCCCGCGCGCACGGCGCTGCTGCTCGCCCTCGTGGCCCCCGCGATCGCGGCCACGCTGGCCGCCTACGCCCTCCTGTGGAGCGGCGCGCAGTGGCGGCCGCCGGCGCTGGCGCTGGTGCTCGTCGCGGCGATCGTCTACTCGACCCTGCGCGAGAGCGAGCTGCGCATGGCCAAGCTGTCGGTCTCCGGCAACCTGATCCCCTTCTTCGCCGCGGTCGAGCTGTTGGGGCCGCTGCCCGCGGGCCTTGCGCTCGCGCTCGCCAACCTGGCTCTGAACCTGCGCCGCAACCGCAGCGTGGGCATCGTCGCCTCCAACGTCCTCTCCGACCTGCTGGTGGCGCTCCTCACCGCCGGCGGGCTCGCGCTGCTCGACGCCCTGCTCGGGACCCACGGCGGCGAGCCGCTCCACCTGGTTGCGCTGATCGCCGCCGGCTTCTGCGCCGACAGCCTCCTCTACCTGCTGCTCGTCGCCCTGACGCGGATCGAGACCGGCGAGCGTCCGCCGGAGGGGCTGCTGCGGCCGTACCTCGGCCTGGCCCGGGTCGTCTTCATCGGCATGCTGATGACCGCCGCGGTGGTCTGGGTGCACCAGGAGGGCGGGCTGGCCGCGCTGGCGGTCGCCCTCGTCGCGCTGCCGATCTTCTACGAGCTCGTGGAGCGCATCAACCGGATCGAGAACGAGCTCCGCGTGGAACGCGATCGCAACGCCCGCTACCTGGCGGTGGCCGGATCGATGTTCCTGGTCCTCGACGCCGGCGGCCGGATCAGCCTGATCAACCAGCGCGGGGTCGAGCTGCTCGGGAGGCCGGAGGGCGAGCTGCTCGGTGAGGACTGGTTCGCGCTGACGGCTCCGGCCGGCGAGGTCGAAGCGCGACGGGCGGAGTTCGACCGCAGCCTCAGGCAGCGGGATGCGAGCGCGAGCGCCACCGAGTCCATCCTCGCTCCGCGCGGGGGGCAGGAGCGGGTCGTCACCTGGAACACGACCGTCCTGCACGACGACCACGGCCAGCCGACGGGGATGCTGGTCTCGAGCGAGGACGTGACCGCGCGCCGCCGCGCCGAGGCGCGCGTGGCCTACCTCGCCTACCACGACCAGCTCACCGGGCTCGCGAACCGGGCCGTGTTCGAGCAGCGGCTGACGCGGATCCTCGCCGAGGCCGACGTCGCGGGCACGGCGCTGGCGCTCTACTTCCTCGACGTCGACGGCTTCAAGTCGATCAACGACGAGCTGGGCCACGCGGCCGGCGACGAGCTTCTCCGCCAGATCGCGGCCCGCCTGCGCGAGGTCGTCCGCGGCGACGACCTGATCGTGCGCCAGGGCGGCGACGAGTTCCTGCTGCTGAGCCGGGTTGCGCGCGACCGGCTCGAGGCCGGCGTCGACACGCTGGGGGAGCGGGTTGAATCCGTCTTCCGGCGCCCCTTCGAGCTCGACGGGCGCGCGCTCGCGATCTCGGTCAGCGTGGGCGTGGCGGTCTATCCCGACCAGGCACACGACGGCGAGACGCTCGTCCGCCGCGCGGACGACGACATGTACCGCGCGAAGCGCCGCTCGGCCCGCGCCCGCAGCGCGAACCGCGAGCCCGGCACGGCCGCGGCCTGAGCCGCGCTCAGCGGGCGAGCGTGAGCTTCACGGGCTTGGCCGCCGCGGAGTTGCCCGCGGCGTCGCCGGCGCGTGCGCTCACCTGAACCGCCGCGCGCTTCGTCCGCCGGAGCGCCGCGCGCGCCTTGCTGCCCACCTTCACGATCACGACCCGGCTGCCGGCGGCGGTCAGCCTGACGTTGACGGTGCCGAGCTTGGCGGCGATCTTGAGCTTCTTCGCGAGCTTGGCGTCGAGCGTGAGGGTCGCGGTCCCGCTGCAGGCCTCCGAGCAGCTGGCCTGAACTCTCAGGCCGCTCTTGAGGACCGCCGCCAGCCGCTGTCCCTTGACGACCCTGAGCCTGACCGCCGGGGCCGCGGTGTCGGCCGGCGGCTGCGGACCCGGGCCCGGCGGGGTATCGCCCGGCGGGGTGCCACCAGGCGCCTGACCGCCCGGCTGCTGGTCGCCGGGCGGCGTACCGCCGGTCCCCGTGCCGCCGCCGCCCGAGCCGCCGCCCGACCCGGTGCCCAGGTTCCAGCGGCTGGCCTCGACGGTGAAGATCGTGAGCCTCAGGTTGCCGCCCGGCCGCAGCTCGCGGCTCGCGACGCAGGGTGTCGGCGTCGCGTGGCCCGGCTCGCCGGAGCAGGCGCCCACGGCCACGTCGTTGCGGAAGACCACCAGCGTCGCGGGGTCCGCGCCGGCGGGGAGCAGGGACGCGTCGATCTCGAACACCAGCTTCAGCGGGCTCTCCGCCGTACCGCGCGGCGCCTGGATGCTGACCTCCTGGCCGAGGAAGCTGTAGCCGTTCGGCGCGTCGTTCGCGGGGGGGCCCTCGAAGACCGCGACGCGGCCGGCGACCGGCGAGGTCACGGCGGCTGTGAGCGGGTCCGCGTCGGAGGCGGCGTCGCCGGTGGACACCGTCTCCCCGGGGGCGACGTCGCGCCCCGCCCCGTCGGCCACCACGATCATCCGCGCGAGCGCCGGCGTCGAGGTCAGGAGCCCGTCGTCGGCCTGGAAGCTGAAGGCGTCCTCGCCCAGGAAGCCGGCGCTCGGCCTGTAGTTGACGCGGCCCTCGCCCGAGTCGATCGGGCCGAGCCGGCCGTGCGAGGGACCGCTCCCCGCCACTCGCTGGATGCGCAGGCCGTCGCCGTCGGAATCGGAGCACGGGAGCGGGACCGGGGTGACGGTGTCGCGCAGGACGTGCAGGCTGGTGTCGCGACACGTCGGCGCCGCGTTCGGCGGCCCCCCGACCTGCACCTTGACCACCGCCCGGGTGAGCAGCTGCTTGCCGTTGTCGACGGCGACGTCGAAGGTGTCGGGGCCGCTGTAGCCCGGCGCCGGCGTGTAGGTGACGGTGCCGTCGCCGTTGGGCGCCAGCGTGCCGTGCGCCGGCGGGTTCGTCCACCTCCTCACGCTGTGGCCCGTCGTATCGCCCTGGCAGAGATCGGCGGCCCCGAGCGTGAGGCTCTCGCCCGGCTCGATCACGCGCTGCGGAGCACCGAAGTAGCACGCCGCCTGCTGGGCCGGGTAGATGTAGAGCTTCTGGACGGAGGTTGTGTGCGTGCCGTCGCTGGCGCGGAAGGCCAGGTCGTCGCGCAGGCCGCCGCTCCCCGGGTGCGGCGTGTACGTGAAGTGCCCCTCCGAGTCGGGCCCGCTGATGTCGCCGTGCTCCGGCGGTCGCGTGATGACGAAGTCGAGCGGCACGCCCTCCTCGTCTCCGCAGGCCTGGCTCAGGTCGAGCTTCGTGGGCGTGCTCGCCTGCTTCGGGAAGCCGTAGGACCAGGCGCACGTCGGCGCGTCGTCCTTGGCCTCGGCGACGGTGAAGTTGAGCGTGTACTCCTGAGTGTCGTTGGTCCCGTCGCTGCCGCGTACCTTGATGCTGTCGCCGCCGGTGTAGCCCGCCTCCGGCTCGTACGCGATGCGGGCCTCGAACCCGCCGAACGGGTACGAGCGCGGGCGGTCCTCGACGAGCTCGATCGTCCCGTGGTCGGGCTGGTCGGTCACCTCGAAGGTGACCGTGTCGCTCTCGTCGTCGCCGCAGTTGAGCCCGATCCACACCGTCTCACCCGACTCGACCGGATACGAGAACGAGCCGAAGCCGGGGATCGGCCGCAGCGGCCCGTGGCTGCACATCGGTGCCTCGTTGGTGGGCGCGACGACGTCGATCGGGACCGTCACCTCGGTGGACTCCTGCCCCGCGGCCGTCGATCCCTTGAACTTGAACTCGTCGCGGCCGAGGAAGCCGGCCACGGGCTCGTAGATCCAGTAGCCGATCCCCTCGTCGCTCAGCGTGCCGTGGTCCGGCTGGTCGGTGGCGGCGGGGGTCACCTTCGCGCCCTCGTCGTCGTAGCACTGGATCGAGATCGCGTTGCGCTCGCCGGCCTCGGTCTTGCCCGCGCCGCCGAACGGGCCGAACGAGCCGCCCGCGTAGCCCACGCAGGCCGGCGGGTCGTCCTGGGCGGCGACCACGGTGAAGCTCATCGACTGGGCCTCCGGCCCCGCGGCCTTCCCGTCGTGGCCGCGGATGCTGAAGCTCTCGTTGCCGGTGTAGGTGCTCTCCGGCGTGTAGCGCAGCTCCTCGCCGACGATCTCCAGCGTGCCGTGCGCGGGCTGCCTCACGACCTGGATCGAGACGCGGTCGTTCTCGTCGTCCATGCAGTACGCGGAGAAGCGCTGGGTCTCGTTGTTCTCCACCGACGAGCTGAAGCCGAACCCGACGCCCGAGCTGATCCAGCCGACGTTGCAGATGGGCGGGTCGTTGGTGGAGGCCGTCACGGTGACCTTCACCGGGATGTCGACGGAGTTCGCGCCGTCGCTGACCCGGATGACCGCGTTGTCGACGCCCTCGAAGCCGGCCGCCGGGGTGTACATCTGCCCGCCCCACTGATGCGGCGCGATGGTGCCGTGCTCCGGACCGCTCGCCACCGAGTAGGTGAGCGCCGCGCCCTCGTCGTCGTAGCACCACGGATAGACGCTGGCTGAGTCGCCCTGCTCGACGGAGACGTTGAGCGCCGGCGAGCACTTCGGCGGGTCGTTCACGTTCGGGCGCACCTCGACGCTCACGCCGTGCTCGTTCGAGTCGTTGACGCCGTCGCTCATCACGAACTTGAAGTCGTCGGTTCCCTGGTAGCCGTGTCCGGCCGTGTAGGTGAGCGCGCTGCCGTCGGCGGCGACCGAGCCGTGCTCGGGCGGGTCGGTCACGCGCGGAGTGAGCGTGTCCCCCTCGTCGTCGGAGCACTGAGCGAACCAGTAGGCCTTCTCGCCACCCTCGACTGGACCGTCGTAGCCCTCGTACGGGCCGGGGCCGGGGTAGCGGTAGACCGAATAGCAGCTCGGAGGGTCGTTCTTGGCCGCGATCACGTCGAGCGTCACCGTGGTCGGCTGCGAGTCCTGCGCGCCGTCGTTCCCCTTGAACGCGATCGAGTCCTGCCCCTGGTAGTCGGCGGCGGACCTGTAGGTCCACGTCCCGTAGTCGTTCGGGCCGGCCAGCGTCCCGTGGTCGGGCCCGTCGGTGACGCTCACCGCGACCTTGGTGCCCTCGTCGTCCGTGCACGAGACGTACACGGGGTGGTCGTCGCCGGCCTCGACGCTGCCGTAGCCGCCCCAGGCGTGGCAGCTCGGCGCGTCGTCGCGGAAGGGGACGACGCTCAGATTGATGGTGACCGGCACGGTGTTGGTGCCGTCGGTGACCGTGTAGGCGAAGCCGTCCGCGCCGGTGTAGCCGTCAGCCGGCTTGTAGCGGAACTCGTTGGTGCTTGCCGTCGGGGCGGTGAGGGTGCCGTGCTGCGGCTGCTCGGTGATCGTGTAGGTGAGCGGGTCCTGGTCCTGGTCCCAGCAGCCGTAGATCGAGGCGGTCTCGCCCTGCTCGACCTCGTTGTACGAGTCGTGGCAGGTGGGCGCCCACTCGGACCCGGATGCGGCCACGGCGAACGTGGCCGCAGATGCGACCGCCGCCGCCAGCGCGGCAATTGACCTTTTCGCCCAGAAGTGGATTGCGAGTCCCCTTTGGGTGAGGGTAGTCCCGATGCGCCAGAACCGCAACAGCCCCGTCGCGCGGCCCACGGGATTACAGTGAGTCGGCCGTGACCGAGCGAATGCGTCGTCCACGCGTGCCGGCGGTCGTCGCTACGGCGCGCAGCTTGGGGATCGACGCCTTGACGATCGAGGTGCTGCGCGCGTTCCGCGCCGCGGGCTCCCGCGGCATCCTTCTCAGGGGGGCCGCCTACAGGCGCCACCTCTACGCCGACGGCACGCCGCGCGGCTACGGGGACGTGGACCTGCTCGTGGCACCGGACGACCTCAACCGGGCGGGAGCGGCGCTGGCATCGCTCGGCTTCGAGATCGGGCTCGACCACGTCGAGCATCCGGGCGCGACGGAGCCGCACGCGCAGGAATGGGGCCGCCCGGGCGGTCCCCGCGTGGTGGACCTGCACTGGCGGATTCCCGGAATCGAGGCGCCGCCACAGCACGCGTGGGAGATCCTCTCCGCGCTGGCCGAGCCGATGCCGATCGGCGGCGAGCCGGCCGAGTCGCTGCGCGCGGAGGGCATCGCACTGGTGGCCGCGCTCCACGCGGCCTATCACGGTCGCACGCACGCCAAGCCGGTCCGGGACATCGAGCGCGCGCTCGAGGCGATCGACGGCGATGCATGGACCGCTGCCGGGGAGCTGGCCGTAGAGCTCGGGGCGACCCAGGCGTTCGCGGCGGGGCTCCGCCTCGTGCCCGCGGGCGAGCGGCTGGCGTCCGAGCTCGAGCTGCCCGAGGTGCGGTCGCGGCGGCGCATCCTGCTGGCCGGCGATCAGGTCGCCGGCTCGCTCGGGTTGCTGAGGATCATGGAGCGCGCACCCGCGCGCGAGCGGCTGCGGGCGCTGCGCTATGCCGTGCTGCCCTCGCGGGCGTACATGCGCGCCACCTCGCCGCTGGCCGCCCGCGGGCCCGCCGGCCTGGCGCTGGCCTACCTCGCGCGCGGGAGCCGGCGGACCCTCCAGCTGCCCGCCGCCATCCGCGCCGTGCGCGCGTCACGCGTATCGGGCCGCCCGCCGCCCTAGGCGCCGCGGTCGGCCGCTGCCGCGGCGGCCGCGAGCGCGTCGACGAGCGACGGGGCCGAGCCGAGGCCGTCGGGCGGGCCGACCGCGTGGACGGGCACCTCCCGCGCCACGCGCGTCCAGAGCGGCAGCAGGCGCGCACGCACGCGCGCGTCGACGGCGCGCTCGCCGAAGGTGTTGCGGAGGACGGCGGGCAGCGCCGCGGACGGCGCGAGCCGCTCGATCGTGACCGGTCCCGAGTGTCGCGCGCCCAGCACGAAGATCGCCGCGAGGCGGCGGGCGTGGACGCAGAGGCTCCCGTCCGCCGTCGAGAGCCGCGCGTACAGCTTCGGGGGCAGCGTGGGGGTCGCGAACACCCGCCGCAGCTCGGCCGGATCCCATCCCAGCGCCGCGGCCGTGTCCTCGTTCATCCGCAGCTGGCTGCCTCCGGGGTGCACGCGCACGTCGTCGCCGGTCGCGTCGAGCGCCGCGATGTCGTCGGAGAGCAGCGCGCTTCCTCCGGCGACGGCGGCGGCGGCGAAGGTCGACTTGCCGGCGCCGCCCGGTCCCAGCACGACGAACGCGGCGGCGCCCGTGTCGACGACGCACCCGTGCAGCAGCGGGACGCCTCGCTGCACCAGCGCGGTGGGCAGGCCGGTCGTCTCCACGAAGGCGGCGACGTCCGGGATCTCGACCGGACCGCGCCAGCGCACCTGGATGGAGCGGCCGTCGCCGCTCACGCGCATGCTCCACGCGCTCTCGCCGCCATGCGACGCGTACAGGAGCAGCCGTCCGCCGTCGTCGCACGCGCGCACCGATCCCCACCCGGTGTGCGGCGTGGTGTCGGCGGCCCGGTGGTCCACGTCGGGCGCGCGCCCCTCGTCGAAGTCGACGTCGACGTCCACCCGGCCCGTCGCGCTCGTCCGCAACCCCGGCAGCGGGCGGTTCGAGCGGATCGAGAGGCCGAATGCCTCGTAGCGCTCCGTCACGCCGGGAGGAACGCCGCGAGCCGGGCGGGGCGCCGGGCGGGGGGAACGTCCTCCGGGGCGACCATGCACAGGCGCTCGTAGAGCGCGGCGAGCTCCGGCGAGTCGCCGTCCCTGCGCTCGATGCGCCTGATCGTGCTCACCAGCGCGAAGTGGTCGTACGGGTTGTGCTCGAGCACGGCGCGACCCTGCTCCGCCGGCGACGCGAACTCGCCGAGTCGCGCCCTCCTGAACGGCGAGCGGATCGCCCCGGCGTGGCGCGCACGCTCGGCGGGCCGCACGTGCGCGGCGGCGCGCGCCCTCAGCTCCGCGAACAGGTCGGAGTAGACGGGGGAGGGGTCGACGCGCTCGGCGTGGGCGAGCGCCTCCTCGTGCCGGCCGAGGCGTTCGAGACAGCGCGCCGCCAGCAGCTGAGCCTGGTCGTATGCCGGGTGCTCGGCCACGAGCTCGCGGCAGGCCGCCAGCGCGCGCTCCGGCTCCTCGCGATGGGCCCGGTAGAGGCGTTCGGTCAACTCCAGCGCGCCGGCGACCGGCGCCTCGTCTGCGCGGGCCGGCCGCCCGTTCGGCGACGGCGCGAGCAGCTCGCGGTAGGCGCTGTCGCGCTCGGCGCCCAACGCGGCCGCGCTGCGCTCGCGCTCGATCCACGCGCGCCCGGCGCGGGCCAGCGCCTCTACCTGCTCGCGGTCGTGAAAGAGCTCCTCGAGGACGTCGAGCAGCTCCGCCGTCGTGCGGTAGATCCGCGCGTGGGCGCGATGGGGGCGGTGGGCGGGTGCGTCCTCCAGCACCGCCGCCACGCCGTGGCCGGCGTAGAGGCCGACGCGCGTGTCCGAGCGCGTCGCGTTGAACGGACTCGGCGCCATCGGCGCGATGCCGACGTTCAGCCCGCCGACGAAGCGCAGCTGCGCGTCCCACTCGCTGAACGGGTGCACCCGCCGCTGCTCGGGAGCTATCGCCGCGAAGTGCTCGTCGAAGACGCGCCGGTCGCCCATGAACGCGAACGTCGCCTCGGGATGACGGCGGCAGAGCTCGATCACTGCGGGGGCCGCGGCGGCCAGGCTGGCCGAATGGGAGCGGCTGCCCGACCAGCCGAACACGAAGCCGGGCGGCTTCGGGGGCGGCTCGTCGGGGAACGGCGTGCGGGGGCTGAGCACGATCGCCCGCGGGTTCACAGCCGCGAAGAGCTCCGCGAGCGCGGGGACCAGCATCTGGGTCGCGTCCGCGAGATGCGCGTGGTAGAGGAGGCTCTGCCGGGCGAGCGGGCTGCGCACGGGGTGCGCGCGCGAGACCCAGTCGCCGACGCCGAGGACGTTGTCGGTCACCTCGTAGACGGTCGGGAGGCCCATGTCGCGACGGCGCAGGATCAGCGCCTCGGCCTCCGGGTCGGCCAGCATCTGGATGATCGTGAGGTCGGCGCCCAGCGCGGCCGCGGGAAAGCGGGGGTCCAGGACCGAGTAGGCCTCGACGCGCCAGCCGAGCGGCACCAGCAGCTCCACGAGCGACGTCACGTGCAGGCCGTAGAGGCCCGCGTTCTCGCCGACGAGGTCGCGCGGGTACACGACGACGAGCCGCGGAGCGTCCGGCGCGCTCACCCGCCCTTGCGCCAGCAGACCCGGGTCCAATCGACCTGGTTGATCTCGACGTCCAGCTCGCGCCTCGCCAGGAACTCGTCGACCGCGATGCGGCACGGCTCGAGGCACCAGTAGTCGTCGACGACCACGTAGCCGCCCTCGGAGACGCGGTCGTACAGGGCCTCCAGCACGTCGCGCGTCGACGTGTAGAGGTCGCCGTCGATGCGCAGGATCGCAAGCCGCTCGACGGGCGCGTCCGGCAGCGTGTCCGCGAACATACCGGGCAGGAAGCGCACGCGATCCGTGAGCAGGTCGTAGGTCTCGAAGTTGTCGCGCACCGCGTCCAGGCCGGCCGCCATCCACGGGACGCGCTCCTCGGTCAGGTCGAGCCGGTACTCGCGGTCCACCGCGTGGGTCGGCGGCGGGACCCCCGCGAACGAGTCGGCGAGCCACGTCGTGCGGTCGTCCTCCCCGTAGGCGACCTGGAGGGCGCGCAGGAAGATCGAGGCCCCGCCGTGGCAGACGCCGGCTTCGAGGAAGTCGCCTGGAACGCCGTCGGCGAAGACCCTGTGGGCGCAGCGCTCGAGGTTCTCGAGCCCGTCGAGGCCGATCATGGTGTGAGCGAGGCGGGCGCCCCAGAACCGGTCGACGCTCCCGTCGCGCTTGCCCGCGACCAGCTCCTCGTAGGCGTCGGGGCGCTCGTACCGCACGTCGCGCAGCAGGCGCTGCCGGGCGAGCTGGTCGGCGCCGAGCCCGCCGGAGAGGACCGTGTCCAGCCTCAGGGCGTCCTCCGCGTACACGAGGTTCACGAGCGTCCGCTTCATCAGGTCGAGGTACCGCCGCCCCAGCGGGGGCTGAGCCTCCGCGGCCGGCCTGACCTCCACGACCCCGAGCTCGGCCAGCTCGTCGAGGAACCCGTCGACCGCCCGAGCGCATTCCTCGGGATCGACGTCGAAGCGCGCCGACACGCGCGCGTGAAGGGCGTCCGCCGTGGTGGGCGTTCCAAGGCCCTCGACGATCTCCGCCGCCACCGCGCTCAGCCTCGCCTCCGACTCCGCCGCCGGCCGGACGAGGAACGAATCGGCGCCGCGCCGTCGTAGGAACGCGCGCTCCGAGCGGAGGAGCGTCCTCACCTCGCGCGCCCCAGGCGCGCCGGTACCGCTAGACGCTGCCGGTGTAGACCGTGAGGTCGTAGACGGCGCCGACACCGGCGGCCTCGGTGGCCGAGTAGTCGACTTCCTCCAGCTTCGGCGGGTGCCACGGCGCCTTCGGGCCGGTGTCGGAGGTGGGGGGGTTCGCCGCTCTCGGCGCGTCCTTGTGGTTCGAGGGGTCGCTCATGTTGCACAGTCAATCACAGCCTCCGGTCGTCCGCGAGACCTATCAGGAAGAGGCCGAACGCCAGTGCGCCAGCAACCTGGCGCACACCGTCCGAGCCGCCCGCCGCGACCCCGGCCCAGGACCGGCGGAGCGCGTTCACGTCCAGGTACTCGCGCGCGGCGCCGGACGCGGCGACGCGCTCCACCGCCGCCGAGACGGCGCGGGCGTCGGCCCGCAGCCGGTACGCGATGTCGGCGCCCTGCGCGCCGCGGCGGGTGTTCCACGCCACCTCGGGCGGCACGAGCCCCGCCAGCGCCCGCCGGATCAGCCAGCGGTCGTGGCCGTCGCGGGCGAACTGCTCGTCCGGTGTCCCGATGCAGAACTCGAGCACCCGCACGTCCGCGGTCGGGTCGCGCATCTCGACCCCCTGCGCGGCGCTGCGCTGGTGCCACCAGGCCCCGGTCGGCAGCTTGCCGGGGAGCAGGTAGGCGAGGCGGCGCTCCCGCGGGCTGGCGCGCGTGAACTCAGGGTCCCAGCCGCTCGCTCGCATCGCGTCGCGCAGCCCGATCCGCGCTGCGAAGTGGGGCGCGATCACGGAGCTGCGCCATTCGGGCCGGCGCGCCGGCTCGCGCCGCATCCGGTCGGCCGCGAGCCGGCTCCGCGTCGGGACGACCAGGCCGTGCCAGAGCGCGCCGCCCCAGCCGTAGCGGCTCGCGCGGCTCAGGTGCCGGAGGCGCTGAGCCGCCAGGCGCGGCTCGCCGGCCGCGAGGGCGCTGACCACGCGCCGCGCGTCGCCCGGCCACGAGACGCTGCCGTTGCCGTATTGACCGGTCAGGAGGACGCGGGCGCCGTTCTCGCGGGCGGCGTCGAGCAGCCCGTGGACCCAGGGGAGGTTCGGTATCGCGTGCTCCGGCTCGTCGTGCGCCGCGAGCGAGTGCTCGATCGCCTGGAGCGGGGTCACGTCGCGGGCATCGACGGGCACGTGCTCGACGTTCTCGTAGCGAGCCGCGACGAGGTGCGCGCCCGGCCACTCGTCCACCAGAGCGTCGGGCAGCTCCGCCGCCACCTCCGGGTAGGCGGGCCTCGCCGTGTAGGCGGTGAGGGGCGCACCATCCAGCTCGCGGGCCGCCAGCGCGGTGACCGCGCTCGAGTCGAGCCCCGCGCTGAGCGTCGCGGCGAGCGGCCCGCGTGAGCGCAGGCGCGCCCGGACCGCCGCTCCGAGCAGGTCGAGCAGGCGCTCGACGTACTCGCCGTCGCTCGCGAGGCGCACCTCGGGCACGTCCATCAGGCTCCAGTACTCGCGCGTGCGGACGCCGCTCGCGTCGAAGCTCAGGGCATGGGCCGCCGGCAGCCGCCGGACACCGTCGTACATCGTCGCCGCGCCGTCGGCCACGTTCAGCACGAGCGATCGCGCGAGCTGGAGCTCGTTCAGGCGGCGCGGCACCTGCGGGAGCGCGAGCAATCCCTTCAGGCTCGACGCGAAGGCGAGCGAGTCGCCGCTCGAGTGGTAGTACAGCGCGGTCTGGCCGTAGTGGTCGCGCGCCAGGACCAGCCGCCGCTCGCGCGGGTGCCAGGCCGCGAGCGACCAGTCGCCCAGGAGCCTCGGGAACGCCTGCTCGCCCCAGCGCTCGTAGGCCAGCGCGACGAGGCGCCCGTCGGACGTCCGCGGCCGATCCGGTCCCGGCAGCTCGAGCCGGCGGCACAGCTCCTCGCGGTTGTCGAGCCGCGCGGCGGGGGTCACGACCGTCCCGCTCGCGAGCCGCAGCGGGCCGGCCTCGTGCTCGTCCTCCGGCGTGCGGAGGGCGACGAGCTGCCCGAAGGCCGCCCCGCCCTCGCGCCAGGAGCCGCCCCCGTCGGGGCCCCAGTACTCCATCGGCCGGCGCATCGTCTCGAGCGCGTCCGGCTCGACCGGAGGACCGTCGAGGCGCACGAGGCCGCAGATCGCGCTCATCGACGCTCGACGTCCGCGAACGAGGCCACGACCGCGTACCGGCCGACGTCCCGCCCCCCGGTCACGTTCAGGTCGCCGACGCGCAGCCAGGCATGCGCCACGACCGGGTCCCGTGCCATGCCCAGGTAGAGCGTGCTCTCGATCCCGCGCCGCCGCAGCATCGCCTTCGCCGCGATCGCCTGCTCGAGGCACTCCGACCGCCACGGCACCCGCCGCGCGGCGGCGTCCACCGCCCAGGCGACCCGGAGCGACGCCGGGGGAGGGCCCGCGCTCGCCGGGGTCTCGGCCTGCGCCACCCCGAGTCGTCGCGCGAGCACCCGGAACGGGACGGCGATCACCGCGGCCCGGGCGAGCGCCAGGTACGCGACCGCCTCGGCTGCCCGCGCGCCGTCGCGCGAGGCGAGCCGCCTAATGCTGCTGGACCAGCCCCTTCTCATGGAGCTCGGTCAGGAAGGGCAGGACGTCCGCCTCGCAGCGTGCGGGAGTGACGTCGTAGCGGGTGCACAGGTCCGCCACGAGCTCCTCGACGGGCGTCGGCGCGGCGAGCCGCGTCCAGACGAAGGAGGCGACGTCGTCGAGCAGGTAGTACTTCCCCGCGTCGATGTCCATCATCACGAGCCACTCCTCGAGCGGCGCGCTCACGTGGTCGTCGCTGCGGCGGAGCACTGCGGAGCGGTCGATCATGCCCGTAGGTTAGGACCGCATAGGATCGGCCGGAGGTCATGGCCGGGAACGTGCTGATAACCGGGGGCGCCGGCTTCATCGGCTCGCACCTGGCGCGGGACCTCCTGGGCGCGGGCTACCGCGTCCGCGTCCTCGACAGCCTGATCGAGCAGGTCCATCCCGGCGGCGAGCGACCGCCATACCTGGACCAGGACGTCGAGCTCGTGGTCGGCGACGTCCGCGACCGCGCCGCGGTCGACCGAGCGCTCGAGGGCGTCGACGAGGTCGTGCACCTCGCGGCGCGCGTCGGCGTCGGCCAGAGCATGTACGAGATCGCCGAGTACGCGAGCGTCAATGCGCAGGGCACCGGCGTCCTGCTCGAGGCGCTGATCGAGCGCCCGGTGCGGAAGCTGCTCGTGGCGTCGAGCGTGAGCATCTACGGCGAGGGCCGCTACGTCGGCGGCGACGGGCGGCCGATCGAGGCCTGCGCGCGCACGCGCGCGCAGCTCGAGCGTGCTCGGTGGGAGCCGGTCGGCCCCGGCGGTGAGCGGCTCGAGCCGGTCCCGACCCCGGAATCGAAGCCGCCGTCGCTGGCGTCGATCTACGCGCTCGGCAAGTTCGATCAGGAGCGGATGTGCCTGCTCTTCGGGGCCGCGTACGGCGTGCCGGCCGTGGCGCTGCGCTTCTTCAACGTGTACGGGCGCCACCAGGCGCTCTCGAACCCCTATACCGGCGTGCTGGCGGTCTTCGCCGCGCGGCTCCTGAACGGCAACCCACCGCTGATCTTCGAGGACGGCGGCCAGCGGCGCGACTTCGTGCACGTGAGCGACGTCGCCGCGGCGTGCCGGCTCGCGCTCGAGACGCGCGGCGCCGACGGGTCGGCCGTGAACGTCGCGAGCGGCCGCAGCGTGTCGGTGGCGGAGCTGGCTGAGCGGCTCGCGCGCGCCGTCGGCAGGGAGCGGATCGAGCCGCGCGTCACCGGCGACTACCGCGCGGGCGACATCCGCCACTGCTTCGCCGACGTCTCGCTGGCGCGCGAGGCGCTGGGGTTCGAGCCGCGCGTCGGGCTCGAGGAGGGCATGGAGGACTTCGCGGGCTGGCTCGACGGGCAGGTCCCGACCGATCGCGTCGAGGACGCGGCGCACGAGCTCGCGCGGCGCGGGCTCACCCTCCGGGCGGCATCGCGGCCGCGCTGAGCCCGGCTACGGCGTCGGGTCCATCTGGTCCATCTCGGACCCGCGGTCGTCGCGAGCCGGCGACGCGTGCATCCCGTCCATCGCCTCGGCGGCCTCCGGGGTGCCCGGAACCGTCAGACCCGGCAGGTCGCGCGGGGCGATCGCCACCGCGAGCCCGAGCGCCAGCAGCGCGACCGTCACGCCCCACCGTGCGGCCTCCTTCCACGGAAGGAGCTTCTCGACCGCGATCATCACGGCCACCACGGCCATCCACGCCAGGCTCATGACGCCGAGCGCGAACAGCGCCGCCATCAGCGCCCAGCAGCAGCCCACGCACCAGGCGCCGTGCTTCGCGCCCATCGCGAGCGCTCCGCCGTCGCCGTCGCGCCAGCTCTCGAGCACGAAGTCGAACGGGCTCCTGCAGCGGCGCAGGCACGCGTCCTTCGCGGAGGTGAGCTCGTAGACGGCGGCCGCGACGACGACGCCGGCGGCGACGTAGCGGCCGGCTCGGTCCCAACCGAGGAAGCCGAGCTCGCTCGAGCGGACGACCTCGAACAGCCCGTACGCCGCGGCCCCGAACGTCGTCCACGTGACGAGGTACCCGGCGACGAAGAGCGGCGTCGAGGCCCGATGGCCGCGGGTGCGCCGGCCCTTCGCGACGCGCTCGTAGGTCAGCACCATCGGGGCGATCGACGGGAACATCATCGCGGCCATCATCACCACCCAGGTGGTGACGTAGAAGCCGAGCGAGCCGAGCGCGGTCCCCGGCCCGGCGTCCATTCCTCGCATCCGCGAGTCGGTGAAGAGCCACGCGACGACCGCGAGCGCGAGCAGCGCCGCGATCAGGGCCACCAGAGCGGGCTCGAGCGGCGCGCCGCGGCGTCCGTTCCGCCTCCGGGACGCGAGCGCCTCCATCGACGCCGGACTTATACCGGGTACATCCTCGAATCGGGAGACCGCATCCTCGACCGGCGGCGACATCGCTCTCGACCTGACGGATTCGCACAGCTCGATGGCGCAGGTGAACTACGAGGGGCAGGTGCCGGCGTAGCGCAACTGCGCCTCGAAGGGCGCTCGTCAGCTACCGTCAGGCAACCGGCAGCCGCCGCAGCGGCGCGCGCCGCCCCCGTACCCGCCCCCCGACCTGGTGCCGATCCTGACCCGTCCCTCACGTCTCGCCGTCCTTGCCGCTCTGATCGCCGTCTGCGTGGCGGCGCCCGCCGCCGCTCAGGACGGGCCGGGGAGCTTCGGCGGCTTCGGGGCCTCGCAGTCCGGCTTCACGACCGCCGCCGCCGACGACCAGGACGACGACGGGGCCCCCGACGGCACGGACAACTGCCCCTCCGTCGCCAACCCGGACCAGGAGGACAACGACACCGACGGCCAGGGCGACGCCTGCGACACCGACGACGACAACGACGGCGTCCTCGACTCCGCCCCCGACAACTGCCAGTTCGTAGCGAACCAGGACCAGGCGAACAACGACGCCGACAACCAGGGCGACGTCTGCGATCCCGACGACGACAACGACGGCATCGACGACTTCGGCGAGGTCGGCGAGCCGATCGACAACTGCCAGTTCGCCTCGAACCCGAATCAGGCCGACTCCGACGGTGACGGGATCGGCAACGCGTGCGACGGCGGCGATCCCGACGACATCGACGGCGACGGAACCGACAACGCCGCCGACAACTGCCCCAACACCCCGAACGCGGGCCAGGCGAACTTCGACGGCGACGGCCAGGGCGACGCCTGCGACAGCGACGACGACAACGACGGCGTGGAGGACGCCGGCGAGCCCGGCGACAACTGCCAGTTCGTCGCCAACCCGGACCAGCGCGACCAGGACTCCGATGCGCTGGGCGACGCCTGCGATCCCGACGACGACAACGACGGGCTGGCCGACGCGTCGGATCCCGACGACGACAACGACGGGCGCGACGACGGTCAGGACAACTGCCCGCTGGTCAAGAACCCCTTCCAGCAGAACAACGACGCCGACGCGCAGGGCGACGCCTGCGACGCCGACGACGACAACGACGGCGTCGCCGACACCGGCGACAACTGCCAGTTCGTCTCGAACCCGGGCCAGGCGGACTCGAACAGCGACGGCGAGGGCGACGCCTGCGAAGGCGCCGTGCAGCCCGACGGCGACGCCGACGGGGTCCCCGACGCCACCGACAACTGCCCCGGCACCGCCAACGCGAACCAGGCCGACACCGATCTCGACGCGCTCGGCGACGCCTGCGATCCCGACGACGACGACGACGGCGTCGCGGACGCCTCCGACGCCTGCTCCCCCGGCGTGGCCACGGGGCTCGACAGCGACGGCGACGGCTGCAAGAACGACCCCGAGGACCCCGACGACGACAACGACGGCGTCGCGGACGCCTCCGACGCCTGCTCCACCGGCGCCGCCGCGGGGGTCGACACCGACGGCGACGGCTGCAAGGACGACGGCGAGGACTCCGACGACGACGACGACACGGTGGGCGACGGACCCGACAACTGCCGGACGGTCCCCAACTCGAGCCAGGCCAACCTCGACGGCGACTCGCTCGGCGACGCGTGCGACCCGGACAAGGACGGCGACGGCGTCGGCGCGAATGCCGGCGACTGCGACGACGCCAGCACCTCCATCAAGCCCGGCGCGACCGACGTGCCGAACAACGGGGTCGACGAGGACTGCAGCGGCGCCGACGCGCCGCCGCCCGACTCCGACGGCGACGGCTCGCCGGACGCGCAGGACTGCGACGACGCCAACGCCTCCATCAAGCCCGGCGCGACCGAAGTTCCGGGCAACGGGGTCGACGAGGACTGCAGCGGCGCCGACGCGCCGCCGCCCGACTCCGACGGCGACGGGGTGCCGGACGCGCTCGACCCGGAGCCGAACAACAAGGACGTGCCGGGCCCCGGCGGCGGGACGAACGCGAACGACACGCTCATCGGCACCGCGGCCGGCGAGACGATCTGCGGCCTGCTCGGCAACGACGTGATCAAGGCCGGGGCCGGCAAGGACACGGTCTTCGGCGACCTCTGCAACGTGAAGGCGAAGCTCGCCGCCGCCCAGGCCGGCGCCGGCGGCGCCGACACGATCAACGGCGGGACCGGCAACGACACGCTCTACGGCGCCGGCGGCCCCGACAAGCTCCTCGGCGGCGACGGCAACGACAGGCTCCTCGGCGGCGACGGCAACGACTCGCTCTCGGGCGGCCGGGGCAGGGACTCACTCGACGGCGGCAAGGGCAACGACAAGCTGACCGGCGGCGCCGACGTGAACAGCTACAACGGCCGCTCGGGCGACGACACGATCGACGCCAGGAACGGCAAGAAGGAGACGATCGACTGCGGCACGGGGAGGAAGGACTCCGCGTCCGTCGACAGGGCCGACAAGGTCAAGGGCTGCGAGCGGGTCAAGCGGGCGAGGAAGTAGCGCCCCGCCTCACTCCACGATCTTCCAGAACGAGTCCTTGCGGCTGATCTTGCCGTCCGCGAACTCGAACAGGTCGCACCCGCGGACCTCGATCGGCTCCCCCGTCGCCTGGGTGCCGCGGATCGTCCACTCCGATACGCCGCGGTCGCCGCAGGTCCAGTGGCGGTCGTCCCCGTAGTGGACGTCGGGTATCCCGTCGAACCGCGACTGGAACCCCTCGCGCACCTGTTCCCTCCCAACCAGGCGGCGCCCTCCCGGCGCCGGTCCGCGCGGCATGTCGAAGACGCAGTCCTCGGTGAAGAACGACATCACCGCGTCCACGTCGTGCGCGTTGAACGCGTCGAGGAGCGCCTCCAACGACGGCGCCGCCGCCTTCGTGCTGGCCATGGCTTCGCCTCCTACCGAGTTGACAGTGATCTCTCGCGCGCTTTAGGGTCGCACAGCAGTGAGGGGGCACAGCCGGGATCCGGCAGTGACTCGTCGCAAGCCGGTACTAGTCCTACGGGCGGTCGCATCGGTTGTGACGGCTTTCTTGCTGTTCGCATCGACTCCCGCCGGTGCACAGAGCCCCGGGACAACGCTGGCAAGCGATACGGCCGCCGTCGCGGACCCACTCCCGTTCTGGGGTTCGATCGATTGCCAGGTCGCGTCGCGACACCAGCAGATCACGACCGGTGGAGACACGCACGTCAAGGCCGACGGGGCGAGCCAGGGCAATACGAGCCTGCGGCGTCTGACGGTGATCGACGGAGACGACTACTACGGGGAGCGCTGCGAGCTGGGTGAGAACAACCACGACCTCGACGGCGATCCGAGCCCCGGTCCGACCGTCTTCTACTCCGAGGGCGTTCGCCGCATCACGTACATCTCGTTGCGTGTGCCGACCGGGCTGCCGCTGACCCTCGACCGGTGGCAGGTGGTCATGCAGATGAAGCAGACGGGTCCGGCGGACAACAGCGGCGGCACCCCGGTCCTCGCAATGCACGTCTACAACGGCCGCTGGCGACTCCAGAGGAGCGACTCGGTCGACGCCAGCGGGAGCACATCCGAGATATGGAGCGCTGCGGCCGCGGCCGGTGTGTGGACGCGCTTCGCGTTCGACGTCACGTACTCGAAGGACCCGAGCGTCGGGACGGTCAAGGTGTACGCGGATCTCAACAACGACGGCGACTTCGCCGACAGCGGCGAGACGAGCGGCACGATCGCGGGCTACACGCTTAAGCGCGAGATCGCCGGCACGACCGCCGACGGGCTTGCCCAGGGCGATTCGATCCCCTCCCACCTGCGGACCGGTATCTACCACGACCCCTTCTACAGCTGCCCCTCTCCGACCGGCTGCTTTGTCGACGTCGACAACGTCCAGGTGGTCGATCCTGGCACCTCAACTGACACGATCGCGCCCGAGACCACGATCGTCTCGGGGCCGAGCGGGACGACCACGAGCACCTCGGCTACGTTCGACTTCACCTCCTCGGAGGCGGGCTCGACCTTCACCTGCTCGCTCGACGGTGGCGCCTACGGCGCCTGCACCTCGCCGAAGAGCTACTCGGCGCTCGCCGTCGGCACGCACACCTTCCGGGTCAAGGCCAGGGACGCGGCCGGCAACGAGGATGCCACCCCCGCCACGCGCACCTGGGAGATCGACACCTCGACCTACGCGGCCGCGGTCCGCGGCGACGCCCCGCAGGGCTACTGGCGCTACAACTCCAGCTCCGGCTCGACCGCCGCCCCCCAGGTGGGCGCGGTCAGCGGCACCCACGGCGCCGGCGCGCTCGCCGGGGCCGCGTCGCTCGGGCCCCAGCTCGGGGCCGCGGTTGACTACAGCGGGAGCGCCGGAGCCGAGACCGGCTTCGGCGACAACTTCGACTTCCCCGGCGTGCAGCCGTTCTCGGTCGAGCTGTGGGCTCGGCCCGACACCGTCGACGTCACCTACCGGCGCCTGCTCTCGAAGCAGTCCACCACGGCCGCCGGCACCCAGGGCTACACGATCTACTCCGTGAGCGGGATCGAGGGCATCGGCTTCCAGCGCTTCCGCGACGAGGTCGCCGACAACGCCAAGTGCCCCGCGCTCGCGGCCGCCACCACCTACCACATCGTGGGCACCTACGACGGATCGACGCTACGTCTCTACAAGAACGGCGTCGAGTGCGGCTCGGCCGCCTCGACCAGGTCGCTACTCGACCACACCGGCCCGTTCCAGGTCGGCAGCACCTCGATCCTCACCGGCCGCAACTTCGACGGCCGCCTCGACGAGCCGGCGGTCTACTCGCGCGCCCTGAGCTCGGCGGAGGTGCTGGAGCACTACACGGCGGGTCCGTAGGCGAGGCCATCGCGCGGAGTTGACCGGCGGGCGCTGCGCTCAGCGCGAGGCGGTCGCCAGGACCACGCGCTCGCAGTTGCGCACGCGGTCGGACGCCGAGACTCGAGCGAGGTCGCGCCCGGCGCCGCAGTCGACCAGGTCGATCTCGCTGCCGCGAGCGTCGATCTTGTCGTCGCCGGCGCCGCCGCGCACGACGTCGTAGGCCGAGCCGGGGCGCAGCACGTCCGAGCCCGGTCCGCCGTCGAGCCGGTCCCGGCCCGCCGCGCCGTCGAGCACGTCGCTGCCGATGCCGCCCGAGACCAGGTCGGCCCCCGGACCGCCGTCGAGGCGGTCGTCGCCGGCTCCGCCGTCCAGGCGGTCGTCGCCCGCGCCTCCGAGCAGGCAGTCGGCCCCGAGGCCACCGAACAGACGGTCGTTCGCGCCGAGCCCGACCAGGCGGTCGCCGTCGCGCCCGCCGACGAGGCGATCGGGACCGGCGGTCCCCATCAGCTCGGCGGAGCACGGAGCGCCGGTCGCCGGCGGGCCGCCGGGCGGCGCGGCCGGCGGGCCGCCCCCCGGCGGGCCCGGGCCCGGAGGCGGGGGCGGCGAGGCCGGCAGCGGCTGCCAGCTCCGCCACTGCCCGCAGCCGGGCTCATCGACGGCGCCCTGCGCCTGGTCTAGGACCAGGCGCACGTCGCTGCCGTCGGCGTCGATCGCCCAGAAGCCCTCCTCGCCGTGCAGCGATCGGCAGAAGACGATCGTGCTGCCGTCCGGCGACCACGTCGGGCGATCGATGTAGTCGTCGGCGCCGAGGTGGTACAGCAGCGGCGTCACGCCCGTGCCGTCGGTCCTCGCCTTCATCAGGTCGCAGTGCGAGCCGGCGCAGAGGTCGAACACGATCTCGTCGCCCGCGGGCGAGGGGCTGCCGATCCCGATGCTTCCCGCCGCGCTGGCCAGCACCTTCGGCTGCCCGCCCTGGGCCGGGACGGAGCGGATCTCCCCGCGGCCGTCGTCCCCGTAGCCCGAGTACATGATCGCGTCCCCGTCCGCGGTCCACGCCGTCCAGAGCGTGTCGGCGGGACCCAGGGTCAGCAGCTCGCCGCCCTCGGCGCTCACGACCGCGAGGTCGACGCGGCTGTCCCAGGGGGGCGTGCTGTTGACCAGGGAGAGCCACTTCCCGTCGGGCGACCAGGCGAGCGCGGACTCACCGGTCCGGTTCGAGGTCACGCGCCGCACGCGGCTGCCGTCGGCGCCGGCGGTGTAGACCTCCCTCACGTAGCTGGTGTCGCCGTCCCACTCGGGACGCACCGGTCCGCTGAGCGCGGTGAACGCGACGCGGCGGCCGTCGGGCGAGTAGGTCACGTTCTGGACGCCGGGCAGGCCGACCGCGATCAGGCTGACGCCGCTGCCGTCCGGGTTCATCGTGTTGAAGCCCTGCGGATCGTCGCAGCAGACCTCCATCTGGGCCTGGTAGGCGATGCGGCCGTTGGCGCCGGGGAACGTGGCCTCGGCCGTGGCCGCCGCGCCGAGCACGATGCCCAGGACGCCCACGAGCGCCGTCGCCATCCATGGCCTCCGCATGCGAGCAGCTTGGCACAGGGACGCTCGTTTCGCCAATCGAGCGGAGGGACGCGCTAGCCGCCGCCGATCGCGGCGACGAGGCGTCCCATCAGCGCAACGGCCGTGCGGTCGTCGAGGTCCTCCCGGCGGCACAGGGTCTGCCAGGTCCGGAAGTCGACGGCGAGGCCGAGCACCGCACGCAGCAGCGGGCGCCGCGAGCGGCGCTTGGGCCAGCCGTCGAGCAGCACGTCGCGTGCCTCGCGCAGGTAGGCGAGGCGCCGCTTCTCCGCCATCTCCTTGACGAGGGGGACGACCTCGGCGTCGCGGAGGATGTTCGCCCAGCCGGCTTCGGTGCGGCGGAAGTAGTCGTAGAGCTGAGTGAGCCCGACCTCGGTCCGCCGCCGGGGATCCTCGATCCGGCGCCAGCCGTCCAGGTCAGGCGGCGGGTTGATCCTGGCCGCGTGCGTCGAGCACGCCTCGAGCAGCGTGCGCGCGTCGGGGAAGTGGCGGTAGATCGTGACGCGGTTGACGCCGGCGCGCTCGGCGATCGCGTTGATCGACGTCTGCGCGGGGCCGCGCTCGAGGTGCAGGGCGACCGCGGACTCGATGATCCGCTGGCGGGTCTCCGCCTTGCTCTCGGCGCGCACCCGCTGCCGGTAGGGCCGGCTCTCATTTCGTGCAACAGACATGTGACACCAACCTTGCATCGATCGCCATGGGGCAAGCATACTGCTCGAAGCAACAATGGTGTTGCACGAAATCAGGAAGGAGTCGTCATGACTACCCAGCAGAAGATCGTGGTCGAGCCGGGCGAGGGGGCCTCGGTGTCCCTGGGCGGTGTTGGGGTCGACTTCAAGATCCCCGCAGAGATGACCGGTGGAGCGTTCGCGATCGTCGAGCACCCGCTCGACCCCGGACGGCTCATCCCGCCGCACATCCACTACCGGGAGGACGAGCTCTCCTACGTCCTCAGCGGCGAGATCGGGGTGCGGATCGGCGACGAGGACTACAGCGCCGGGCCCGGCAGCTACGTCTTCAAGCCGCGCGGCATCCCGCACACGTTCTGGAACGCCGGCCCCGCGCCGGCGCACCTGCTCGAGCTCATCTGGCCCGCCGGCTTCGAGCACTTCTTCGCGGCGCTGGGCGAGCTGACCGCGACCTGCCCGCCCGAGGAGCTGCCCGAGCGGCGCGCGGAGCTCGCGCGCGAGTACGACCACTACTTCGTGCACCCGGAGTGGGTGCCGGAGCTCCAGGAGAAGCACGGCCTCAAGCTCCTGGGCGAGGAATAGGTCCCGCGGACGGTCGGCCGGGCTGTCCTTGACAGCCCGGCCGACGTCTGTTAGTCATACGCCTTAGGCGATCGACTAAACGAGACCGTGGAAGCCAGCCTCACCCAGACCGACCGGACCCGCAGCGAGACCGCGGAGGCCTTCCTGGACGCCGCGGAGCGCCTGCTGGTGGAGGTGGGGCACGCGGGGGTCTCGACCCGGCGGCTGGCCGCCGAGGCCGGCGCGAACCAGGGCCTGGTGCACTACTACTTCGGCTCGATCGACGAGCTGTTCATCCAGGTGCTCGAGCGCTTCACCGAGCGCCTGGTGGCGCGGCAGCGGGCGATGTACTCGGCCGACCTGCCGTTCATCGAGCGCTGGCGCACCGCCTGGCGCTTCCAGGCCGAGGACCTGGACGCCGGCTACTCGAAGGTGTGGATGGAGCTCCAGGCGCTGTCCTGGAACCGGCCCGAGCTCCGCCCGCGCGTGGCGCGCGTCAACGGCGAATGGCGCGGGGTGCTGCGCGACGCGTTCGAGCGCGCGGCGGAGGAGTACGGCCTCGCGCGGGACGAGGTCCCCGTCGAGGCGCTCGTCGCGATGACCATGACCTTCGGGCAGGGCTACGCCCTCGAGCGCCTGGAGGGAATCGACGAGGGGCACGCCGAGCTGCTCGACTGGATCGAGGGCTGGCTCGAGTCCCTCGAGGAGAGGAGACGCAGATGACCGTCGCCGATGCGGTGCGCACCGAGCAGCGCGAGCAGAGCCGCGCCCGCTACCCGGACGAGGAGGGGTTCGTCGAGCGCGACGGCGTGCGCGTGTTCTGGGAGTCGTACGGCGAAGGCGACGAGACGATCCTCTTCCTCCCCACCTGGAGCGTGGTGCACTCGCGCAGCTGGAAGGCCCAGATCCCGTACTTCGCGCGCCACTTCCACGTCCTCTGCTTCGACCCGCGCGGCAACGGCCGCTCGGACCGGCCGGCGGACCCGAGCGCGTACGCCGAGCGCGAGTTCGCACAGGACGCCCTCGACGTGATGGACGCCTGCGGCGCGGAGCGCGCCGTCTGCGTGGGGCACTCGCGCGCCGCGCAGCGGGCGCTGTTGCTCGCCGCCGACCACCCCGAGCGCGTGGCTGGACTGGCGCTGATCGGGCCGTTCTTCCCGGTCAGCCGGCGCTCGCTCTTCCAGCGGCTGGTGTTCCACCCGCGCGCGGAGGCGCTCCTGGGGAGGCGCCCGCCGACCACGCGCGGCCGGTTCAAGTTCAACCCCCACTACTGGACTCACGGCGGCTACGCCGACTTCATCCAGTGGTGGGCGGAGCAGATGCTCTCCGACCCGCACTCCACGAAGCAGATCGAGGACACGGTCGCGTGGGGGCACGACACCGACGGCGTGTCCGTGGCGGCGAGCAAGGCGGGCCCGCTCGCGGCGCCGGCCACGCGCCGCGACCAGATCGCACTCGCCGAGCGGGTGCGCTGCCCCGTGCTCGTGATCCACGGCACCAAGGACCGCGTCATTCCCTACGCGGACGGGAAGGCGCTCGCGGGCGTGACCGGCGGCCGGCTCGAGACGATCGAGGGGGCCGGGCACGTGCCCCACGCACGCAAGCCGGTGCGGGTCAATCTCGCCGTGCGCGAGTTCGTGGCGGGCGCGCCGTTGCGCGACCCCACCGTCCACCGCCCGGACGGCCGCAGGCGCGCGCTCTACGTCTCGTCGCCGATCGGACTCGGCCACGCCCAGCGCGACGTGGCGATCGCGCGCGAGCTGCGCGAGCTCGTGGACGGGCTCGAGATCGACTGGCTCGCCCAGGACCCGGTCACGCGCGTGCTCGAGGCCGAGGGCGAGCGGATCCACCCCGGCAGCGCGCACCTCGCCAACGAGTCGAAGCACATCGAGTCCGAGTCGGCCGAGCACGACCTGCACTGCTTCCAGGCGTGGCGGCGCATGGACGAGATCCTGATCAACAACTTCATGGTCTTCCACGACCTCGTGCGCGAGGAGCGCTACGACCTCTGGATCGGGGACGAGGCCTGGGAGCTCGACTACTACCTGCACGAGAACCCGGGCGAGAAGCGCGCGCGCTACGCGTGGCTGACCGACTTCGTCGGCTGGCTTCCGATGCCCGACGGCGGCTCGCACGAGGCCCACCTGACCGCCGACTACAACGCCGAGATGGTGGAGCACGTCGCCGCGCACCCCGAGCTGCGCGACCGGGCGATCTTCGTCGGCAACCCCGACGACATCGTCGACGAGCGGCTCGGGCCGCAGCTCCCGACGATCCGCGACTGGACCGAGCGCAACTTCGAGTTCTCCGGCTACGTGACGGGCTTCGACCCGCGCCGGCTCGGCGACCGCGACGAGCTCCGCCGCGAGCTCGGCTACCGCCCCGACGAGCAGGTGTGCATCGTGAGCGTGGGCGGCTCGGGGGTCGGCGGCCACCTGCTGCGCCGGGTGATCGCCTCGTTCGAGGAGGCCAAGCGGCTGGCGCCGGCGCTGCGGATGATCGTCGTCGCCGGGCCGCGCATCGACCCCGACTCGCTGCCGCGCCACGACGGGCTCGAGGTGGTGGCGTACGTACACAACCTCTACCGCCACCTCGCCGCGTGCGACCTGGCGGTGGTGCAGGGAGGGCTGACGACCGCGATGGAGCTGACCGCGAGCCGGCGGCCGTTCCTCTACTTCCCGCTGCGCCACCACTTCGAGCAGAACATGCACGTCGCGCACCGGCTCGACCGCTACGGCGCGGGCCGGCGGATGGACTTCGACGCCGCCGACCCCGACGCGATCGCGGGCGCGATCGCCGAGGAGCTCGGCCGCCCGGTCGACTACCGGCCGGTCGAGACCGACGGCGCCCGGCGCGCGGCCGAGCGACTGGCCGAGCTGCTGTAGGTCGCGCGCTACGCGAGCGACGCGAGGAGGAAGAGCGCGCCCATCATGAAGAAGAACACGGGCACGCCCCACAGCCTGAAAGGCTTGTCGATGCGGGCCCGCTCGGGCCGCTCGGGGTCGAACTTGACGCGCACCGTCTCGCCGACCTCGACGCCGGCGCAACTGCTCGACCCGTCCTCGGTGAACTGCTGCCGCCGGGCCGCACGTACTCGACGATCGGGCTGAGGGTCGGGCCGTGCTGCCCGGACGAGCGCGTGATGCCGACGATCGGTCCCCTCGGCGGCCACCGCCCCGCGCAGGAACGCGATCGTCCGCAGGAGGAAGAGCGCGCCCAGTGCGATCAGGCCCAGCGAGACGTAGACGAAGCTGTCCACCGGCGCGACCCTAGGCGCACGGGCGGAGGTGGCGCGAGGACGCCGCTACTCGGCGCGCGGCCCGTAGCTCCAGCGCCCGCGCCCGCGCCCGCGTAGCCGGCACGAGCGGCTCAGGTCCCCGCGACCTGCCAGCGCGCGGATGCCCTCCGCGACCTGCGCCGGCGCGGGACGGAGCGCTCGAGGGCGACGAGGTCGGAGATCGCCAGCTCGAGCTCGAGACGGGCGTCGACCGTCGGGAAGAACGCGATGCCGCTCTCGCTGCGCATCCGGCTGAGCTGCTCCCAGTGCCGGTCGGCCAGCTCGTCGGCGCGCCGCGCGATCGCCATCGCCCGCAGGACGCCGGTGACGGCGAGTAGCCACACGAGCAGGACGGCGACCGGAAGGGGGGAGGTGGACATGAGCTGGCCTCACCCATGCGAACGCCCGGCGTCGCCGCGGGTTGAGCGCCCTGGACGGATGTACTAGCCGCGCGCCTGGCGTCGCGGCCCGGCCCTACGGGTAGAAGCGCGCCTTGGCGGCCTTCGCGATCGGCCGCGGCAGCTTGCCGAGCGCGTTCAGCGCGTGCGGCATCGCCCGCAGCCTCAGCCCGCTGTAGACGCTCGGGACGACGACCTCGATCAGGTGCGGACCCGGCTCGGCGATCGCGCGCTCGAGCTGGGCGACGAGGTCCTCGGCGGTGTCGGAGCGCACGGCGGGCACGCCCAGTCCGGCCGCGATCTTCACGAAGTCGAGGTCCGGCCCGGCGAGGTCGAGCTGCTCCTTCGCGCGCGGGCCGGGCCGCTCGGCGCCGACGCGCTCGAGCTCGATGTTGAGGATCGCGTAGGAGCGGTTGTTGAAGATCACGACGGTCACGTCGAGCTCCTCGCGCGCCATCGTCCAGAGCGACTGGATCGTGTACATCGCCGAGCCCTCGCCGTCGAGCGCGATCACGGGGCGGTCGGGGCAGGCGACCGCCGCGCCGACGGCCACCGGCAGCCCCTGACCGATCGCACCGCCGGTGAGGGTGAGCACGTCGTGGCGAGGTGCGCCGGCGGTGTGCGCGGCGAGCGTGACGCCCGACGTCTGCGCCTCGTCGGAGACGATCGCTCCCTCCGGCAGCACGGCGCCGATCGCCTGGCAGACCTTGTCGGCGTCGAGCACGCCCTTCGGCCGCGCGGCTCGCGACGGCGCCTGCCGGGCGGGCTCGCCCGCTGCGCCGAGCGCGTCCGCCAGCGCCTCCAGGCTCCCGACGGCGTCGTCGCTCGGCGCCGCCAGCTCGTGCACCTCGCAGCCGTCGGGCACGAGGTAGCTCGGCTTGCCGGGATAGGCGAAGAACGAGACCGGCGCCTTCGCATCCACGAGGATCAGGTTCCGCAGGCCCGCGAGCTGCACCGACGCCAGCTCGGCGAGGTAGGCGACGCGCTCGATCGGCGGCAGGCCGGCGCCGCGCTCGAGCCGGGTCGGGAAGACCTCGGCGAGCAGCTTCGCGCCGGTGGCGGCCGCGATCCGGCTCGCCGCCGCCAGGCCCGGCTCGCGCAGGGCGCGCCCGCCGAGCAGGATCGCGGTCTCGCCGCGGCCGCGCAGCGCGCCCGCGACGGCGTCGACGACGTCGCCCGCCGCGACCGGCGGCGCCGCGAGCTGCGGTGGAGGAGCCGGCTCGCCGCCGTCCGACCACGAGACGTCGGCGGGCAGGATCAGCGTGGCGACCTGGGCCGGCGGGCCCTGCGCGACCGCGATCGCCTCGGCCGCGTCGCGCGCCAGCTCCGGCGTGCTCTGCGACGTGCGCACCCAGCTCGAGACGTTGCGCGCCGCCGTCTCGATGTCGGACTGGAGCTGCGCGTCGTACTTCGTGTGGTAGGTCGCGTGATCGCCGACGATGTTCACGATCGGGCTCTTGCCCTTGCGGGCGTTGTGCAGGTTCGCGATGCCGTTGCCTAGCCCCGAGCCGAGGTGGAGCAGCGTGGCCCCGGGTCGCCCCGACATGCGCGCGTAGCCGTCGGCGGCACCGGTCGCCACGCCCTCGAACAGCGCCAGCACCGCTCGCATCTCGGGAACGGAGTCGAGTGCGGCGACGAAGTGCATCTCCGACGTGCCCGGGTTCGTGAAGCACGTGTTCACGCCGGAGTCGACGAGAGTGCGCAGCAGTGCCTCGGCGCCGGTGGCCACGATCAGCGGCAGTCTCGCACGCTAGGCGGGCGGCGGGCTGACGCGCGCGCCGCCGTCGTAGAGCGCCGAGCGGTCCAGGTCCGCGACCGAGGTCTGGCCGGTCAGGCCGAGCGCGGTGTCGAGGTCCGCCCTCATCACCTCGAGCACGTGGCGGACGCCCGCCTCGCCGCGCGCGGCCACCGCCCAGGCCCAGGGGCGCCCGATCAGGACCGCGCGCGCCCCCATCGCGACCATCTTCGCGACGTCGAGGCCGGTGCGGACGCCACCGTCGGCGAGCACCTCCACCTCGTCGCCGACCGCGTCCACGACGTCGGGGAGCGCACGCGCCGTCGAGGGGACGGAGTCGAGCTGGCGGCCGCCGTGATTGGACACCACGACGCCGTCGACGCCGGCGTCCGCGGCCCGGCGCGCGTCCTCCGGGTCGAGCACGCCCTTCACCACGAGGCGGCCGTCCCAGTTCTCGCGGACCCAGGCGATGTCGTCCCAGGTGACGCTCGGGTCGAACTGCGCGTCCACCCAGTCGCGGAAGTCGGTCGGCGAGCTGGCGCCGGGCACGGCCTTCTCGAGGTTGCCGAAGGTGAGCGGCCGCCCGCCCAGTGCGACGTTCCGGATCCAGCCCGGGTGCGAGACGAGGTCGAGCGCGCGGCGCGCCTTCCCCAGCACACTCGGCTCACCGGTCATCGCGTTGCGGGTGTCGCGGTGACGCGCGCCGATCACGGCCAGGTCCACGGTGAGCATCAGCACGGGCGAGCCGACCGCGCGGGCGCGCGCCATCAGGTCCTGCGCGTAGTCGCGGTCGCGCATCACGTAGAGCTGGAACCACGGCGGGGTGCTCGTGGCGCCCGCCACCTCCTCGATGCCGCAGATCGACACCGTGGACTCGACGAACGGCACGCCGGCGGCCTCCGCCGCGCGCGCGGCCTGCACCTCGGCGCGCGCCGCGTACATGCCCGCCAGCCCGACCGGCGCGAGCGCCACCGGGAATGCCAGCCGCTGCCCGAGCACCTCGACCGAGGGTTCGCGCACGCTGACGTCGCGCATCACCACCTGGCGCAGCAGGACGCGCTCGAGGTCGGCGACGTTCGCGCGCATCGTCGTCTCCTCGTAGGCGCCGCCGTCGATGTAGTCGAAGATCTGGCGGGGCAGCCGGCGCCGCGCGAGCTCGCGGTAGTCGAGCGCCGTGGCCGGGGCGGCGCCGAGCGATCGGTCGGCTGCGAAGCGCGTCATCGGCGCCGGATGTTCTCAGAGCACGGTGCTGCGGTGCAGCGATGCCCCGGCCGCTCGGGCGCTCCTACCGGTGGGCGTCCAGGCCGACCTGGCGGCTCACGCCGGTCACGTGGTCGCCGTCGGCGGCGGAGCTGACCTTCACCCGGTAGACCCCGTCGCTGTAGACCCGGATCCGGCGCGAGTACTTCGAGCACGTGTCGCCGGCGTCCTTCAGCGTGGTCCGGCCGACCGTGCCGAACCCACCCGTGCTCGTGCGCCGCTGGACGTAGACGAGGTTGCCGTCGTGCTGCGGGCATGCGGTTCCGGAGAAGGTCACGAGCGTCCCGCGCCTCGGCGTGGAGTCGCTGACCGCGACCTTGACCCGGATCTGGACCGGCACGGTGGCGGCGGCGCTGGTGACGGGAGGGCTCGTCTGCGCGACGGCCCGGTAGCGGGTGTTGAGCTTCGGCAGTGCGGTGAAGCGGTAGTTGCCCTTGGCGTCGGTCGGCACCGTCGCCTGCTTGGCGAACTCCGAGTCCGAGTAGGGAAACGGATCGCTCTGGAGGTCCACGAGGACGCCGGCCCCGGCTCCCCGGACGGCGCCGGTGATCACCGTCGAGCGGCCCCAGACGACCGGCCCGGTGGCGCTGATGGTCACGTCGGTCGTGCCCGGTGGGTTGTGGCCGGGCTTGTGGTCGGCGGTGGCGGCGGCGGCGAGCGCCAGGCTCGCGAGCGCGCCGAGGGCGGTGACGGTTTTGATCCTCATATGACCCATAACGCGCGTGCGGGCCGAAGGTTGGGTGGGAATCCGGCAACCGGTCGCGAATGTCTCCGCGACCACCCGGATTCGACCGCTCACCCAGGAAACGGAGAACTCCCGATGAAGCGCGCAACCCCACTACTGCTGCTGGTCGCGGTCGCGCTCGCCGCGTGCGGCGGCAAGACGCTCGACACCAAGAACGTCGAGAAGGACATCCAGAAGCTCGCCTCGCAGGACGGCGTCGAGACCGCCGTCGAGTGCCCCGAGGAGGTCTCGGACGCCGACAAGGGCAAGACCTACGAGTGCGAGATCACCTACGCCGGCAACGAGAACAACAAGCAGACCGTCGAGATGAAGATCGGCGACAACGACGAGAGCGAGTTCGTCGACCAGCAGGCCGCGACCGACGAGGGGTCGATCCGCCAGATCGTCGCCGAGAGCGACGCGAATCCGGCGTCGGTGTGCGAGCACCTCAGCGAGGACCTCCTCGAGCAGCTCGGCGGCGACGACTGCCCGACGCAGGCCGAGGAGCAGGACGACGGCAAGCCCGACAACATCAAGAGCATCGAGGTCGAGGGCGACACGGCGACGATGGTGACCGACCAGTCGACCACGACGTTCGAGCGCTCCGAGGACGGGAGCTGGGTCGCGACCGCGATCGAGTAGGCCGCCGCTCAGGCACGGCTAGCTGAGCCACCCACACACGTTGTGAACGCCTGAAAGGACATCCGGGCCCGTCCCGAGGCTGTGGGTCTGCGAACTCACACCTCAAGGAGGACCCGGATGAACCTGCACCCTAGGGCCAAGCTCGGACCCGCCGGGCG
>DASVWC010000069.1:0-81467 GCA_036389835.1 Thermoleophilaceae bacterium | reverse complement strand
TAGCGCCGCGAGAGGTCCTTCAGGGCGAGCATGCGGCGGAATTCTCCCCCGCGGGCCGCCGCCTACGCGCCCTCGACCGAAGTCCCTACTTGAGCCGGAAGGCCTTGATGCGGTCGGCGTAGGCGGGCTCGTCCATCGCGTACACGCCGTAGGCCAGAGCTTGGATCACGCCGAGCAGCGCAGAGTGGGAGCGCACGAACGCCGGGCTGTTCGAGGAGTAGTAGAGGCGCTGGTCGGCGAGCTTGGCGACCTCCGACAGCGTGGCGTCGGCGATCGCGATCGTGCCGGCGCGACGGTGGCGGGCCAGCTTCATCGCGCGCACGACGAGCGGGTGCGGGCGGCCGGCGCTGAACCCGATCACGAGCGTGCGGTCGTCGATCCGGCCGAGCCGCGCGAGACCCTCCTGGCTCGGGCTGGCCACGACCTCGCAGCGGAGGTCGAGCAGCATCAGCAGGTGGCGCAGGTAGCTGGCGAAGAAGGCCATCTGGTCGGTGCCGCACAGGAGCGTGTGCTCGGAGCGCGAGATGCGCTCGACCGCCGCGGCCACCTCGTCGCGGTCGAGCTTGCGCGCGGTCTCGGCCACGTTCACGTGATCGGCCGCCAGGGCGGCCTCGAGCTCGGTCTGGTCGATCGGGAAGAGCGGCGGGGTCTCGAGCGAGTCGCCGGCGGGCGCGCCGCTGTCACGCGCGCGGCGGTACTCCTCGCGCGCCGCGGCCTGGAGCTCCGGGAAGCCCTCGAAGCCGAGCGCCTGGGCGAACCGGACGACGGTCGAGCTGGAGGTGTTCGCGCGCCGCGCGAGCTCCTCGGCCGTGTGGAACGCGGCCTCGTCGAGGTGGTCGACGATGTACTGGCCGACGTCCTTCTGCGACCTCGAGAACTCCTCGAACCGCTGGCGGATCTCGGCGGAGAGGGTCAGTGCCTGGGTGCCGGTGCGGCTCACGCCGGGGGGATTCGCCCGGCGCGCGGCAGTTCCTCCCGGCGCTACCGAAGCGGCGCCGAACGCGGCTCGCCGGCGTTCGTCCAGCGGACCTCCCCGGCCGCGATCCGCAGCGACGCGGGGTCGATCCCCTCGCCCTTGTCGAGCAGCCGCCGCCCGTCCCGGTCGAGGGCCCTGATCCCGAGGCGCTCGCGCGGCCGGTCCGCGTGGTCGCGGTCGAGCCGGTGCCGGATCGCGAACGCGACCGCGCCGGACCGCGACGCGACCAGCGACTCGATCCGCGCGAGCTCGCCCCCGAGCGTCGGGTGCCAGGCCACGACCTCCTCGCGGACGTACTCGCGGCGGCGGGCGTCGAAGACGTTCACGTTCAGCCCGAAGCTGCGGCCGCTGTGCGACTCCGCGTACGCGACGTAGTCGCCCGCCACCGTGACCGCGTAGGGCACCTCGGCGAAGTCGTAGCTCTCCAGCGTCTCCGAGACGACGACCCGGGTCCCGGAGCTGCGCCGGCAGGCGACGACGCGGGTCTCGTAGTCGTCCCAGCGGTCGAGGCGGCGCACCGACCAGACGACGAGCCTCCCCCCCACGGCGTGGACGGTGGCCGAGCCGGGAACCCGGCATCCGCCGACCTCGCGCGCCTGCGCCGGTGCGGTGCCCAGCGACACGAGGGCGAGGGCGAGGGCGGGAAGCACGCGGCGCACACCAGCTCCAACGCGCCAGCGGGCAGCGGGTTGCGCGGTCAGGCGCGCGCGCGTGCCTTCGCGGCGGCCAGGTCGCTCTCCATCGGCGCCACCACGGTCACGTCCACCAGCTCGAGCACGCGGCGGACGTTCGAGAGCTCCGGCACGGCGAGGACCAGCGTCTGCTGGCGCGCCTGGAGGCGGTCGGCCAGGTCGAAGACGAGGTGCACGCCGGAGCTGTCGAGGTAGGTCGTGCCGGAGAGGTCGAGCACGAGCCCCACCGCCTCGTTCGGCACGGCCGCGCTGACCATCGACGCGATCCCGCGCGCGTTGGCCAGGTCGATCTCCTCCGGCAGGGCCGCGATCACCACGCGGTCGTCGACCGTTATGTGCGGAGGGGTCGAGCCCGCGATCAAACCGGTCGCTCCAGTCGCCGTCGCATGCTCACAACGGTTCCGCCTTCGTGGCTGTCCACCTGCACGTGGTCCATGAGATCTCGCATCATGGCGATGCCGCGGCCGCGATGCGAGCCGCGTGGGGGCCGCCAGCTTCCCTCGTCGCGAACGGTTATCGCCAGCTCGCCGCTTTCGATGGCCGCCGCGAGCGCGAAGCGCGCGGCGCTCGGGCCGTACGCGTGCTCGATCGCATTCGCCGCCGCCTCGCCCACGGCCACTAGTACGTCGTAGGCGGTGCGCTCGTCGAGGCCGACGCGCGGCAGCCAATCCTGCAGCGCGCGTCTCATCACGGCGAGGGACCCCGGCTCCGCCGCCAGGTCGAGCTCGAGCCGCTCGGGGAGCTCCGGCGGCAGCCGGACCGCCAGCACCGCGATGTCGTCGGCGGTGGGGTCGGCCTCCGCGAGCGCGACGAGCCGGTCACAGACCTCCTCGGCGCTCCCGCCGGGCGCGACCGCGGCCGAGCTCGCGAGCTCCTGGAGCCCGTCCTCGATCGACACGCCGCGCCGCTCCACCAGCCCGTCGGTGTAGAGCACCAGCGTGTCCCCACGGGCGATCTCCACGGTCGCCTCCTCGTAGCGCCGCGCGGCGGCGACGCCGATCGGGCGCGACGGCATCGGGTCGAGCAGGCGCGCCCCGCCCGCCGCTTCGATCAAGAGCGGCGGAAGGTGGCCGGCGGACGCGATCGTTAGGGTCGAGGCGGCGGGGTCGAGCACCAGGTAGGCGACCGTGGCCATCTCGCGCTCGCCCAGCCCGCGCACGAGCCGGTCGAGCCGGTCCAGCACCGGCCCCGGGCCGTCGCCGTCGAGCGCGTAGGCGCGCAGCGCGATCCGCATCTGCCCCATGACGGCGGCCGCGCGGACCCCGCGGCTCACCACGTCGCCGATCGCCAGCCCGACCCGGCCGTGCGGCAGCAGCACCACGTCGTACCAGTCCCCGCCCACGTGCGTGTCGTCGGCGGCGGGCAGGTAGCGCGCGGCGAGGTCGAGCGCCGGCACCTCCGGCAGCCGGGGAGGCAGCAGCGTGCGCTGGAGCAGGTCGGCGACGGTGTGCTGGCGGGCCCGGTCGACGGCCAGCGCGATCCGGTCCGCCGCGCGCTCGAGCAGCCCCGTCTCGACCGCGGTGAACGAGCGCGGCTCGAACGACCCCACGTGGAGGACCCCGATGACCCGGTCCTCGACGATCAGCGGCGCGCCCAGCAGCGTCTTGATGCCCTTCTCGCGCAGCAGCGGGTTGAGCACGTCGGCGTGGTCCACGTCCTCGAGCAGGATGGGCTCGCGCTGGCTCGCGATCCGGCCGGCGAACCCGCGCCCGATCGGAATGCGCAGGTTTCGCTCGACCTCCTCCTCGAGCCCGCGGGCGGCCCGCGCCACCAGCTCGTCGCCCTCGGCGGTGAGCAGCAGGATCGCGGCGGTGTCGACCCCCAGCACCTCCCGGACGCGCTCGAGCATCGCCCCGAGCACCTCCTCGTCCAGCGAGAGCCGCCCGAGCGCGACGTCGGTGATCGCCTGGAGCTGCATCAGCTCCTGCGCCTGCCGCTCGGCCGTCCGGCGCGCCTCGCGCTCGGCCTCGTACAGGCGCGCGTGGTCGACCGCCAGCGCGATCCGGTCCGCCGCGAGCTGGAGCAGCTCCACGTCGTCCTCGCTGAACTCGTGCGGACTCAGCGTGCCCACGTGGAGCACCCCGATCACGTCGCCCTCGACGATCAGCGGCGCCCCCAGCAGCGACTTGACGCCCTTCTGGAGCAGGATCGGGTTGACGACGTTCCTCGAGGTGACCTCCGGCAGGAAGATCGGCCGGACCTCGGCGGCGATCCGCCCGGCGAAGCCGCGCCCGACCGGCACCCGCGCGCCCTGCTCGACCTCCTCCTCCAGCCCCTTCGCGGCCCGCGCGACGAGCTCGTTCGCGTCCTCGTCGAGCAGCAGGACGGCGGCTGTGTCCGCGCCGAGGATCGCGCGCACGCGAGTCAGCAGCTCGTCGAGCAGGTCGTTGAGGTCGAGGTGCGCGAGCGCGGCCTCCGTGATCGCGCCGATGTGCTCGAGACGCGCGTCGGCCGCCTGCTGCGCCTCGACCGCGGGCGCATCGGCACCGCCGGGACGGGGGTACGCCATGTCCGGAAGGTTAAACGGCCGAGCGGAGGTGCCGGCGGTACTGGAGCGGCCCGTTGAAGATGCGGTCCACGAAGCCGTGCGTTCGATCGAACGCCCAGCTCAGGAGGATCACCTTGAGGTGCACCGTCGCGATCAGGTCGCGCACCTCCGCAGCCGGCTCCGACCCGTTCGCGCTCAGCGACCCGAGCTGGTTCGAGAGGTCGATGAACCGCTCGATCCGCCGCGCCCGCTCCTCGCGGCCGAGGCCCTCCCAGCTCGGCGCCAGCTCGTCGCGGTAGAAGCGCTCGCCGTCGATCCCGCGACCGCGCAGCCAGCGGACGTCGGTCGTCGAGGCGCTCGCGAAGACGTCGCGCGTGAGCGCCTCGAGCAGGAACTCCCCGCTCGAGGTCCGGTACAGCTCGCGCGTCTCCTCGAGCTCGCCCTCCACGAACTCGCGCGACTCCTCGTCCACGAGCCGGCGGCTCCAGCTACGCCCATCCATCCTTGGCCTGCGGCGAAATCCCCTCAAAAAGACGGCAGCTCCTGCTTCAGCGTCAGCACCGGCGCGAACAGGTCGCCCAGCTCCTCCACGCGGGCGAGCACCTGGTCGGAGTCGAACGTAAGCACGTCGGCGCGCTTCTTGCGCAGGCAGGCCTCGACCTCGTCCCAGCTCACCGGCGTGGAGACCGTCGGCCGCTCCCTCGCGCGCAGCGAGTAGACGTTCACCGTCGTCTTGTGCTCGTCGTTCTGGCTCCAGTCGACCAGCACCTTCCCGGGCCGCAGGCTCTTCGTCATGCGCGAGACCACGTGGTCGGGGTGCTGCTTCTCCAGCAGCTCGGCCACCGCCCGCGAGAACGGCTTCGTCTCGTCGTAGCTCGTCTCCACGTTCAGCGGCACGTAGACCTGGAGCCCCTTGGAGCCCGAGGTCTTCGGGAAGCTCTGCATGCCGAGCCCCTCGAACAGGTCGCGCACCCATATGCCGACGCGGCAGCAGTCGACGATGTCCGCCGGCTCGCCCGGGTCGAGGTCGAAGACCATCATCGTCGGGCGCCCGACGTCGGCGGCCATCGACAGCGACGTGTGCAGCTCGAGGTCGGCGAGGTTGGCCGCCCACACGAGCGTGGGCAGGTCGTTCGCCAGGCAGAAGTCGATGTTGTGCTTGTTGTGGCGGCTCCAGATCGACGCCGTCGCGACCCAGTCGGGGCGGTGCGAGGGGCACTGCTTCTCGTAGAAGTACTCGCCCTCGACGCCGTTCGGGTAGCGCTTGAGCGTGAGCGGGCGGCCGCTCAGGTGCGGCAGCAGCGCCGGCGCGACGCGCGCGTAGTAGTCGATCACCTGGCCCTTGGTGAAGCCCGGCTGCGGGTAGAGGACCTTGTCGAGGTTCGAGAGCCGCAGCTTGCGGCCGTCGACCGTCGCCTCCACGGCGTTCCCCTGGAGCTTGCGCAGCGGCCCGAGCACGCCCCGGTCCGCGGCCTCCGGCACGTCCTCCTCCACCTCGGCCTCGCCGAGCACCACGTCGGCCGCGTCCATCCGCGCGCACAGCCCCTTGTAGGCCGGGTGGCGCAGGACCATCTCCGTGGTCCACTCGGTGTACTCGACCTCGCAGACGAGCTCCGGCTCGACGTAGACCGCGCCGCGCGGCGGCTTGGGCGTTCCCTCGAACGGGCTCCGCGCGCGCTTGAGCGGGGTCAGCCGCCGCTCGAGGTCGCGCAGCGACTTCTGCGTGAAGCCCGTCCCCACGCGCCCGCCGAAGCGGAAGCGCCCGTCCGGCGTGTGGAACCCGACCAGCAGGGCGCCGATCGTGTCCTGGCGCTTGCCCTCCCCCGGCAGCCAGCCGCCGATCACGAGCTCCTGGCGGCGCTTGTTCTTGACCTTGATCCAGCTCGTGGAGCGCCGCCCGGGCTCGTAGGCGCTGTCGAGGCGCTTGGCCACGATCCCCTCGAGCCCCTGCTGCTCGGTCGCGTCCCTGAGCGCCCTCCCCTCCCCCGGGTGCGCGGCCGGCGTCCGCCAGTTGGGACCCTCGAGCCCGAGCTCGTCGAGGCGGGCGCGGCGCTCCTCGTAGGGCAGGCCCATCAGGCTGTGCCCGTCGAGATAGAGCAGGTCGAAGATCGCCAGCACCACGGGGATCTCCTTCGCGCGCCGCTTCACGCGGCTCTCGCCGGTCAGGTGCATGCGGTGCTGGAGGCGCTCGAAGCTGGGCTTGCCGCTCTCGTCGAACGCGACGATCTCGCCGTCGAGGACGGCGTCGCGCGAGCCGAGCTGGCGGTTCAGCGGCCGCAGCTCGGGATAGCGGTCGGTCATGTCGGTGAGGCGACGGCCCTCGATCCGGAAGCGGCCCGGCTGCGAGTACACCAGCGCGCGCACGCCGTCCCACTTGATCTCGAACGACCAGCGCTCCTCGTCGGCCGGCAGCTTGCCGGCGGAGGCCAGCATCGGGACGAGACGCTCGGGCATGGGCTCGCGGTCGGGGTCGACCGGCGGGTCCATGCGGTGGATCATCCAGTCCTTCTCGTCCTTCCCCGCGCGGAACAGCACGTACTTGCCGGTCAGCCGCTCGCCGTGGAAGGTGACGATCACCTCGTCGTCGCGAAACTTCTCGCAGTCGTAGGTGCCGGTGTCCCAGACCTTCATCGAGCCGGCGCCGTACTCGCCCTTGGGGATGTCCCCCTCGAAGTCGATGTACTCGATCGGGTGGTCCTCGGTGTGGACCGCCTTGCGGTTCTCCTTCGGGTCCTGCGGGATCCCGTTGGGGATCGCCCACGACGCGAGGACCCCGTCGCGCTCGAGCCTCAGGTCCCAGTGGAGGCGGCGGGCGTGGTGCTCCTGGACGACGAAGCGCGGCTGCTCCCCCGCCTTCGGGCGCCTCCCGCCGGCCGGCTCCTTCGTCTTGCCGAAGTCGCGCTTGCGCTTGTAGTCGGCGAGCTTCTCGGCCACGGATCGAACGGTATCCGCGGGCCTGCGCCGCCGTCAGGCGTCGCAGTCCGGGCACTCGAACCAGACGCACGAGCAGCCGTTCTGCTCGATGCCCCAGTCGCGAGCGATGGTGTCCACGAGATGGAGCCCGAGGCCCCCCGGCTCGTAGATGTCCTTCTCCTCACTCGTCCACTCGAAGTTCTCGCCCTGGCTGCACACCTTGCCGTGCACGCAGGCGCCGTCGCGCCTGAGCGTCACGAGCAGGGGCGCGCCGCGGCCGCCGTCGCCGTGTACCACCGCGTTGGTGACCAGCTCCGAGACGATCAGCTCGACCGTGCTCCGGGTGTCCTCGTCCAGGCCGAGCCGGCGCACCAGCGCCCGTGCGTGGCCCGGGACCTCCGGCGCCGCGGCGAACCGCTCCTTGACCTCCTCGCTCATCGAGCGGCCTGTACCCGGATTCCTCGCGCTTAGGCCCGCCCGGCGTGATGAAAGCCGGCTTGCGCCGTAATACCGATGTGAGCGTGGCCACCGAGAGCGCACCGGACGGCTCCGCCGCCGCGACGGCGGAGAGCTTCGAGGAGCTGTACAGGCGCACGCTCCCGCGCGTCTACGCCTACGTGGCCTCGCTGCTGCACGACCGCTCGGCCGCGGAGGAGGTCACCGCCCAGGCGTTCGAGCGCGCCTACCGGCGCCGGGGCAGCTACCGCCCGGCGCGCGGCCCGGTCGACGCCTGGCTGTTCGGGATCGCCCGCAACGCGGCGCTCGACGAGCTGCGCCGGCGCCGGCGGGGGGCGCGGCTCGAAGCGGATCGGCCCGCCGCGGCGGTGGCCGACGACCAGGCCGAGGGCCTCCTGCGGCGCGAGACCGTGCGGGCGGCGCTCGCCTCGCTCGACCCGCGCGAGCGCGACCTCGTCGCCCTGAAGTTCGCCGGCGGGCTGACCAACGCGGAGATCGCGCACGTGCTCGGGGTGTCCGAGTCGAACGCCGGGACGAAGCTGCACCGGACCATCGAGAAGCTGCGGAGGGCCTGCGATGACTGAGAACGGACTCGAGCGGGACGCGGCGCTGGCGGCCGTGGACGACGCGCTCGCCACCGGCCGCGTGACCGCGGCGGACCCGCGCGCGCGGGAGCTCCAGGACCTCGCCCTGGCGATCGAGGCGGAGTCGGAGCTGCCCCGCGACGAGTACGCGCGGGAGCTGGACGCGCGCGTCACCGCCGGGTTTCCGCGCCGGCGCGCGCGGCTGCCGGCGTCGCTGCCCTCGCCCCCGCGCGGGCGCGCCCTCGCGCTGGCGGGCGCGGCGGCCACCCTGCTGGTCGTGATCGGGGTCGCGCTCTCCAGCTCGAGCGAGGAGCCCGGCCCCGGCGACGTCGCCGTGGTCGAGCAGCCGTCGGTCGCGGTGCCGGAGACCGTGCCCCCCGCGACCGACCAGGCGGAGTCCTCGGGGGGCGCGGGGCGAGCGCGCGTGGCGCCCGGCGAGCGCGAGCGGCGCATCGAGCGCTCCGCCGAGCTGACGCTGGCGGCGCCGGACGGCGAGCTCGACGACGTGGCCGACTCGATCGTCCGCGTGACCGACCGCCACCGCGGGTTCGTGCTGCGCTCCTCGGTGGCGTCGGGCGAGGACTCCGAGCGCGGCGGCAGCTTCGACCTGCGCGTCCCGGCCGACTCGCTCCAGGCCGCGCTGCGTGACCTCTCGAGGCTGGGCCACGTGCGCGCGCGGCGGCAGGCCGGCCGCGACGTCACGCCCGCCTTCGTGTCCGCCCGCGACCGCCTCGAGGCCGCGCGCGCCGAGCGGCGCAGCCTCCTGCGCCGGCTCGCCCGCGCGCAGACCGATCGCCAGGCCGAGCAGGTCCGCGTGCGCCTCGACGCGGTCTCCCTGCGGATCGAGCGGCTGCGGCGCGAGCTCGGCGCCGTGCGCGAGCGCACGGACTACGCGGCGGTGGCGGTCGAGCTCGAGGGGACCGGCGGCGACGGCGGGGGGACCGGCGGCGGCACGCGCGACGCCTTCGACGACGCGCTCGGGCTGCTCGAGGGCTCGCTCGGACTCGCGCTCCGCGCGCTGGGCGTGCTGATCCCGCTCGCGATCGTCGGCGGACTCGGCTGGCTCGGCGGGCGCCTCCTGCGCCGCCGGCGGCGCGAGGCCGTGCTGCGCTGACGCGCCGGCGGCGCGAACCGTGCTGCGCCGACGCGCCGCGGGCGCGAACCGGGTGGCGCTGACGCGCCCTCCGCTTCACCGGCCGTTTATCGCCTTGTCATAGGCTCCGCGCCGTGCGACCCAGGGTCCACCTTCCGATCGCGCTCGTGCTGGCCGTCCTCCTCGCGGCCACGGCCGTCGCGTGCGACGGCGACGACTCCGACGGCAAGGCGGACAAGCAGAAGACCTCGGCCGGCGCGCCCGCGTCCGAGGGCGACCCCGGGTCGATGCCGGACTACGACGGAGCGGTCGCGAACCCGCCCAAGGACGCCCCCGCGCTCACCCTGGAGGACTCGACCGGCGCGACGTTCGACATCTCCGAGCACCGCGGGAAGGTGGTGCTCGTCACCTGGCTCTACGTGAACTGCCCGGACGTCTGCCCGCTGATCGTGAGCAACCTCAAGGTCGCTCAGACGAAGCTCGGCCCCCAGGCCAGGAACCTCGAGATCGTCGCGGTGTCGACGGACCCGGAGCGCGACACCCCGAAGGCCGTCAACAAGTTCCTCGCCGCGCGCGGGATGAACGACCGGATGCGCTACCTCGTCGGGAACGAGGGCGAGCTCGGACGGACGTGGAAGACGTGGGGCATCGTCGCCGAGCCGGCCGCCGCTAACCCCGAGCTGATCGAGCACTCCTCGCCGATCTACGGCATCAGCGCCTCGGGCAAGATCACGACTCTGTATCCCGCGAACTTCAAGCCGGAGCAGATCGTCCACGACGTGCCCCTGCTAGCCAAGCAGTAGGCCGTGGGCGGGCGCCGGCTGCCGCTGCTGATCGCCGTCGCGCTCATCGGCGGGCTGGTCGCGCTGGAGCTCGCGACCGGCGGCGGCGAGGACGAGGGCCCCCTCGCCCCCCCGCTGCCGAACGCCGTGCTCGTGCCGCCCAAGGTCACCGTCGAGTCGCTGCGCGGCAAGCCGGCGGTGGTGAACTTCTGGGCGAGCTGGTGCGAGCCGTGCCGCAAGGAGGCGGCGCTGCTCCAGCGCTTCCACGAGCGCAGCCGCAACCGCGTGAGCGTCGTCGGCGTGAGCTACACCGACGACCTCCGCGGTGCACGCCGGTTCGTCGAGCAGTACGGCTGGACGTTCCCGAACCTGAGCGACCCGGAGGGGCTCGCCGGAAGCGAGTACGACCTGGTCGGCCTGCCGGTGACGGTGATCCTCGACGCCGAGGGGCGGATCGTCGCGCGGCTGCGGGGACCGCAGACCGAGGCGAAGCTGGACGCGGCCGTGCGCGAGGCGGAGCAGAGCTGAGCGCCCGCGCTCGGGTCCTCGGCGGGGTCGTCCTGGCCGGGCTCGCCGCACTCGCGGTCTGGGCGCTGCTCGTGGAGCCGCGGCGGCTGGTGGTCAGGCGGGTGCGAATCGCGTCGCGGGGATGGCCGTCCGAGCGCCCGCCGCTCCGGATCGCGCTGGTCTCCGACCTCCACTCCGGCGGCCCGCACGTGGACCCGCGCGCGGTGGCGCGGCTGGTCGAGCGCGTCAACGGCGAGGAGCCCGACCTCGCCCTGCTGCTCGGGGACTTCGTGGACCACGAGATCGCCGGCGGCGAGGAGCCGGCACCCGAGGCCGTGGCGCGCGAGCTGGGCGAGCTGCGCGCCGCGCTCGGGAGCGTCGCCGTCCTCGGCAACCACGACTGGCGCTTCGGGGGCGAGCGCGTGAGGGCGGCCCTCACCGGCGCCGGGGTCCGCGTGCTCGAGAACGAGGCGGTGCGGCTGGCCACCGGGCACGGCCCGCTCTGGCTCGCGGGAGTCGGCGACGCCCGGCTGCGGCTCGCCGACGTGGAGGGCGCGCTCGCGGCGGTGCCGGCGGGCGAGCCGGTCGTGCTGCTCACCCACAACCCGGACGTGTTCCCGCAGGTGCCGGAGCGCGTGGCGCTCACCGTCGCCGGTCACCTGCACGGCGGCCAGATCGGGATCCCGCTGCTGCGCCGGCCGGCGCTCCCGAGCGTGCACGGCGAGCGCTACGCCCGCGGGCACGTCGAGGAGGACGGCCGCCATCTGTACGTGACGCAGGGCGTCGGCGAGGCAGGACTGCCGTTCCGCTTCCTCGCGCCGCCCGAGGTCGTGGTCCTCGAGCTCGTGCCCGCGTAGCCTGGGCCGATGCCAGCCGCCGTCAGCGGCACCGCCCGCAGCCACCCCGCGATCCGCGCGTCGCACCGCAAGACGCTGGAGCTCACGCGCGACGCCGAGATCACCGAGCGCGCGACGTGCGTCGTGGGGGTGGGCGCCCGCCTCGACGAGCGGGCGCTCGCCGGGCTGCACGGTCCGGTCGAGCTGACGCTGTCGGTTGACGCGCGCGAGCAGCGGGTGCGCGGGCGGCTCAACCCGGCGTTCCAGCCGGGCGACCCGCTGGTGGTGCGGCGCGCGGACGCGGTCACGCGCGACGCGCTGATCGTCGGCGCCGACCGGGCGGCCTCCGACCTCGCGCGCGACTTCGTGGCGGAGCTGGCGAAGCCGGGGGCGCGGATCGCGCTGAGCGTGGAGCCGACCGGCGAGCGCGGGCCGGGCGTGCTGGTGGTGGAGCCGGCCGCGACCGGCGAAGCGGCCGCGGGTGAAGCGGCCGCGGCCGTCGCGGACGGTCGGGCCGCGCTCAGCGCCGTCGCCCAGGCCCTAGCCGCGGGCCGGCGGGTCACGCTCCGCGCCGACCTCGCCGACGCCGCCGCGCGCGCGGCCATCCGCGCCGCGCACGACGCCGGCCACACCGTGCTCCCCGCCCCGGGACTCGCCCTCGCCGACGCCCTCCGCGCCAGCGGCGGGCTCGCCCCCGCCGCCGAGGTGGTCGCCGGCGTGCCGGCGGAGAGCCTCGCCCGCCGGCTGCGCGGGGCCGGCCGCGCGGCCATCGCCCTCGACCCCGGCACCCCGCGCGAGCAGTTCGTGTACTGGCGCAGCGGCGAACGGCTCGCGCTTCCGGGTGCGCGCGGCCGCCGCGCGGCCCTCGCGGTGGAGGCGGACGGCGAGGGCGAGCCCGGCGGCGACGCCGACGTCGCGGCCCTGGCGCGCGCCGAGGCACTCGCGGCCACCGGCGGCTCGACCCGCGACGTGGCCCGCACCCTGCAGGACGCCGGCCTCCCCCACCGCCGCGCCTACGAGCTCGCGCTCGGCCTGACCGCCTCCACCAGCAGCGTCGCGCGACCGGAGCCCCGCACCAGCCGCTGACCCCACGAGGTGCGGTGCGGCGGCTCCTCGCCCGGCCCGAGCACCCGCGCGCCGGTCACCTCCAGGCCGGCCGCCTCCCACCCCGGCACGAGCGCCTCGCTCACGTGCTCGCCGTCGAGCGGCGGCAGCTCCAGCCGCTCCGCGTACGCACTGTCCTCCGCCGCGCTCGCGTTGAGCAGCGCCACCATCCGCCCGTCGGGCGCGAGCATCCCGACCACCGCCGCGAACCCGGCCGCGTCCGGCGCCGCCACCGCCCGCAGCAGCGACCCCCACGGGTAGTTCACGGTCACGAGCGCGGCCCGGCCGGCCAGCTCCGGCGGCGGGCGCAGCGCGTCGGCCGCCACGAACACGGCGTTGGCGGCCCCGCCGCGGGCGGGCTTGCGGCCGGCGCGGCGGGCGGCCTCGGCCATCGGCTCGGCGAGCGCGTCCACCCCCACGTGCAGCACGTCCGGCTCGGCCCGCGCGGCGCGCAGCACGAACCGCCCGTCCCCGGTGCCCAGGTCCACGTGGATCGCGCGGTGGCGCTCGAGGTCGACTTCGCCGAGGCCGCGGAGCACCCGCATGGCGCTTACCGTACGCGCCATGGACTACGACACGCTGATCTACGAGCAGGACGAGCACGTCGTCACGCTCACCTACAACCGGCCCGACCAGCACAACGCGGTCAGCCGGCGCATGAACGAGGAGCTGCACCACGCATGGCAGCGCTTTCGCGACGACGCGAGCGCCTTCGTGCTCGTGATCACCGGCGCCGGCGAGACGACCTTCTGCGCCGGCTGGGACCTCCAGGACGCGTCGGAGCTGACCGAGATGCCCGACTTCGACCGGTTCCGGGTGCAGGCCTACAACTCGCCCGGCGACTGCGGCTACACCCGCCGCGCGGACGTCTTCAAGCCCGTCATCGCCGCGGTGAACGGCTATGCGTTCGCCGCCGGCCTCGAGACGGCGCTGCTCGCCGACATCCGCATCGGGGCCGAGAACGCCGAGTTCGGCGCGCTCGAGCGGCGCTGGAACATCGTCGGCGGCGACGGCCTCACGGTCCGGCTCCCGCTGGTGGTGGGCTACGCGCGCGCGATGGAGCTGATCATCACGGGCCGCCGCATCGACGTGCACGAGGCCGAGCGCATCGGCCTGGTGAACGAGGTCGTCCCGCGGGGGCAGTCGCTCGCGCGCGCGCAGGCGCTCGCGCACGAGATCGCGGCGCTCCCGCAGGGCGCGATCCGCAGCGACAAGGAGTCGGTGATGCGCGGCCTCGGGCGCACGCTCGAGGAGCGCCTGCGGATCGAGTTCGAGATGGCTCTGTCGATGTTCATGCGCAGGGACAAGCACACCGTCGGGGCGAGCGCCTTCAAGCGCGGCGAGAAGCCCGAGTGGCCGAACCACGGGCTGTGAGAGGATGCCGATCGGCGTGATCCGATCGGAGCAGCTCCCGGGGGAAGTCGACGCGGTCGTCGTCGGGGCGGGGCTGTCGGGGCTCACCGCCGCGCGCGAGCTGGAGGCGGCGGGCGCGAGCGTGGTGGTGCTGGAGGCGCGCCAGCGGGTCGGCGGGCGGCTGCTCGGGCAGCGCGTCGGCGACGGGGCGGTGGTGGACCTCGGCGGCGAGTACTTCGGCCCGCTCGGCACGAAGATCATCGAGGCCGCCCGCTCGGTGGACGTGCCCGAGCAGCGCGTGAACGACCAGGGCGACAAGCTGCTCGAGCTGGGCGGGCGCGTGCGCCGCTACAAGGGCTACATCCCGAACGCGGGCGCACTCGTGCTCGCCGACGCCGCGCAGGGCCTCTACCGCTTCGAGCGCATGGTCGCCCAGGTCCCTCCGGAGGCGCCGTGGACGGCGCGGCGCGCGATCGACTGGGACTCGCAGACGCTCGCCACCTGGGTCAAGCGCAACTTCGCCACGCGCGGCGCGCGCGAGCTGTTCGAGATGGCGACTGAGGCGATCTGGTGCGCGTCGAGCGCCGACTTCTCGCTCCTGCACGCGCTGTTCTACTCGCGCAGCTACGAGTCGTTCGAGTACCTGGGAAGCGTGCGCAGGGGAAGCCAGGAGCGCCGCTTCCAGGGCGGCGCGGTGGCGATCCCCGAACGCATCGCCGGCGCCCTCGGCGACCGCGTGGCGCTCGGCTGCCCGGTGCGCCGGATCGCGCAGGCGGGCGGGCGGGTGACCGTCACGGGCGACGGCTTCGCGGTCGAGGCCCGGCGCGCGATCGTGGCGCTGCCGCCGGTGATGGCCGGACGGATCGACTACTCCCCCGCGCTGCCCGGCCGCCGCGACCAGCTCGTGCAGCGGCTCAACCCCGGCTCGGCGCTCAAGTACGTGGCGGTCTACGAGCGGCCGTTCTGGCGCGAGGCCGGCCTGTGCGGCCAGGCGACGAGCACCCAGGGACCGCTGGCGGCGATCTTCGACACCGTGCCGGCGGGCGGCAACTGCGCGGTGATCGGCGGCTTCGGCGGCGGTCGCACCGCGCGCCGGCTCGCGGAGCTGCCCGAACGGGCCAGGCGCGAGGCCGTGCTCGACCAGTTCGCGCGCCTGTTCGGCGAGCGCGCGCGGACCCCCGACGAGTTCCACGAGAAGAACTGGTCCGACGACCCGTGGGCGCGCGGCTGCTACAACGCGATCGCGACCACCGGCGCGCTCACCGCGTTCGGCCCCGCGCTGCGCAAGCCGGTCGGGCGGATCCACTGGGCGGGCGCCGAGACCGGCATCCACGCGAACGGCTCGATGGGCGGAGCGGTGGACGCGGGCGAGCGCGCCGCCGCCGAGGCGATCGAAGAGCTGGCGCTCGAGCGCGGCGAGGCCGCGGCGCCGGCGCCGGCGCCGGCGCCGGCGCCGGCAGCGGGCCACGCGGCAGCAGCGGCCGCGGCCTCGGGCAACGGCGCGCCGGCGGCCAACGGCACCCCCGCCGAGCGCGCGGACACCGGCCCCGCCGAGCGCGCGGACGGCGCCGCCGCCGAGCGCGCGGCCCGCTAGCCGGTGCTCGCGCCGGACCGCCACGGCGTCCACCACCCGCGCACCGAGGCGGAGGTCCAGGAGCTCGTCGCCTCCGCCCACGCCACGGGCGTGCCGCTGCGCGTGCGCGGCACCGGCCACTCGGTGGCGCCCGCGATCCTCGCCCCCGGCGGGATCCACGTGTCGCTCGACCGCCTCGGCGGCGTGTCGTTCGACGACGCGAACATGCGGGTCACGGCCCAGGGCGGCTGCCGCCTGGGCGGCAACCCGCGCGACGGCAGCCCGGTCGAGTCCGGCCTCTGCTGGCGGCTCGAGCAGCGCGGCTGGGCGCTGCCGATCACGGCCGGCGTCACCCACCAGACCGTCGCCGGCTTCCTGATGACCGGATCGGCGGGCGGCAGCCGCCGCCACGCGCTCACCGAGCAGGTCGTGGGCATGCGCCTGGTGGACGCGAGCGGCGCCGTGCACGAGCTCGAGCCCGGCGACGAGCTCTTCGACGCCGCCGGCGTCTCGATGGGCCTGCTGGGCGTGGTCACGGCCGTAACGCTCCAGTGCGTGGAGCGCTTCGACGTGGCCGGCAGCGAGCGCATCGCCCCGGCGGCCGAGCTCGAGGACTTCGACGAGCTGCTGTCGGCGAACGAGTACGCCCGCGCGTACTGGTGGCCGCAGCGCGGCGTGGACAAGCTCTCGACCTGGACCGCCCGCGCCGTTCCGGGCCCGCCGTCGGCGGAGCGCCGCCCGTACCGCCTGCTCCCGGCGATCGCCGGCTCGACGACCCCGGTTCAGGCGGTGGCCGGCACCGCGATCGGGGCCGCCTGCCGCGCCGGCCGCTGGAATCGGGGCCTCGCCGCGCTCTACAACGCGTTCCTGCCCGACGGCGAGTCGCAGGAGTTCCGGGACGCCTGGTGGCGCGCGCTGCCGCAGGACGACGAGCTCGACGAGCGCTTCTTCGAGAGCACGTGGTCGGAGCTCTGGCTGCCCGCCGGCGCCACGGCGGACGCGATCGCCCGCCTGCGCGAGCACTACCGCACTGGCGGCTTCGCGGCGACCGGCGCCTACACGCTGGAGGTCTACGGCGCGCCGGCGAGCCGGTTCTGGATGTCCCCCGGCTACGGGCGCGAGTCGACGCGGCTCAACGTCTGCTGGCACGAGCGCACGAAGGGCGACCCGCGCGAGACCTACTTCCCGCAGTTCTGGCGGCTGCTCGCCGACCTCGACTTCCGCCTGCACTGGGGCAAGCACCGCTTCCCCGACCCTGTGCGCGCGACCGCGCACGCGCGCCGCGCGCACGCGCGGCTGGGCGACTTCCTCGACGTGCGTGAGAACATGGACCCCGATGGCGTGTTCCTCTCCGACTACTGGCGCGAGCAGCTCGGCGTGCCGCGCCCCAGGCGGATGACGAACGGAGCCGGCAACGGGCGCGCGCCGCGCACCGCCGGCACGCCGGGCCGGCGCTGGCCGCTGTTCTTCCGGCTGCGCCCGAGCGGGCCGGACTTCGCCGAGCGCGCCCCGCACCTGATCGACATCGAGGTGGAGCTCGCCGCGGCGGCCGACGCGATCTTCGACGCGATCGTGAACCTCGAGGGCGCGCGCGACTGGCTGCCGGACTTCGTGCGCGCGCGCTGGGTCGCCGGGCCGAACGAGCGCGGCGAGCAGGTGGTCGAGGAGACGTTCAGGTTCATGACCCAGCGGGTCCGCACCTTCCGGGCCGAGCGCGGGAGCCGCTGGATGGCGTCGATCGACGCGTGCACCCTCCCGCTCGGCCGCGAGCTGATGGAGGACCTCGAGCTGACTCCGCTGCCCCGCGGCGGGACCCGCGTCCGCTGGCGCTACTACTACGACCCGTATCCGGCGCTGAGGCCCGTGCGCAAGCTGCTGCACAAGGAGTTCGACCACATGCTGCGGCTCAGCCTCGAGCAGCTCGACGAGCACCTGCCCGCGCAACCGGCGTTTGAACGCGACCCCGTAGGCAATACTTCCGCCCGATGACCGGGGCGCTCCGGACACTGACCGCCGCCGCGGCCGCGCTGCTCGTCGCGCTGGCGCTGCCCGCGCTCGCGCTCGCGCACATCGAGCGGCCGTCGTACTGGCCCGACCCCACGCCCGACACGTCGATCGCCCCCGCCACCGGCGGCGGGGTGCCGAAGGCGCGCGTGCTCTCCTCGGCGCTCAAGGACAGCCTGCCGGGCGAGACCCGCGTCGTCTGCCAGAAGAAGTCGCTGGGCCTGCTCGCGCAGTCGATCGCGCGCGGGCGCAAGGAGGGCTACACGTACCGGCCCACCGAGCGGCTCATGCTGAGCGCCAAGCGCGGCGCGCGCCTGATGGAGATCAACCGGCAGCTCTACAGGCGCTGCCGGTACAAGGAGATCCAGCCCGCGGTCAACGCCTCCGGCAACAACGACCGCGTGGTGGTCATGCCGGGCGTCTACACCGAGCCGACCGCGCGCAAGGCCAAGACGTTCGACCCGAACTGCGACAAGTACGAGATCAACACCGAGTTCGGCGACCCCGGCGCGCTCTCGTACGAGTACCACGTGCGTTGCCCGAACGACCAGAACCTGATCGCGGTGATGGGCCGCGCGGTGAACGGCAAGCCGCCCGACCCGCCGCGCTACGACCGCCACGGGATCCCCGACGCCGGCGCGTGCATCCGCTGCAACCTCCAGGTCGAGGGCTCCGGCGTGAGCGCCGACGACGTGGTGATCGAGGCCGGCGACCCGAAGACCGGCAACAAGGGCCCGGCCAAGGGCGCCAAGGACGTCGGCATCCGCGCCGACCGCGCCGACGGCTTCGTGCTCCGGATGATCACCGTGCGCCACGCCAACGAGCACGGGATCTACGTGCTCGAGTCGGACGGCTACCTGCTCGACCGCTTCAAGGCGTTCTACAACGGCCTCTACGGCACGCTCACGTTCGTCGAGGACCACGGCGTGCAGCAGCACTGCGAGACCGTCGGCCATGCGGACTCCGGGATCTACCCCGGCGCCGCCGTCGAGAGCGGCGAGCAGCGCCCCGAGGGCGCGCCGCTGCGCTACAACCAGCAGATCCGCTACTGCGACTCGCACCACAACCTCGCGGGCTACTCGGGGACCAACGGCAACGCGGTCCACATCCACCACAACAACTTCTACGACAACGCGCTCGGCATCCAGACCGACATCGCCACCTCGCCCGGGCACCCGGGCCACCCGGGCGACACGATGCTCGTCGAGCACAACAACATCTACTCGAACAACTTCAACCCGTACGACGCGGACTCGGACGTGGACCCGGCGTTCCCGTTCCCGGTCGGCACGGGCATGTGGATCGCGGGCGGCAACAACCACACGATCCGCAACAACAACATCTACGACAACTGGCGCCGCGGCACGATGATCTTCGCGATCCCCGACGTGCTCATCTGCGGCGACCAGACGAACAACCACAACCAGAAGGGCTGCGACAAGAACAAGGTCAACACGTCCTTCCGCAACGTGAACGCGTCGAACGCCATGGGGCTCGCCCCCGACGGGACGAGCAAGCCGAACGGCATCGACTTCTGGTGGGACCAGTTCCCCGACAACACCGGCAACTGCTGGTACCTCAACGAGGGCCCGCAGCCGATCACGTACTCGCCGCAGCCGCTGCCCAACTGCAACGGCGGCAAGAACCCCGAGTCGAGCGTCGGCACCGGCGACGCGCCGAACCAGGGCGAGCTGGTCACGTGCCTGGCCGCGTTCGAGACGCGCAACTTCGACCGATCGACGACGTCCTGCACGTGGCTGTTCTCGCCCGCCAAGCCCAAGGCCACGGCCGAGGAGCGCGAGATCGAGGACGAGAAGAACCGGGTTCGCTACAACGAGGCGGTCGTTCGCTTCTGCGGCGAGACGCCCGACGCGAACACGTGCAAGGCGTACCTGAACCCGCTCGGCAACTGAGGCGCCGCTCCGCTGCCGTGCTGGCGGCCTGCGCGGTCGCGCTGGCCGGGTGCGGCGGTGACGACGAGGAGCCCGCCGGGCGCGAGCCGCCTGCCGGCCTGCCCGCCGACTTCAACCTCCAGCTCTTCAACTGCGCGGACTGGAAGGAGGCCGGTCAGCCGGTGCGCCGCTACGTGCTGGAGCGGCTGCACGCGCTCGGCAACGACCAGGTGACCGGCCCCGGCGTGCGCGGCCGCGGGTCGGTGCTGACCGACGAGCAGGCGATCTCGATGTTCGACAGCACCTGCGCCAACCCGCGCGCGCGGGGTTTCGTGCTCTACAAGATCTACGCGTTCTCGCGCGGGTTCCGCGGCTCGTCGCCGGCCGGCAGCTAGGAGAGTTTGGCGGCCGCGGTCGCGCCGGTTCCCGTAACTGCGGCTGGGCAGGGCGGCCGCCCGGCTGCCTGCAAGGTTCGCGATCTCCGTCACCGGAGGATTTCCACACTAGGGGGAGGTGAACCCTCCGATGACCGTAGGGTTCGGGCTGTATAGGCGACCAAATCCTCCGGTCACGGGACGACGCCGTTCGCGAGGCTTGCCCCAGGGTTTCGCCAAGGCCAGCTAGGCCGCGGCCGGCAGCCAGGCGGCCGGCAGCCGCACCGGGCTCTCGGCCCAGTCCGGCAGCACGTCGAGCGCCAGCCGCTCGGCGGGGCGGCCGGCCACCAGCGGCGCCAGGCAGGCGAACGACATGACCTCGCGGACGGTGGTGGCGATCTGGAAGTCGGCTGCGGTCGGCTGCTCGGCGCCGATCGTGCCCGCCGCGATCAGGCCGTCCACGTGGTCGAGCATGCCCGGCAGCGCGGCCAGGTCCGCCCGCACCGTCGCGGCGGGCGCGTCGCGCGCGAAGAGGCGCGCCACCGGGCCGCCCGCCCGGCCCAGCGCCCGCGCCGCGGGAGCCGGCACGCCGGAGCTGCGCGCGAGCCACTCGCGCAGGCCCCGGTCGTCGGCCAGCGCCCAGTGGAAGATGCGCCCCGTCACCGGCTGGAGCACGGACTCGCCCCAGCGCTCGGCCTCCTCCACGGCGCTCCGGCGCCCGGCCGGGAACAGCGGCGGCTCGGGCCTGAGCCGCTCGAGCTCGCGCGAGATCTGGAGCGATCCCTGCACGCGGCGCGCGCCGATCCTGAGCGCCGGCACCGTGGCGGCCGGGAACCCGGCCGCGCGGACCTGGAGCCGGTGCAGCCCCGGCACGAGGTCGCGCGTGCGGTACGGGATCCGCTTCAGCTCGAGCATGAGGCGCACCGCCTGGCCCGGGTTCGACAACTCGAACCAGTAGAGCGTGACGCTCACGCGGCGAGCGCGGTCTCCGCGGGCCGCCCGCGCGGTGCGAGCCGCTCGGTCACGACCGCGCGCGCCCCCCGCGACGGGACCATCACGACGTGGTGGAGGCGCTGCGCCTCCGGCTTCGGCGAGTCCGCCCGCAGCCGGACCGAGCGCAGCACGGTCCTCAGCACGACCCTCATCTCGAGGTTCGCGAACGCGGCGCCGATGCAGCGGCGCACGCCGCCGCCGAACGGGATGAACGTGTACGGGGCGGCGCCGCCGTCGAGCCAGCGCGCCGGACGGAACTCGCGCGGCTCGTCGTAGGCGTCGGCGCGCAGGTGCAGCAGCGGCAGCGCCACGACCACCTGGGTCCCGGCGGGCAGCGGGTAACCGCCGATCTCGGCCTCGCGCTTGAGGATGCGCGTGGAGTCGGTCGCCGGGGGGCGCAGGCGCAGCGTCTCCTTGAGGACGGCGTCGAGGTGCTCGTCGTCGTCGGCCGCCGCGATCGCCCGGTCGAGCTCGCCCGGCGTGCGCAGCAGGCGCTCGAAGCACCACGAGAGCGCCGACGACGAGGTCTCGTAGCCGGCGGCCAGCAGCGCGTACATCTCGTCGCGCAGCTCGCGGTCGGACATGGCGCCGCCGTCCTCGTCGCGTGCGGCGATCAGGAGCGAGGCCACGTCGGCGCCGGGGTCCGGCGCGGCGCGGCGCTCGGCGATCTCGCGGTGGACGAGCCGGTCCATGTGGTCGCGGGCGGCCACGAAGCGCCCCCACGGGCTCAGCCGGCCGAGGTCGCGCCGCAGCGGCGGCAGCGGCAGCACGGCGCCGGCGATCCGGTCGAGGCGCAGGATCCCCGCCGACAGCTCCTCGAGGCGGTCGCGGTCGCCGACGCCCATCACGGCCCTGAGGATCGCCTCCATCGTGATCCGCTTCATCGCGGGCAGGAGCTTGAACGGGCGACCGACCGGCCAGCCCGCGACCTCGCGCTCGGCGACCTCCGCGAACACGGCCTCCCAGCGGCGCAGCGCCTCGCCGTGGAACGGCGGCAGCAGCAGCTTGCGCCGGCGCAGGTGGGCGGCCCCGTCGAGCGTCATCGACGAGTTGCTCCCGAGCGCCGGCTCGAACAGCGACGCGTTGGCCTCGCCCGCGTGGAAGACGCCGGGGTCGCCCTTGTAGATCTGCTCGACCGCGCGCGGGTGGGTGAAGTACACGACCTCGCCGATGCCCTGGAAGCGGGCGCGGAAGCAGTCGCCGTAGCGGGCCTGGCAGCGCTCGAGGAACTCGACCGGGCTGCGCATGAACGCCGCGGTCTGCACCACGCCGGGGACCCGCGGACCGGGCGGTAGCGGCATGGTCATGGGTTGTACTAGAGAATGCGCTCCATGACCTCCGGAGCCAGTCGCGCCGGGCTGGCGCTGACGGCCGCCGCCGGCGCCCTGCTCGCCAACCGCCGGGCGCTCGGCCGGCAGGCTAAGCCCGCCGCCGCGGGAGCCGGCCGCCTGGTGGGCACCGCGGCCGGCGAGCTGCACGTGCTCGAGGAGGGAGCCCCGGACGCGCCGCCCGCCGTGCTGGTGCACGGCTTCGCGGGCTCGATGCACTGGTTCGACCGCCTGGCGCCGCTGCTGCGAGCCGACCATCGCGTGGTGAGGGTCGACGCGCTGGGCCACGGCGGCTCGGCGAAGCCGCTGACCGACTACTCGATCGAGCAGCAGGGCGCCGCCGTGGCCGAGGCGCTCGGGGCGATCGGCGTCGAGCGCGCGCTGTTCGTCGGGCACTCGTTCGGCGCGGCCGTGTCGGTGGCGGTGGCCGAGCACGCGCCCGGGCTGGTCGAGCGGCTCGTGCTGCTCGACGAGGGCCCCACCCCCGAGTTCGGCCACGAGCCGTTCATGACGCGGCTCGGGTTCGCGCCCGTGATCGGCGAGCTGCTCCACCGGCTCGCGTTCGGCTCCGCGATACGCGACGGCTACCGCGACGCGTTCGCCGGCGGGTTCGACATGGCCACGGGCTTCGACGACCCCGACCAGGTGGTCCACGACTTCCGCGCGATGACGTTCCCCTCCTACAGCCGCTCGTGGGCCGCCGAGCAGGCGTTCCTCGCGGCCAGCGGGCTGGACGAGCGGCTGCGGCGGCTCGGGATCCCGGTGCACGCGGTCTTCGGGCGCGAGGACGCGTTCTTCCGGGCGGACGACTGCGCCGCCGCGTACCGGCGCCTGCCGAACGCTCGGGTGGAGGTGCTCGAGGAAGCCGGCCACTCGCCCAACGTCGAGCGAGCGGCCGAGGTGGCGCGCGTGGTCCGCGACCTCGCCGCCGTCGCTGCCTGATGGGCGGCCGGGGGCGCGACCTGCGCCTGCTGGTGGGTGCGGTCGGGCTCTCCGCGCTGGGTGACGCGCTCGCGATGGTCCCGCTGATGCTGTACCTCGAGGACGAAACGGGCTCGGGCTTGGCGGTCGCGGCGCTGCTGATCGCCCTGTGGGGGCCGGTGGCGGTGCTCGCGCCGGTGGCGGGCGCGCTCGTGGACCGGGTGGAGACCCGCGGCCTCCTCCTCGTGGTGTCGCTCGCCCAGGCCGCGGTCGTGGCCGTGCTGGCGTTCGTCTCCGCCCCGGCGGCCGTCGTCGCGCTTGCCGCGCTCGTCGGCGTCGGTTTCGCGGTGGCGCAGCCGGCCGAGTTCGCGCTGGTGCCGGGCGTCGCGGGCGCCGGGCGGGTGCAGGAGGCCAACGGCCACGTGGAGACGGCGCGCTACCTCGGCTGGCTGCTTGGCCCGCTGCTCGGGGCGCTGCTGGCGGCGGGCGGCGGCACGCGCGCGGCGCTGCTGGTGAACGCGGCCACGTTCCTCGCGGTCGCGGCCGCGGCGGGCGCCCTGGGAACGCGCCGGCCGCCGGAGCCCGCCGACCCCGGCGCCCGCGAGCGCGCCCGCGACGGCTTCGCCTTCCTGCTCGGCGACCGGCTGCTCGCGCCGGTGATGCTGGTCGCGTTCGTCTCGTTCCTGTTCTTCGCGGCGTCCACGCCCGCCGAGGTGTTCTTCGCGAAGGACGACCTCGACTCCGGCGAGCTCGGCTACGGGGCGCTGATCACGGCGTGGACGGTCGGCATGGGCGTGGGCGCGACGGTGATCGCGCGGCGCGTGCCCGCGCGCCTGCTCGCGACCGGGGCGCTCGTCGCGGTCGGGGTGCAGGGGGCGGGGATGGCCGGGGCGACGGTCCACCTGGCGCTGTGGGTCGCGGTCGCGGCGTTCGTGGCCGGCGGCTTCGGCCTGGGGGCGAAGAACGTGCTCGTGCGGACGCTCGTGCACGAGCGCGTGCCGGACCGCCTGCACGGCCGCGCGTTCGCGGCGTACAACGGGATCCGCAACGCGGCCGAGCTGGTGGCGCTGGCGGCGGGCGGCACGCTGGTCGCGACGGCGGGGGCGCGCTGGACGCTGGTGATCGCCGGCGTGGTGCCGCTCGCGGCGGCCGCGCTCGCCCTCGGCCGGGTTCGCGGGCGCGGGCCGGCGCGGGTGGAGGCGCGCGCGGCGTGAGGCTCGAGCGCCGCTTCCGCGGCCGGCACGCGGTCGTGACCGGCGGCTCCGGCGGCATCGGCCTGGCCACCGCGCGGCGGCTGGCGGAGCTGGGGGCGAGCGTCACGCTCGTGGCACGCGATGCCGAGCGGCTCGCGCGCGCGGCGGCCGAGCTCGGCGGCGGGGCGCGCACCCTCGCCCTCGACCTCGCGGACGAGGAGGCGGTCGCGCGCGGGCTCGCGGCCGAGCTGGCCGAGCGGCCGGCCGACCTGCTCGTCAACTGCGCGGGGATCTCGACGGTCGGCGAGTTCACGGACCTCACGCCCGCCGAGCTGCGCCGCGAGATGGACGTGAACTACTTCGGCGCGGTGTGGGCCATGCGCGCCGTGCTGCCGCACTTCCTCGAGCGCGGGAGCGGCCACCTCGTGAACGTCGGCTCGACCGCGTCGCTGGTCGGGATCCACGGCTACGGCGCGTACACGCCGGCCAAGTTCGCGCTCTACGGGCTCTCGGAGGTCCTGCGCGCGGAGCTCGGGCCGCGCGGGATCGGGGTCACCGTCGTGCTGCCGACCAGCACGAGGACGCCGATGCTCGAGCGCGAGCTGGAGGAGGCGCCGCCGGAGACGAAGGCGGTGATCACCTCGACGAGGATCCTCGAGCCGGAGGAGGTGGCCGAGGCCGCCCTCAGGGCGGTGGCGAAGGGCCGCTTCGAGGTCGTGCCGGGCCGCGACGTGGCGCTGTCGATGCGCGCCTACCGGCTGGCGCCGCGGGTGGGCCGCGCACTGGTGGACCGCGAGGCGCGCAGGGGAAGGCGGCGCGCGTGAGCGCGCGCGAGCCGACGCGCCCCGAGGCGGCCGCCGCCGAGCCCGCCGCGAACGGGGCGGCCGCCGCCGAGCCCGCCGCGAACGAGGCGGCCGCCGCCGACCCCGCCACGCTCGAGGCGGCCGCGCGCGAGGTCGTCGAGACGCTCGCCCGGCTCGAGCGCCGGCCCTGCTCGCCCGGCGAGCGCGCCGCGGCCGAGTGGATCGCCGCGCGGCTCGAGCGCGCCGGCTGCGAGGTGACGCTCGAGGAGGAGGCCGCCTACGGGCGCTACATGCCCACGCTCGCGGGGCTCGGCGCGGCCGGGATCGCGGGGGCGCTGCTCACGCTCCGGGGGCGCCGGGCGACGGGTGCGCTGATCTCGCTCGCGGGGGCCGCCGCGCTCGTCGACGAGGCGCAGAACGGGCCGCGGGTGCTGCGCCGGCTCGTCCTCCGCCGCCGCACCACGGTGAACGTCGTCGCCCGCACCGGCCCGCGCGCCGCGCCTACGCTCGTCGTGCTCGCGCACCACGACGCCCACCAGACCGGCCGCCTCTACGACCAGAGCCTGCTCGTGGCGCTCCACCGCCACGCTCCCGGCCTGATCGCCCGGATGCGCACCTCGCTCCCGCAGTGGTGGATCGGCCTCGCCGGCCCGGCCCTCACCACGATCGCCGCGCTGACCGGCCGGCGCTGCCCCGCGGCCGCCGCGATCCCGGTCCTGGCCGTCGCCGGCGCGGCCGCCGCCGAGGTCGCGTCCAACCCCGTGAGCCCGGGCGCCAACGACAACCTCTCCGGCGTGGCCGCCCTCGTCGCCCTGGCCGAGCGGCTGCGCGAGCGCCCGCTCCCCGGCGTCCGCGTCCTGCTCGTCTCGTGCGGCGCCGAGGAGGCGCTCCAGGAGGGCATCCGCGCGTTCGTGGCCCGTCACTGCGGCGAGCTCGACCCCGCCACCACGCGCTTCCTCAACCTCGAGACCGTCGGCTCGCCGCGGCTGATCATGCTCGAGGGCGAGGGGCCGATCTGGATGGAGGACTACGCGGGCCCGTCGTTTCGCGACGAGGTCGAGCGCCGCGCGCGCGAGGAGGGAATCGGCCTCGAGCGCGGCTTCCGCGCCCGCGCGTCGACCGACAGCGTGATCCCGAGCCGCGCCGGCTATCCGACGGCCACGCTCACCTCGATCACCGCCTGGGGCGCGCTCGCGAACTACCACCTCCCCACGGACACGCCCGAGAACGTCGACCACGCGACGGTCGGCCGAGCGGCGCGCCTCGCGTACGCGCTGGCCGCCGGTCCAGCGCCGGCCTAACCCCCCGTCGAGGGGGTCCTATCCCCCACCCGGGCCCCCGTGGTACGGTCGCGCACGGCGATGGCGACCCAGGCACCGGACGCGCGCGCAGGGACTCGCGGCGTCCGGCGCGGGCCTCTGCTCGGCGACCTCGGGAGGCTGCGCAAGGACCCGCTCGGCCTGTTCGCGGACGCCGCCGCGACCGGCGCGGACGTCGTCCGCTTCAGGGCCGCCCACCGCAGCGTCTTCCTGACCGTCGGCCCGAAGGCGATCGCGCACGTGGGCATCCACAGGCGCGACAACTACGTGAAGGGCGTGAGCTACGACGCCCTGCGCGTGCCGCTGCCGAACGCACTGCTCACGATCGACGGGCCCGAGGCGCGCGAGCGGCGCAAGCTGCTGATGCCGCTGTTCACGCGGCGGAGCCTGGTCGGCGAGGTGCCGACGATGGCCGCGGCGGTCGAGGCGCTCTGCGCGCGCTGGGACGAGTTCGCGCGCACGGGCGCGGAGTTCGACCTCTACAGCGAGATGAACCGGCTGACCTTCGACGTGGTCGGCCGGATCCTCGTGGGCACCGAGCTGGGCGACGACATGGGCCGGCTCGAGGACCGGCTCGCGCACGCGAGCGCCTGGGTCGCGCGCCGCACGCGCGCGCTCGTGCCGCTGCCCACGGCGGTGCCCACGCCGTCCAACGTCGCCTACCGGCGCGCCTACCGGGAGCTGGCCGCGTGGGCCGACGGGCTGGTCGCCGAACGCCGCGCCACCGGCAGCGACGGCGCCGCCGCCCGGCTCGTAGCGGCCCGCGACGGCGACGGGCGGGCGCTCGGCGATCGCCAGCTCCGCGACGAGCTCGGCGCGTTCCTGATGGCCGGCTACCAGACGACCGCGTCGGCGCTCACCTGGGCCTGGCACCTGATGTCGCGCCACCCCGAGACGCAGGAGCGCTTCGCGGCGGCGGCCGGGATCGCCCTCGAGGGCGGCCCGCCGGCGGCCGAGCGCCTCGACGCGATCCCGTACGTCGGCCAGCTCCTCGACGAGGCGATGCGCCTCTATCCGCCCGGCTGGGCGTTCACGCGCACCCCGGTCGAGGACGACGAGATCTGCGGCGTGCGCGTGCCGGCCGGCTCGATCGTGATCGTCTCCTCCTACGCCAACCAGCACAGCCCGCGCTACTGGGACGACCCCGAGACGTTCGACCCCGAGCGCTTCGCCCCCGGCCGCCGCGACGCGATCCCGCCCTACGCGTACTTCCCGTTCGGAGTCGGCCCGCACGCGTGCATCGGCAAGCACATGGCGGAGATCGAGTCGAAGCTCGCGCTGGCGATGCTCGCGCGGCGCTACCGGGTCGAGGCCGCCTCGGACGAGCCGGTGCCGGCCACCCCCGCGATCACGCTGACCCCGGCGCGGCCGGTGCGCGTGCGGGTCGTGTCGCGGGCGGGCTAGATCCCGCCGAGGTAGCGCATGCAGACCTGCGGCGGCGCGAGCAGGTCGTTCGCGGACGAGTCGAAGACGACGTAGTTGCGGTAGTAGCTCGTGCTCATGTTCCGAGCGCCCGAGCGCAGCGGGTCGTTGTCGCTGTCCACGGACTCGAGGATCGTCACGGGGAAGTCGACGTTCGGCGAGCGCGAGAAGAAGTACGCGTCGCGCAGGTCGTTGCGGTCGCCGAGCAGCCCCGACGTCTTGGTCGGGAGGTTCGACGCGTCGCTCACGAACGCCATGTTGAAGCCGGAGTTGAAGATCGTCGGCTCGTGCGAGTCGCCGTTGCCGACGTCGCCCCTCCACTTGGTCACGATGCTCTCGCCGCCGCCGAGCGGGCGGTGGGCGATCTGGCTGTAGCCGCCGCTGTCGACCTCGTAGACGAGGTGGCGCTCCTGCTTGCCCTGGCGCCGCCGGCTGATGTACGCCGGGTTGCGGCCGGTCTTCGACACCCGGCTGGCCCGCGACGCACCCTCGGACAGGAGGTAGACGCCGCCCGTCGTGCCGAACACGAGCGAGTTGGTCTCGCCGGAGTCGAACTGCGGGTCGGCCGGGTTGCTCTTCTTGGTGACCCGCTTGACCGTGCGGCCGGCGCGCAGGTAGAGCTTCCCGCCGGTCACGAAGGCCACGCGCGAGCAGTCGCCCGAGACCGCTACCTGCGTGGTGTCGGCGGACGACTGCCTGCCGTCGGGCAGCGACACGCGCGCCGGCACGAAGCTCGGCGCCTTCGCGAGAAAGGCGTCGGTCTGGCGGTTGGTGTCGCCGGAGACGAGGTTCGACGCGTCGGAGAGGAACGCGACGCAGCGCGCGCGGCTGCGCACGTTCCCGTCGGTGGTCGCGTCGAACGAGGGGCCGTTCGCGGGCGCGCCCTTGCGCCCGCGCGAGACGAGCTGGGTCGGGCCGGGCTTCCACTCGGTGCCGAGGTCCGCGAACGTGCCGGCGCGGCGAACGGCGAACACGTCCTTGAGGGCGTTGCCGTCGTTCGCCACGAGGTCGGACGCCTCGGACTCGAACGCCACGATCTGCGCGAAGCGGAGGTCGCCTGAGATCGCGGGATTGGTGGACGGGCCGTTCGGCGTGCCGCCGTCGAGGGAGCGCGAGAACAGGCTCGTGGTGGCGTCGCGCTTCTGCGCGGCGGCCGCGCCGGGGAGGACCGCGGCCGTGGCCAGGAGGGCTCCAACGAGCAGGGCACCCGCCATTCGGGGCAAGCGAGGGGCCATCGGGGTCACTGTAGGTTCAACGCAGGCGGATGTCCGCAGTTATGGCGAGGCGGCGGCTTGGCGCGCTCGCACAAGTGCCGAGCGCCGGCTCCGTGTGATCATCGGCAGATGGCGGCGGAGCACAACCTCCCGGCGCCGCTCACCTCGCTCGTCGGGCGGGCACGCGAGCTCGAGGCGATCGGCGCGACCCTCCGCACCACCCGGCTGGTCACCCTCACCGGGCCGGGCGGGGTGGGCAAGACGCGCCTGGCGCTGGCGCTCGCGCAGCGGCAGGTGGCGCGGCGCGCCGACGGGGTGTGGCTCGTGGACCTGACGGCCGGGCCGCAGTCCTCCGACGTGGCGGCCGAGGCGGCGCGGTCGCTGGGCGTCAGGGGACCGCGCGGGAGCAGCGCGACGGACGCGCTCCGGCGCTACCTCGCCGACCGCGACGCGCTCCTGCTCCTGGACAACTGCGAGCACGTCGTCGAGGCCTCCGCGGAGCTGGTCGACGCACTGCTCACGACCTGCGGCGGCGTGCGGGTGCTCGCGACCAGCCGCGAGTCGCTCGGCGTGAACGGCGAGACGGTGTGGCGGCTCGAGCCGCTCGAGCACGCCGACGCCGAGCGCCTGTTCGTCGAGCGCGCGCGGCAGCGGCGCCCGGACCTCGTGCCGGGCGCCGAGCACGACCCGGTCGTCGCCGAGCTGTGCGAGCGGCTCGACCGCCTGCCGCTCGCGATCGAGCTGGCGGCCGGCCGCCTCGGCGCGATGTCGCTCGCCGAGGTCCTGGCGAGCCTCGACTCGGAGGCCGGGGTGCTCGGCGGGGGCTCGCGGGTGGGCCCCGCGCACCACCGGACCGTGCGCGCGGCGGTCGAGTGGAGCCACCGGCTGCTCGACGCGGGCGAGCAGCGCGCGTTCCGGAGCCTGGCGGTCTTCGTGGGCGGCTTCGACGCGGGCGCGGCGGCCGCGGTCGGGCCGGGGCTGTCGCTCGACGTGCTCGCGCGACTCGTCGACAAGTCGCTCGTCGCTGTCTCGGAGAGCCCGCGCGGGCGAACGCGCTACCGGCTGCTCGAGACCGTGCGCGAGTATGCGGCCGAGCTGCTGCTCGAGGCCGGTGAGCTCGAGGCCGCGCGCGAGCGCCACCTGCGGCACTTCGTCGCGCTCGGCGACGTCGCGCGCGAGGAGTGGCTCAGCACCGGGGCGCAGCGATTCGTGAACGAGCTCGAGGACGACTACGAGAACGTCCGCGCCGCCATCGAGTGGGCGCTCGCCTCGGAGCCGTGCTCGGCCATGCGGCTACTGACCGGAACGCGCGACCTGTTCTTCCGGTTCGGGCAGGCGGAGGGGCTGCGGCTGGCCGAGCGGCTGCTCGACGGCTGCCCCGCCCGCGACCGCCACCGGGTCGAGGTCCTGATGGCGGCCGGGCAGCTCGCGACCTCGGGGGCCGACCTCGAGACCGGCCGGCGGCTCCTGGCGGCCGCGCGCGAGCTGAACGCGGAGGTCGGCGAGCCCGTGCTCGAGGCCGGCGTGCGCTTCTTCCAGGGCCTCACCGAGACGTTCTCGGGCAACCTCGACGGCGGGCGCGAGCTGCTCGAGCAGAGCCGCGAGCTCTACCAGCGCCTCGGGGTGCCGACGGGCGAGGCGCGGGCGACCGCGGTCCTCGGCTTCGGGCGCCTGGTCGCCGGCGAGCACGACGCCGCCAGGGAGCTGCTCGACCGCGCGATGGCCATCAACGAGGCGCAGGGCGACCGCTGGGGCCAGGGGTCGTGTCACAACTTCCTCGGGATGATCGCCGCGGACCGCGCGCCCGACCCCTCCGCCGCCTCCGCCCACTACCGCAGGGCGGTCGACTGCCTGCGCGAGTCCCGCGACGCGACGCTGCTGCCGGTCGCGCTCATCGGACAGGCGGGCGCCGTCGTGCACCGCGACCCGGAGCGCGCGCTGCGCGTCGTGGCCGCCGCCTGCTCGGTCCGGGCGCGGATCGGCGGCGAGTTCGCGCCGTTCTACCGCGCGCGGCTCGAGCGGGTGCGCGGCAGCGCCGAGGCCGCGCTCGGCCCCGACGCCGAGCGGGTGTGGGCGCGGGGAGCGCGGCTCGGGCTCGACGACGCGATCGCGCTCGCGTTCGAAGAGCCGGCCCCCAGGGCGGATGCGCCGGCGGGGCTCAGCGCGCGGGAGGTCGAGGTCGCGGGCCTCGTGGCGGAGGGGCTGGCCAACAAGGAGATCGCCGCCCGGCTCCACCTGTCGGTGCGGACGGTCGAGAGCCACGTGCGCCACGCGCTGGCGAAGGTCGGGCTCGACAACCGCACCCAGCTCGCCACCTGGGCGCGCGAGCGGATTCAGTAGCGAATCCGCAATCGCACTGATGGAAGCGCGCTCCCGGTGGGGCAAGGTGCCCGCCAGGCCGCCGTCGAGGCGGGAAACACACAGCAGGGGAGCGATCATGGCGATCTGTCTCATCTACGAGAACCCGGACTACGGCCGCGAGCAGGCCGAGGAGGTCATCGCGAACGTGGCCGGCAGCGGACCCGTGCCGCCGGAGGGCGCGCGGCTGGTGTTCGGCGGCCCGGCGGAGCCCGGCTGGCGGATGATCAGCGTGTGGGACTCGGAGGAGGCGCTCGAGCGCTTCCTCGGCGGGCGCCTCGCGGACGCGCTCGAGGCCGCCGGCGTCCCGCGCGAGAACGAGAGGCGGACGACGTTCGAGGTCTACAAGCTGACCGCGGGTGACCTGACCGGCGCGCCGCAGCCCGCGTAGCGCCGGCTCGGCTGCTGCGGCGTCGCCGCGCGGGCGGCGCCGCGGCGCCGCGCCGGCGAGGATGCCGGGTCAGCCTTCCACGCCGGTCTCGTAGTGCCGCGCGCCGACCGGCTTCGACTCAGGCGAGCCGCGCTGGCGCAGGTAGACGGCGAGGATCGCCATCGAACCGACCGGCGACCTCGACGCGACCAACCGCGCCGCCCGAGAGGCCTAACTCGAGGATCGCCTTCTCACAGCGGGCGCCCTCCTGCTCCTCGAGCTGCTTGCGCGTCTGAGGGGCAGCAGCGCGCAGGCCCCCTCGCCGTCGTCGCCGCGGACCGCCGACGAGAACCGCTCCACCGTCGCGCCGGCCTCGGCGTCGTCGCCGTTGCGCACGAGGCCGATCGCGATCGCCGCGGCGATGCCGAGAGCGATGACCACGAGATAGGCGGCGAACACGGGGGCCGTCCGGCGGTTGGCCGCCGCCCCTTCCCGCCGCAGCGCTGTCGATCCGTTGCCCGTGTCCGCCATTTCCGCCCGGCGTCCGCGGTTCCTGCTTCGCGGGCGAGACGACCCAGCGCCTTCGGCTGGCGCGTGGCCGCTCGGCGTGTTAGCGTCCCCCCGGTACCCCGAAAGGACCGAGCGTGTCCCTGCCTCGGCGCGCGGCGCTCACCGCCGCCACAACCGCAATCGCCCTCCTCGCCAATGCCGCCGCCGGCTCGGCGACCGTGGTCATCTCGGAGTTCAAGACCGGCGGCACGGGGGGCGTGAGCGACGAGTTCATCGAGCTCCTCAACAGGGGGCCGGACACCGTGAACGTCGGCGGCTCGGAGGTCACCCGGAAGGACACGGCCGGCAGCGTCCAGTGCACCGTGGTGCGCCTGCCCAACACGGTCAACCTCGAGCCGGGCCAGCACTACCTCGCGACCGGGACGGCCTACTCGGGCGGGACAGCTAAGGGCAAGTAGGTCTTCACGACACGTACCGCCGGGCCGACTAGCGCTAGGGCGTGCTGTCGGGCCGGGGAAACGGCGGTCCCCAGGGGTTGTCTTCCCCGGGGAAGAGGGGCGTGAGGTCTGTGATTACCCAACGGGTGGCCCCGGCGATGGCCCGGAGCATGTCGGGTGTGTACGTGGCTCGTCCGTCAGTGAACGCTATGCCAGCGGGCGGTTGGCGATTCACGTCCACCTTGACCTCTGCGTTCCCAACCTCGAACCGTATTCGTGCGAGTGGTGTGCCCTCGTGCACGAAGTTGGTGCCTTTGAGCAGCTGTTCGACCGTTGGGTTCCGGGCTACGGCTTCATCCCAGGCGAAGCGGACGCCTTGGAAGTTGAGACCTCCGAGGGCGCCTGCAATGACTCGATGCTTGTCCAAGTCAGCGAGGGGCTTGAGGTAAAGCAGCGGGAAGCGCTGGGGGTCCGGTCCACGGTACGCCTGTACTCCATCGAGGCGTGTAATCGCCTTCTTGCTAACCAGCGACTGGCTCACAAGGAGCAAGCTTTTGAAGTCCTTGGGTCTCTTGGTGATCGGGAACGAGACGTAGTTCGCGATGCGGCCTTGGTTGATCTTGTGCCGGCCGATCTTCCGCTCGGCCAGCTCCCAGACGATCACGTTAAGCGCGGAAAGAAATTGGTAGGCGGCCTCTCCGACGAGGACGCTGAGATCAGGCGGCGGCTGCTCGACGATCCGCACGTACGCAGAGTGCCAACCCGTCTGTCGGTCGAACTGGACTTCGACGCGATACGGGTTTCCTTTGTTGACCTGCCGGATTCGTTCCTCAAGGCGATCGAGGTCTTTGACGCCCCGATCCCACTTCGCGCGTGCCGCGACGAGGGCCGGGTACGATGAAACACGGAGACGCGACATGGTCGATCAGCCCAAACGACCCACTGAGCGCACGCCGAAGTTGGGCGCCAAGGGCGGCCCGCCGCCCGAGAAGCCGAAGAAGTAGCTCACACGCCCTTGACCAAGCCGCTCGCGTCCATGTCGAGCGCCTTGGCGAGCTTCGCGACCGTGGAGAGCTTCACGTCGCGCTTCCCGGCTTCCAGCAGGGCCACGGCGTTGCGGTGCAGGCCCGCCCGGTCGGCCAGCGTTTCCTGCGACATGCCCGACTGCTCGCGAGCGCGCTTGAGGTTGCGGGCGAAGGTGTCCTGCGGAGAGGCCACGGGGCCTCGCATCCTGCCCTGTGCGGTGTACGGCCGCCATACACGGCGGTGTACGTACACGGAGTGTTCAAGCTCGTGAACGCCGTGAGCCTGATCGGGCGGGTCGTGGGCGAGCCAGAGCTTCGGATGAACCGCGCGGGCGAGGAGGAGTGCCGGATGCGGGTCGCCGTCCCGCGCCGCCAGCGCAACGGCCGACCGGACGCGGGTGTGGTCTACGTGGAGGTGTCCACGTTCGGGGACGAGGCGCGCCTGTGCGCGGAGCGACTGTCGGAGGGCAGCCGGATCGGCCTCTCGGGTCGGCTGGACGACGACCCGCCCGAGCAGGGCATCGGCGTTCTGGTCGACCAGTTGGACTACCTCTAGAAGCGCCGCGCCGTACCCTCCCGCCGTGGCTCGATTGCGGCGAGTCCGGGATCACTTCGCGCTGGGCCCGCTCCTTGCCCTGCGCATCGACGCGGCACAGCGCAAGACCCCGCACGACCAGAGCAGGTGGGATCGCGGCGTCGAGGACATGGCGCGTTCGCTCGACAACCCACGTAGCTGGCAGGGGGCAGCTCAGGCCGTGGTAAGCGCGCTAGTGGGCGTCTTCGCTGGTGTGCTCGCGCCCCTGCCCTTAGGGCTCCAGCTTGCCATTGGCGGCGTCTCGGCCTTGCTCGCCTATTGGGCCGTTCCGACGGCCGGAGCGCTTGTTTCCGCGATCACCGCACCCCGGCGGCAGCGGAACGAGGCGCGGAAGCTGTTGGGTCAACGCGAGGAACAGATAGAGCGCGCGGAGGCTGCGGTCAGGGTCGCGCGTATCTGTTTCGACGGAAAGGCGAAGGGCGACCGAATCCTGGAGCGCATCGACGCGCGCCGCCAAGGGATTCTGGACAACCCGGGGATCACACCCGCCGGAGCTTGGCACGAAGTCTTCCTCTGGCTCACTGGGACCGCGAGCGAGCTTGAAAAGGAGGGGCGACCCGACTGGGCTGCGCGGCTCAGGAGGGTCGGGCAGGCCGCCACGCCGACGACGTGGGACCAAGTACACGGTTACGCGTCTGAGCGCGTCGCCTGGCTTCATAACTGGGGGTACGGCCGTGATACTTGACCCACGTACGTGCAACTGGTATCATACGGAGCATGGCAGCCAGGAAGCGCGGATCGGTAGCCCCCTCAGCGTCGAGCGAATCGACGATGACCTACTCGCGCTTTCTCGAGCTATTCCCGGACAACGACGCCTGCCTGGAGTACCTGCGCGGCAAGTTCTTCCCGGACGGCTCCGACTGCCCCGGCTGCGGCAAGCCGACCAAGTTCTTCCGGATCAAGAGCCGCGCCGCCTACTCGTGCATGTACTGCCGCCAGCAGGTCTACCCGACCGCCGGGACGATCTTCCACAAGTCCACGGTCAGCCTCCAGCTGTGGTTCTTCGCGATCTACCTAATGTCGAGCACCCGTTGCGGGATCAGCGCCAAGCAGCTGGAGCGCGAGATCGGCGTGACCTACAAGACGGCTCACCGCATGTTCAAGCAGATACGGACGCTGCTCTCGGACGACGAGGGCCAGCTGAGCGGGAACGTGGAGGCCGACGAGACCGCGATAGGCGGCAAGCCCCGAGCCGCCCAGATCAAGCGACTAGCGGAGGCCGAGGGCCGCGACCTAAGCTCGGCGGGCGGCACTTGGAAGCAGCGCAAGAAGACCACCGTGTTCGGCATGGTCGAGCGTGGCGGGCGCGTGCGGGCGCAGGTGGTCTCCGACCGCAAGGCGCAAACGCTCCAAGGCCAGATCGTGAAGCACGTCCTACCGGGGTCGATGATCTTCACGGACGAGTGGCCCTCCTACCTCGGCTTGGAGGGCAAGAGCTACGGGCACCGGCGCGTGAAGCACGCCGAGCAGGTCTACGTGTCGGGCGACCTACACACCCAGACCATCGAGGGGTTCTGGAGCCTGTTCAAGAACGGCGTGCGCGGCGTCTACCACGCCGTCAGCACGACCTACTTGCAGGACTACCTGAACGAGTACGCGTTCCGCTACAACCGGCGCAACAGCCGCGAGCCTATGTTCTGGGCGATGCTTCGTCGCGTCGAGCAGCGTCGGCTAGTCGATCGTCCGCTCGGTTCGTAGTCGCCCGGTCTAGATCGCGCAGGAAGTCGGCCTCGGACTGCTCTGGGTTCATTTTCTCCGCTACGTCGGGACGCGGAGGCTCGGGAGCTTTCTTCTCGGGTCGCGCGCGAGCGGGCATAGGCGTAATGTTAGGCGCGGAGGGAGGCGGACTCGAACCGCAACCGCTGAGCGCGGTCCCCTGGGGTCTAAAGCCGGGACGCCGCCTTGGCGCTTCTCCCTCCGCCGGTTGGTCCCCGGACCCCGACCACTTTTCAGCATGCGCGTGGTCGGGGTCCGGATCGTCCGCCCGCGCATCCGTTCGCGGGAAGCTCGAAGTCTCTGCACGGCCTAGAACGGCCTTGCCAGCCTGCGCGGTGTGCGTGCCGCAATCACGCATACCTGAGGTTGTACAGGCGGGCAGGGCCGTTGTGGACTCGCGCGGAGGGCCGTTGTCCGCAGTTTGCGGGAACCACTGCCTAGCGGGATCGATAGCGAGACTCGAAAAGTTCCTGCTAAACGCAAGATCAGATGCCGATTTGGCATCTGAGTTCCATGAAGACGGCGCACGCGTAGAACGTCGCCCCCTTCCCGATGCCCTCGCTGCTCCGCGTACGTGTCGCGAATACCTACTTGCCCAGCTAAGGACCAGGACCTCACCTCGTCGTCGACCCCGTGCTCCGGGACCGACCGGCTGCCCGCGGCCAAGTCGCAGCTCGACCTCACCACCCCCACCGACCTCGACGTGGTCGCCTACGGGGGCAACTCCACCGACTTCCCGGGCTCCGGTGCCCACGGAGGCACCTTCGCGGCGCCGCCGAGCGGCAGCTCCGCCGAGCGCCTCGGCTTCGGCTTCCGCGACACGGACAGCCCGAGTGACTGGACGATCCGCAGCACGCCGCAGCCTCAGAACAAGACCTTCGTGGACCCGGACGCCGACGGGCTCACGAGCGCCGGCGACAACTGCCCGTCCGCGTTCAACCCGGGTCAGGAGAACGGCGACGGCGACGGCCAGGGCGACGCCTGCGACTCCGACGACGACAACGACGGCGTGCCGAACGGGTCGGACAACTGCCGGGGCAACTCGGCCGCGGACCAGACCGACAGCGACGGCGACGGCCAGGGCAACCCGTGCGACTCCGACGACGACAACGACGGGGTTCCGGACGCGAGCGACGACTTCCCGACCGATCCGACCAAGTCGTCGGCGACCGCGGACGCGGACGGCGACGGCGTCCCGGACGTGAGCGACGGCTGCCCGGCCGCGTCCGGGCCCGCGAGCAACGGCGGCTGTCCGGTCCCCGCCACGGACGGGGACGACGTCCTCACCGGCACGAACGCCGCCGAGACCATCTGCGGGCTGCTCGGCAGCGACACGATCAACGGCCTGGGCGGGAACGACACGCTGTTCGGCGACACCTGCAACGACACGACGAAGCTGCTGGCGGGCGCCCAGCTCGCGACCGAGGGCGGGGACAAGATCGACGGCGGCGACGGCGACGACACGATCTTCGGAGCCGGCGGCAACGACAAGCTCTCCGGCGGCAGGGGCAACGACAAGGTCTCCGGCGGCGACGGCAACGACAGCCTGAAGGGCGGCGACGACAAGGACTCGCTCGACGGCGGCCGCGGCAACGACAAGCTCTCCGGCGGCAAGGGCAAGAACAAGTACTCGGGCGGCTCCGGCAACGACGCGATCGACGCGCGCAACGGGGTGAAGGAGACGGTGAACTGCGGCAAGGGGTCGAAGGACGCGGCGACCGTGGACCGCAGCGACTCCGTCAAGGGCTGCGAGACCGTGAGGCGGCCGAGGAAGAAGTAGGCCGGCGCAGAGCGGCGCGCAGCCGCCGCCACCGCGAATCCTGCCAGCGCTGGTCAGGTCCCCCGGATTGGGCTGCCGGGCCTCAGACGCGGAACGGGCCGAGCTTGGCCCCGAAGAGCAGGATCAGCATGATCGCGGCGTTGCCGCTGCTGACGCCCGTGTACGCACACCAGGCCCGCACGACGAGGTTCCCGAGCCCGGGCGGGCAGGTCGGGCAGGTGCCGTCGCCGCAGTTGGTGAGCGCGTAGACCTCGCCGTCGATGGTGTGGTAGAGGTCGCATCCCTTCGGGGTGCAGCGCGCGCGGACCTCGGCGCCGGACATCTCGGCCGGATCCGACGCCGATACGTCGAGCGTCTCGGCGCCCGCGCCCGCGCCGACGCCGTGCGCGGCGGCGATCTGCTGAGCCAGCGCGGCGGCCTCCGACATGTCGACGTTCGACGCGAGCGCCGCCTCGCCGGCGGCGTCGGTCGGCTCGCCGCCAGAGGGCTCCTCGGCGGAGGGGTCCTCGGACGGCGGCTCCTCGGTCGCCGGCTCCTCGGAGGCGGAGGGCTCCTCGGCCGCCGGCTCCTCGAACGACCCTTCGGGCGGCTGCTCGGACTCGGACACGCCGGGCACGCTAATGCGACCGTCGCGTACTCGCAACGTCTGAACGGGCGGGCCGCCGGGCGGGCGGCGGTGCCCGTTGGGGCAGGCGAATGGGCGCCGCGCGCGGAGCCTTTGCGAGGAGGCTCGTGCGAGGACCGATGCACGCGCGACGATCATCTCCCGAGCCGGCCCGCGCCGGCCTCCGTAGCCGCGGCTGCACTCGCGATCTGATGTGGCTAACCCAACTGGGTACCCGCTCTTTGGTTCGGGTAAGTCCCACGCGTGAGGGAGACTGCGGTACGCGACCTGCGCTGGCTCGGCCTTGCGTTGATCCTCGACGCCCTCCTCGTCGGCGCCGATGTCGCGCTCGGGCCGATCGCAGGTACGTTCGTGGTGCCGCCGTTTCTCCTCGCGGTGGTCGCCAGGCCGCGCGTAGTCGCCGCCGCGGCCATGGGGGCGATCGCACTCGCATTTGCGAGTGCGGCGTGGAGCGCGGAGGGGGCGGACGGCGCGTACTTCGCCCGCGCGGCGATCGTCGGGGTCGGAGGCGCGCTCGCGTACTACGCATCCGTGCGCCGCTCCAACGCCGAGCTCACCACCCGCCGACTCGAGTCCGTCGCCGCGGTCGGAGAGGTCATCGGAGTTGCGCCCACCGCCGTGATCGGCATGGACACATCCGGCGTCGTCACCCTGTTCAACCCGGCCGCGGAGGAGATGTTCGGCTACCGCGCCGGCGCGGCGCTCGGGCGGGAGCTCGCCGAGCTGGTGGTCCCGCCCGAGTTGCGGGACGCCCACCGCGCGGGCCTCGTGCGCGTGCGCGAAACCGGTGAGTCTCGGCTCATCGGCCGCCGCGTCGACCTCACGGCGATGAGGACCGACGGCACCCGCTTCCCCGTTGCTCTGACCATCACGCGGCTCAGGAGCCGCGGCCCGTCATTCGTGGGGTTCGTCCGCGACCTCACCGACGAGAAGCGCGCCGAGACCGCCGACCGCCTGCGGGCCGGGACCGCCGAGCTCCTCGGGACCGCGAGCGACTACGAGGGCACGCTGCGTGAGGCGATCGGGCTTCCGGTACCCGAGCTGGCCGACTGGTGCTGGATCGACCTGCCGGACCGCACGGGCCGCATCCGGACGGCGGCCGACTCCCGCGCCGGAGCGCGCCCTGCGCACGGACGGCCCCCCTCGACTTCCGAGCAGGCCGCGGCGCGCAACCCGCGCGGGATCCAGCGCGTGATCGATGCCGGCGTCGCCTCGCTCCATCCGGAGGTGACCGGCGAGACACTCGCCGAGTACGCCCACTCCGATGCGCACCTCGAGCGGATGCACGAACTCGGCGTAGCCTCGCTGATGGTCGTCCCGATGCGGGCAGGACGGCGAATCCTCGGGGCGATGGCATTCGCGAGCACGACTCCCGCGCGCTGTTACACGCAGGCCGACCTCGAGCTGGCGGACGAGCTCGCGCGGCGCGTCGGCAGTGCAATCGACAACGCGCGCCTCTACGAGGAGCGGTCCCGGACGGCGGGCACGCTGATGGCCAGCCTTCGTCCACCCGCGATCCCGGACCTCCCCGGATGGAAGACCGCTGCGCACTACGCCCCCGCCGGCCGGGCGGACGAGGTCGGCGGGGACTTCTACGACGTGTTCCGCACGCCTGAGGGTTGGATGCTCGTCATCGGAGACGTCGTCGGTCACGGTCCTCCTGCAGCCGCCCTCACCTCGCTTGCGCGCTACAGCATTCGGGCCGCGGCGACGCTGACCGGCAGCGCGGCACCGGCGCTCGCGCACCTCAACGACCAGCTTCGCCAGGATGGTCGCCTCGCGCTGCTCTCCGCCGCGTGCGTGCTGTTGGACGACAGCGACCGCCGGAGCCACGCGACCATCGCCGTCGCGGGCCACCCTCGACCGATCCTCGTCCAGGACGGGGAACCGCGACCCGTCGGTCGCACTTCGCTCGTGCTCGGTGCCGCCGACGACGCGGACTACCTCGAGGACCGAATCGAGATCCAGCCCGACGACTGCCTCGTGCTCTACACCGACGGCGTGCTCGACGCGGTGGGAGACTCCGACCGCTTCGGAGAGGAGCGGCTGATGCGGGCGCTGGCCGGCGACGCCTCCACTCCCGGCGCGCGCCTCGAACGCCTCAAGGCGGCGCTGGCGGCCTTTCAGGCGGGCGTCCAGCGCGACGATATCGCTGTTCTCGCGGTCCAGCGGACGAGCTCGCCCGGCGTCGGGGCGACGGCAAGGGGCGCTCTGCGCGTTCCGAGCTGAGCGTCGCGGTCGCGGATCCGGGTACAGGGGCTCCGATGGCCAGAGAGATACTCGACGAGCTCGTGGCCACACCGAAGGCACCCGCGCGAGCACGAGAGCTGGTCCGGGGCCTGCCCGTGGCGGAGGCGACCCGCCGCAACGTCGAGCTGATCGTCTCCGAGCTGGTGACGAACTCGGTCATCCACACCGGCGCCACCTCGCGGGACCGGCTCTCGCTCAGGCTGCGCTGCGAGCCTTCGGGCGTGAGCGGCGAGGTCTGCGATCCTGGTGAGGGCTTCAACTGGGTGAGCGACGAGCCGGACCTCAGCGAGCCGGGGGGCCTCGGCCTGATGGTCGTCGATCAGCTGGCCGCAAGCTGGGGAGTGCGCCGCGACGGAAAGACCTGCGTTTGGTTCGAGTGCGTCGATTCGGGCGCGTAACGGCGATGGGCCGGGCTGGATTCGAACCAGCGACCTACGGATTATGAGTGGGCCAGGAAGGGGCTTGGTTCGGCTGTTTTGGCTCTAGTTCGGGGTGGTTGGTCCAGTGGGCGCGGGTTAGATCTGCCGAGTTGGGGACAGATTTCGGGACAGATTTCGGCGGCCCCCATCCGCTGCGGTTCGGGGCAACTCACGACGAACTTCGCCACCGCTGATCTTGAGCGTCCCAGACAAGATGCCCGCCCTCGAGCTGGTCCCAGTCCAGGGCGGCAAGCGCCTGGAGCGCATCGTCGGGAAGTTCAGTCCCGAGCACAATTCGCGTGCCAGCCTCTCGATCATCTACTACGAGCTCCCCCCGGCGGCCGTCGTGTGCGGCCTGCAGGTCGGAGAGAAGACGCTTGGTCGCTTGATAAATGTCGGACCCCAGCGCAGCAAGAAACCCGCCAACAATCGGCATGAGCACGTAGACAATGAACGGGAGCTCGCCGAGCGACTTCCTTACATAGTCGGCTTCGACTTGAGGCTCAATGCCGAATGAGCGCAGAACCTGCTCAACTGACTCGAGCTGGTCCGGCGTAGTCGTTTTGTCATCGACTGAGACCCGTGCGGACGCCATACGTGCCGATAGTAAGCGCCACCTCAGCGTTCGACAGCCGCGACGCACACCGAGTCGCGTGAACGCCGGCCGTCGAGGCGTGATGCGACCGAGTTCTAAGCCTCAGCGAATCTGAGGGGTCGGCGTTCCACCGACCGTAGTCGGGTGATCCGGGGTCTCTTGAGGCGGCTCGTCCGCGCCATCGGAGGCCGCGGGCACCGTTGCCGGCACCGCGGTCGATGAGTTCGCCGGTTCCTCGGGCAACGCCTCGCCGTCGCCAGCCGGCTGGCCCTCCGCCGCAAGCAGCGCCTCCGCCTCGTCGTTGATGGACCGGCCATCCGGCAGGTTCCAGTAGAGCGGCCCACGAACTCCCCCTGGATCGAAACCCAGATCGTCGAGCATGCTCCAGACCAGTCCCGAGGGCGAGTAGGTACCTCCATCGAGCTGCCACTCCAACGAGTGACGACTCCCGCGACCCGTCCACTTCACCTTTCCGTAGCGCGGGTCCTCAGCGATCTTGGCCTCCACCGCCGCGCGCTGCTCTGCGTTGAAGGCAGCCAGGTTGAGCGAGAGTTCAGTGCCCTTTTCAATTGAGCCCCGCTCGTTGATCACCGTCACCGCGTTGCGCCGCTTTGCACGTCCCTCCTTTTCCTCCTCGGCCTCCTCGCGCCGCCGACGGCGAACGAGGAAGTCTGTGGCTTCCGGGGGCGGCAAGATCTTCCGCGAGACCAGTACCGCCTGCGTTTCCGAGACCTTGCGCACCCGAATCTCGATGCAACCGATGTCGAGGCCAAGCTCATTCAGCCACAAGACCACACTCGTGACTGCGGGCCCAAAACGGCCCGCGAGGAGCCGGACCCGAACGGCGCCGGGTTCGCGTTCGGCGAGTGCAGGGGCGTGCTCGACAACGTTCTCGCGAGCATCCTCCGCGGACACGTTGTGATAGCGCGCGTACTCTTCGATCAGCTCGTCAGCCGTGAGGGTGGAACAGTAAGCCGCGTACTTCAGTGCCTGGAGCTCGGTCGTGTCCGTCGCCTCTCCGCGCTTCAGCTCGGCGACCAGAGGGTGGCCGTCAGAATCGAGGAAGAGCACGTCAAGGCGATCAGCAACTTTTTGCTGCTTGATTTCCCAACGGTCGAACTCTGTCGTGACGAGAAGCAAATCGGGACCCACCATTTCGGTGTGGTCTTCAACCCACCGCTGCAAATCGGAACGCTCCTTGATCCCGATGTCTGCGAGCTCAACCTCAGGAAGCTGGCTCGCTTCCCGTGACTCGAGATCAATCGAGAGAGCGAATTCGTCCCGCGGATCCGCAGCCGCCATCCGGCCATAGTCTCGCACGCGCGTCCGGAGCACCGCCGCCGGCCGCGGGCCGACTGGCTTGGCCTTGCTTGCTGCCTGGGCACGCTCGAGCCATCCATTTGGGGCTCCCGTCGGGTGACTGAACTCGCTTGACCGTCGCGCGTTAGCCAGCTTGCTTACCGAACGGGCTCATGACCGGTGCTCGGAACCTGATGCGCCGTCGGAGCCGGCGTGCCGCGCTGCGAAGTCGCGCCAGACCTGATCGGCAAAGCGATAGCTGTAACGCTGCGCGCGCTTGAGATAGAGCACGGCGAACCCGAGCATCACAGCCGCACCGATCAGCAGCCGCTGCCACTCGTCGTTGACGATCGCCGCCGCGATACAAGTCGGCACGAGTAGGCCGGTCGCCGTGGCCAGGCCGCGACACAGGCCGTACATCGCGTTCATCAGCTCAGCCCGTCCATCGAGCTGGCTCGCGCGCAGCTGCGCGCGAGCCACGCCGAAGGCGTCGGCAGCATCCAGGTCTCGGCGACCGGTGATCTCGGCGATTCGCGCGTCGATCAGCTCGCGCAGTGGCTGCTTGTACGCCTGGGGCGACTCAGGCGTCATGCGGTTTGACGATGGGATGCCCGAGCGCCGCCAGAACCAGCCCTCCCAGACGGTCGCCACCGCCTGGACGGCGTGCCCGACCGCGTAACTGAGGACGACCAGGGCCAGCGTCGTTGCGGCACCTGGCTCGGCGGGGAGACCTTCGAAGGCCCAATAGGAGCCGACGAGGATCGCCGCCCCAGACACGACGTACCCGAGGAAGTCGTAGAGCGAGAAGAGCGAGATCAGCCGGTCCATCGCGCAATGAAGGTACCCCCCGCCTCCGGCGGACCGAATCCGTCCGACCTCGCGTCTAGTTTCGGTGGTTGCGCTCCGAGGATGGCGTCGGCCCCGAGCGTGCCACGCAGAGCAATCAGGCGCTAGGACATCATGCACAACCCAACGGACATCTACATTCTCAACGTCGGCGCCGGCTCATGCGTCGTCATCGACCACCCGAGCGGACGGCGCTCGATGATCGACATCAACAACGGCCGCGAGCTCCGCGCGTTCGAGCGGCAGGCCCTGCTCGCCGAGGGCCTCAGCTCGAGGCTGTCAGCCCTTGAGGCAGAGCTGGTTAACCCTGTCGAGTGGTATCGCGAGCGCTTCGGCGACTCCATCTTCCGGTTCCTGCTCTCGCACCCGGACTCGGATCACATGGCCGGTCTTCGCTGCCTGCTCCAACGCGACGACATCGGGATCGTGAACTTCTGGGACCTGCCTCACAACCGCTTCCACGAGGACGCTGATGAGTTCCAGACCGTCGAGGCCTATCTCGACTGGGCCCTCTACGAGCTCATGCGCCGTGATCGGCCTTACAAGGACCTCATTTGGCCGAAGGTGCTGCAGCCCGAGCGCGGCGACTCGCTCGACTACTGGCACCAGGACGGGATCGACATCCTCTCGCCATCCCATACGGAGGTTGCGTACTGGGACGCCAGGCAGGATTGGAACAACATGAGCTTCGTCCTGAGGGTCCGCCACGCGGGCCGAACAGTGATGATCCCTGGCGACGTCGAGCAGCCGGGTTGGGACGCCATGGCTGCGGCCTGCAACGACATCAGCGCCGACGTGTTGGTCGCCTCCCACCATGGCCGCAAGAGCGGCTACCCGGAGAACGGCGTGATGCAGCTGATCGGTCCATCGGCCGTGGTCGTTTCCAGCGACAAGCTCCCGCGCGAGCATGATGCGACCGACCGCTACCGCAACGCGACCGGCGGCAGCGTCTACTCGACCAGATCCGAGGGCACGCTCCAGATCAGGATCTGGGCCGACGGCCGGCTTGACATCTGCCGGGACAGCGACAAGGCGGTCCTGCTGACGCTCGGATCGCTGCCAAACTGGTATCGGGCCGCATAACACCCGCGCAACCGACTCAGCGCCAGTGGCCGAGACCCCCGAGGAGATCGCGTACGCGGAGTCCGTCCGCGCCATCGCACAGCAGTCGAGCCAGCTCGACGAACTCCGCTCGCGGACCGGGTTGCTGCTAACCGGCGCGTCCGTCGCCACGTCGTTCCTCGGTGCCGAGGCCCTTAGCCGTGATGGGGAACTCGGCACCCTCGGCGGGCTTGCCGTCCTCGCATTCCTGGCCGTCGTTGGGCTCTGCCTCTGGATCGTCGTTCCCCGGCGCAAGGCGTGGCGGCTGGTCCTCGGCGCCAAGGTGCTCCTTGAGGACTGGGCCGACGAGCCGCGGTGCGGGGACGCCAACGCCATGAAGCGCTTCGTCGCCACGACGCTCGAGGAGAACTATGACCTGAACGAAGCGCTACTCGATCGCCTTTACCGAGTGTTCTCGCTCGGGGCCGGCGCCCTCGGCGCCGAGGTGCTCCTGTGGACGATGAAGCTCGCTTAGGGAAGGAGGTGAACACATTGGCTAGCGACAAGAAGCCGGCCCCGCCCCCGCGCGATCCGACAAAGCCGGGGACGCGAGGCCAGAACCCGCCAACGCCACGCGACCCAACGAAGCCAGGGAGTGCCGGACACGCGCCGCCTCCACGCCGCGCGGACCGCGGCTAGTAGGCCCGCACCGCAAGCCTCCGCCCGCCCGCCGTCCGTTCAGGCGGCGGGTCCGGCGGGCGGCTGGCCTTCTCTGCGCACTCATCCACGGCCGAGTCCGCGGCCGACGGACAGGCTGCGCTCCACACCGCGAGCCAGCTCGCGGCGCGTGCGCGCTGCCTCGCGCCGCGCTTCGCGCCACATCGACGCTTGCCGGAGGTCATGCGGCTGCGGACCGAGGGCGCTCTGCGTGTCATCAATCCCGAAGCTACGCCGGTAGGTCTCGATCGTGAGCGCCGCGCTCTCCCATGCCCGGCGCTGGCTGCGCCGCTCGGGCCACGGCCCGAGTTCCTTGACCAGGTAGATGGGCGGCTCCACTACAGCTGTCCGCGTCGTGTGCTCGATCGCGGCCGTCTGCGCACGGCTGTGCCCGAGGGCCCTTCGAACACGGTCCAGCGAGTCCGGCCGTCGCTCGGCTGGCGCGTACTCGTCGCGCTCGCGTCCCGCGACCCCGACGACGTACAGCCGGTTCTCGACGCGCCCACGACTCATCGCGACATAGCCCCACTCGCGGTAGAGCTTGTCGCTCCCGAGCACGAACGCCCGGTCGGTCGTGATCCCCTGCGCCTTGTGGCCCGTGATCGCGTAGCCGTGATCAAGCGTCGGGCCGCCACGCTCGGTCTGGGACTCGAGGTAGTCACGCGGCAGCTCCACTTTGCGCCCGTCCGTCGTGCAAAGCACCAGGCCGCCGGCCTGCGCGTCGATGCGAGTCACGACACCGCGCGTCCCGTTGACGACATCGAGTCGCGGCGCGTTCTTCAGCGCCACCACCTCATCGCCGACCGCGAAGTCCCGCTCGCCGACCTGGAGCAGGTCGGGCCCGAGGCGGCCGTGCTCACACATCAGCGCTCGCGCACGGTCGTTCAGGTCGCGGACGTCTGAACGCCTGAGGGCGATCATCGCGGCGTCCCCCTCCCCCGCCCCCCGCCACCAGTCGGTAACGAGCCGGTCCCGGATGTCCTCGGCGCCCTCCCCGAGCACAACTCGGCCGTGGTCCTGGTACCGCGACACGGCCTCCTCGGCTCGCCCTTCGCGCAGATCGTCGAGCGCCTCCCACTCCCACGGCTCGCGCTGGCGCCGGTTGTCCGTCAGCTCGATCGCCTCCAAGCGCGTGAGCAGGGCGCGGAAGCTTCCTCCGGCATCAATCTCTGGTAGTTGGTACGGGTCGCCGACGAGCACGACCTTCGCGCTCGCGGCCTCGGCGTGGCCGAGCAGCTCGGCCAGCTGGCGCGTGCCGGCCATCCCGGCCTCGTCGAGAACGACGACGCTGCGCTCCGGCAGACCGTACTCGCCGCCGAGGCGCAGGTCCTGGAACAACGCGGCAAGGCTCGTCGACTCGATCCCCGCGCCCTTCTGGAGCTCGCACGCCGCGCGGCGCGCGACCGTCGCGCCGATCACGCGATGGCCCTCGGCCTCCCACGCCTCGCGCGCCGCGTCGAGCGCGAACGTCTTCCCGGTGCCGGCCCGGCCGCAGACGACCTGGACGCCATCGCCGTGGCCCGCGAGCCGCCGGACCATCGCTGCCTGGTCCTCGCCGAGCGTAGGGCGACGCAACAACGCCGAGCCGACCGTCTCTTCCGATACGGCACCCGCGCCCTCGCCGCGCCGGGCCAGCGCGCCTTCGATCAGGCGTCGCTCGGTCTCGAGCAGCTCGGGTGTGGAGTGGCGCCGCTCCTCACTGGTCGCTTTGACCGCGCGGCCATCGGCCCGGCGGATCACGTCGCCGTGGGTGAGCGCCGAGACGTCGGTGGTCAGGACGACGGTGCGATCGCTGGCGAGAAACTCGTCGGCCAGCCGCTCGGCGGTCTTCACGTCGACGCCCTGCGACAGGCGCTCGCAGAACGCCTGGATGACCTCGCGGCGGGTGAACGACGAGCGGTCGCTGGTGAGCCCCCGAGGCGAAGCCAGCTCGTCGGCGATCCGCCCGACCTCGTGCGCGGCCAGCTCGGGGGCGGCAGCGCGGCCCGTCACCGCGCGCGATTCGAGCTCGAAGCCGAGCGTGCGAGCCCGGCGTCGCCATTCGGACCGGAGTGACTCGGGCTCGACGTCGTAGTCCTTCGCGCGGCGCGTGTCGAGCGCGGCTACTTGGGCCGCGCGCGCCGAGTTCTCTCCGCGTGCGGCCAGCGCCCGGTCGATCTCGGCCCGCCGACGACTGAACGCGTGCAGCACGGACTGCGGAATGCCTCGCACGTCCGCGATCCCGTTCCGCACCGGCTTCCACTCGACGCCGATGCGGCGCGTCAGCTCCGCGCGCAGATGAGCCTCGTAGAGGTAGCCGGCGGTCTTCGCGTGCGCGTACAGGCGGCGGCCGTCGAGCGCGCTCCAGCGTCCGTCGCTCCCCCTGGTCATATTCGCCACGAGCACGTGGGTGTGGAGCTGCGGGTCGCCCGCGCGGCTCGAACGGTGGCGGAACGCCGCGGCGGCGAACCCGTTGCCGGTGACGCTCTCGTGGCCGCCCGCGCCACGGCGCGCGACCGCCGCGTGCCGCTCCACGTAGTCGAGCGCCGCGTCGACGGCGGTTTCGTGCGCGCCGCAGATCTCAGTCGCGAGCGCGTCGTCGGCAAGCCCGTAGAGGACGCTGACCGCCTTGGGCGCCGAGAAGGTCAGGTCGAAGCCGGGGACGCGCGAGCTGCCCCGGCGCGCGGCCAGCGGGTCGCCGGTGCGCGGGTGCGCACCTGCGAGTGCGAAGCGGAGCGCATCGGTCTCGACCTCGCCACCGACCCTCAGCTCGCGCGCAGCGCTGCCCGCCCAACGGCCCGGGGGCTCGCCGGCGCTTGTGTAGTAGTCCTCGACTCCCTGAGCGACGGCCTCCAGGTAGTAGCTCTCCTGGCCCTGGCCGAGCTTCCCGATCGACAACACACATGTACTGAGAGCACTGAGTGCAAGTGCGTGAAGCGATTTTGCGGTTGGCGCGGTAGCGCTGGCTCGGCGGTACCGTCACGCGCACGTTGGGTCGGATCAGCTCGGCTGCGAGGCAGTTACGGACTCTGCTGGCGAACCGTGGCTTGAACGCGGAGCTCGAAGGTGAGTTCCAGGCCGCCCGCCCCGCCATTGACGAGATGCCTCCCGCGCTCGCGGCCGAAACGCTTGCTGTCTACCGCAAGCTAGGCGGTCGCAACGTAGTGCAGGGCCAGCCGCCCCGCTTCCGCCCGGACTCCTGGGACCTTCGGATCGAGGGCGTGCTTGTCGAGCTAGACGAGGCTCGCCACTTCAACCGGTATCGAGCGCAAACCCTGACGGCCCCCGCCTACGAGCGGCTGCCGGTGTTCCCGCTCGTCGGGTACGCGGCGTTTTGCGCCCGGTACGAAAGGGAGTGTTTGGCCGCAGCGGGATATGGCGGCTACTGGACGAATGCATCCGCCGAGAAGATGTTCGGCCCAGCCGCACCGCCGAGGGAGCTTTCCGGCCCCGGTGCCCCGCGATGGAAGCAGCGGGCTTTCTACGACTTCCTAAAGGATCTCGGTCCTGCCTGCGGGCACGGACCGATGGCGCGGCTCGCTGTGTGGGACGAGCTCCCGGGTGCGGCGGACTCACCCTCGGCGAAGCCCTGGCGGCCAACTCGGTCGACCGCCGGATCGCTTCCAGCGTCATGCGGTTAGTCCGGGCTCGGTCGAGAAAGTAGGCCAGCCCAGCTCGACCCCGCCCGCACTGCGAGAGAATCTACTCGACCTCGACTCACGCCCGCCAGCGAACGCTTACCTCACCGAGCTCCGCTGGCTCCAACTTGGTCATACCGGCGTAAGAGCGACGCGAAGCGACCAAATGCTCCATGGTCAACGGGTCGTTGAGCGCGCGCCACAGCCTGTCCGCATCCACGTCCTCGTGGGGCTCAACTCCGAGCCACGTGTTTAGAGGAAGGGCGTCCGCCCGATTGCGGACGAAACGCAAGCGAGCGCGGTTGAAGTAGGGCCACAGGATCGCTGGCGGCTCGCGTCGGTCGAGTCCGTGCCATGGCTTGCGCCTGGAGGCGAGGTAGCCATCCGGGACGCCGAGCGCACGACCATGCCGGAGATATGCGCCCAGCGGGCTTTCCTCGCATTCGGCGTCTTCCCGCCAGCACGCGATGATCCACCGGGGCGACTTCTCGGCGAGCGCGTCGAAGTCGGCCTTGCGTATCTCCAGGCCATCGAACGCCCGCGGGCTGGTGACGCATGCCCGCAGCTCGTCCAGCGGCAACTTCCACTGGCGGCGGGTGGCGTCGGAGACGACGAAGAATCCGTTGCTGCCGGTCGCGATGCCGCGGCGCACCCGCGCGAGCTCGGACAACGCGACGCCGCCGTTGCGTTTGGGCGCCGGCCGACTCCATTTGCCGGAGGGGGTCAGTTCGACCTCTTCCACGCGAAGCGAGTGCTCGCCGACCCCCGTGGCCGCCGCCAGAACATCTTCGACGACGGGAGGCTGGTGAGGCAAACGCACCACCCTGGTCTTGGTCGTAACGGTCGTGCCCCCGCTCGCTTGATGCTTACGAACGAAGGTGATGACCGCACTGCTCATCACCGATCCCCCGAACGGAAGCGCATCCTCAGGGAAGAACACGAGAGCGTCGACCGTCGCATGCTCGAGCACCCACTGCTTCACCTTGCGGCCGTAGGCGGTATCGAGCCAGTCGCCGGGAGTGATAAACGCAATCCGTGCGCCCGGCCGGCCTACTTCGATGGCACGTACGAAGAACAGCGCGTGTAGTGCAGCGAGGCGGCTGAACCGCACACCCAGGCGCTGTTCCAGACCGTCGTGGATGGATGCCTTCGCCTCGTTCGACAAGCTGTGGTGCCTGGAGTACGGCGGGTTGCATGTAATGGCGTCAGGACGCTCGGGCACTGATGCGAAGAAGTCCGCCACCCGCACCTCGGCCCGATCCGCGAGGCCGCGCCACTTAAGGTTGCGACGAGCGAGTTCGACGACGAGCCGGTCCGTGTCGAGCCCTAGGAACGTCTCGGGACCGTTTTCGCGCAGGCCGGCTCGGTAGAGCAGCCGACCGGAGCCGACGCCCGGGTCGAGCAGAAGATCGACGGGCTCGCGCAACAACCATGCGGCCATAAGGTCAGCGGCGTAGTTCGGTGTGGCGAACTGACCGGCGTCACGGCGTTCAGCACCGCTGATTAGCGCCTCGTAGGCCATCCCCGGTACGTCATAGCCGTCCGCGCACACCTCTCGCTCGCTCGCGTTTGGCGTCCAACCTTCCAGTGTGGCCAGCAGGGCCTCGCGACGAGCAGCCGGACTTGCATCTGCGCCCGCGCGCAGGCGCGCTTGAGCAACCAGCTCGGCTATCAGGCCGGGACCGTCGTGGCGCGTTAGGGCGGGGAGAGCGAGCTGCACCGCCTAAACGTAGACCTCGCCCCACTCGGAAAAGCGATCAGAGGAACGCTGTCAAGTCGCTCAGCCTGTGTCCCCAGAAGAGCCAAACGCCGCTGTCCTGAGCCTCCAAGAGGCGCTCCACGCTGAAAACGCCAGACAAGACCGCCGCCGTCCTGAACTGGTACAGCGCTCCCGAGCTGTCCCAGACTTCGCGCTTTCGCGTGACTTCGATGAGTCGCTTGCGCGAATTCAGCGAAGAGTTGGAAACCTTGCACTCAATGGCCAAGAACAGCAGGCCCGTGGGGTGGCCCGCTCGCAGCCGAATAGGCACGTCCATACTGGTGCCGGCCAGCTTTCGCGACGCCGTGGAAAACGAGCCCGGCTCCATCTGGTTGATCGGGTCGGAGAGCGTGCCGGGAGGCTTCACAGGGCTGTAACTGGCAGCACTGGCCGCAGCGCGCGTCGCCGCTTCTTGCTGAGCGCTCGCCTCGCTGCGGCGTGCGGTGAGTACCCGGGCCGCCGCAGGCCCGGTCGCCGTCCAATCGATGAAAAGCTGGCGCTCGGATGCAGTTGGCGGACGCCCCGCCGCTACCCAGGGCATCCGGTCGGTATCGAGACGCTGCCGGATGAGCTTCGCCGCTGCGTTGAACTCTGCCGCGGATGGGCGCATGCCGCGCTCCGTGGTCTGCCCGAGCCATTGCCCGAAGCAACTATCAGTGAGCGTGTCGAGGTCGTCCACTGAGATGGGCGGCACTGCGAGCTGGCGGGCGAGGCCAAGCACCGCGCGGTTCTGAAGGGATTTGCCTGTGAGCCTGCGAAGGTCCCCTGTCCGATTCAGGAGCGTTTCGACTACCTCTGCCGCCTCCCGATGCGCGGCGCGGTAGGCCTGCTGCTCACGCTTGAGGGCGGCAAGACGCTGCTTCACGAACTCGGACCGTCCGTGCTGCGCGTCTCGCTCCAGTTCCGCTCTGGTCCATGTCCCGGGCGGGCGAGGCATCGGTCCGGCTCTTCGCGTCTGACCGCCGAAGCCCTGCCTTGGACGAAGCTGCCCGTCGTTCCGCCGCTCCAGCTGTCGCCACAGCGAGGGCGTACTCGCGTTGCGCTGAGCGACGCGGTACCTCGCGGTCGGACTAGGACTCAGCCGGGTCGAGGAAATCGAGCTGGTGGATGTAAACGCCACGCGCCTCGTCCGGCGGATCGTCCTCCAAACGACCCGAGAGGCCGACGTTGCTGCCCTCACGTAGCCGCTCGGCGCACTCCTGTGCTCTGAGACCGAACGTGCTCGCTTCGACGTACACGACGCCTGGCTCCCGGATGCCGCGACCGGAGTAGCGCGGGACGGCCAGTCGCATCCGGCACTCGGCGACACCCGCGCGGCTCGTGCGTAGCTGCGGCTCCCCGGTGACCCGGCCGATCAGACTGACGACGTTCACAGCAGACTATGAGTATACGCATAGTCTGTAGTCTTATCGTCTGTAGACGGATCGGCTGCGTATGCCCAGAGTGCCGCCGATGCGCAAGCTCTCCGCCGACCACCTCGCCCTCGGGGACGCAATCCGGGCGCGGCGAGCCAAGCTCGGGATCAGCCAGGAGGCGCTAGCCGACAGGTGCGAGTTGCACCGGACGTACGTCTCGTCCGTGGAGCGCGGCGAGCGGAACATCGGCTACGAGAACCTCCTCAAGCTCGCGGCCGCGCTTGAATGGCGTGGCTCAGAGCTCCTGCGGGCGGCCGAGAGGCAGCGAAGGTGACGCCGCGGTCGGACGCATCGCGAACACCTTCCACGAGTGAGTTGTGCTCAGGCGCCTCGTGAGGGAGATTGCTCCCCCCTCACGACTCTGGCTCGGTGCGGTCCGACTCGACGATCGCAGCGAAGAGATCGACAAGGCTGACGCTCAGGTACTGCCCTCCGCGGAGGCCGTCGATGTAGATGTGGCCGTCCTCGTACATGAGCGTCAGGTCTGCTGGCATCGTGTCAGGGAACGTCTCGTCCTTGGTGTCTTGCCACCAAGTGGCGGGAAGTGGTGCGCGGTGTCGGTCAATGGCGCGGCCGGAGCCTAACGAGGGGAAGGGCCGGGTTCTAAGCCTGGCCGCAGCCGCGTTTATTCGGCGCGCCGATCAGAGCCCGAGCAAGCCCGTCCGGTACCTCCGCGGGTGTCTCGATTCGGAGCAGGACGTGCCCGGGCGGCGTGCATTCCGTTAGCCGCGGCGCACCGCCCTTCAAATCCAGGAACCAGCCCTTGGCTTCGTAACGGCCGCTAAAACCGACTGGCGACTGCTCGGCATATCCGGCTAGGACAACGGGCCCGCGCAACGCCTGGCGCACCTCAACGACGTCTGCGGGATACCCCGTCAACTCCGTGTCGCTGAACTGATCGCGAACCACGCTCGGCTTGCGGTACCCGTCGAGCGCGGCGGCCGGCAGCCCTCGGGGCACACGTAGGTCGGGGGGCTGTGTGAATAGAGCATCCATGCGATAGCGCGAGACGTCCTCGTCCCAGGAGATGAGCACGGGGAGCGGGAACGGGCCGCTCGCATTGGAAATGCGGTCAAAGGAGCCGAGGATCTCAGCGGTTCCGTTCTTGTCGAGATCGGCGATGCTGAGGAGACGGAACTGGTATCCGGGGGCGTCGCCATCCGGGCCTTGTTGCACTTCCCCGAAGTTCTGGGGGTGAAATCGAATTCGGAGCTCCAGCCGCCCATCGACATCGTCGTAGACCCGAATCTCGTCGGACGGCGGCGAGGCTAATTCGTGTGGGATTCCCCCCGGTCGCTGCGACTGATCGCGCAGGACCAAGAGATGAGAGCCGCTAGCGCCGGGATGAAGCCGGGCTGCCCGTTGTACCGCCGGATACTGCCCCGCATCATCTGCCTTCGCGACGACATCGTCGAGTTGGGCAGCGATCGCCGGAGGGTCATCCTCCCCATTGACGACAAGAAGACCGATGAGCGCGCCGAGCGAAGCGGCAGCGAGAATGATCAGCGCGGCGAACGTCGCCGAAGTACCAGGCCGGAGCACCTCGAGGCCGACGGCCGTTACGCAGGCGACGACGCCTCCGACTGCAAGCGGCGCAGGAGCTACCGCGATGGCGAGGACGGTGCCGATGATTGTCACGACGGTCAAGAGGCGCGACGTCGCGGCCGATCCGATCGACGCTCGGGTCTCTGCTGGGGTGGCGCTCACGGGCGCTCCGACCTGCGTAGGTTGCTCGGGTTGCGCGGGCGTCTCCTCAACGCCGCGAGCGCTTTCGGTTCGCTCCAGATCGGGCCGCACGCCTCGTTGCTCGGCAAGGATCGCCAGGAACTCATCAACGTCCCTGGCTTCCTCGTACTCAACGACGCGCTCGTCGATTTCGAGGTCCCAGTTCGCTACCCCCACGCTGCCGCTGGAGAGGAATGGATGATCCGCCACGATTAGGCGGCTGAGTCGGTCGGCGAGAACTTCGTCGTCGACCAGATCATCGACGTCTTCCCGCTTTACACGGTTCTCGACATCGGGGTTGCTGTGGCGCTCGAGCGCGAGCGCGAGGACCGCGAAGTACGCGTCCAAGAGTGGGCGGGCACGGCGGCAACACGCGACTCCGAAGTGCGTGAGCACAGCTCGTTGCGGGCTCCACTCGCGCCACCCAAGCTGACGCGGCATCTCGGTCACCACGCGCGCGACAGCGCGAGGTCCTCCAGAAGCCCGAGTCTCGCGCTGAAGCTGCACCGGATCAGGCCACTCGCCCGTGGCCATAAACGCGTCGAAGACGACGTCGAGCACCTGGCGATGAGCCTCAGTCCAGGAACGGAGCTGCGGCGGAAGCCACTCCGGCAGCGGCTGGTCGTGCTCTCCGTTGTCGCTCCGGCCGTCCATCCACCTCAGTATGCGATTCGGCCGGGTCGGACCCGGATGCGCGGGCGGATTGCCTGGGTCTGAACTACCCGACCGGTTCCGCCTCCCGCTCTCTGGGAGCCGCGTGGAACTCAGTTACCCACTCGCGCGGCACAAAGGTCGGCCGGTCGCGTGTCTTGCTCGCCAAAGCCAGGAGGAAAGACAGACTGAGGATCACGAACAACAGAAACCCCTTGGCATCCGGCGGCCTAGCGACCACACCCGAACCGTCGGGAAACACGAGCATGATCGGCTTGCTTTCGGCGATCGCCCTCGAAATCAGGACTGAGGCGTCGGGAGAATCGGCGGGGATGATTAAGGTCCCGCTTGGATAGCGATCGTCCGTTTCAGAATCGACGGCAACGTGAGCGAGCGTGTCAAAGGCGGCATCGGTGCCCGGCGTGTTCTTCCTGCGGGCGAGCTCGTCCATGACTGCATGATCCCAGTGCGCCTCCCAGGTGCGCTACGTAGCGACATCGACGGCACGACCGCCAGCCTCGAAGGCAGCTGAGAGCCGGCGCGCAGCGTCGGCCTTGGGCTTGTACGCGAGGTAGATCTGCGTCGTCTTGAGGTCGGCGTGGCCCATCCACTCCATGACCTCGCGGGGGTCCGCTGCGCGGATTGCGTGCGTGCCGAACGTGTGGCGAAGGTCGTGGAAGCGGAGCCGACGAAGCCCTGCGCGATCGAGCGCCTTGCGGTAGCGCGCGGCGAGGTGCTTCGGGCTGATGTGGCCGCCGAGCTGGCTGCAGAAGACGAGGTCGGTCGGGGCGGTGAAGCGCTGGCGCTGGCTCAACCGCGCGAGGGTCTGCGCAACCTCGACCATCATCGGCACCGCCCGCTCCCGGCCACTCTTGGGCGACCCCTCGCGGCCGTGCGTGAAGTTGGCCCGAACGCGGACCAGGTCGAGCTCGAAGTCCACGTCGCGCCAGCGCAAAGCGAGCAGCTCGCCCTGGCGGAGGCCGGTGAACGCCGCGGTGAGATAGATCGCCGCGTCCTGCTCGGACTCCGCCGCGCGGACGAGCGCCATCACCTCCTCGCCCGAGAAGACGTCGATGTTGGCCGCGCGAGCAAGGCGCGGGCGCTCGACCTCCGCCGCCGGATTTCGCGGGAGATTCCAGACGCGCATGGCGCGTTTGAAGATCCCATTGAGCGCAACTAGGTACTTCTGGAGCGTCCGATTCGAGATCTCACGCTCGGCCACCGTCGCCGCCTTCCACCGCTCCAGGTCCTGCCGGGTGATGCTCTCGATCGGCCGCGATCCGAACGACGCGTTCAGCGTCCGCACCATCTGCCGATAGTCCTCGAGCGTCGACGGCTTGCACGCGCGCTCGTATTCGACGTAGCGAAGCCACTCCGCAGCAGCGTCCGCGAACGTCGCGCCGGTCCGCACCATCCCCGGCAGCGTCCCCCGCCGCGCCTCGTCGAGCGTGTCCCGCAACCAGTCCTCCGCAGTGCGCTTCGTGAAGTAGCCCGCCGGCGGCCGGCCGCGCTGGGTCCACGCCGGGCCGAGCCGCTTCTGCACCTGACGCCCGTCCGGAAGCCGGTACTTCGCGTACCAAACGGGGCGTCGCTTGCCCTCGATCCGAAATACGTGGCCGCTAATCGGTCGCTGCAACACAGCACGGCACGCTATAGGAACTTCGGGACAGATTTGGGACAAAATTCGCGCCGGGCGCGATTTGCCTCAGGTTGGAGCCGCTTGTTTGCAGGCCTTTCCCCATGGGCCGGGCTGGATTCGAACCAGCGACCTACGGATTATGAGTCCGCTGCTCTAACCGCTGAGCTACCGGCCCCCGCGGCGGCGAAGCTAGCACCGCGAGCGGTCGCGGGCGGCGGCCCGGCGGCCCGCGGGGCGGCCGCCCCGTCCCTACTCCCCGACCGCCTTCCGCAACGCCTCCTCCGCCTCCTCGGTGCTGAACGCCCCCTCGATCCGGTCCGCCACGCGCCCGCGAGCGTCGATCGCGAACAGCCACGGCTCCGACGGCAGCCCGTACGCGCGCACCTGCGGGCGCTCGCCGCCGTCGCGCGAGTTGCCGTTCCAGACCTCCATGTGGATGAACACGGCATCGTCGCCGTGCTCTGCCTTCACCTGCTCGAGCACGTCCACCACCGGCCCGCACACGCGGCTCTGGCACAGCCGCGGCGTGGCGAAGAGCAGCATCACCGGGCGGCGGCCGAGCACGTCGGCGAGATCCTCCTCGTGCATCGAGCTCGGCGGCTCGCGGGTGTCGATATCGGACAGGTCGCGGACGTCGGAGCGCGTGGGCGTGTGCACGCGCGGCGCGCGGTCGCCGACGGTCGGGGGCCGCTCCGGGCGGCGGACCTCGACGGTGACGGGCGTCCCGCCGACCACCCGCTGATCGAGCTTGGTCACGCCGAGCACCTCGTAGCGACCCTCGCGCGCGAACGGGACGTCGGCGACGTAGATCGAGTGGGCGGCGTCGTCGTCGTGCTCGACGGTGTGGCTGCGGTGGCGCTCGTCCACCTCGAGCGTGCGGTGCCGCGCGGGTACGGACCCTCCACTTCGCCGCCGTCCACGGGCGCCACGTACACGGCTGCCGGCGCGCCGCCGATCTGCCGCCGGGCGCGGTCGAAGAGCCCGAAGGCGAAGCGGTTCTTGCGGCCGGGCTCGAGCACCGACACCGAGCTGGCCATCCGCGGGCCCGGCCCGAGGCCGTCCCTCAGCTCGGCCAGCGTGCGCGCCGTGGGGTCCGGGAACGGCTGCTCGGCCCCCACCTCATCGCCGGGACGCGGCATCGGCTCGTCGCGGTCGTCGTCGCTGCAGGCGCCAAGCGCGATAGCGGCCGTCGCGAACGCGGCCGCGCACAGCCGGGGGACCCCCGCACGGACCATCCCCCACAGGCTACGGGAGCGGCGCGCGCGCCACCGCCATAGCCGGTCGGATACAACCCCTCCCCACGACCACGCCTTCGAGGAGGACCGACACGATGCAAGGCCGCGCTGCGCTGATCACCGGAGGCTCGAGCGGGATCGGGCTGGCCATCGCCCGCGCGCTCGGGCAGGACGGCTACTCGCTGACCGTCTCGGCGCGCCGGCCGGACAAGCTCGAGGCGGCCGTCGAGGGCCTGCACGGCGAGGGGATCGAGGTCGAGTCGGTGGCCGCCAACATGGCCAACGAGGACGAGATCAAGGGCCTCGTGGAGCGCCACCACGAGAGGTGGGGCCGGTTGGACGTGCTGATCAACAACGCGGGCGTCGGCATCGGCGGGCCGATCGCCGAGCAGCAGACCAAGCACCTCGACATGCAGCTCAACGTGAACCTGCGCGGCGTGTACCTGACCCTGCGCGAGTGCATCCCGCTGCTCAAGGAGGCGGGCGGCGAGCACGGCAAGGCGCTGGTCGTGAACACCGCGTCGATCGCGGGCAAGTTCGGACAGCCCTGGCTCGCGACCTACTCGGCCACGAAGCACGCGGTGGTCGGCCTGACCCAGGCGGCCCACGGCGAGCTCGCCGAGTCGGGCATCCAGCTCACCGCGTTCTGCCCGGGCTTCGTGGACACGCCGATGACCGACTGGGTCGAGGGCGTGCCGCCCGAGGCGATGATCCAGCCCGAGGACATCGCCGAGGCGGTGCGCTTCCTGCTGCGCACCTCACCGGCCTGCATCGTGCCGGAGATCCAGTTCATCCGGGCCGGCGACGTGCAGCAGCGGACCTAGCTAGACGAGCTCGCGCTCGCGCCCGGCCTCCGCCTGGCGCTCGGCCTCCGCGAGGGCGGCCTCGTACTCGTCGAGGCGGCGGAACACGCGCAGCCACGCCCAGCCGTGGCGCCTGCGCAGCTCGGGCGTGCGGTCGCGCTCGCCGGTGTCGGTCCGCTCGCGCTCGGCGCGCTTCGCGGCCAGGTCGCGATGCTCGGCCGTCACCTTGGCCAGCGCGCTCGCGTTGTCCTCGTAGTACAGGCTCGCCTCGAGCATCGCGCGCAGCGTGCGCAGCTCGCGCTCGCTCGCCTCGCGCATGGTGGTCGCGCCGGTGTAGCGGTCCCAGGCGCGGGCGAAGCTCGCGAGGTTCGTGCGGCCTCCGTTGCGGTGCGCGGCCAGCATCGGGCAGACGCCGCCCTCCCCGTCGGTGTAGGCGCCCACGATGATCCGCTGGTCGTCGAGCGAGTCGACCATGGCCTCGCGCGTTCCGCGCGGCAGGCAGTCGATCGCGCGCCTCAGCTCCTGGGCGTGCTTGCGGTGTCGGCTGCGTCGCATCAGGTCGAAACGGCCCGGTCGCTTAGGATGCGCCCCCGGCCCGCACTGGAAAAGTACCCGTTTTCCGTCCGGGTATTCAAGCGAACTCCTTCCGACTGAGAGGAAACCTGCAGATGCGACTTGGGCTGCAGCTGGGCTACTGGGGCCTGGGCATCTCCGCACAGGACCAGCTCCAGATGGTGCGCGACGCCGAGGCCGCCGGATTCGACTCCGCCTGGGGCGCCGAGGCCTACGGATCGGACACCGCGACGGTCCTCGCCTGGCTCGCCGGCCAGACCGAGAAGATCAAGCTGGGCGCCGGGATCTTCCAGATGCCCGCGCGCTCCCCGGCGATGACCGCCATGACCGCCGCGACGCTCGACGTCCTCTCCGGCGGGCGGGTGCTGCTCGGCATCGGCTCGTCCGGACCGGCGGTGGCCGAGGGCTGGCACGGGCAGCCGTTCGCCAAGCAGATCCAGCGCACGCGCGAGTACGTCGAGATCGTGCGGATGGCGCTCGCGCGCAAGCGCCTCGTCTACGAGGGCGAGACGTACAAGCTGCCGCTCCCAGGCGCGCCCGGCATGCCGCTGAAGCTGATGATCGCGCCGGTCCAGGAGCACATGCCGGTCTACCTGGCGGCGATGGGCCCGAACAACACTCGCCTCGCCGGCGAGATCGCCGACGGCTGGCTGCCGTTCCTGTTCTCGCCCGAGCGCGTGGACGACAGCCGCAAGCTGCTCCAGGAGGGCGCCGACCGCGTCGGGCGCACCATCGACGAGTCCTTCGACATCGCACCCACCGTGAACCTCTGCATCGACGACGACGTGGACAAGGCGCGCGACATGGTGCGCCCGATCCTCGCGCTGTACGTCGGTGGGATGGGAACGCGCGACAAGAACTTCTACAACCAGGCCGTGCGGCGGTACGGGTTCGAGGAGGCGGCGCAGGAGGTGCAGAACCTGTACCTCGCCGGCAAGCGCGACGAGGCGGCGGCGGCGCTGCCGGCGGAGCTGATCGACACGGTCGCGCTCGTCGGCCCCAGGGACAAGGTGCGCGACCGCCTGGCGGCCTACCGCGACGCGGGCGTCGGCACGATGGTGATCACCCCGCTGACCGAGCCGCAGAACCGCTCGCGGATGCTGACGGACCTCGCCGAGCTGGTCTGAGCCCCGCGCCCGTCCCACGACGAATCGCGCTCGCCGCCTTCGGCGACGCGGGTCACGCGTTCCCGGCGATCGCGCTCGGCGCCGAGCTCGTGCGGCGCGGTCACGAGGTCCAGCTCGAGACGTGGGCCAGGTGGCGCGAGCACGTGGAGCGCGAGGGCATGAGCTTCGCGCAGTCGCCCGAGTACGACGTGTTCCCGCCCGACGGGCGCTGGATGAAGCCGTTCCAGGCGGCGGTGCGCGCGGCGAGGGAGACGCGGCCCGTGCTGGCGGCGTTCGACCCCGACGTGGTGGTCGTGGACATCCTCACCACCGCGGCGGCCCTGTCGGCGGAGATGGACGGCCGGCCGTGGGCCACGCTCGTCCCGCACGTGCTCCCCACGCCCGCGCGCGGGTTCCCGCCGTACTCGATCGGCGCGCGCCTGCCGCGCACGCCGCTCGGCCGGGCGCTGTGGCGCTCGATGGAGCCGCTGGTGCAATCCGGCATGCGGCAGGGCCGCGACCAGCTCAACGGCGCACGCGCGCGGGTCGGGCTGCCGCCGCTCGACTACGTCCACAACGGCCTCTCCCGGCGCCTGGCGCTGGTGGCGACCTTCCCGCAGCTCGAGTACCCGCGCCCGCGCTGCGAACCGTGGGTGGAGACGACCGGGCCGCTGCTCTGGGAGCAGCCGTACGGGGACGTGGAGCTGCCGCCGGGGGACGCGCCGCTCGTGCTGGTGGCGCCGTCGACCGCGCAGGACTCCGAGCAGCGGATGCTGGCCGCCGCGCTGGAGGGGCTGGCGGACGCGCCGGTGCGGGTGCTGGCGACCTACAACCGCCGGCCGCCGCCGGTGCCACTGCACGTGCCGGCGAACGCGCGGCTCGTGGAGTGGGTCTCGTACGCGCGGACGATGCCGCTGTGCTCGGCGGTCGTCTGCCACGCCGGCCACGGGACCGTGGCGCGCTCGCTGGCGTGCGGCGTGCCGGTCGTGGCCTGCCCGGCGGCCGGCGACATGGCCGAGAACGCGGCCCGCGTGAGCTGGGCCGGGGTGGGCGTCTCGCTGCCGCGGCGGCTCACGACGCCGCGCGGGGTGCGGCTGGCCGTCGAGCGGGTGCTGAGCGATCGCCGCTTCGCGGCGCGCGCGGGCGAGCTGCGCGCGTGGGCGGCCGAGAACGACGGCGCGGAGCGAGCGGCGCGCGCGGTGGAGGCGTTCGCGGCACGCGAGGCCGTCGCGCGGCCCCTAGCATCCGCTCGGTGACGGAGGACCCCGCCGCGCGCGATGAGCGCGAGCACGAGGAGAACGAGCGGCTCGACCGCGAGCTGATGGAGCTCGTCAACGAGCTGCGCGTGGCACTCACGGGCGTGCAGATCCTGTTCGCGTTCCTGCTGACGGTGCCGTTCACGCAGCGCTTCGCGAAGGTCACGGAGTTCCAGCGCCACCTGTTCTTCGCCACGCTCCTGTCCGCCGCGGTCGCCGTGCTGCTGCTGATCGCCCCGACCGCCCGCCACCGCCTGCTCTTCCGCCAGCACGACAAGGAGCGGATCGTCGTCAGCTCGAACCGCTACGCGATCGCCGGCCTCGTGGCGCTCGCGTCCGCGATGACCGGAGCGGTGATGCTGATCACCGACCTCCTCTTCAAGGAGACGATGGTGACCTGGGTGACCGCGATCCTCGGCTCCCTCTTCGTGGTCGTCTGGTTCGTGGGCCCGGCCGTGAGGCGGCTGGTGCAGAAGCGCGACTAGCGCCTGGGTGGAAGCTCCCCGGGGTGGATTCGAACCACCGAGACTTGATTAACAGTCAAGCATGTTGCCGCTACATCACCGGGGACCGCGCGGCGGAGGATAGCCGCTGATCCGGGTCCCTTCATCGGCAGAATCGGCCTTTTCCGCTAGCCCAGGGACGCCACTCCCGCCTCCACCTCGGCGTGGCAGTTCGAGCACAGCAGCACGCACTTGCGGCTCTCCTCGCGCGCCTTCTCGAGCGAACGGGTCAGGCCGCCGACGCTGAGGGCGAAGCGCTTCTCGTGCGGGTCCAGGTGGTGGAACTGGAGCGCGCCGGCGTAGCGGCTGTAGCCGCACAACCGGCAGCTCCCGCCGGCCTCCTCGACGAGGATCGCCTTGATCCGCCGGCGCCGGGCGGCTACGGCGTCGGACTGGCAGCGCGCGCAGCGCAGCGAGCCGCGCCGGTCGGGACGAAAGCGCGTCATGCCGTGCGTCGCGCAGTAGCTGCGGACCGCCCCCGCCCCCGCCTCGGCACGCGGGTGCACGCGCCGCGCCCCCGGCCCGCGCGTGCTCCTGATCCCCAGCCTGGTCAGCCAGTAGCGCACGGTCGCGACGCTCACGCCGAACTCCGCGGCGATCTCGGCATACGTCGAGCCGCCCTCGAGCATCGAGCGCAGCGCGTCGAGCGGCAGCCCGCCCTTCGCGAGATGGCGATCGCGGTGCGCCGCTTGGAGACCGTGCTTGCGCAGCCAGTACGAGACCGTCGACGGGTCCTTCCCCACCGCCCTGCCGATCTGCTCGAGGGAGCGCCCCTCGGCGAGCATCCGCTCCAGCAGCTCTCGATCCATGCCGCGAAGCTACGCCGCGGACCGGACGGAAGATGCGAACGTGCGTTCCCCTGGCAGGGAACCCCCGGCCCGGGAGGCGGGCGCTACGGCTCGAGGTCCTCGCGGAGCTTCTCAGCCTCGCGCGAGTTCTTCAGCTTCGACAGCGTCTTCGACTCGATCTGGCGCACGCGCTCGCGGGTGACCCCGACCTCGCTGCCGATCGCCTCGAGCGTCATCGGCTCGTCGGAGGCCAGCCCGTAGCGCAGCTCGAGCACGCGCCGCTCGCGCCACTGGAGCGAGCGAAGCGCCGCCTCGAGGTCCTTCGAGCGCATGTCGCCCGACACCACCTCGAGCGGAGCCTCGGCCTCGTCGCCCTCGATGAAGTCCGCCAGGCGCGACTCGCCCTCCGCCGGCCCGACCGGCGTCTCCAGCGAGACGGGCTCGCGGCCGAGGTCGAGGATCTCCTCGACCTGGGCGGCGTTCATCTCCACCTGCCCGGCGATCTCCTCCGGCGTGGGCTCGCGGCCCAGCTTCTGGTTGAGCGCCCGGCGCGCCCGGCCGACGCGGTTCATCCGCTCGACCATGTGAACCGGGATCCGGATCGTGCGCGACTGGTCGGCCAGCGCGCGCGTGATCCCCTGGCGGATCCACCAGGTCGCGTACGTGGAGAACTTGAAGCCGCGGCGCCAGTCGAACTTCTCGACGGCGCGGATCAGGCCGAGGTTGCCCTCCTGGATCAGGTCGAGCAGCGTGAGGCCGCGTCCCGAGTAGCGCTTGGCGATCGAGACCACCAGCCGCAGGTTCGCCTCGATGAGCTGGTTCTTGGCCTCCATGTCGTTGGCCTCGACGCGCTTGGCCAGGCGGACCTCGTCCTCCTTGGTCAGCAGGCGCACCTTGCCGATCGACTTGAGGTAGTTGCGGACGGCGTCGTCCGCCCCACCCTCGGGCTGAGCCGCGGGCACCCCCGCCGTGACCACTCCGCCCTCGTCGAATAGGTCGGCCACCCGGCTGGGCGCCGAGCGGTCCTCGCGCTCGACCTCGGTCGGGTCGTCCAGTCGCGCAGCGTCGAGATCGCTCATACGGCCTGTCCCATCAGCTCGTTGATCTGGTTCTTTATACGCACTTGCTCGGGTGCGAGCTGCCGCTGGCGATCCAGGTCGCCGTCGCGCTCGGCCCGGCGCAGCAGCCGCTGCACCCTCCGGAGCTCCAACTGGCCGAAGGTGAGGTCGAGCAGCCGCTCGGTGACCTCCTCGTCGCGCATGGCGATGTCGGTCACGAGCGCGGTCAGCGCGGGGTCGTCGGCCGGGAGGCCGGCCAGGGGGTCGTCGAAGTTCTCGACCAGGTGCTTGCGCGCGCGCCGCAGCGCGTCCGAGGAGAAGTGCTCGTCGCCCAGGCGGCCGAGGTACGCGCGGCCCGCCTCGCCGCCCGCCAGGCACATCGCCAGGAAGGTCCGCTCGGTGCGCGCGACGGCGTCGGAGGGGGCCGGGGTCACCACCGGCGCGGGCTCGGACGCCGGCACCGCCCGCGGGGGCGCGACGGCGACCGACGAGGTCACGTAGTCGAAGGGCACATCGAGTCTGTCGGCAAGAAAGCGGACGAGGTCATCCCTTGTCGCAGAATTTGCGGGAAGCGCCGCCACGAGCGGGCGCACCTGCTCCAGCGCGCGGTCGCGGCCGCGCGGCGAGCCGAGGTCGGCCTGCGCCGCCACCCGGCGCGCCTCGAAGTCGGGGACGAGGCGGGCGCCGTCGATCCGGCGGCCGAAGCCCTCGGCGCCCTCGGCGGCCACCAGCTCCGCGGGGTCGTCGCCCTCGGGCATCTCCACCACGCGCAGCTCGAGGTCGAGGTCGCGCGCCCCGCGCGCCGCGCGCCGCATCGCGTCCTGGCCGGCCCGGTCGGCATCGAGCGCCAGGTACACGGTCCCGTCCTTGCCCACGCGCTGCGCCAGCGTGGTGAGCTGCTGCTGAGTAAGGGCAGTCCCCATGATCGCCACGCTTTCCGTTATCCCCGCCTGGTGCAGGGCCAGCACATCCGTGTATCCCTCAACGGCAACGATTCGTCCCCTCTTCGCCGCCTGCGACGCCGCCCGGTCGATGCCGAACAGCTGGCGGCCCTTATGGTAGAGCTCGTTTTCCGACGTATTGAGATATTTCGGCCGTTGGTCCTCTCTCAATGAGCGTGCTCCAAATCCGAGTACCCGGCCCCGGTAGTCCGCAAGCGGGAACATGATCCGCCCGCGGAAGCGGTCGTAGACCCGCCCCTGCTGACCGCGCTGGGCCAGACCGGCCGCCGCGAGCTCCTCCTGACTGAACGAGTCCCGCTGCGCGCCGGTAAGCAGCCGATCCCACGCGCTGGGCGAGTAGCCGATGCGGAAATCGCGCAGGATCGCCTCGTCGAACCCGCGCCCGGCCAGGTAGTCGCGCGCCTTCGCGGCTTCGGCCGCCTCCCACAGGTAGCGCTGGTAGAAGGCGGCCGCGCGTTCCACGAGTGACTGGAGCCGCTCCAGCCGGCGCCGGCGCTCCTCCTCGCGCGGGTCCTCGCGCTCGCGCCTGAGCTCCACCCGGTAGCGATCGGCGAGGTACTCCACGGCCTCGCCGAAGTCGAGCGCCTCGGTGGCCTCCACGAAGCGGATCGCGTCGCCCCCCTCCCCGCACCCGAAGCAGTGGTAGAGCCCGTGCTCGGCGTCGACGCTGAACGACGGCGAGCGCTCGTCGTGGAACGGGCACAGCCCGGTGTAGCGGCTCCCGACCCGCTTCAGGTCCGTCCGCGCGCCCACCAGCTCGACCATGTCCACGGCCTCCTTCAGCCGCTCGATCGAGTCCTTGGTGTAGCGCGACATCGGTATGGAGGCTAGTCCGGAACCCGCCCGGGCTCGCCCCCGCGGCGCCTCACTGGTCGCTCATCGCGGTGTCGAGCGCCTCGGTCACGGCGCCGGCCGTGAGCGCCTCGACCTCGAGCCGCCGCGGCTTGCCGCCCGCCTTCGCGATCAGGAACCACGGCGTGGACTCGACCTTGGCCGCCTTGCCCTCCGCGATCGCCCGGTCGAGCTCGGCCGTCACCGCCGCCGAGTCGCGCGCCGCCATCGCCCGCTCCACGTCGATCCCGACCGCGGCTGCGATCCGGCGCAGGTACTCGTCGTCGACCCAGCCGGTCTCCTCGGCGCCCTGGTTTCGGTAGACGAGCTCCACGAACTGGAAGAGCCTGCCCTGCTGCCCGGCGGCCTGCGCCATGCGGGCGGCCTCCTCCGAGTCCTCGCCGATGAACTTCAGGCTGCGGAAGACGAGCTTCAGCTTCCCGGTGCGCACGTAGCGGCGCACCACCGCGGGGAGCGCGTTGCGGGCGTACTCGCCGCAGAACGGGCACTGGAGGTCCGCGAACTCGGTCAGCGTGTACGGCGCGCTCGGGTTGCCCAGCTCGACCCCTCGCTGCGGGATCCCCTCGTAGAGCTCGAGCACCTCGGCGGTGCCCTCCGGCTTGCCGGTCGTGGTCCCGGCCTCGTCGCCGCCGCCCCCCAGCGCGATGGCGATCGCCACGAGCACCGCCACCATCACGAAGCTCGCGCCCAGCAGCCACAGCCGCCGCCTGCGGCGCTCGGCGAGCTCGGCCTCGCCGCGCAGCTCGTCGGTCACGAGCCCGGCGCCGGGGCCCCGTCGGCCGGGGCCGCGTCGGCTGCCGCCTCGCGCTCCTCCTGCCTGCGGCGGCGGCGGTCGGTGAACATCACCACGGCGATGATGGAGAGGAACGGGCCCAGGTAGATCCCGATGTCCACGGCCCAGTGGCCGGTTCCGTGCGCTAGGGGCATGACGTCCATCGACACCTGAGAATACGTGTCAGCCGCGCGCGCGGATGCCCGCGCTCAGAACCCGCGCGGTACCGACAGCTCGCTGAACGCCCGCACCGCGAAGCGGTCGGTCATCCCGGCGAGGTAGTCGACGACCCGCTGCGCCTCGTCCGCGCTCTCGACCAGTGCCGGCGGCGGGTGCTCGGCGTAGTGGTCGAACAGCGACCGCAGCATCCGCTCGATCCGCGGGTGCTCGGCGCGCGCGGCCGAGCCGAGGTAGACGCGGTCGAACATGAACGCGCGCAGCCGGTCCATGGCGGCTCCGACCTCGGGGCCCTGGACGATCGTGCCGGCGCCGGCCGAACGCGCCACGAGATCGCGCACGAGCGTGTCGATCCGCCCCGAACCGGTGTCACCCAGCACCGCGATGTCCTCGGCGGGCAGCTCCTCGCGGACGATGATCCCGGCGCGGATCGCGTCGTCGATGTCGTGGTTGATGTAGGCGATCCGGTCCACGAGGCGCACGATCTGCCCCTCCAGCGTGGCCGGCCGCTCCGGGCCGGTGTGGCGCAGGATCCCGTCGCGCACCTGCTCGGTGAGGTTCAGCCCGGCGCCGTCGCGCTCGATCCGCTCCACCACGCGCAGCGAGTGGTGGTTGTGGCGGAAGCCGAACCCGTAGCGCTCGCGCAGGCACGCGTCGAGCACGCTCTCCCCCACGTGCCCGAACGGCGGATGCCCGAGGTCGTGCCCGAGCGCGATCGCCTCGGTCAGGTCCTCGTTGAGCGCAAGCGCCCGCGCGACCGTGCGCGCGATCCCCGCCGCCTCCAGGGTGTGGGTGAGCCGCGTGCGGTAGTGGTCGCCCTCCGGCGAGATGAACACCTGCGTCTTGTGCTTGAGGCGCCGGAACGCCTTCGCGTGCACGATCCGGTCGCGGTCGCGCTGGAACGGCGTGCGCATCGGCGAGTCGGGCTCGGGCACGGCGCGCAGCGCGGGGTAGGAGCGCGCGGCGAGCGGCGAGAGCTGGGCGTCCTCCCAGGCCTGGAGGCGCTCGTGGAACTCGGTTGTGGCGGTGGTTGGCACGGGCTGATTGTCTCAGTGCGCCCGGCGGCGGATCTAGCCCCCCTCGCCGTCTTGCGCGATCTGGGCCTGCGCGGCGGCCACGCGCGCGATCGGCACCCGGTAGGGCGAGCAGCTCACGTAGTCGAGCCCGGCCATGTGGAAGAACTCGATCGACTCGGGGTCGCCGCCGTGCTCGCCGCAGATGCCGAGCTTGAGGTCGGGCTTCGACTCGCGGCCGACCCACGCCGCCAGCCGGACGAGCCAGCCGACGCCGGGGCGGTCGATCGTCTCGAACGGGCTGCGGTCCACGATCCGCTCCTCGAGGTAGCGCGACAGGAAGCCGCCCTCCACGTCGTCGCGCGAGAAGCCGAGCGCGGTCTGGGTGAGGTCGTTGGTGCCGAACGAGAAGAAGTCGGCCTGCCTCGCGATCCGGTCCGCCACGAAGCAGGCGCGCGGCAGCTCGATCATCGTCCCGACGGTCAGGTCGAGGCCCTCGCCGCCCTCCTCCTGCACGACCCGGTCCACCAGCCGCCGCATGTTCTGGAGCTCGAGCTCGTACGCGACGAGCGGGATCATCACCTCGAGCTGCGGGGCCTCCCCCGTGCGCTCGCGCACCGCCTTCGCCGCGCGCACGATCGCGTGCACCTGCATCGCGTAGATCTCCGGGTGGATGATCCCCAGGCGGCAGCCGCGCGTGCCCAGCATCGGGTTGGTCTCGTGCAGGCGGTGGACGCTGTCGAGCGTGCGCTCGAGCTCCTCGAGCTCCTCGCTCTGCTCGATCCGCGCGCGCTCGACCTGGTGGCTCAGCTCCTCGAGGTCGGGCAGGAACTCGTGCAGCGGCGGGTCGAGCAGGCGGATGGTGACCGGAAGCCCCGTCATCTCCTCGAACAGCCCCTCGAAGTCGCGCTGCTGGAGCGGCAGCAGCTCCGCGAGCCAGCGGCGGCGCTCGTCCTCGGAGTCGGCCATGATCATCGCGCGCATCTTCGGCTGGCGGTCGGCGGCCATGAACATGTGCTCGGTGCGGCAGAGGCCGATCCCCTCGGCCCCGAACTCGCGCGCCTTGCGCGCGTCCGCCGGGGTGTCGGCGTTGGTGCGGACGCCGAGCCTGCGCAGCTCGTCGGACCAGCCGAGCACGCGCTCGAAGCTGGCGTCCACCTCCGGCTCCACGAGCGGGACGTCCTCGGTCGTGATCACGCCGTCGGTGCCGTCGATCGCGATCAGGTCGCCCTCGCGCAGCACGGTGCCGTTCACCCGCGCCTCGCCGCTGGCGAGGTCGATGTCGAGCTCGGCGACCCCGGCCACGCACGGGCGGCCCATACCGCGGGCCACCAGCGCGGCGTGGCTCGCCTTGCCCCCCTCCGAGGTGACGATCCCCTGCGCCGCGAAGAAGCCGGCCACGTCGTCGGCCTCGGTGAACGGGCGCATCAGCACGACCTTGCGCCCGGCCTCCGCGGCCTCCACGGCGCGCTCGGCGGAGAACACGATCTCGCCCTTGGCGGCCCCCGGCGAGGCGTTCACGCCGCGGGCGAGCACCTCGTAGCTCGCGTCGCGGCCGAAGGTCGGGTGCAGCAGCGCGTCGAGCGCGTTCGCGTCGATCGTCGCCAGCGCCTCGCCGCGGGTCAGCAGCCCCTCCTCGACCGCGTCCACCGCGAAGCGCACCGCCGCCTGCGCCGGGCGCTTGGCGCTGCGCGTCTGGAGCATGTAGAGGCGGTCCTCCTCCACGGTGAACTCCGTGTCCTGCATGTCCTTGTAGTGGCCCTCGAGCGTGCGCAGGATGCCCATCAGCTCCGCGTGCGCCGCCGGCATCAGGTCCGCCATCGCGGAGAGGTCGAGCGGGGTGCGCACGCCGGAGACGACGTCCTCGCCCTGGGCGTTCACGAGGAAGTCGCCCGACGGCTCGGGCGCGCCGGTCAGCTCGTCGCGCGAGAACGCGACGCCGGAGCACGAGCGCTCGCCCTTGTTGCCGAAGACCATCTGCTGCACGTTCACCGCCGTGCCCCAGTCGTCGGGGATCCGGTTGATCCGGCGGTACTCCACTGCGCGCGCGCCGTTCCAAGACTCGAACACCGCGTGGATCGCGTGGCGGAGCTGCTCGCGCGGCTCCTGCGGGAACTCCTCGCCGGTCTGCGCGCGGTAGAGCTCCTTGAAGCGGTCGACCAGCGCGCGCAGGTCGGCCACCGACAGCTCGGTGTCGAGCTTCACGCCCGCGATCCGCTTGCGCTCGGCGATCGCCTCCTCGATGAGGTCGCCCGGCACGCCGCGGCAGACGTTCCCGAACATCTGGGCGAAGCGGCGGTAGGAGTCCCACGCGAAGCGCTCGTTGCCGGTCGCGCCGGCCAGACCCTCGACCGAGCGGTCGTTCAGGCCGAGGTTGAGGACGGTGTCCATCATCCCCGGCATCGACTCGCGCGCCCCGGAGCGGACCGACACGAGCAGCGGGTCGGCGGGGTCGCCGAGCCGCTTCCCGGCGCGCTCCTCGAGCCGCTTCAGCGCGTAGGAGACCTGCTCGTCGAGCCCGCGCGGCTCGCGGCCGCCGCCTTCGAGGTACTCGACGCACGCCTGGGTGGTGATCGTGAACCCGGCCGGCACCCGCTCGGGGCCGAGCACGCGGGTCATCTCCGCGACGCCCGCCCCCTTCCCGCCGAGCAGCTCGCGCATCTCGCGCGACCCCTCGTCGAAGTCGTAGACCAGCTTGGTCGGCTCCGCCACGGCGGGAATCCTAAGCCGCGACCCTCCGCATCCTCACGTGCGCGTGGTACTCGATCGTCTCCGCGATCGCGCGGTCGGCCTGGCGCAGGGCCTGCTCGCCCGCGCTCGGGTGGTCCGCGAGCGGGCTCCCGAGGGCGTTGACCAGGAACGAGTGCGCCTCCTCGTCGAGCGCGAACGCGCTGGCCTCGCAGCCCGGGCAGACCACGCCGCCGGCGCTGGCGCTGAAGCCGCTCAGGTGCTCCTGCTCGCCGCACGCCGCGCAGGAGGCGAGCTCGGGGGCGAACCCGGCGGCCAGCAGCAGCTTGATCCGGAAGGCGAGCGCCTGGGCGCGGGTGGCGGCGGCGGGGTCGCGGTCGAGCAGCTGGAGCTCGTGGCAGAGGAGGTTGTAGGCGGGCGCGTTGGGCTCCTGGGAGTCGAGCAGGCGCAGCACCGCGTCGCAGGCCTGGACCGCCCGGTCGAGCGCCGCGCGGCTCTCGCGGATCGAGCCGTGGGCGTCGATCGTGTGGGCCCCGTTGACCGTGCACAGCTCGCCGCGGCCCTCGCGCAGCATCAGCTCGGAGCGGACCATCGGCTCGAGCCGGCCGCCGTAGCGCGACTTCACTCGCCTCACCCCTTTGGCTATGGCGCCTACCCGCCCGCGGTCGCGGGTATACAGATGGAGCACGCGGTCCGCCTCGCCATAGCGGATCGAGCGCAGCACGATCGCCTCCGTCGTGAAGGTGGGGGGCATTCCTAGACTTTTTCGCACATGCCGGACACCACGAACGTCATCGTGTACACCACCGAGCCGTGCGGCTTCTGCCGTCAGGCGAAGGCCCTCCTGCAGAGCCGCGGAGTGCCCTTCGAGGAGGTCAACCTGGCCAAGGACGCCGACGGGCGCGCCGACCTCGTGGCCCGCACCGGCCAGATGACGTTTCCCCAGGTCCTGGTGGGCGAGCGCTCGATCGGCGGCTTCCGCGAGCTGCTGGCGGCCGACCGCTCGGGCCAGCTCGACTCGCTGCTGAGCGCCGCCTAGCGCCGCGCCGCCGCGCGCGGCGCCCGCTGGCAGCGCGGGCAGACGTAGGTGCCACGGCCGGCGGCGCGCAGCTTGCGGATCGCTGCCCCGCAGCGCACGCAGGGCTCGCCCTCGCGCAGGTGCACGAGGAAGCGGTCTTGGAAGGAGCCCTTGGCGCCGTCGGGGTTGCGGAAGTCGTCGATCGAGGCGCCCTTCGAGTCGATCCCGTCGTTGAGCACGCGGATGACCGCGCCGTGCAGCTCCTCGACCTGGGCGCGCCTCAGCGTGCCGACCGGTCGCAGCGGATGGATCCGCGCCCGGAACAGCGCCTCGTCCGCGTAGATGTTGCCGACCCCGGCGACGCGCTCCTGCGAGAGGAGGAAGGCCTTCACCGGCTGCCTGCGCCCGCGCGCCGCGTCGCGCAGCGCGTCGGCGGTGAAGTCCGGCCCGAGCGGCTCCACCCCTACGCGGGTCGAGAAGTAGTCGTCGCGCGCCGCGTCGCCCAGCAGCACGACGCCGGTGCCGAAGCGGCGCGGGTCGGTGAACAGCACGTGCTCGCCGGAGCCGAGCCGGACCCGCACGCGCGTGTAGGGCGCCTCCTCGGCGAGGATGAGGTTGCCGGTCATCCGCAGGTGCATGACGAGGTGGACCTCGCCGGCCAGCTCCCAGATCAGCCACTTGCCGCGCCGGTCGAGGCGCTCCACGGTCCGCCCCTCCACGGCCGCGGCGAGCTCCTCCGGCCCGGCCGGGTCGCACCAGCGCGGGTCGAGGATCGAGAGGGCGTCCACGCGCGCGCCCTCGACCACCGGCGCCAGGTGGCGGCGGATCGTCTCTACCTCGGGCAGCTCGGGCACGGGACCCGAGGTTACGGGTCAGGCCGTGGCGCGGGGATGCGCGCGGAAGTACACGTCCTTGAGCCGCTGGCTCGTGAGGTGCGTGTAGAGCTGGGTCGTGGCCACGTCCGCGTGGCCGAGCATCTCCTGGACCGAGCGCAGGTCGCAGCCGCCGGCCAGCAGGTGCGTCGCGAACGTGTGGCGCAGCGTGTGCGGGCTCATCCGGTCGGCCAGTCCGGCGCTGGCCGCGTGGCGGCGCACGATCTTGTAGAGCCCCTGGCGGGTCAGCCCCTCGCCGCGGAAGTTCAGGAACAGCGGGGTGACCGGGTGGCCGCGGGCGAGCACTGGGCGCCCGCGCTCGAGGTAGCGGCGCACCGCGTCGACCGCCTTCGAGCCGACCGGCACGACACGCTCCTTCGAGCCCTTGCCGCGGGCGCGCAGTACGCCCTCCTCGAGGTCCACGTCGCCGACCTCGATCCCGATCGCCTCCGACGCGCGCAGGCCGCACGCGTACATGAGCTCCAGCAGGGCGCGGTCGCGCAGGGCCGCCGGCTCGGTTCCCTTCGGCTGTTCGAGCAGCTTGCCGACCTCGCCGCGCGAGAGGACCTTGGGGAGCCGCTGGCCACGGCGCGGGCCGGCGATCGTCGCCATCGGGTCGGAGTCGCGCACGCCCTCGCGGCGCAGGTGGCGGTAGAAGGAGCGCAGGCAGGCGGCCTTGCGGTGGATCGTGGCCGGCGAGGCGGGCGCGCGGCCGTTGCCGTCGCCCTCGGCGAGCTCGGCGAGGAAGTCCGAGACGTCGGCGCTCGTGGCGTCGGCCGCGCCGCGCTGGCGCGCCTCGAGGAAGCGCCCGAACTGGAGCAGATCGGAGCGGTAGGCCTCGAGCGTGTTGCGCGAGAGGCCGCGCTCGAACTCGAGGTAGGCGATGAAGTCGAGGACCAGGTGCTCGTACGGGCGGGCCTCGGCGATATGCGTGATCGTCGACACGGTCGGGGTGTTCGGGCGCGCCCACGCTTCCCCTGGCTGTGCAATCGGGCTGTCAGTTGGGTACTTGCACTGGTACCGAACTTGAACGAGAGGGGCATGACATGGCGGGCAACGTAAGTGAGCGTGAGGCGCGAGAGGTCGCCGAGGCGGCGCGCGAGAGCGAGTGGAAGCTCCCGAGCTTCGGCAAGGAGCTGTTCCTCGGCAACTTCCGGCTCGACCTGATCCACCCGCAGCCGCCGCTCGACGCCGCGGCCGTGGAGCGCGGCGAGCGCTTCCTCGAGCGGCTCACCGCGTTCCTGGAGGAGCACGTCGACCCGCTCCAGATCGAGCGCGACGCGAAGATCCCCGACGAGGTGATCCAGGGTCTCAAGGACCTCGGCGCGCTCGGCATGAAGGTCCCCGAGCAGTACGGCGGGCTCGGCCTCTCGCAGGTCTACTACAACAAGGCGCTCGCGCTGGCGGGCAGCTCGCACTCGGCCCTCTCGACGCTGCTCTCGGCGCACCAGTCGATCGGCGTCGCCGAGCCGCTGCTGCTGTTCGGCTCCGAGGAGCAGAAGCAGAGGTGGCTCCCGCTCGTCGCGAAGGACCACGTCTCCGCCTTCCTGCTGACCGAGCCCGACGTGGGCTCCGACCCGGCGCGCCTCGGCACGATCGCCGAGCCGACCGAGGACGGCTACGTGCTCAACGGGCTCAAGCTGTGGGCCACGAACGGGGCGATCGCCGACGTCGTGGTGGTCATGGCGCAGGTGCCGAAGAGCGAGGGCCACCGCGGCGGCATCACCGCGTTCGTGCTCGAGTACGACAGCGACGGGGTCACCGTCGAGCACCGCAACTCGTTCATGGGCCTGCGCGGGATCGAGAACTCCGTGACCCGGCTCGAGAACGTGTTCGTGCCGAAGGAGAACGTGATCGGGAAGGAGGGCCAAGGCCTCAAGATCGCCCTCAGCACCCTCAACACCGGGCGGCTCGCGCTGCCGGCGATCTGCGTGGGCATCTCGAAGTGGGCGACGAGGGTCGCGCGCGAGTGGTCGACCGAGCGCGTGCAGTGGGGCCAGCCGGTCGGCAAGCACGACGCGGTCGCCCAGAAGATCGCGTTCATCGCGGCGAGCGCGTTCGGCCTCGAGGCGGTCGTCGACGTCTCCGGCCGCCTCGCCGACGACAAGAAGAACGACATCCGGATCGAGGCCGCGATCGCGAAGCTGTACGGCTCGGAGCTCGGCTGGCAGGTCGTGGACGAGCTGATCCAGGTGCGCGGCGGGCGCGGCTACGAGACGGCCGAGTCGCTGCTCGCGCGCGGCGAGAAGCCGATCCCCGTCGAGCAGGCGATGCGCGACATGCGCATCAATCGCATCTTCGAGGGCTCGACCGAGATCATGCACCTGCTGATCGCGCGCGAGGCGGTGGACAAGCACCTCGAGGTGGCCGGTGAGATCCTCGAGGGCGACGGCGACCTGAAGGAGAAGGCGAAGGTCGCGGTCGAGGCGGGCAAGTTCTACGCCAGGTGGCTGCCGCAGCTCGTCAGCGGCGAGGGCCAGCGGCCCGGCTCCTACGAGGAGCTCGGCTCGCTCGCTCCGCACCTGCGCTTCGTGGAGCGTTCGTCGCGCAAGCTCGCGCGCACGACGTTCTACGCGATGACCCGCTACCAGGCGGGCCTCGAGCGCAAGCAGGCGGTGCTCGGCCGGATCGTGGACATCGGCGCCGAGCTGTTCGCGATCGCCTCGGCGGTCGTCTACGCGGACACGATCAAGCGCGAGAACCCGGAGCGCGGCGACTCGGCCTACGAGCTGGCGGACCTGTTCGCGAAGCAGGCCCGCCGCCGCGTGGACTCGCTGTTCGACGCGATCTGGAAGAACGACGACGACGCGAACTACAAGACCGCGCAGCGGGTGCTGGACGGCCGCTTCGAGTGGCTCGAGGAGGGCATCCTCGAGCAGTCGGGCGACGCTCCGCAGGTGGCGGGCCAGCCGGAGGCGAGCGGCGCGGAGGCCGGTGCGAGCGGCGCGGAGGCCGGCGCGAGCGGCGCGGAGACCGCGACCGGCGCGGACTCGGGCGCGAGCGGCGCGGACTCCAGTAGCGGAGCGGAGCCGGCGGCGAACGGAGCGGACTCCGCCGCGAGTGGCGGCGAGCCGCTCGACTCGGGCGAGCCGGAGACGGTCGGCGCCTCCGGGTGAGGGTCTGACCCCGGCGCGATCGGTCTCCGGGTGAGGGTCTGACCCCGGCGCGATCCCGCTCGCAGAGCGGGATCGCTGGGCGGCTGCGCGCGGAGGGGTGAGAAGGGGGGAGGGTCTGACCCTCCCCCCTAGCCCGCGGCCAGCAGTGCCGCCGCGAACACCGCCCAGCTCATCCCGAAGACCAGCGCTGCCGACGCGTGGTGCGGCAGGCGCTTGGCCGGGCCGACCTCCGACATGACGGCACCGGCGGCGAGGCCCACCAGCGCGCCACCGACGTGGCCGCCGACCGAGACGCCGTCCCTGAGGAACGTGTAGACCAGGTTCTGGGACAGGCTGAGGCCCAGCACGATCCAGAGAACGCCCCCGCCCGAGCCGCCCCGCGTCCGCAGCAGCAGTGCGCCGCCGGCGAACAGGCCGAAGATCGCGCCGGAGGCGCCGGCGGTGTACACGAACGGGTCGAGGATCAGCGCGCCCAGTGACCCGCCCATCAGGGCGACCAGGTACAGCAGCCCGAGCTGCAGCCGCGACAGCGCCGCCTCGAGCAGCCGCCCGCAGAGGAGCAGCGCGAACATGTTCGAGAAGAGGTGGCCCGGGTCGGCGTGGACGAAACCGGCGCTGACTATCCGCCACGACTCACCTGAGTCGATCAGCTCGGCGTGCAGCGCGCCGTCGCGGAACCCGGGGTTCACGTCGAAGAGCCCTGCTCCGGCAGCGCGCGTCTGGAGGACGAGCACCGCGGTGTTCGCGGCGATCAGACCGAGCGTGACCAGCGGCCCGTACGGGATCGACCGCACGATCCAGAGCACGTCCTCGATCCGGCTCCTCAGGTTGCCGGGCCGGTGGTAGCAGCGGCCGCACACCGCCCCCACGCCGAAGCTCAGGAGGCAGTCCAGGCAGACCGGGCGCCTGCACCTCGCGCACCTCCGTCCCGTCTCGCGATCGGGGTGGAGGTAGCACGTGACCACCCGTCAATCGTGGCGCATGTACGCCCTGAACCACAGCAGGCCGATCAGCGACTTCGCGTCGGTGATCTGCTCGATCGCCTCGTCGAGCTTCGCCAGCGGCCACTCCACGATCTCGATCCGCTCGTTCTCCGTCGGGTCCTCGTCGGGGTCGGCGTCGTAGAGGCCGGTGGCCAGGTACAGGTGGTACTTCTCGTCGGTGAAGCCCGGCGACGCCAGCGCCGTGGTCAGCCGCGTCCACTCGCGCGCGCCCTTGCCGATCTCCTCGATCAGCTCGCGCCTGGCCGTGTCGAGCGGCTCCTCCCCCTCCTCGTCGAGCTTGCCCGCCGGTATCTCGAGCAGCGCCTGCTCGCCCACCGCCTCGCGCGGCTGGCGTACGAGGTAGAGCGTCTCGCCGTCGTGGGCGACCACCGCCACGGCACCGGGGTGCTCGACGAACTCGCGCTCGACCTCCTCGCCGTCGTCGTCGTGGACGAAGCGGTCGACCCGGACCGTGATGATCTTGCCGCTCCAGGCCTCCTCGCCGCCGGTGCGCTCGAAGGTCAAGGGGCCCCCACCTCCTCGGCCAGCACCGCCCCGCCCGCGAGCGCGGCGCGGAAGAACAGCGCGTCCTCCTCGATCGAGCGGCCCATCGTGCGTGCCGGGAGCTGCGACTCGGCGTAGCCCTCGAGGTCCACCTCCGCGGCGCGCGCCTCGTGGTCGCCGGGCAGGCTGACCAGCGCCCCCGCCGGGACCGCCACGAGCGCCGGCCTGAGCAGCAGCTCGAGCACCGTGCCGGTGTGGTGGGAGAGCCCCTGGTGGCGCGGCCGCGTATCGCCCGACGACATGCGCGGCACGACCACCGTCGGGCAGCCGAGCGACATCGCGGCGTGGGCGGTGTCGAGGCCCGCGAGGCCGCCGTGGCCGAGCGCGGTGGCGGATCCGAGGATCCCGGGGCCCGGCCCGGCGATGCAGGCGTCCCAGCCGAGCGCCGTCAGGCTGGCGTGGATCGCCCCGGGCGCGCTGATCGCCTCGTGCTCGCCGTTGAACGCCGGCGCGGCGGTCACGTGGCCGCAGAGCAGGCCGCGCTCGATCAGGTCGCGGACCACGTCGGAGAGCGACCCCGGGAGCGCGCCGCCCGCGGTCTGCACGAAGCCGGCCTTCACCCCGGGCCGCCGCTGGGCCGCCGCCCAGGCCACGCACGGGAGCTGCCCGTGCAGCGAGATCACGGCGACCGGCTTGCGCAGCGGCAGCTCCCCGAGCACCTGCTCGGTGGCTCCGCCGGCGCGCTCCTCGACCGGGTGCACCGCGTGCTGGAGCGACGAGTAGTTGAGCTTCATCACGTGCGCGCCCTCGATCCCGGTGCCGCCGAGCCCGCGCGTGAGGTTCACGTGCACGATGTCGAAGCCGCCGCTGCCCAGGCCGAGATCGCGACCGGCAACGTTCACCACCACGTCGTCGCCCGGCTCGACCGGCCCGGTCAGCCCCTCGTACGAGATCGCCGGGCGCTGCTCGCCGCCCACGTCGACCGTGAGCCGGGTCAGGGGCCCGGGCGCCTCGACGGCGGAGACGGTGCCCCGCCGGAGCGCGAGTGCGCTCACGCGGTGGCTGCCGGGGGCCCGGCGGCGGCGTGCACGACGAGTCCCAGCGCGAGGTCGAGCGCGAGTTCCAAGTCGTGCACGCTAACGCGCTCGTCCGGCTCGTGATTCGCGAGGGTGCCGTTGGCCACGTTCAGGCAGGGCAGGCCGCGGGCCTGGAGCACGCTCGCGTCGCTGCCGCCGCCGGTCGAGATCGGCACCGCCTCGATGCCGAGCTCGCCGAGCGCGCTCGCGGCGATCTCCACCACGGGAGCGGTGCGAGCGAGCCGGTACGCGCGGCAGACCTCCTCCACGGTCAGCTCCACGTCGCACTCGCCGTCGCTCGCGGCCTCGGTGAGCACGTCGATCATCGAGTTCAGCGCCTCGGCGGCGCGGTCGTGGTCGAGGCTGCGCGTCTCGAGCGCGACGCGGCAGTGCTCGGCGACCACGTTGCGGGCGCTGCCGCCCTCGATCGTGCCCGCGTTGGCGGTGGTGCGGTCGTCGATGCGGCCGAGCTCGAGCCGCGCGATTCCCTGAGCGGCGGCGAGGATCGCGCTGCGGCCGGCCTCGGGCCGGATGCCCGCGTGCGCCGACTGGCCGCGGAACTCGGCGTCGACGCGGTAGTAGGTCGGCGCGGCCACCACCAGCTCGCCGATCGGGGAGGCGTGGTCGAAGACGTAGCCGAGCTCGGACCGCAGCGTGCCGCGGTCGAACGCCTTCGCGCCGATCAGGCCCGGCTCCTCGGCCGTGGTGAAGAGCAGCTCGACGCCGGCGGGCGGCGGCTCGTCGGCGAAGCGCCGGGCGACCGCGAGGAAGGCCGCGACGGCGGCCTTGTTGTCGGCGCCGAGGATCGCCTCGTTGGCGTTGACGAGGACCCCGTCGCGCTCGACGACCTCGACCGGGGCCGCGAGCGGGACGGTGTCGAGGTGCGAGCAGAGCAGGACCGTGCGGGCGCCGGGCGGGCCCGGAATGCGCGCGAGCAGGTTGCCGGCGTCGCAGCCGGTCTCCCCGGCGCTCGCGTCCTCGTGGACCTCGAGCCCCAGGGCGCGCAGCTGGGCCGCCACCCAGTCGGCGGCTGCGCGCTCGTGGAACGACGGGCTCGCGATCTCGCAGAGGGCGACGAAGTCCGCGCGCAGCCGCTCGCGCTCGCCGGCGCCGGCGCGCCTCAATCCGTCAGCGCGGTGCGCGACCCGGCCTCGTCCGGCGCTGGGCCGGCCTCGCGGGCGAAGCGCCCGTCGCCGCGCGACTCGCCCTCGCGGGCCTTCGCCAGCGACGCCTTGACGAACTCGCGGAAGAGCGGCTGCGGGCGCAGCGGGCGCGACTTGAACTCCGGATGGAACTGCGACGCCACGAAGAACGGGTGGTCCGGCAGCTCGACGATCTCCACGAGCCGGTCGTCGGGCGACGTGCCCGAGCAGACCAGGCCCGCCTGCTCGAGCCGCTTGCGCAGGAAGTTGTTGACCTCGTAGCGGTGACGGTGGCGCTCGTAGATCACCGGCTCGGCGTAGATCGCGCGCGCCGAGGTGCCGTCGTGCAGCTTGACCGGGTCCGCGCCCAGGCGCATCGTGCCGCCCATGTCGCGCACCTCCTTCTGCTCCGGCAGGAGGTCGATGACCGGGTACGGCGTCTCGGGGTCGAACTCGGTCGAGTTGGCGCCCTCCATCCCGGCCACGTGGCGCGCGAATTCCGCGACCGCGACCTGCATCCCCAGGCAGATGCCGAGGTACGGCACGCCGCGCTCGCGCGCGAACCGCGCCGCGCGGATCTTCCCCTCCACCCCGCGCACGCCGAAGCCGCCGGGGATCAGGATCCCGTCGCACTCCTCGAGCTGGCGCTCCGCCTCCTCGGACTCGACGCCCTCGGCATCCACCCAGCGGATCTCGACCTTCGCGTCGTTGTGCAGCCCGCCGTGGCCGAGCGCCTCGATCACCGACAGGTACGCGTCCTCGAGCTGGATGTACTTGCCGACCATCCCGATCCGGACCACGTCCTGCGCCGCGTCGCCGCGCTTGACGAGCGCCTCCCACTCGCCCAGGTCCGCGACCGGCGCCTCCATCCGGAAGTGGTCGAGGATCTGGTCGTCGAGCCCCTCGGCGCGGAAGTAGAGCGGGACCTTGTAGATCGAGTCGACGTCGCGCGCGGAGATCACCGCGTCGACCGGCAGGTTGGCGAACAGCGCGATCTTCTCCCGGATGTCGCGCGAGAGGGGTCCCTCGGAGCGGCAGAGCAGCAGGTTGGGCTGGATGCCGATCCGCCTCAGCTCCTGGACCGAGTGCTGGGTCGGCTTGGTCTTGAGCTCGCCGGCGTGGCCGAGGAACGGCACGAGCGTGAGGTGCACGAACATCGACCGGTCGCGGCCCTCGTCGACCTGGAACTGGCGCAGCGCCTCGAGGAACGGGAGCGACTCGATGTCGCCGACCGTGCCGCCGATCTCGGTGATCACGAAGTCCACGTCCTGGGCCTCGGCGACGAGCCGGATGCGGTTCTTGATCTCGTTCGTGATGTGCGGGATCACCTGCACGGTGCCGCCGAGGTAGTCGCCGCGGCGCTCGCGGCGGATGACCGCGTTGTAGATCGCGCCGGTCGTGACGTTCGAGCCGCGCGTGCTGTTGGCGTCGGTGAAGCGCTCGTAGTGGCCGAGGTCGAGGTCGGTCTCCGCCCCGTCCTCGGTCACGAAGACCTCGCCGTGCTGGAACGGGCTCATCGTGCCCGGGTCCACGTTGATGTAGGGGTCGAACTTCTGGAGGGTGACGCTGAAGCCCCGCGAGACCAGCAGGCGGCCGATCGACGCCGCCGCGATGCCCTTCCCCAGTGCCGACACCACTCCCCCCGTAACGAAGATGAAGCGTGTCTGCGAGCGGGTGTCAGGCATGCGTAGTCCTTCCGAGTGAGTCTAGATGACGGAGTCCGGGGGTCCGGTCGATCACCGCGGCAATCGACCGAAACTCCCCATAGATCGTGAGGGCCGCCATGATCGCGAGCGCGACGGCCTGGGCCGGCACCGAGAGGGTGAGGACGAGCCAGAGGCCCGCCGCCGCGCCGACCGCGTTGGAGCCGGTGTCGCCGAGCATCCCCACCTCGCGGAGGTCGAGCGGGAGGAGCACGAGGATCGGGCCGAGGAAGAGCCCGAGCGTCCAGAGCGGGTCGGCGTCCATGGCGCCGAGGCTCAGCGCAGCGCCGAGCAGCACGAGCGCCTTGGCCGAGCGCCCCGGGCGCAGGTCGAGCAGGTTGAAGAGGTTGGTGGCGAGCACGAGCACGGCCACCGCGAGCAGGTACTCGCCGCTGTTCTCGCCCGTGCCGCTCAGGGCGAACAGGGCGAGCCCCAGCGAGCCGACCGCCTTGATCGCGCCGGTGGAGAGCCGCCCCGAGGCCGCCGCCCGCGCGTGGCCGCGCCAGCCGCGGGCGGGGGCGTCGCTGCCGACGAGGTCGTCGAGCAGGCCGAGCAGGGCGACCCCGACGACGTAGGTGACGGCGGCGTGCGTACCCGGCCTGAACACCTCCTCGTCCGCGATCTCCGCGATCAGGCTGAGCGGGACGAGCGCGAGGAGGGCCACGACGGGAATGGCGATCCCGGCCGGGAAGGCGACGCTGGCGCCGCGGTAGTTCTCGCGTGCGAAGCCGCTCTCCGCGAGGCCCCGCACGAGCGGTGGAGCGGTCACGGCGGCGAGCGAGAAGGCGATCGCGAGGGGGAGCCACTCCACGCGCCGAAGGTACCGCGAGGCGCGGATGGTCTAGCGGCCGCGGGGCTCTGGCAGCGGCGCGTCCGCCGAGTCCTTGAACCCGAAGCTGCCGCGGGCGCCGGCCAGGGTCAGGACCAGGGCGATCCGGCCGGCGGGCGTGTCGACCGAGTCCACGCTCGCCGGCATCCGGTCCTCGTAGAAGCCGATCTGGCTCGGGTCGGAGTCGATCGCCTCGACGCCCACGACCGGCCGGCCGGTCGAGCCGAGG
>DASVWC010000068.1:0-41264 GCA_036389835.1 Thermoleophilaceae bacterium | reverse complement strand
AATGCGGGCTCGGGCGCGATGGGCTTCGGCAAGTCCAAGGCCAAGATGCTCACCGAGAAGCACGGCCGCGTCACCTTCGACGACGTCGCCGGCATCGACGAGGCGCGCGAGGAGCTGCAGGAGATCGTCGAGTTCCTGAAGGACCCGAAGAAGTTCACCAAGCTCGGCGGCCGCATCCCCAAGGGCGTCCTGCTGATGGGCCCACCCGGAACCGGTAAGACGCTGCTTGCCCGCGCCATCGCCGGTGAGGCGAACGTGCCCTTCTTCACCATTTCGGGCTCGGACTTCGTCGAAATGTTCGTCGGCGTCGGCGCCAGCCGAGTCCGCGACATGTTCGAGCAGGCCAAGAAGAACGCCCCCTGCATCGTCTTCATCGACGAGATCGACGCGGTCGGGCGGCATCGCGGCGCCGGGCTGGGCAACGGCAATGACGAGCGCGAGCAGACGCTCAACCAGCTCCTCGTCGAGATGGACGGCTTCGAGATGAAGGACAACCTCATCCTGATCGCGGCCACCAACCGGCCCGACATCCTCGACCCGGCCCTGCTGCGGCCCGGCCGCTTCGACCGCCAGATCGTGGTCGACCGCCCCGACCGCAAGGGCCGCGCCCGCATCCTCGAGGTGCACACGCGCGGCAAGCCGCTGTCGCGCTCGATCGACCTCGACAACCTCGCCGCCCAGACCCCCGGCTTCACCGGCGCCGACCTCTCCAACCTCGTGAACGAGGCCGCCCTGCTCGCCGCCCGCCAGGGCAAGCGCGAGATCGACCACGTGCAGCTCGAGGAGGGGATCATGCGCGTGATCGCGGGGCCGGAGAAGAAGACCCGCGTGATGAGCGAGAAGGAGCGCCGCGTCACCGCCTTCCACGAGATGGGCCACGCGATCGTCGCCCACTACCTCGAGCACACCGATCCGGTCCACAAGATCTCGGTGATCTCGCGCGGCCAGGCGCTCGGCTACACGATCTCGCTGCCCACCGAGGACAAGTTCCTCACCACGCGCGCGGAGCTCTCGGACACCATGGCGATGACCCTCGGCGGCCGCGCCGCGGAGGAGATCGTGTTCGGCGAGGTCACCACCGGCGCTTCGAACGACCTCGAGAAGGTCACGGCCACCGCCAAGCAGATGGTGATGCGCTTCGGCATGTCCGAGAAGCTCGGGCCGCGCGTGTTCGGCCACGACCACGGCCAGCCGTTCCTCGGCCGCGAGTTCTCGTCCGAGCCGGACTACTCCGACGACGTGGCGCGCGAGATCGACGGCGAGATCCGCCGCATCGTCGAGGAGGCCCACCAGCTCGCGCGCGACATCCTCGAGCAGCGCCGCCAGGAGCTCGACTACACGAGCGACGTGCTGCTGCGCCGCGAGACGATCGAGCGCGAGGAGTTCATCCAGCTGCTGGACGGCAAGACCGAGGAGGAGGTCTTCGGCCGCGACGAGCCGGTCGTGCCGCAGCCCTCGCTCCCCTCCGGCCCGGAGGCGCCCGCGCGGCGCCCGGACACGGGCCCGCGCCCGCTGCCGCGGCCCGGGCTCGCCGGCGGCACCGCCGAGATGCGCGCCGACCCCAGCTAGGGCGCCGGCAGCACGCGGTCCACGAGCGCCATGACGGGGCGCGCCCGGAGCTCCTCGTGCAGGTCGCCGCGGTACGTGAGCAGCGCGACGTTGCTCGCCACCGCGTAGTCGGCCGCGGTCAGCTCCTCGCCGCCGATCGCGCCGGCCTCGACCCATTCGTCGACCCGGTCGAGCAGCGCCGGGAGCCGGTCGAGCAGCTCGCGCTCGGCCGCGCGGTCGACGCGGAAGATCCTCTGGGGCAGCCGCACGCCAAGCCGCCGCGCCCAGCGGCGGCGCCAGAGCAGCGGCCCCATGCGTCCGTCGTCGCCGTGGTCCACCAGCGTTCCCGGCCAGTCGAGCGCCGCGGCCAGCACGAGCCGGCGGGCCACCATCTGCAGCTCCTCGTCCACCCAGTGCTCGACCTCCTCCACCGCGCGGCGGCGCTCCGGGTCGGCGGGCAGCAGCGGCGGCTCCGGCTGCACCTCGTCGAGCGCGCGGGCCATCGCGAGGTTCGTCTGCACGCGCCGGCCGTCGACGACCAGCGCGGGCACCGTCCCGCCCGGGAAGCCGCGCAGCCGCAGCGTGCGCTGGAACCCGGTCGGCAGCGTCACGAGCCGGTAGTCGATGCCCTTGTGGTCGAGCAGCAGCATCCCCGTGCGCGCGGCGTGAGAGCCGGGAATGACGTAGAGCTTGGCGCGGGGGCGCTCGGCCACAGGCGCGACTGTACCGTTCGCCGCGTGCCCGCCGAGCCGCTGATCATGGGCGTCGTCAACGTCACGCCCGACTCGTTCTCCGACGGCGGCGAGTTCCTCGACGCGGACGCCGCCGTCGCGCACGCCGCCCGCCTCGCCGAGGAGGGGGCGGACGTCGTGGACGTGGGCGGCGAGTCCACCCGGCCGGGCGCCGAGCCGGTCGCCGAGGACATCGAGCTACAGCGCGTGGTGCCGGTGGTGGAGCGGGCGGCGCAGACGCTCGGCCTCCAGGTCTCGATCGACACCGCCAAGCTGGCGGTCGCCGAGGCGGCGATCCAGGCGGGCGCGCGGATCGTGAACGACGTGACGGCGTTCCGGGCGGCGCCCGAGCTCGCCGGGCTCGTGGCCAGCTCGGGGGCCACCTGCTGCCTGATGCACATGCAGGGCGAGCCGCGCACGATGCAGGCCGACCCGCGCTACGACGAGGTCGTCTCCGACGTCAAGGCGTTCCTGGAGGAGCGGCTGGCCTTCGCCGTCGGCGAGGGCGTGCCGGAGGACCGCGTGTGGCTCGACCCGGGGATCGGCTTCGGCAAGACGCTCGACCACAACCTCGAGCTGCTCCGGCGGCTCGACGAGATCGTCGCGATCGGGCGGCCGGTGGTCGTCGGCACCTCGCGCAAGAGCTTCCTGGGGAAGATCACCGGCCGCCCGGAGAGGGAGCGCGTGCCCGGCACGATCGCCACGAACGTGCTCGCGTACGAGCGTGGAGCGGCCGTCTTCCGGGTTCACGACGTGCGCGAAACGGCCGATGCATTGAGCGTCGCCTCCGCGACGCTCGGCCGCGCTCGAGTCGTTGGCACGGGGCCCTCGCGGGCCTAGGCTAATTCCGAGCGAGGCGCCAGGAATTCGCCCGCTCTCAGTACCCGATGACTCGCATCCTTCCCCTCGTCCTCATGCTGCTGCTCGCGGCGCTGTGTCCCGCTGCCGCGGCGGCCTCGCTGCGGTCCGGGACCACCCCCGAGGACCGGCTCGTCGACGCGCTCGGCGGGGACCCGTCGAGCCGCGCCGGCCAGCGCCGCTTCGAGCACCTCGACAAGATCGACAGCCACCTCCAGTCGATCGCGGCCGACGCGCGCCTGAACCGCGACGTCGAGCGCAGCGCCGGCCGGGAGGGGGTCGACGCCACCGGCGACCTCGTGCCCGTGGACGTCTACGTGCACGGCGGCGTGTTCGCCGCGGCGGACGAGCTGCGGGCGCTCGGCATGGACGTGGACGCGACCTCCGCCCGGTCGACCCTCGAGATCGTGGAGGGCCGCATCGACGCTGACTCCGTGGCCACGCTCGCCAGGCTCGGCTTCGTCAAGGCCGTGATCCCGGTGGTCGCCCCCGAGGTCGGCGACCCCGGCGAGCCCGAGCCGTTCCCGATCGGCGACGCCGGCGGCGCCCTCGCGCAGAGCGACGGCGCGCACCGCGGCCCGCAGGCGCGCGCGGTCGACGCCGACGCCTCCAACGTGCAGGTGGGCGTTATCTCGGACTCGATCAACCGAGTCGGCACCGGAGTGGCCGGCTCGCAGGCGAGCGGCGACCTGCCCGCGAACGTGACCACCCTGCTCGACGGCAACGCCGCCGGCGCGACCGACGAGGGCCGCGCGATGGCGGAGATCGTCTACGACGTCGTGCCCTCGGTGGGCGGGATCCTCTTCTCCTCGGGCACCAGCTCGGGGCCGACCACCAAGGCACGGTCGATCGACAACCTCGTGGCCGCCGGCGCCGACGTGATCGCCGACGACACGGCGTTCCTGACCGAGCCGCTGTTCCAGGACGGCGTCGTCCCGCAGGCGATCGACCGGGCCAAGGCGAACGGGACCGCCTACTTCGTCTCGGCGGGCAACCGCGCGCGCCAGAGCGACGAGGGGACCTACGCGGCGGCCTCCGGCAGCACGCTGAACGACTTCGACACCGGTGCCGGGACCGACACGTCGCAGACGCTCACCTCGATACCCAACAACGGCTCTTTCCGGCTGACCTTCCAGTGGGACGAGTCCTGGGGGGACGCCGACACCGACCTCGACATCCAGCTGCGCGAGGTCGGCACGGGGACCGTGCTCGGCAGCTCCACCACGGACAACGTCAACGGCTACCCGCTCGAGTTCATCAGCTACACGAACACGAGCGGCGCGGCCAAGACGGTCGAGCTGGTCGTGGATCGCTTCTCGGGGACCCGGACGCCGCTCTTCAAGTGGGTCGCCTTCACGAACTTCGCGCTGTTCACGCCGGCCGAGTACGGCGACACCGTGGACGCGATCAACAGCGACGCCGGGGCGAGGGGCGGGTTCGCCGCCGCCGCGATCAACCAAGCCGACCCCGGGCTCGACGACGCCGAGTCGTTCAGCTCCCGCGGGCCGATGCGGAGGCTCTTCGACGTGAACGGCAACCGGCTCGCCGCGCCCGACGTCCGGCAGAAGCCCGACGGCGCGGGCGCCGACCGCGTGGCCACCACGGTTCCCGGCTTCACGTCGTTCGCCGGCACCAGCGCGGCGGCGCCCGCCCTGGCCGGCGTGGCCGCGCTAACCGAGGGCGCCGACCCGGCCCTGTCGGTCGACGACGTCTACCAGATCATGAAGCGGCCGGGGAACACCACCGACTGCACGGCCGCCGGCTGGCCCGACGGCGACTGCGGCTACGGGCTGCCCTACGCGGACTCGACCGTGAGCACGGCGCTCGACGGCACTCCGCCGGAGGTCACCGCGAGCCTGAGCCCCGCCTCGCCCGACGGCGGCAACGGCTGGTATCGAGGCAACGTGACGGTCACGTGGACCGTCACCGACTCGCAGTCGCCCGTGACGAAGAGCTGCGGCCCCGTGACGATCTCCGCCGACATGAACGGCGCCGTGACCTGCACGGGCCACAGCGCCGGCGGCGACGGCGTCGGGTCGGTCACGATCAAGCGCGACACGGCCGCCCCCGCGAAGCCGGCGCTGGCGTCCACGACCCCGGCGTCGCCCGGGAAGAGCTCGTCGCCCAAGATCGTCGGCAGCGCCGAGGCGGGGTCGACGGTGAGGATCTACACGTCGGCCGACTGCACCGGCCCCTCGACGTCCGCGACGGCCGCCACGCTCGCGTCGCCCGGGATCGGCGTCGCCCTGCCCGGCGACGGCACGGTCACCTTCCGCGCCACGGTGACCGACGACGCCGGCAACACCTCGGCGTGCTCGGACCCGATCGGCTACACGCTGGACTCGATCGCGCCCGCGGCGCCGGCGTTCAGCGGCTCGGCGCCCGCCTCGCCGTCGAACGACGACCTGCCGGAGCTCCGCGGCGGCGCCGAGGCCGGCTCGACGGTGCGCGTCTACACGACCGCCGACTGCAGCGGAGCACCGGCGACCACCGGCTCGGCCGCCGCGTTCGGCTCGTCCGGGCTGACCGTGAACCCGGCCGGCGACTCCACCACCTCGTACCGGGCAACGGCCACCGACGCGGCGGGCAACGTGTCCGGCTGCTCCCAGCCCCTCGTCTACGTCGAGGACTCGACCGCTCCGGGGGCCCCGAGCCTCACCGTCTCGCCCGCGTCTCCGGCCGACGACAACGGCCCGCGGGTCGGCGGCACGGCCGAGCCCGGCTCGACCGTTCGGCTCTTCACGACCTCCGACTGCACCGGCACGCCGGCGGCCACGGGCACGGCGGCCGAGCTGGCGGCGGGCCTCGCCGCCGGCGTGGCGGACAACAGCGTCACGAGCTTCCGCGCGACCGCGACCGACGCGGCGGGCAACACGTCGGCGTGCTCGGCCGCGATCGTCTACGCGGAGGTCACGCCCGCGCCCGGTCCGGACCCGCAGCCGGCGCCGGACCCCCAGCCGCAGACGCAGCCGGACCCGCAGCCGGCGCCGGACCCCCAGCCGCAGACGCAGCCGGCCTCGCAGCCGGCGCCGGACCCGCAGCCGCAGACGCAGCCGGCCCAGCAGCCCGCCGTCCAGCCCGATCAGCAGCCCGCCGTCCAGCCCGGCCCGGCGCCCGCCGTCCAGCCCGGCCCGGAGCCCGGCCCCGGGCCGAACGGGCCCACCGACGGCGACGACACGCTCACCGGCGACGCGCTCGCGAACGCGATCTGCGGCCTGCTCGGCAACGACACGATCAGCGGCCTGGCCGGCAACGACAGGCTCTTCGGCGACTCCTGCGGCGCCAGGGCGCCCGCCGGGGGCCGGGACACCCTCAGGGGCGGCAACGGCGACGACAGGCTCTACGGCGGGGCCGGGAACGATGCGCTCGACGGCGGCGCCGGCCGGGACAGCCTCGACGGCGGCGCCGGCAACGACAGGCTCACCGGCGGCAGGGACCCGAACGCGATCAAGGGCGGCGCCGGCGACGACTCCGTGAACGCCAGGAACGGCAAGCGCGACACGGTCGACTGCGGCTCCGGCCGGCGGGACTCGGCCAGCGTGGACCGGGCCGACAGGGTCAGGGGCTGCGAGAAGGTGAAGCGCGCCCGGAGGTAGCTGTTAGGTTCGCCGGGCGATGATGGACGAGCCAGACGACCGCCTGGAGCCGGACGAGGACGAGGACGACGAGGCCGTCGAGCCGTACGTGACGGTCGAGATCGTCGGCCTCTCGGTCTACACCCACCACGGGGTGGGGGAGGCCGAGCGCGAGGTCGGGCAGCGGCTCGTGTTCGACATCGACTTCGAGGTGGGCGGGTGCGACGCGGTGGTGACCGACCGCGTCGAGGACACCGTGGACTACGCGGACGTCTGCCAGCAGGTCTACCTCGCCGCCCAGGAGCGCTCCTACCGCACGCTCGAGCGGCTCTGCTCGGCCGTGGCCGACCGCCTGATCGACCGCTACGGCGCCGAGTCGGTGACCGTCCGCGCCGCGAAGCCCGAGCCGCCGATCGCGCTGCCGGTCGAGGAGGTCGCGGTCGAGGTGTGGAAGGAAGGACCCTGAGGGGCTACCTCGGCCTCGGCTCGAACGTCGGGGACCGCGAGCAGCAGCTCCGCGGCGCCTGCGACCGCCTCGAGCAGCACGGCGTGCGCATCACCGCGCGCTCGGCGCTCTACGAGACCGAGCCGCAGGGCGAGGTCCTCGACCAGGCCGACTTCCTCAACCAGTGCGTCGAGATCGAGACCGAGCTCGGGCCGGAGGAGCTGCTCGACGTGTGCAAGGTCGTGGAGCGCGAGGGCGGCCGGATGGTCGCCGGCCCCCGCCACGGACCGCGGCCGATCGACGTGGACCTGCTGCTGCTCGGCGACCTCGAGCACGAGTCCGAGCGGCTGACGATCCCGCACCGCGACGTGACCACCCGCCGCTTCGTGCTCGAGCCGCTGCTCGAGCTGGACCCGGACCTCGCCCTCCCGGACGGCACGCGGCTCGGCGACGCTCTCGCCGCCGTCGGTGACCAGCGCGTCGAGCGGAGATAATCAGCCGATGCTCCTCGCGATCGACCTCGGCAACACGCAGACCCACCTCGGGATGTTCCGCGGCGAGGAGCTCGTGGAGCACTGGCGCCTCGCGACCGTGCGCGAGACCACCGCCGACGAGCTGGCGACGCTGCTGGTGGATCTGCTCGCGCTGCGCGGGCTCACGATGAAGGACATCGACGGCGCGATCCTCTCCTCGGTCGTGCCCCAGCTCACCCCCGAGTACGAGCGGCTGGCCGAGCGCTACCTCCACGGTCCGTTCACGGTCGTCGGGCCCGGCCTAAAGACCGGCATGGCGATCCGCATCGAGAACCCGCACGAGCTCGGCACCGACCGGCTCGTGAACGCCGTCGCGGCCTACGAGAAGTGCGGCGGGGCCTGCATCGTGGCCGACTTCGGGACCACCATCAACTTCGACGCGGTCTCGGCCGGCGGCGAGTACCTGGGCGGCGTGATCGCCCCCGGCGTGGACATCTCGCTCGAGGCGCTCCACCAGCGCACGGCCAAGCTGCCGAAGGTCGAGCTGAGCGCACCCGACCACGCGATCGGGCGCAACACGCTCTCGGCCGTCAAGTCGGGCGTGGTCTACGGATTCGCCGGGAGCGTGGACGGGATCGTCTCACGCGTGCGCGAGGAGCTCGGCGACGAGGCCACCGCCATCGCCACCGGCGGCCTCGCCCACGCGATCGTCCCCTTCTGCGATCAGATCGACGAGGTCGACGACCTGCTCACGCTGGACGGCATGCGCCTGGTCTGGCAGCTGAACTCGGGCGGCTAGCCCCTCTCCTACCGGCCGAGCGCCCGCGGGTCGCGGATCGGCAGCTCGACGTTGCGGTCGAGGCGCTCGCCGAGGCCGGCGTTCTCGCGGCTGTCGTGCCCGCGCGGGCCGAGCCCCTGCGGGTCGTTGGCCGCGATCACGCGCCCGAGCGATGCCAGCTCGGTGTCGGTGAACACGTTGGCGGGCGAGCCCGGCGCCGGCGGGTTCACCGGCGCCGCGTGGTCGATGATCGTGTTGAAGATCGACAGCGTGCCGTCGCGGTTGTCCACCACCTCGATCTGACGCGACTGCTGCGGGAAGTCGACGTGCGAGGCGGTGTTGATCTGCCAGAAGCCGCTCCTCCTCGAGCTGTGCGTGTAGGCGTCGATCGCGTTCTTGTGGCTGTGCCCAGTCACGAACGCGATCACGTTCGGGTACTTGAGCATCAGGTCGCGGATCGTCTCCTTGCCCTTCAGCCCGCGGTGGATCGGCGTGGACTTGCGCGGGTCGCGGTCGCAGCCGGCCGGGCCGGTGGTGTTCTCGCACGCGCCGGACGCCTCGTCGTTCGACGTGATCGTGAGGTCGTCCAGCTTGTGGTGCGAGTAGACGACGATCAGGCGGTCCCGGTCGCCGTCGCGCACGAGCCGCTTGCCGTTCCACTCGAGCGACGAGCTGCGGTCGAGCTCGCGCTTGAACCACTCGTACTGCGGGTCGTCCACGTTGCCGTCCGAGCCACCGCCCTCGGCGACGGTGTCGAGCGACACGAAGCGGAAGCCGCTGCGCGGGTTGAAGGCGTAGTACGACGCCGCGCCGTTCGAGCGCTTCAGCTCGGTCTTGTCCACGAACCCGTAGCCGTGGCTGTTGTCGCCGGTGTCGTGCAGCGCCTTGTACTCGCGCTGGTCGACGTAGTGGCGGTCGGGATCCGGCGGGACGGGCCTGATGCCCGCCAGGATCTCCTGGGTCCGCGACGGGTTCTTCACGATGTCGTCGAAGACCTCGGCCTCGGTCTTGCCGCGGTAGATGTTCGGGTCGAAGTTCGCGCTCGGAAACACCTTCTGGCAGCCGAGGATCAGCGACCGCGCCAGGCTGAACGTGGCGTACACGTTGCCGGTCACGAGGCCGTCGTGGTTGCCGCGCGCCGTGTACCACGGCACCGCCACGCCCTCGGCCTGGAACGGCTGCTGCGCGCGCTCCAGCAGGCCCGGGTAGCGCGGCCAGCCCGCGTACGGTCCTGCCCCGCCGGGCGGCGCGGCGTCCGGGTCCCAGTACGCCTGCTTGCGCGCGTCCGGCGCGTCGTAGTCGTCGTAGTCCTGGAGCCCGGTGTAGCGGCGGGCGGCGACGTCGGCGTTCAGCCGCGCGACGGTCTCGTCGTTCTGCTGGCAGGGGTTGGTGGGCGAGATCGGCTTGCCGCTGAACGGGTCGACCGTCTTGCCGTCGAGGATGTCCACGACCCAGCGCGTCTCGTTGTACTGCTGGCTGTCGGCCATGTCGCCGGTGTTGATCGTGAACTGGAGCCGGGCGTTCTTGCCCTTCGCCGGCTTGACCGCGCTCGTGCGGTTCGCGTTCATGTTGCGGACCATCTGGTCGAAGAGCTGAGTCTCGAGCGACTCCTGCGGCCGCACGCCGTCCTGGAGCGGATTGTCGGCCTCGTCGAGGAAGTCGAGCCGCGGCGGCGTCATCTCGTCTGCGATCTGCGGGTCGGTGAACTGGCCGAAGAAGATCAGCGAGCGGCGCCGCTTGGCGCGGTCGCCGCGCACGGAGCCGAGCTTCGACTTGCGCGTCGCGTACGGCTCGCCGGCCTGCGTCCGCAGGAGCTGGAAGCCCTCGCCGAGCTGGATGTCGATCGTCTCCTCGAGGGTGGTCTTGCCGGCGGGGTCGGCTGAGCCGCTGGCGGGGATCACGAGCACGACGGCCAGCGCGAGCAGGGCCAGGGCGTTCAGCTTGCGAGTCACAGGCGCTCTCCTCCAGAGAAGCGGACGGGGTCGCACAAGCCTAGTGCCGACTACCGTTTTCCGCATGAGACTTAACGAACCGTGGACGCTGGCGGGCATCCGCGTGCCCAACCGGCTGCTGCTCGCGCCGCTGGCCGGGATCGGCAACTGGTTCGTGCGCCTCCAGGCCAAGCGCCACGGGGCCGGCCTGGCGTTCAGCGAGATGGTCTCGAGCTTCGGCCTCAAGTACGGGGACGAGCGCACGCTGCGCGAGTTCCTGCGCATCCATCCGGACGAGCGCCCCGTCCCGGTGCAGCTGTTCGGCTACGACGCCGACGTGATGCGCGAGGCGGCCGCGATCGCCGCCGAGCACGGCGCCGACCTGATCGACCTCAACATGGGCTGCCCGGTGCGCAAGGTCTGCAAGACCGGCGCGGGCGCCTCGCTGCTCGACGACCCCGACCGGGCGCTCGCCATCGCGCGGGCGGCCGCCGAGGGCAGCGGCCTGCCGGTGACCGTCAAGCTGCGCTCGGGCCAGCGCCCGGGGGAGAGGACCGGCTTCGACCTCGCGCGCCGGCTGGTGGACGAGGCGGGCGTGGCGGCGATCGCCTTCCACCCGCGCCACGCCTCGCAGCAGCACAAGGGCGAGCCGGACTACGCGCTCGCGGCCGAGCTCGCCCGCTGCCTCGGCGCGCCGCTGATCATCTCCGGCGGCCTGCGCGACGACGAGCGGACGCTCGCCGCGTTCGAGCGAACCGGCGCCGACGCGGCCATGCTGGCGCGCGGGTCGCTGGGCAACCCGTGGCGCTTCGAGCGGCTGCTCGGCCTGCGCGAGGGCGAGCCGACCCGCCAGGAGGTCCTCGCCGAGCTGCGCTGGGTGATCGACCGCGCCGAGGAGCATCTGGGCACCGAGCGCGCCGGGCGCTACCTGCGCAAGTTCTATCCGTGGTACGCGGAGACCCTCGGCCTGACGCGGCGAGAGGCGAATCCGCTCGTCACCGCACCCACGACGGACGACGCCAGGGCGGTCATCGGCGATCTGTCCAGTGGCGCATCCGCACCCGTGGCTGCCTGAGCTATCCTCACGCGCCCTTTCGGTAGCGGAGGAGCCCCTTTCCCCCATGGCAAGAGACGAAATCCTCACTCAGCAGGGTCTTGACGACCTGAAGCAGAAGATCGAGCACCTCTCCACGGTGCGCAGGCGCGAGGTTGCCGAGCGGATCAAGGAGGCGCGCGAGTTCGGCGACATCTCGGAGAACTCCGAGTACGACGACGCGAAGAACGAGCAGGCGATGCTCGAGCGCCAGATCGCCGAGCTGGAGGAGAAGCTGCGCGGCGCGCAGGTGCTCGACGAGGGGGCGGTCTCGACCGACGTGGTGTCCGTGGGCAGCACGGTCCACGTGAAGGACCAGAAGACCGAGAAGTCGGCCAAGTACAAGATCGTGGGCAGCTCCGAGGCGAACCCCGCCGAGCACAAGCTCTCGAACCAGTCGCCGGTCGGCAAGGCGCTGATCGGGAAGAAGCGCGGCGACCTCGTCTCGGTGCCGGTCCCGCGCGGGCCCGCGCGCAAGCTGAAGATCACGAAGATCGACCGCTAGCAGCCGGGCGGCTTTCAGGCCGCCGGGTCGGCCACCACGAGCTTGAGCTTGCCGCCGCCGCTGGCCGCCGAGCGCGGCAGCCCGCTGCACGGCTCCACCTCGACCGCGCTCTCCGGGCCGGCGCCGATCGCCCCGAGGCGGTCGCCGAGCACGCGCTCGAGCCGCGGCGCCACGTCCTCGGGGGAGGCGCCGTCGCGGAGCACCACGCGAACGCGCAGCCGCTGGCCGCTCTGCACGACCTGGAACTCGCGTACGCCGGCGTCGCGCGCCACCGGCGCGAACTGCATGGGGTGGACGAGCACGTGACCGCCGTCGCTGCCGCGCAGCCGGATCGTGTCGTCGGCGCGGCCCTCGATGCGCACGAGCCGGCGCAGCGGCCGCCCACATGGGCAGGGCGAGGAGTCGAGGACCGCGATGTCCGAGATGGCCAAGCGGATGAGCGGCTGTGCCCTGTTGACCAGGCTCGTGACGAGCAGCCGCGCGCCGGGCTCGCCATCGGGCGCCGGCCGGCCGTCCTCGTCCACGTTCTCGACGAAGGTCAGGTCCTCGAACAGGTGCATCCCCGCGTGGTGCTCGCACTCGCATGCCCACAGCCCCTCGGTCGACGCATACAGGTCCGTCGGGCTCACGCCGAACGCCTCCTCGATGCGCGCGCGCATCTCGGGGGTCATCAGCTCGCTCGAGGTCGTGATGCCGCCGGGAGCGATCCGCAGCCGGCCGGCGAGCTGCTCGTCGGCCAGCAGCGCGCCGACCGAGGCGAACGTGTGCAGGAACCCCGGCCGGAACTCGTTCAGCCGCTCCACGAGCTCCGGCAGCGGCGTCGTCACCGGGAGCGGCAGCAGGCGGTGCATGCCGATCGAGATCGTCTGGCTCAGCCGGGCGGTCATGTGCGCGGGGCTCGTCCCGACGATCGCGGCGAAGCGGAGGCGCGGGAGCCGCGGAGCGATCCCCGCCATCGCGTTGACCCGGAAGAAGCCCGCGAGCAGCGCGGCCCAGGCGTCGCGGTCCCACACGAACAGCCCCTTGCGCCCGGACGAGCCGCTCGTGCACGTGACCCGGTAGCGCCCGTGCAGCAGCTCGTCGCGGCTCGCCCGCTCGACGTAGCGCAGGAGCTCGTCCCGGCGCAGCCGCGGATCCACGACGACGTCGTCGAAGCGCTCCATCATCGTGGCCTTGTCGAGCTCCGGCAGCGCGGCGAGGTCCACCGGGCGCTGGCCGACCAGCCCCGCGAAGCGCTCGCGGTAGAAGCGCGAGTGCGCGACCGCGTAGCGGACCGTGGAGTCGATCCGCTCGCGCTGGTAGGCGGCGAGGCGCTCGGGCGACCAGCTCTCGCGCTTCGCCAGCTCCCGCTCGCCGCGCAGCCCGCGCGCGGTGTCCCGCAGCCGCGCGATCCCGTACGGCAGCTCCATCAGCCCCTCCCCGCCTCGACGAGCTGCTCGAAGGTCACGTCCGTGATCAGCTCGCTGAGGCCCGCGTCGACCACGTCGGGCTGCACGAGGCGCTCGAGCGACAGCCCGGTCACCATCGCGAGCATCGCCACCGCGAGCTGGCGCAGCGGGACCGCGGGCCTGGCTCCGCTCCCGGCGACGTGCGCCTCGAGCGCGGCCACGAACGGGCGCTGCGCGCGCGCGTGGATGTCGGCGAAGCGCGCGCGGTGCTCGGGGTGGCGAAGCACGTGGGCCCAGAACTCGTAGAAGACCGACAGCCAGCCGTCGCGCTCTCCGCCGCGGCGCGCGGACGCCTCGGCCGCGAGCCGGCGCAGCGCCGCCCGCGTGTCGGCGGTCTGCTCGAACACGCGCCGGATGTCGGCGACGCCCCGCTCGGCACGGCGCTCGTAGACGGCGAAGAACAGGTCCTCCTTCGAGCGGAAGTTCGAGTAGACGGCCCCCTTCGTGTAGCCGGCGGCGGCGGCTATCGCGTCGAGGCGCGTCGCGTGGAAGCCCTGTCGCGTGAACAGGCGGTCGGCCGCCTCCACGAGCCCCTCCCGGGTCTGCGCCTTGCGCTCGTCGCGTGTCAGGAGAGTTGCGATACCGAGAGTATTAGCATACTCAAGGTATCCGCGTGCGGGTTGGCGACGGACGTGCCGCCTACGATGCCCGAGCCGTGAGCGACCAGCCCCAGCCCCAGACCGAGGCGCAGGCCCTCGACGACCGCCGCGCCAAGCTCGCGCGGCTGCGCGAGCAGGGGATCGAGCCGTTCCCGCACGAGTTCCCGGGCGTGGTGCCCGTCGCCGACGTGCACGCCGCGCACGGCGACCTCGAGGCGGGCGAGGAGACCGAGGCGGGCTACCGCGTCGCCGGCCGGCTGAGCGCGCGCCGCGGCCACGGAAAGGCCGCGTTCCTCGACGTGGTCGACCGCTCGGGGCGCATCCAGGTCCACGCGCGCGCGGACGTGCTGGGCCCGGAGCGGTTCGAGCTGCTGACGTCGCTCGACCTCGGCGACATGGTGGGGATCGACGGCACCGCGTTCAAGTCGCGGCGCGGCGAGCTGTCACTGCGCGCGGACGGCTGGACGCTGCTGGCCAAGTCGCTGCGGCCGCCGCCCGACAAGTTCCACGGGCTCGAGGACGTCGAGACTCGCTACCGCCAGCGCGAGGTCGACCTGATCGCGAACGAGGAGTCGCGCGAGCTCTTCCTCCTGCGCTCGCGGGTCGTCTCGACGATCAGGCGCTGGTTCGACGAGCGCGGCTTCGTCGAGGTCGAGACGCCGGTGCTCCAGCCGCTCTACGGCGGGGCGATGGCGCGGCCGTTCGTGACGCACCACAACGCGCTCGACCGCGACTTCTACCTGCGCATCGCGACCGAGCTGTACCTGAAGCGGCTGATCGTCGGCGGCCTCGAGCGCGTCTACGAGCTGGGCAAGGACTTCCGCAACGAGGGCATCTCGCACAAGCACAACCCCGAGTTCACGATGCTCGAGTGGTACGAGGCCTACGGGGACTACGACACCGGCGCGCAGCGGCTGGAGGAGCTGGTCACCGCGGTGGTGGAGGCGAGCGGCGCACCGAGCCAGGCGATCGACTGGTCGCGTCCCTGGAAGCGCGAGCGGCTGCGCGACGCGGTGCTCGAGCGCACCGGCATCGACGTGCTCGCCTCGCGCGACACCGGGGCGCTGGTGGCGGCCGCCGCGGAGAAGGGGATCGAGCTCGACCCCGGCGAGAGCTGGCCGCAGCTCGTGGACGAGCTCCTGTCGAAGCACGTCGAGCCGAAGCTGGTCGACCCGACGTTCATCGTCGACTACCCCGTGGAGCTCTCCCCGCTGGCGAAGCGCCACCGCTCCGAGGAAGGCCTCGTCGAGCGCTGGGAGTGCTTCGCCGGCGGCATCGAGATCTCCAACGCGTTCACCGAGCTGAACGACCCGGACGACCAGCGCGCGCGCTTCGAGGAGCAGGCGCGGCTGGGCGCCGAGGGGGACGAGGAGGCGCAGCCCTACGACGAGGACTTCGTGCGCGCGCTCGAGTACGGGATGCCGCCGACCAGCGGCGTCGGACTGGGCATCGACCGGCTCGTGATGCTGCTGGCCGGAAGGAGCAATCTGCGCGAGGTGATCCTCTTCCCGGCGATGCGGAATTGACCCGCCCGCGACCCCCGCGCGTACCCCGCGTCAAGCGTCTTTCCCCAACTTTGGCGACCGGTTCCCGTTGCTAGACTCGACTCCTCCCACGGGTCGGGAGGCCAGGGATCTGGAAGCCGGTGGCGAAGGTGCCGATACCGACGGAAGACCCCACGGGTTTCCGCCCATGGGGATACCCCGAGAGTTAAGGACCGCACCGTGTTCGAGCGCTTCACCGAACGGGCCCGCCAAGTGGTCGTCCTCGCGCAAGAGGAGGCCCGGATCCTCAAGCACAACTACATCGGAACCGAGCACATCCTGCTCGGCCTCCTCCGCGAGGAGGAGGGGCTCGCCGCGCGCGTCCTCGAGTCGCTCGACATCACCGTGGAGCGCGTGCGCGCGCAGGTCGTGCGCATCGTCGGCTCCGGTGAGGAGGTCACCTCCGGGCAGATCCCGTTCACGCCGCGCGCGAAGAAGGTGCTTGAGCTCGCGCTGCGCGAGGCGCTCTCGCTCGGTCACAACTACATCGGCACCGAGCACATCCTGCTCGGCCTCGTACGCGAGAACGAGGGCGTGGCCGCGCGCATCCTGCTCGACTTCGACGCCGACAGCGAGAAGATCCGCAACGAGGTCATCCGCATGCTCTCCGGCCCCGGCGGGCGCCGCCAGCAGGGGCAGGGCGCGCAGGGCCAGGGCGAGGGCAAGAAGTCCTCGAAGCTGCTCGACCAGTTCGGCCGCAACCTCACGCGGCTGGCCGCCGAGGGCAAGCTCGACCCCGTCGTGGGCCGCGAGACCGAGATCGAGCGGATCATGCAGATCCTCTCGCGCCGCACCAAGAACAACCCGGTCCTGATCGGCGAGCCCGGCGTGGGCAAGACCGCGGTGGTTGAGGGCCTGGCCCAGCGCATCACGCACGGCGAGGTGCCGGAGCTGCTGAAGAACAAGCAGATCTACACGCTCGACCTGGCGGCGCTGGTCGCCGGCTCGAAGTACCGCGGCGAGTTCGAGGAGCGCCTGAAGAAGGTGATGAAGGAGATCACCCAGCGCGGCGACATCATCCTGTTCATCGACGAGCTGCACAACCTCGTCGGCGCGGGCGCGGCCGAGGGCGCGATCGACGCGGCCTCGATCCTCAAGCCGGCGCTCGCGCGCGGGGAGCTCCAGACGATCGGCGCGACCACGCTCGACGAGTACCGCAAGTACCTGGAGCGCGACTCCGCGCTCGAGCGGCGCTTCCAGCAGATCCGCGTGGACCAGCCGTCGATCGAGGAGACCGAGCAGATCCTCAAGGGCCTGCGCGACCGCTACGAGCAGCACCACCGCGTCGACATCACCGACGAGGCGCTGCACGCCGCGGCCGAGCTGGCCGACCGCTACATATCCGACCGCTTCCTGCCCGACAAGGCCATCGACCTGATCGACGAGGCCGCGTCGCGCATGCGGATCAAGTCGATGACGGCTCCGCCCGTCTACCGCGACCTCGAGGAGGAGATCGAGACAACGCGGCGCGACAAGGAGGCCGCGATCGAGGCGCAGGAGTTCGAGAAGGCCGCGAACCTGCGCGACCAGGAGCGCCAGCTCACGAACAAGAAGCGCCAGCTCGAGGAGCAGTGGCGCGCCGGCGAGTCCGGCGAGCGCCCGTCGATCGCCGAGGAGGAGATCGCGGACATCGTCTCGATGTGGACCGGCATCCCGGTCTTCAAGCTCACCGAGGCCGAGACCCAGAAGCTGATGCGCATGGAGGACGAGCTGCACAAGCGCGTCATCGGGCAGCAGCCGGCGATCGAGGCCGTCTCGAAGGCGATCCGCCGCTCGCGCGCGGGGCTCAAGGACCCCAAGCGCCCGACCGGCTCGTTCATCTTCCTCGGCCCGTCCGGCGTCGGCAAGACCGAGCTCGCCCGCACGCTCGCCGAGTTCCTGTTCGGCGACGAGGACGCGATGGTGCGCATCGACATGTCGGAGTACATGGAGAAGCACTCCGTGTCGCGGCTCGTCGGCTCGCCCCCCGGCTACATCGGCTACGACGAGGGCGGTCAGCTCACCGAGGCCGTGCGGCGCAAGCCGTACTCGGTGCTGCTGCTCGACGAGATCGAGAAGGCGCACCCGGACGTCTTCAACATCCTGCTCCAGATCCTGGAGGACGGCCGGCTCACCGACGCCCAGGGGCGCACCGTCGACTTCCGGCACGCGATCGTGATCATGACCTCGAACGTCGGGGCCTCCGAGATCGCCAAGAACACCGGCATCGGGTTCACGATCGGCGACGACACCGGCATGACCTACGACGACATGAAGAACCGGATCATGGGCGACCTCAAGAAGCTCTTCCGGCCCGAGTTCCTCAACCGCATCGACGAGGTCATCGTCTTCCACAAGCTGGCCAAGGAGGAGATCCACCAGATCGTGGAGCTCCTGCTGCGGCGGATCCGCGAGTCGATGGCGGAGCGCGAGCTCTCGCTCAACCTCTCCGAGGACGCGAAGGAGCTGCTCGTCGAGAAGGGCTGGGACCCGTCGATGGGCGCCCGGCCGCTGCGCCGCGCGATCCAGCGCTACATCGAGGACCCGCTCGCCGACGAGGTGCTGAAGGCGTCCGACATGCAGCCGGGCGCGACCGTCGAGGTCGACCGCAACGAGGCGGCCGAGGGCGAGGACCCCGAGGTCACGATCACGATCACGCAGCCCAAGCGCGGCGAGCGCGAGCCGGTCACGGTCGGCGGCGACGGCGAGGCGGAGGCCGGCGGCGAGGAGCAGCAGTCGCTGCCCGAGGGCGGCGCGGGCGGCGCCGAGTCGCTGCCCGACGAGCCCGAGGTCCTGCCGGAGGCGCCGGACGCGCCGCCGAGCGACGAGCCGGGCCCGCCGAGCGAGTCCTAGCGCTCCGCGAAGAGCTGGTCGACCGCTAGCGCGAGCCCCTCGAGGAGGGGCGACTCGAGCACGTCGCCGGCGGCGAGCTCGAGGGCGACGTCGAAGCGCGGCGCGGCCGGCTTCAAGCGCCTGAACACGAGCACCTCGCCCGCCCGCGTGTCGACGAGCCAGAGCTCGGGCAGCCCCTTGTGCTCGTACCCGGCCTTCCCGTTTCGCCCCCCTCGTTCGGCGGGTACCTGCCGCCCATGGGTGAGCTCGTCGAGATCAAGGTCCGCGCCAACGGCCCGTACAAGGTGACCGGCCCGATCCGGCTGATCGACGCCGACGGCAACGAGTTCGAGCTCCCCGACGACGGCAAGCCGATCGTGCTCTGCCGCTGCGGCGCGTCGAAGACGAAGCCGTTCTGCGACTCCACGCACTCGGAGCTCGGCTTCGACGCCGCCACCAAGGCGGTGCGCGAGGCCGAGGGCGGCTAGGCGGTCCCCGCTAGCGCAGCCGCTTGGAGACCCAGGAGAACGTCTCGTCCTGGGGCTCTCCGAACGCGACCGAGGTGTGATCGATGTTCTCGTGCACCCTGTAGGCGACCCTGGCCCCGCGCTTGCGCAGGCCCTCGACGAGCACGTTCGTGAATCCCTGGAACACCGTCGTGTCAGCGGTCCCCTGCTCCACCAGCACCGGCGCCCCGATGGTCAGGTCGGTCGGGTCGTTGCGGGCGATCGTCTTCGTGAGCGGCGCCAGCTCGGCGCCGGCCGCGAACAGGTCGCGCGGCGCGGTCTTCCCGAACTCGCCGGTCTCGCTCGTGATGTCGTCGATGCAGAGCGACGGGGCCAGGGCGTAGAGCTCGCGCCCGCGCTTGGACAGCAGCGAGGTGAACCCGAGCTGGGGGTAGCCGGCGCCCGCCCCGTTCACGAACAGGAGCGCGTAGCCGGTCCGCCGCGAGGGCTGGTCCGAGGCAGACAGCACACGGAAGATCTCGTCGCCCTGGGCGAACGGGGCCAGGGCCACGACGCCGCGCAGGCTCAGCTCCGGCGTCCACCTGCGCGCCACCGCGCCGGAGAACAGGGCCGCGTGGCCGCCCTGCGAGTGACCGGCCACCGCGACCCGCGTGCCGATGCCCGGGTGGATCGCGCGGGCCGCCCGCACGACGTCGAGGACCCCGCGGGCCTCGGAGACCCCGACGAGGTACGGATGGCCGCCCTTCGTGCCGAGCCCCTCGTAGTCGGTGCGGACGACCGCGAAGCCGGCGCTGAGCCAGCGGTCGAGCAGCCCCTCGATGTATGCGTGGAGGACGTGGATCACGCCCTCGCCCGGATTCCGCGACGGGGCGCACCGGTCCCCGACCCCGATCGTGGCGTGCGCCCACGAGACGACCGGCCAGCCGCCCTTCGGCGGCTTCCCCCTGGGCAGGTGGATCGTGCCCGACACCGCGATCGGCTTCCCCTGCACCGAGGTCGAGCGGTAGAGGACGAGCTGGTTGACCTTCGCCTGCGCGAGCGTCTGCGCGTTCGTGAGCTTGCGGACCCAGATCGGATCGCCGTGCGTCCCGCCGGGCAGCTTCTTCGGCGGCGTGTAGAAGGCGTCGCCGGCGGGTCCGGTGGGAACGGCGGCCGCGGCCGGGGCGGCGGCGAGCAGGGCGACCAGCGCCGCGAGCAGGATCGCGCGAGGGGTCACCCGGCCGAGCATAGGGGGCGAGAACGTCCTGTCCCGCTCTTAACGTGACGGAATGGCGCGAACCGTCCACGTCTGCACCGCCTGTGGCCACGAGAGCGCCAAGTGGCACGGCCGCTGCCCGGGCTGCGGCGAGTGGAACACCCTGGTCGAGGAGGCGCCCGCGGCGGCTCCGCCGGGGCGCCCGAAGGCCACCGCGGCCGCGCTCCGGCCGGTCCCGCTCGCGGAGGTGCAGGCGCCCGCCGTCCCGCGCCTGGTCACCGGCATCGGAGAGCTCGACCGCGTGCTCGGTGGCGGCCTCGTCCCCGGCTCGCTCGTGCTGCTCGGCGGGTCGCCGGGCATCGGCAAGTCCACGATCACGGCGAGCGCGCTGGGCAACCTCGTGGCGGCCGGGCGCTCGGTGCTCTACGTGAGCGGCGAGGAGTCCGCCGCGCAGGTGCGGCTGCGCGCCGAGCGGCTCGGGCCCCACGCGCTGGCCGTGCCGATCGTGGCCGAGACGAGCCTCGAGCCGGTGATCGCCACCATCGAGGCCGAGCGGCCCGAGGTCTGCGTGATCGACTCGGTGCAGACCCTGCACGCGGCCGACCTCACCGGCGCGGCCGGCTCGGTCGGGCAGGTGCGCGAGGTGGCCGCGCGGCTCGCGCGTGTGGCCAAGCAGCGCGGCGCCGCGACCGTGCTGGTGGGCCACGTCACGAAGGAGGGCGCGCTCGCCGGCCCGCGCGTGCTCGAGCACCTGGTCGACTGCGTGCTCCAGTTCGAGGGCGAGCGCGAGCGCACCTACCGGACGCTGCGCGCCCTCAAGAACCGCTTCGGCTCGACCAACGAGGTCGGCGTGTTCGAGATGCGCGAGGACGGCCTCGTCGAGGTCGAGGACGCCTCGGCCCGCTTCGTGGACGAGGCCACGCGCGCCCCGGGCTCCGTGGTGCTCTGCGCGATGGAGGGCTCGCGCTCGCTGCTCGTGGAGGTGCAGGCGCTGGTGGCTCCCACCCAGATCGAGCCGCCGCGCCGCGTGGCCAACGGGATCGACCGCAACCGGCTGGCGCTCGTGCTCGCGGTCCTCGCCCGTCACGGCGGGCTCCAGCTCGGCACGAGCGACGTGTTCGTGTCGGTGGCGGGCGGCGTGCGGGTCGACGAGCCGGGGGCGGACCTCGCGGTGGCGCTGGCGATCGCGTCGGCGGCGCGCGGGGTGTCGGCGGCCTCGGTGGCCGGCGACGGCGAGCCGAAGCCGCTCGCGGCGTTCGGCGAGATCGGCCTCACCGGCGAGCTGCGCCACGTCGCCCATCCGGACCGCCGGCTCGCCGAGGCGGCCAAGTTCGGGCTCGCGGACGTGGTGCATCCGGCCGGGCCGGTCAGGACCCTGCGTGCCGCGCTCGCGCGCGCGTTCGACGGGGTGCCGACCCGCGCCGCCGCCTGAGCGGACCGGCCCGCACCGCCGCCTGTGCGAACCGGCGGGCGCGACCCCCTTCTGCCGCTACGCTCCCGCGGGGGACGGGGGAATGCGCTCGGGTAAGAGACTCGCTCTGGTCGTCGCGGCACTGCTCGCGCTGCTCGTGCTGCCCGGCAGCGCGAGCGCGGGTCAGATCAAGGCGGGCGCCTGGGTCGAGGACGCGACCTGGCACGTCGGGGCCTCCGCGGGGCAGTACGCGTCCGGCGACGAGCTGAACGAGGAGGACGCCGGCGGGGCGTTCGCGAACGTCCACTCCTCGGACCCGCACGCCCACTCGACCCGCCGCGCTCCCTCGTACGGCGTTCAGTCGCGCCTGAGCGTCCGCGCGCTCGTCGTGCAGGGCACCGACGACCGGAAGTTCGCCCTGGTCAAGAACGACCTCTACATCCCGCAGGACCTGCTCTGGCGCCGCGCCGCCCAGATCCTCGAGGGCAAGGGCATCGGCATCGACCGCAACAACCTGACGATGGCGGTGACCCACAACCACTCGTCCCCGATGTACTCGTCGACGGGGTGGGGCGTGTGGGTCTTCCAGGACGTATTCGACTTCCGCTTCTTCGAGTACATGGCCAAGAAGATGGCCACGGCGGTCGAGAAGGCCAACAACGCGATGGTGCCGGTCAAGGTCGGCGCCTCGGTGAGCCAGTACGACTTCGTGCAGCGCAACGTGCCGGGCCCGTCCACGGCCGACGACAACTCCCCGGCCGGGTTCCCGAACGACTACACCGACCACGACCTGATCGTGGTCCGCTTCGACCGCACCGACGGCAGGGGGACGGTGGCGAACCTCGTCAACTACGCGGTGCACCCGGAGGACAACGAGGGCAACGACCTGATCAGCGCCGACTACCTCGGACCGACTGAGCGAATGGCCGACCGCGCCACGGGGGCGCCCACGATCTTCACGCAGGGCGCCGTCGGCAACACCGAGCCCGAGGACAACCGCTGGCACGACATCCACCAGCGCGCGTACTTCTCGCACGGCCAGTACGCGCAGTCGGAGTTCAAGGCGCGCGGGATCGCGGGCGCGATCGTGGACACCTTCAAGGACGTCGCGGCCAACACGCCCGAGGATCCGGGCCGCTTCGCTCCGTTCCGCTCGGAGTTCGCCAACGGGGACGTGCAGTTCAGGGACCGCTGGTTCCCTGGCCCGGCGTCGCACCCGTACCCGGGCATCTCCTCGTGCCGCACCGATCACGCGCTGGCGGGCGACCCGCGCTACCCGATCGTCGGCTTCCCGGACTGCAACACGCTGAACGAGACGCCGGTCGGCGAGTTCGTGCAGGTCCCGACCCAGGACACGGGCATCCGGACGGACAACCTCCAGGAGCTCGGGATCCCGGTCCCGGAGAACTACTCGGCGCCCTCCTACACGGGTCTCGAGGAGGACGTGAGCGTGCACCTCCAGGCGTTCCGGATCGGCGACATCCTGCTCACCGTCTGCTCGTGCGAGCAGTGGGCCGACCAGTCGAAGAACATCAAGTCGCGCACGGACAAGGTCGCCGGCAACCAGCACAACGGCTACGACTGGACGACGAACTGCGTGGACATCGGCGGCGACCAGTGGCGCTGCCAGCACCCGAACGGCCCGCTCACGATCTCGACGCAGGTCAAGAACAAGGTCCACGCGCAGGTCAACAACGACGCCACCGGGTGGGACGCCCTCTCCTACGTCGCGCAGGCCGAGAGCGAGCCGACCAACCCGGGCGAGATCAAGGGCAACTACTCGCACGACGACTTCGGCCCGAGCGCCGAGGCCGGCTACGCGCTGACGGTCGCGATCGGGATGGCCAACGACTACAACGGCTACATCGCGACCTACCGCGAGTACCAGCGCGGCGACCACTACCGCAAGGCGCTGACCGCCTGGGGGCCGCACTCGAGCGACTACATGGCCACGCGCTTGGTGAAGATGGGCCGCGACCTCAAGAAGGGCACCGACAGCTTCCCGACCGTGCCCGGCAGCCCGTTCAACGCCGTGCTCGGCACCACGCCCGGCGAGTGGCCCGGGGGCGACGCCAAGGTGACCGCCGACCTCGCCCACAACGAGGGTCGCGCGCGCACGATCGGCGAGCTGGCCAACGGCGGGATCGCGGCCTACGAGGCCTCGCTCCCCGACGACCGCGCGGCGAAGGTCGTCAGGCAGCCGGACGACGTCGAGCGCTTCGGGGCGGCCGCGTTCACGTGGGTCGGCGGGTCGAACTACACCGACAGCCCGCGGGTCGAGGTCGAGCGCTTCACGGGCGGCAACTGGGTCCCGTACGCCGACCAGACTGGCGAGCTGCCCATCACCCTCAAGTTCCCGCCCTCCGAGGACCGGCCGGCCTACCGCGTGCAGGGCTCGGAGTTCCAGTGGACGGCGCACTTCGAGGCGTTCGTCTCGCGCTACGACCTGATGGACCGTCCGCTCTCGACCCCGGCCGGGTCGTACCGCTTCGTCGTCCGCGGCCAGCGCCAGCAGGGCGGCAAGCCCGCCGACTACAAGCTCACCTCGCGCGAGTTCCTGGTCAAGCCGTGGACCGGGGTGTCGATCGAGAGCCTCAACGCCGACGGCGGCCAGCCGGCGTTCAAGGTCGGCCCGCGCCGCACGATCGACTGCCAGCCCGACTCGAGGACCAAGATCCCGGCACGGCTCGGCCCGATCGACTATCCCGACACGTGGCAGGCCAACCACCCCGCGAAGATCCCGTTCATCACGCCCGACCGCCGCTGCTATCGCGACCCGGCCGCGCTGACCGACCCGGAGCGGTTCGAGTGGTACTGCCGCCCGCAGTCGGGGACCCCGCACGGCTGCTCGTTCCGGCCCTGGCTGGACGTGGGCGACCTCGACCGGGTCGTCTTCACGATCGTCGCGGCGAACGGGAAGGTGGATCGCGTGGCGGGCAAGAAGGTCGGCGGCGAGTGGGTGGCCGACCGCAAGCTGCGCAGCGGCGAGGGCGTCTACGTCGAGGCCGGCGACGCCTGCGACGCCTACGGGAACTACAACGGCAAGGCGAGCGCGCAGGTCGGCAACAAGGACGCCGTGCCGGACAAGCCGCCGGCCGGCTTCAGCTGCGTGCCCAAGCCGCCCGCGGGCGACGTGCCCGGCGAGAGCGCGCCCGGAGGCGGACCGGGCGGCGGATCCGGCTCGGGGACCTCGGGCGTGAGCGGCTCGAACCCGCTCGGCCTGCCCGACCCGAAGAAGACCTGCCTCGACCGGCGCCGCTTCAGCTTCAAGATCCACCAGCCGCCACGGCGCCGCGTGGTCGCGGTGAACGTGTTCGTCAACGGCAAGCGCAAGCTCTCGCGCAGAGGCTCGAAGATCACGCGCGTGACGATCAAGAAGCTGCCGTCGAGCACGAAGACCTACCGGGTCAGGATCATCGCGCTGACCAACCGCGGCGACCGGATCATCAGCGACCGCCGCTACAAGGGCTGCAAGAAGGGCCGCCCGACCACGCGGGTCGAGAGCAAGAAGCGGAAGAAGAAGAAGTCGGCGCGCGGCCGGCGCTGAGGCGTCCGGCCCTCTCCGCTCGCGGCGGTAATAGCGAACCGCGCAAATAGCGGGGGAGTGGGGGGTGCGGGGGTGCACCCGTGGGGGGACGAACCGCCCGGCTCGCGGATGGCGCGCGGGCGGGGCCGGCGGTTAGGGATTGATCGTTCCCCCGAGACCCGCGAATGCCGCCCCGTCACCTCCGCCAACGCACCTCCCTCCCCGGGAAGCCGCGGTGCGTGGCGGCGGCGGCACTCGTGGGGGTCGCGCTGCTGCTCGCCCTCGTCCCGCTGGCGCCGGCCGTGGACGACTGCACCGTCTCCTGGGACGGCGGCGCCGGCACCGGGCGCTGGCAGGACGCGGCGAACTGGTCCGGCGACTCCGTCCCCGGGCTCGACGCCGTGGCCTGCATCCCGGCGGGCGCCTCGGTCCGCCAGGAGCTCGGCGGCACGGTGGCCGGGCTGCGCGGCGAGGGGACGCTCACCGTCAGGGGCGGGGTCTTCACGGTCACCGGGGCCGCGTCCCTCGGCCGCCTGTCGGTCGAGGGTGGGACGACCGAGATCGAGGGCTTCTTCGAGGTCCCCGCGCTCGCCCAGACCGCCGGGACCGTCCAGGGCGCCGGCACGCTCTCGGCCGACGACTTCGCCTGGTCCGGCGGGGTCCAGCAGGGCGACGGGACCACCGCCGTGCGCGCTGCCACGCTCACGGGTGGCACCCACTCCGTCGCGGTCGATCGCAAGCTCATGGTCGACTCCGGCGCCGTCGTGGCCTGGGAGGCGGGGGCGCTCGAGCTGCGCGACTCCGCGCAGCTCCTCAACGCCGGGCTGCTCGACATCCGCGGCGACCAGGACCTCACGGGTGCCGGCGCCGGGCAGATCCTGAACCTCGCGGAGGGCGTCATCCGCAAGACCGGCGGCTCCGCCGACACGTTCGTCGCCTATCCGATCAGCAACGACGGGACGGTCGAGGCTCGCGCGGGGTCGCTGACGCTCCACGGCGGGGTCACCTCGGTCGGGTCCCTGAGCGCCGGCGACGGCGCCACCGTGCGGCTGGTGGGCGACAGCCGGCTGCTGCCCGGCTCGCGCACGACGTCGAGCGGGACGGGCCGCGTGCTGTTCACCGGCCCGGCCTCGGTGGCCGGCTCGTACGACGCGCGGACGGTCGTGGACAGCGTGAGCGCCGCGGTCTCGTTCGAGGGCGAGGCGGCCGCGCCGCGGCTCGAGCTCAGGCGCGGGTTCCTGATGGGCGCGGGGTCGATCGCCACGCCTGACCTCGACTGGAGCGGCGGGACGATGAGCGCGGCCGGGGAGACGCGGATCGTGCCGGGCGGTGCGGGGCTCGCCGTCAGCGGGAGCGCGGGCCACGCGCTCGCCGGCCGCACGCTCGCCGTCGAGGCCGGCGCCACGGTGCGAGTGGCCGAGCGCTCGATCGTCCTCTCCGACGGCGCGCTGCTCGACAACGCCGGCCGGGTGGAGCTGGCCGACGGCACGAAGCTCGACCAGGGGGCCGGAGCGGCGCCGCCGCTCGTGCACAACCGCGCCGGCGGCGTCCTGACGAAGAGCGGCCCCGGCCGCGCGTCGGTCTCGCCGCCGGCGACCAACGACGGGACCGTCGAGGCGACGAGCGGCACGCTGGCGTTCAGCTCGGTCACGAACCTCGCCGGCGGCAGGCTCAGCGGCGGGACCTGGGTCGTCTCCGCGACGCTCGAGCTGCCGAACAGGGTCGAGCGCAACGCCGCGCGGCTGATCCTCGACGGCCGCGACGCGCTGGTCTGGGACGCGTTCGGGCGCGCGGACGGGCTGCGCCCGCTCGTGGCGAACGAGGCCGCCGGCGAGCTCAGGCTCGAGAACGAGGGCGCGCTGGCCACCGGCCCCCTGACCAACGAGGGCGCGGTTCACCTCGGCCGCGACGCGGGGCTCGTGGCGTGGCCGTACAGGCAGGACTCCGGCACGACGACACTCGCGTCAGCAGGCTCGCGGCTGATCAGCGCCGGCGTGCGCGCCGCGGTGCGCGGCGGCGTCCTGCGCGGGATCGGGACCGTGACGGGCGGCCTCGTGAACGGCGGCGAGGTGCGGCCGGGGCTATCGCCCGGGACGCTGAGCGTGGAGGGCGACTTCGACCAGACGGACACCGGCATCCTGGAGATCGAGATCGGCGGCGTCGGGCTCGCCGACCGCGACCTCCTCGACGTATCCCGTGCCGCGCGTTTCGCCGGCGCGCTCCGCGTGAAGACGCTCGCGCCGTTCCTGCCCGGGCCGCTCGACGAGTTCGACGTCGTCCGGCACGCGTCGGTCGCGGGGGCCTTCGAGCGGGTCGAGGGGCTCGAGGTCGACGCGCAGCACCGCTACGCGGGGCCGCAGTACGAGGTCGACGCGACGTGGCTGCGCAGCAACCCGCCGCGCGAGGTGGCGATCGGCGACGTGGTCGTCTCCGAGGGGGCCGGCGAGGCGGTGTTCGAGGTGCGCGTCTCGCAGCCCTGGCGCGGCGGACCGGTCGGGTTCGCGCGAGCGTGGGACGGCACCGCCGTCGAGCCGGACGACTACCGGGCCACCGCCGAGCCGGTCTCGATCGGCGCCGGCGAGACGGTCGGCTACCTGCGCGTGCCGATCGCGGACGACGCGCTCGACGAGCCCGACGAGACCTTCGAGGTCCGCCTGACCGAGACGCTGCCGGGCGACACCACGGCGATCGCGACGATCGTCGACGACGACCAGCCGGAGCCGGAGCCGGAGCCGGCGCCGGACCCCGATCCAGAGCCCGACCCAGCGCCGGATCCGGAGCCGGACCCCGACCCGGCGCCACACCCCGATCCCGATCCGGGTCCCACCCCGCTTCCCGACCCGACGCCGGACCCGGACCCCGATCCCACTCCGACGCCGCCGCCGGATCCGTCGCCGAAGCCGGATCCCGATCCCGACCCGAAGCCGGATCCCGACCCGAATCCCACCCCGATCCCCGACCCCGGCCCGGCGCCGGAGCCGAGCCCCACCCCGATCCCCGAGCCCGATCCGACGCCCACGCCGGAGCCCGATCCCGGTCCCTGGCCGAATCCCGTCCCTGGTCCCGCGCCGGAACCGGAGCCGGAGCCCGGCCCCACACCTGCGCCCGACCCCACGGCCCCGCCGCAGCCCGACCCCGCACCCGCGCCGAGCGCCGGCCCCGCCGCGTTGCCGGCCTCGGCGCCCTTCGCCCCCGCCGCGCCGGAGCCCGCCCCGGCTCCCGCCGGGGAGCGCGGCGCCGGCCTCCCGGTTCCGCCACCCCCCGCCCCGCCGCGCGACGCGCGCCGACCCTGCCCCGACCGCCTCTCCCCGCGCTCGAGCTTCCGCCCCCACCGGCACCCGATCCACGCGACCCGCGCCAGCCTCCACTTCCGCGGCATCGCCTGGGAGCGCGGCTGCGGCGCGCTCGACCGGGTCACCGTCGCGATCGCGCGCCGCGAGGGCGGCGGGACCGGCCTCTGCCGCTACCTGCAGCCCTCCGGCAGGCTCGGGCAGGTCGTGAGCTGCCGGCGCCCGACCTACGTCAGGGCGCGCGGCACCACGAGCTGGACCTTCCGCCGCGCCGGCCGCTTCCCGACCGGCACCTGGACCGCGCGGATCCGCGCCGTCGACCGCGCCGGGAACGCCGAGAAGAAGGTGCTCAAGCCCAACCCGCTGAGCCGCAACTTCGTCACCTTCAAGATCCGTTGACCGTGGCGCGCTCGCACCCGCCGGGCTGAGGCGCGGAGAGCGGCCGAAAGGGCATAACCCCTGCAAATCGGCGCTCCAGAGCCGAAAACCGCCCGCAAAGTGCGGCCCTTTGCCGTATAGTGCTTTGGGTGCAGCATGCTGGGGACGAGGTCGCTGACCACGAGCATCGCCAGGAGCCCCGGCTCGTAAAGGCGTTGGAGATGGTGGCGCCGGGATCGGCGCTGCGGGAGGGGATCGACCACATCCTCGACGCCCGCACCGGTGCCCTGATCTGCATCGGGGACACCGACGAGCTGTCGTTCCTCTACTCCGGCGGGATCAAGATCGACATCGACTACACGCCGGCGCTGCTCTACCAGATCGCGAAGATGGACGGGGCGATCATCCTCAGCTCCAACGCGACCAAGCTCTGCTGGGCGAACGTCCAGCTCATGCCGGACCCGACCATCACGTCGCTCGAGACCGGCACCCGCCACCGCACCGCGGAGCGCGTCTCGAAGCAGACGGGCGCGCTCGTGATCGCGATCTCCCAGCGGCGCAGCGTCGTGTCGCTCTACATAGACGGCGGGAAGTACATCCTCGAGGACATCCCGGTCGTCCTCGCGAAGGCCAACCAGGCGCTCGCCACGCTCGAGAAGTACCGCACGCGGCTCGAGCAGGTCTCGACCCGCCTCACGGCACTCGAGTTCGAGGGCGGCGCGACCCTGCACGACGTCCTGACCGTCCTCCAGCGCGCGGAGCTGGTCACGCGCATGGCGGTGGAGATCGAGCGCTACATCGTCGAGCTCGGCACCGAGGGCCGCCTGATCGAGATGCAGCTCGAGGAGACGATGATCGGCGCCGCGTCCGACAAGGCTTCGCTGGTCCAGGACTACATCGCCGAGCCGTCGGAGGACCAGTTCGCGTCCGTCGTGGACCAGCTCGCCCGGCTCCCGCACGAGGACCTGCTCGACTTCGGGCGCCTCAGCGAGCTGCTCGGCTACGACCGAAAGCTCAACACGCTCGACCATCCCGTGTCGCCGCGCGGCTACCGCATCCTCGGCCGGATCCCGAGGCTTCCTAAGCTCGTGATCGGCGCGATTGTGGGCGAGTTCGAGGGGCTGGACGAGATCCTTGCTGCCACCGACGCCGAGCTAGAGGCAGTCGAGGGAGTGGGGGACATGCGCGCGAAGGACATCCGCGAGGGCCTTCGCCGCCTGCAGGAGATCAACCTCGTGGACCGCTACCTGCAAACGTGACACAACGACCCCGAGGGGAGGGCCCCATTAGCGAGACGGATTGGGACCAGAGCATCGAGGACCTCGACATCGAGCGAGAGGCGCCGCACATCGACTACAAGATCGGTGACCAGGTCGTCTACCCGCACCACGGTGCCGGAAAGGTCCTCAAGAAGGAGCAGAAGGAGGTCCTCGGCGAGAAGCGCGAGTACCTGACGATCAAGATCCTCCACAACGACATGACCGTCATGGTCCCGTGTGAGAACGCCGGGAAGGCCGGCCTGCGCCGCGTCATCGGCGATGAGGACGTACGCAAGGTCCTCGCGGTCCTCCGCGACGACGTGAGCCAGATGCCGAAGAACTGGAATCGGCGCTTCAAGCACAACCGCGACAAGATCAAGACCGGCGACGTGTTCGAGCTCGCCGAGGTCGTCCGCAACCTCGCGATCCGCGAGGCGGACAAGGGTCTGTCGACCGGCGAGAAGCAGATGTACACCCGCGCGAAGAAGATCCTCGCGTCCGAGCTGATGTACGCGCTGGACAAGGAGGAGGAGGACGCGGAGGAGTACCTGGAGAGCTGCATCTCCGATGCCCACGCGGAGCGCAACGGCGAGCCCGCCGCGGCCGGGTAGCACGACAGCAGGTTGACGGTCGTCGGCATCGTTCCCGCCGCCGGCCGAGGCGAGCGCCTTGGGGGCGAGGTCCCCAAGGCGCTCGTCGTCTGTGCGGGCCGCCCGCTGCTCGACTGGAGCCTCGACGTGCTCGGTGCGGTGTGCGACCGCGTCGTGGTCGCGGTGCCGGCGGGTCGCGAGGACGGCCCGGACCGCGTCGCGGGCGGCGCCTCGCGGTCGGAGTCGGTGCGCAATGCGCTGGCCGCGGCGCCCGAGGCGGAGGTGGCGGTCGTGCACGACGCGGCTCGGCCGCTCGTGACCGCCGAGCTCGTGCGCGCCTGCGTCGCGTGCGTCGAGGACGGCTGGGACGGCGCGGTCGCCGCCGCGCGCATGACCGACACGGTCAAGGAGGCCGGCGACGACCTGCGCGTGCAGCGCACCCTCGACCGCTCGCGCCTGTGGGCGATCCAGACGCCGCAGGCGTTCGCCGCGGAGGCGCTGCGCCACGCGCTCGACGCGCCCGCCGAGGTGCTCGCCGCGGCCACCGACGACGCGATGCTCGTCGAGGCCGGCGGCGGGTCGGTTCGTATCGTCGAGGCGCCGCCTGGGAACCTCAAGGTGACCGGGCCGCTCGACCTCGAGCGCGCCGAGGCGCTGCTGCGGGCCCGATGCTGACCGACCTCCACGTACACCTGCGCCCCGACGACCCCGAGGCGACGACCGAGCGCTACTTCACCCCCGCCAACGCCGAGCGCTACCAGGACGTCGCCGCCGAGCGCGGGATCGGCGTGCTGGGGGTCTCGGAGCACGTGCACCGCTTCGAGCAGGCGCTGAGCGTGTGGCGCCACCCCTTCTGGCAGGCCAACGCCACCGACGACCTCGACGAGTACTGCGAGTTCGTGCGCGAGGAGACGGCGCTGTCGCTCGGCATCGAGGCCGACTTCGTCCCCGGGGCCGAGGACCGGATGGCCAACCTGCTCGACGAGCGCGAGTGGGACTACGTGATCGGCTCGGTGCACTTCCTGCGTGACTCCGCGATCGACATGCGCGGCGAGTGGGACGTGTGGACCCACACCGATCCCGAGAAGGTGTGGCGGCGCTACTTCGAGACGCTCGGCGAGGCCGCGCGCAGCGGGATGTTCGACATCCTCGCCCACCCCGACCTCGTGAAGGTCTGGGGCCGCGACGTGCCGCGGCCGGGCGGCGACCTGCGCCGTTTCTACGATCTGGCGATGGACGGGATCGCGGAATCCGACGTGGCCATCGAGGTCTCGACCGCCGGCCTGCGCAAGCCGGTTGGCGAGATCTATCCCGCCCCGGCGTTCCTCGCCATGTGCCTCGAGGCGGGGCGCCCCGTGGCGCTCTCCTCCGACGCGCACGTGCCGAACGACCTCGGCCACCGCTACGAGGACGCCCTCGAGCTGCTCGAGCGGGCCGGCGTGAGCGAGCTGGCCGTCTTCGAGCGCCGCGAGCGCCGGCTCGAGCCGCTCGGGTGAGCTCGCGCAGCGGCATCGGCTACGACTCCCACCGCCTCGAGGCGGGACGGCCGCTGATCCTCGGGGGCATCGAGATCGAGGATGCCGAGCGGGGCCTCGCCGGACACTCGGACGCCGACGTGCTCACCCACGCGATCACGGACGCCCTGCTTGGCGCGGCCGCGCTGGGCGACATCGGCCAGCACTTCCCCGACGGCGACGAGCGCTACCGCGACGCGAACTCGCTCGAGCTGCTCGACGCGGCGCGCGGGCTCGTGTGGGAGCGCGGCCTGGCCGTGTCGAACGCCGACGCGACGGTCATCTGCGAGGCGCCGAGGCTCGGCCCGTATCGCGAGCGCATGCGCGAGACGCTGGCCGCGCCACTGGGCGTGGAGGCCGCGCGCGTGAGCGTGAAGTTCACGACGAACGAGGGGATGGGTTTCGCCGGCCGCGGCGAAGGGATCGCCGCGATGGCGATCGTCCAGCTCGAACGGCGATGAGGCCGGTCCGGATCCACGACACGCTGTCGGGCGCGGTCCGCGAGCTCGAGCCGCGCAGCGAGGGCCGCGTCGGCATCTACGCCTGCGGGCCCACGGTCTACGCGCCGGTCCACGTCGGGAACGCGCGGCCCTACGTGGTCTTCTCGCTGCTGAAGCGCTACCTCGCGCACGCCGGCTACGAGGCGACGCTGGTGGTCAACGTCACCGACGTGAACGACAAGATCTACGACGCCGCCCGCGAGGCCGGCACCGCCAGCGAGCAGCTAGCGCGCGAGATGACCGAGCGCTACGAGCGCGACACCGGCCGGCTCGGGCTCGGACGGCCCGACCACGAGCCGAAGGCGAGCGAGACGATCCCGGCGATCGTGGACCTGATCGCGGCGCTGATCGACCGCGGCCACGCGTACGCCAGCGGCGGCGACGTGTACTTCCGCGTGGCGAGCTTCGACGGCTACGGCAAGCTCTCGAACCGCTCGCTCGAGGAAGCCGACCAGGGCGAGCCCGACGACGTTCCCGGGAGCACGGCGGTGAAGGAGAACCCGCACGACTTCGCGCTCTGGAAGACCCAGAAGGAGGGCGAGGACAGCGCCTGGGACGCGCCGTGGGGCCGCGGCCGGCCGGGCTGGCACATCGAGTGCTCGGCGATGGCGGAGGAGCTGCTCGGGCTCGACTTCGAGATCCACGGCGGGGGCTCCGACCTGGTCTTCCCGCACCACGAGAACGAGATCGCGCAGACCGAGGCCGGCCGCGGCGAGCCGCTCGCGCGGATCTGGATGCACAACGGGATGGTGCGCTTCGCGGACGAGAAGATGTCGAAGTCGGTGGGCAACATCCGCTCGCTCGGCGCCGCTCTCGACGAGGCGGGCCCGCAGACGCTCGTCATGTACTTCGTGAGCGGCCACTACCGGCAGCCGATCGTTTACTCGGAGGCCCAGCTCGCTCAGGCGCGGGCGCAGGTGACGCGCGTGCGGGACCTGGTGCGCCGGCTGGACCCGGACGGCTCGGACGCTTCCCCCGCCCCGGCTGGTTTCCTGGACGCGCTCGCCGACGACTTCAACACCCCCGCTGCCCTCGCCGAGCTGTTCGTATGGATCGGCGAGGCGAACAGGCGCCTCGACAGCGGCGAGCAGGTGGGGGTGGGGCCGCTTCGGGAGATGCTGTGGCTGCTCGGCCTCGAGTCGCTGCTGAAGCCCGAGGAGCACGCGCCCGACGCCGAGGCGGAGCGGCTGTTGGCCGAGCGCGAGTCCGCGCGCGCGGAGAGGGACTTCGCCACCGCCGACGCCCGCCGCGACGAGCTCCGCGCGCTCGGCTGGGAGGTCCGCGACACCCCCGAGGGCGCGCGGCTCGTCCGCGCGGAACGTTGATCGCTGCGCCGGGAACACTTTGCTACCCCATGGGGTCGCCAACTGTTCCGAGCGCGTGATCGTCTACGGCCGCAACGCCGTGCGCGAGGCGCTGCGGGGGCGGCGGCGGGTGCAGCGGGTGTGGGCGGCGCGCGCCGGGGCGCGGGAGCCGTGGCTGCGCGGCGTCGAGGTCGAGGCCGCCGAGCACACGGCGCTCGAGTCGCTCTGCGGGTCACCGGACCACCAGGGCGTCTGCGCCGAGGTCTCCGAGTTCCAGTACGCGGATGCGGAATCCCTGCTCGGCGGCGAGAACGCCGTCGTCGTCGCGCTCGATCAGGTGCAGGATCCGCGCAACCTCGGGGCGATCTGCCGCGTGGCCGAGTGCGCCGGCGCGGCCGGCGTGGTGATCGGCGAGCGGCGCACGGCTCAGGTGACGCCCGTGGTGTGCCGGGCCTCCGCCGGGGCGGTCGAGCACCTGCCCGTGGCCCGAGTGCGCAACCTCGCCGACTACCTCGGCGCGGCGAAGGAGCGGCAGGGCACGTGGATCTACGGGGCCGCCGCCTCGCCCGCCGCCGTCCCCTACGACCAGCCCGACTACTCCGGGCGCGTAGTCCTGGTCCTCGGGTCGGAGGGCAGGGGGCTGCGCCCGCGCGTCGAGGCGGCCTGCGACCAGCTGGTGGCGCTGCCGCTGCGCGGGCGGGTCGAGTCGCTCAACGTGGCGGCCGCCGCCGCGGCGCTGCTGTACGGAATCTTGCAATCCGACCGCCCCCGGGGTTGACAACGTCCGATAACCGGTGGATACTCGCGGCCGCAGATAAGGCTTGACCTGAGGTTAAGGCTCAGGTGGGCAAAAATCTGGCGACGACCAGGGGAGGTACGTCGCGCCCAGTCTTTCGGCCCTCTTCGGGGGCTGGGAGGGAGAGAACACTGTGGCTGCCGTATCCGCCCCATCGATCCGAAACAATCAATCTCAGCTCGAGGTTGACGATCACTACCTCGTCGCGCGCGCCAAGTCGGGGAAGCGCGACGCCTACGACCGGATCGTGCGCCGTTACTATGGCTTCGTCCGGCTCAAGGCGTCCTCCTACTTCCTGATCGGGGGCGACTCCGACGACCTGATCCAGGAGGGCCTCGTCGGGCTCTACAAGGCGGTCCGCGACTACCGCAGCGACCGCGAGTCGAGCTTCCGCAACTTCGCCGAGCTCTGCATCACCCGCCAGATCATCACCGCGGTGAAGACCTCCACCCGCAACAAGCACACGCCGCTCAACCAGTACGTCTCGTTCTCGCAGACCCCGGCGAGCGCCGGCGGCGACGGCGAGCCGACGCTCGACGAGGTCCTGCCCGGCCCGACCGCGCACGACCCGGTCAACCAGGTGATCTCGTCGGAGGAGCTGCACAGCCTGGTGGCGTGCCTGTCCAGCGTGCTGTCGGAGCTCGAGAGCTCGGTGCTGTCGCTCTACCTCGACGGGCATTCGTACGAGGCCGTGGCCGAGCGGCTGGAGTGCGACACGAAGACGGTGGACAACGCGCTCCAGCGGGTCAAGCGCAAGGTCGGGGCGCACCTGCAGTCGCGGAACGTGATGCTCTAGCCGAACACCCGTCCATCGGGGGGTCACAGCAGGCTTGCTTTTCCGGGACCGGGGTATGCGGGCAGGGTGGAGGACGCCAGCCGGCCGGGGTTTCTGGCCGCACACCTGCAGTACGTGCGCACGCGCACGCCGAGCGAGGCCGATCGCTTCGCGGAGCTGATGCTGCGCTGGGCATGGCCCGAGGGGCACGAGGATCGCTTCGATCCCGACGCCGCCGAGTGGCCCGAGTGGGCTCCGGTCCGCGGACCGGCCACGCAATGCGGCTGTCGCGCCGGCCGCTGCACCCTCTGCAACTGAGCGATACCGCGTAGAGGGCCCCGTGGGCGGGGGCCACGGCCCCGTGGGCGGGGACCGCAGCCGCGTGGGCGGGGACCACAGCCGCGTGGGTGGGGACTACAGCCGCGTGGGTGGCGCGCCGACATCGGCAGTAGGCCATGGAGCGGCCCGCTGCCATCCCCGTCCTCATCGCCGTCGCGATCGCCGCGACGCTGCTGGTCGCTGTCTCCGCGGCCACGAGCTTCGGGCAGCGCACCGGCCCGGCCGCCCGCGACGAGGTGCCCGAGACCCGGTCCCTCGAGCCGGTGGAGCGATTCCTCGGTCCGCCGCGCCCGGCGCCGGCCGAGGCGGGGGGGCCGCGCCCGGCCCGCGAGGGGGGGCCGCGCCGCGCCCGCCCGGCGGCCCCGTCCGGCTTCGGCATCGTCCGCGTGCGCGCCGGCCGCTCCGTCCGCCTCTACTCGAAGCCGAAGGGCTCGGGGGTCGCCACCGTCGGCGCGCGCACGCAGTTCGGCTCGCGCTCGGTCATGTCGGTGGTCCGCCGGCGCGGCCGCTGGCTCGCCGTCACCACCACGGCGCTCGGCAACGGGCGCACCGCCTGGGTGCGCGCCGACTCGCCGGCCGTCGACCGCAGCCGGGTGCGGATGGCGATCTCGGTGGACCTGTCCAGGCGCACCCTCGAGCTGCGCCGCGGCAAGCGCCTCTTGAAGAGCGTGAAGGTCGCGATCGGCAGGGCGGGGTCGAGCACGCCGCGCGGACGCTTCGCCGTGACCGACAAGATCCCCGGCTCGCGCTACGGCGCCTACTACGGCTGCTGCATCCTCGCGCTCAACGGCACCCAGCCGAACACGCCGCCCGGCTGGCGCGGCGGCAACCGGCTCGCGATCCACGGGACCAACGCTCCGGGCTCGATCGGCAAGCCCACGTCGGCGGGCTGCCTGCGCGCGGCCGACGCCGACCTGCGCACGCTGATGCGCCGCGTGCCGCTCGGCACCCCGGTGTTCGTGCACGGCTAGAGCCGGAGAGGGGACTCGAACCCCTGACCTGCCGCTTACAAGGCGGCTGCTCTACCAGCTGAGCTACTCCGGCGCGCGCGCCGAGTCTAAGCCGGGTCGGCGGCCGCGACGGCCACCTGCTCGATGTCCCCGTGGCCGTTCGAGGACACCGGGATCTCGGGCGGCTCGTCGGCGCTGCGGTCGTTCAGCACGTGCTCGAGCGCGCCGAGGACCGCGCCGAACAGCGCGTGGCGCCACGCCGCCTGGGCGAAGGCGCGCCAGTTGCCGTCGAGCGACTCGAGCTCGCGCCGCGCCGGGTGGTAGCGGTCGGTCACGCGCGTGAGCGGCCACGACGCCGCGTGCTCGGCGAGGCCGGCGGCCACCCCGCGCAGGACCGGCGGGCCGGGCAGGAACGGCTTGAGCTGCGCGTAGACCGCGCCGAACACGATGCCGTTCTGCAGGTGGAGCGCGAGCCCCGCGGCCGGCCAGCGCTCCCCGCGCGTGACCAGCTTGCCGAGCAGCTCCACGTCGTCGTAGCGCGTGTCGAAGACGCGCTTGTCGAGCGGCTGCTGCGCTGCCCAGATCGCCGCGGCGACTCCGCCGGCCAGCCCTCCGCGCAAGCTTCTCTGCAGCGTCATCGCACGTGAGCGTAACGGGGGCGCTCCACCGGTGTCGTTTCCGGCATGGAACTGGACCGCCACCACGAGCGAATTCGCACGCGCGGGATCAATCCGGTCGTCTACTGGATCACCCGCGCGGTGCTCCAGCCGTTCCTGCTGATCTGGTTCCGGACCTCCCGGGTCGGGCGCGAGCACATCCCGCGCTCGGGGCCGGTGCTGCTCGCCGCCAACCACCGCAGCTTCCTCGACCCGTTCCTGATCGGGCTCTGCCTGCGCCGGCCGATCTACTTCGTGGCCAAGCGCGAGCTCTTCGAGAACCGCCTGATCGGCTGGTTCCTCAACTGCCTCGGCGCGTTCCCGATCCGCCGCGGCGAGTCCGACGAGGAGGCCGTCGCCACCGTCGAGGCGGTGCTCGCGCGCGGCGACGCCGTCGTCATCTTCCCGGAGGGCACCCGCATCCGCGCGGGCGGCCTGGGCGAGCCCAAGCGCGGGGTCGGCCGCTTCGCGCTCGAGTGCGGCGCGCCGGTCGTCCCGATCGCCGTGCACGGCAGCGAGCGCGCGCGGCGCGGCTGGATCGTGCGCCCGGTCAAGGTGCGCGTGCGCTGCGGGCGGCCGCTCACCTTCCCGCGCGTGGAGCGGGCGTCCCAGCGGCTGGCGGGCGAGGTGACGGCGCGGATCTGGCCGTGCGTCGAGCTCCAGTACCACTGGCTCGAGGGGCTCCCGGCCGCCGACCCCAGGCCGCAGCTCGTCCCGCGGCCGGCCCTCGCGACCATCGGCCCGGCTCGCCTGCGCCGCGGCGGCGAGCGGCACGACCGGGCGGCATAGCCGCCGCTCCGCGCGGGCTAGGCTCAGTGAGTGGCCGCCGTCGACACCGAGAAGGCCGAGCTCGACAGCGCGTTCACCGAGCTCTACCGGGCCCACCTGCGCGACGTCTACAGCTACGCGTACTACCGGATCGGCAACCACCACGACGCCGAGGACCTCACCGAGCACACGTTCCTCCAGGCCTACCGGCACTTCGCGCGCGCGCAGGCCGAGTCCAACGGCCGGCCGCTGCGCCCGTGGCTGATCCGGATCGCCCACAACCTCGCCGCCAACTACCACCGCGACCGCTCGCGCCGCCCTCAGACCCACCTCGAGGACGCCTCGATCCTGAGCGCGCCGCACCAGACCGACCAGCTCGTCGAGGGGCGCGAGGAGCTCCAGCACGTGCTCGAAGGTGTTGCAGGACTGGCGGACGACCGCCGCGAAGCACTGATCATGCGCTTCGCGCTGGGTATGGACAACCGCGAGATCGCTCGGGCGCTCGGCCGCTCCGAGGGGGCGACCAAGGTGTTGATCCACAGGGCGATCAAGCAGCTGGAGGAACGACTGAAGGAGGAGCGCGGACATGAGTGAGGTCGAGCGGCTGCTCCACTACGCGCTCGCACCGGTCGAGCCGCCCGGCTCGCTGACCGCACGGCTCGAGCAGCGGCTGAGCCACCTGACGGATGCCGCGGTCGACGAGATCGCGGAGTTCGACCCGAGCGCGGTGCGCGACCCGCGCCGCTGGGCGCGGCTGGTGGCCGCCGGCGTCGTGGCGGGCGGGGCCGGCGGTGCGCTGGTCCTCGTGCGCGCGCGCCAGAAGCACCGCCGCCGCGAGGCGCACGGGCTGCGCGCGGTCCAGAAGGGCATGCGCGAGGTCACCGCCGACGTGCGCGATCGCCTCAAGCGCTGATCCGCCGGCGCGGCTGGTGCGTAGGAATCGGCCGTGGACCTCCACCGACTCGCCGACGAGGAGCTCATGGACGTGCTCGTGCAGGGCGACCCGCGCGCGTTCGAGGCGATCTACGACCGCCACGGGAAGGCGGCGTTCTCGCTCGCGTACCGGATGACGGGCGAGCGCAACGCCGCGGAGGACGTGGTGCAGGAGGCGTTCCTGTCGATCTGGCGCAGCGCGGTGCGCTACCAGCGCGACCGCGGCAGCGTGCGCACCTGGATCCTCGGGATCGTCCACCACCGCGGCATCGACGGGCTGCGCCGCAGCACCGTCCACCAGAAGCGCCGCGCCAGCGCCGAGGGGATCGAGGAGTGGAAGGAGGCGCCGGACCGCACCGACGACCAGGCGCTCGCCGCCGACGAGGCGCGCACCGTGCGCCATGCCCTGCGCGCGCTGCCCGAGCAGCAGGGGCGCGTCATCCAGCTCGCCTACTTCGGCGGGTTCACCCACACCCAGATCGCGGAGATGCTCGACGAGCCGGTCGGCACGGTGAAGGGCCGGATGCGGCTCGGGCTGGAGAAGCTCCGCAGGACGCTCACGGAGGAGGCGGCGTGATGGCATCCGATCACGAGCGATACGAGCAGGACGCCGGCGCCTACCTGCTGGGCGCGCTGCCGCCGCTCGAGGCGGAGGTCTTCGAGCGGCACCTGATACGCTGCGAGGACTGCCAGCGCGAGCTCGCGCGGCTGCGGCCCGCGGCGGAGGCGCTGCCGCGCTCGGTCGAGCCGTTCGACCCCCCGCCGTCGCTCAAGGCGTCGCTGATGGAGATCGTGGAGGCTGAGGCGCGGCCGGCGCCGCGACCGGAGCGTTCGGCCGCGCGCGGCGCGGCACCGTCGTGGCTCGGCCGCGCGCTCGCGGGCCTGCGCCCGCGGCCGGCCCTCGCGCTCGCCGCGATCGCGCTGCTGCTCGGGCTCGTCGCCGGGCTCGGCCTCGCCGGCGGCGACGAGGAGGCCGGCACCCGCGAGGTCGCGGCCAGCGTCGACCGCACGCGACTGCCCGGCGGCGGCGCCCGGCTCGAGGTCGCCGAGGCCGGCGGCGCGCCCGCGACCCTGCGCGTGACGGGCATGCCGATGGCCCCGCGCGGCGAGGTCTACGAGGTGTGGATCGAGCGCGACGGCGAGGTCCGCCCCGCGGGCGCGCTGTTCGCCGTCGGGCGCGACGGGCGCGGCAGCGCGGCGATCCCGGGCGGCGTCGACGGCGTCGAGCGCGTGATGGTCACGCGCGAGCGCGCCGGCGGCGCGGCGCGGCCCACCGAGATGCCGGTCATCGTCGCAGAGGTTTAGGGCCGTCACAGACGCCCGGGATACTGTCTCGGGCATGGACGTCTGCTACCGGCATCCCGACCGCGAGACCGGGGTCGCGTGCTCCAACTGCGGGCGGCCGATCTGCCCGGATTGCATGACCTCGACGCCGGTCGGGATGCGCTGCCCGGAGTGCGCGCGCCAGCGCACCAAGGTCAAGACGATGGCCACGGTCGAGACGCCGACGCTCACCTACGTCCTGATCGGCATCTGCGTGGCGCTCGCGCTCGGCTCGATGCTGAGCAGCGGCGACTCGGTCGGCGGCGACGACGGCTCGCTGATCCGCGACTTCGCCCTGTCCCGCGCGACGGTCGGCGACGGCGAGGTCTGGCGGCTGGTCACGGCCGGCTTCCTCCACGCCGGGCTGCTGCACCTGCTCTTCAACATGTACGCGCTCTACATCCTGGGCTCGATGCTCGAGCCCGGCGTCGGGCGGGTGCGCTTCGCGCTGATCTACTTCGTGTCGCTGCTGGCGGGCTCGTTCGGCGCGCTGCTGCTCCAGGAGACCGGCTACACGGTCGGCGCCTCCGGCGCGATCTTCGGGCTGATGGGCGCGGCGGTCGTGATCATGCGCAATCGCGGCATCGACCCGATGGAGAGCGGCCTCGGCCTGTGGATCGGCCTGAACCTCCTGATCACCTTCACGATTCCGGGGATCTCGATCGGCGGCCACATCGGCGGGCTGGTCGGGGGCGCGCTGGTCGCGGCCGTCCTCTACGACGGCGTGGAGCGCTTCCGGATCCCGTCGGCGGCGGCGACGCTCATCGCCGGCGCGATCGGGGTCGCCTCGGTGGCGGGCGCGCTCGCCGTGGCGCCCTAGCTGTAGTTAACGAGCACGTTGGTTCATCCGGGCCCCCTTGGAGGCTGAGAGCTGCCAAGCGACTCAGTCCCAAGGAGGACACCGGATGGATCTTCACGCTAACGCCGCCCTCAGCCTGAACAAGCGCCGCC
>DASVWC010000067.1:0-7317 GCA_036389835.1 Thermoleophilaceae bacterium | reverse complement strand
CTACGCGCTGGCCGTCACCGAGCGCGGTCTCGGCGAGCCGACCGGGCGCGGGCTGGCGCTGCTGGCGCTGGCGGCGGCGTGGCTGTGGCTACCGCGGCTGCGGCCGCGCGACGCGGTCGCGGCGGGCGCCGCCCTGGCGATCGCCGCCACCGCGGCCGTCCCGGTCGCGGCGGGGCTGCGCGAGCGCGAGGGCTGGTTCGACTACGAGAACTGGTCGCTCTTCGGGGACGACGCGCGCGGCCCGGGCAGCACGTTCGACTGGTCGCACAGCTACGGCCCGATCGACTGGCCGCGCGACGGCAAGACGCTGCTGCGGGTGCGCTCGACCCGGGAGCACTACTGGAAGGCGGAGACGCTCGACCACTTCGACGGGCTGCGCTGGGCGCACTCCGACGCGACCCAGAACCAGGACGCGCAGTCCGAGATCCCGCGCGAGCGGAACCCCGACTGGGACGAGCGGCTCGGCTTCTCCGTCGAGGGGCTGTCCACCGACCTGCTCGTCGGCGCCGGCACCGCGTACTCCGTGCGCGGCGCGCTGACGGCCGAGAACGGCGACGGCACGATCGACGTGGTGGACGGCCCGCTGAAGCGCGGCGACGTCTACGAGGTGTTCGCCTACGTGCCGCGCCCGACGCGGCGCGAGCTGCGCGCCGCACCCGCGGAGTTCCCCTCGCAGTTCGGCTACTACACGCGCTTCGAGCTGCCCGATCCCGGGGAGACCGCGGCGGCGGGGGCGACCACGTCGAGCCCGGTGGTCCCCGATCCGGCGCGGATCGTCGGCGGCCGCGCCGACGGCCTGCCGGTCGGGGCGGACGCGACCGACCGTGCGCGAATCGAGGCGTCGCCGTACGCGCGGACCTACCGGCTCGCGACGCAGCTCGCCGCCGGGCAGCCCACCACCTACGACGTGGCCAGGCGCATCGAGCGCCACTTCCAGCGCGGGTTCACCTACAACGAGCGGCCGCCGAGCCGGCCGATCCCGCTCGACGGGTTCCTGTTCCGCGACCGCGCCGGCTACTGCCAGCAGTTCTCGGGAGCGATGGCCCTGATGCTGCGCATGAACGGCATCCCGGCTCGGGTGGCGGCCGGCTTCTCCCCGGGCTTCCGCGACGCCGAGACCAGGGAGTTCCGCGTGCGCGACCTCGACGCGCACTCGTGGGTCGAGGTCTACTTCACGGACGTCGGCTGGTACGCGTTCGACCCGACGCCGTCGCAGGCGCCGGCATCCTCGCAGGAGTCGGACCGGCGCGAGCGCCGCGACTCGCAGTCGGCCGCGGGCGGCGGCGATACGGGCGAGGGTGAGGGCGAGCGCGGCGGCGCGGAGGCCGCGGCGACCGGCGAGCGCGGCCGCGGGCGGGCGGTGTGGATCGGCGTCGGGCTGATCGTGGTGGTGCCGCTCGGCCTGCTCGGCGCGCTGTGGGCCATCGCGCTGCTGCGCGCCCGGCGCGTGCGCCGGGCCGGGGGCGACCCGGACGTGCGCGAGCTCGTCTGGGCGCTCGGCCGCCTCGGACACCCGGTGCGCGACGGGACGACGCTGCTCGAGCTCGAGCGCAGCCTCGAGCCGATCGCGGGGCCGGGCGCCGCACGCTACGTCCGCTCGCTGCGCCAGCGCCGGTTCGCCCCGCGGAGCAGCGCCGCCGGCGCGCTCGACCGCCGGGCGCTCCGGCGCGGGCTCGCACGCGGCCGCGGCCCGATCGCCCGCCTCCGCGCTCTGATGGCGCTGCCGCCCCGGCGGCTCGGGGCGGGGCCGCGGATAACCTCGCCGCAGTAGCCCATGCAACGCACTTCCCCCGCATCGCACCTGATCTCCGGCGCGCTCGGCGGCCTCGTCGCCGTCGTGATCGGCGCGATCCTGATCGCCACCGACGTGATCGACACCGGCGACGAGACGATCGTCCAGTCGGGCGGCGGCTCCCAGCCCGCCCTGCCGGCCGGCAGCGGAGGCGGCGACGAGGGCGGCTCGTCGCCGCAGACCGTCAACGACATCTACCGGCGCACCGACGCCGGGGTGGCCTTCGTCGAGGCGAGCGGCGGCGCCGCGGGCGCCTCGCCGATCCCGGGGCTGCCCGCGCCCCAGGGCGAGGCGCGCTCCACCGGCTCGGGCTTCGCGCTCGACGACCAGGGCTTCCTGCTGACGAACGCCCACGTGGTGGAGGGCGCCAAGCGCGTGCGGGTGCGCTTCGGCGACGGCGACCTCGTCAGGGTCAAGGTCGAGGGCAGCGACCCGTCGACCGACCTGGCCGTGCTCAAGGTCGATCCCGGCAAGGTCAAGCTCAGGCCGATCCCGCTCGGCGACTCGAGCAAGGTCCGCGTGGGCGACCCGGCGATCGCGATCGGCAACCCGTTCGGCCTCGAGCACACGGTCACGACCGGCATCGTGTCCGCGCTCCAGCGGTCGATCGAGGCGCCGAACGGCTTCTCGATCGAGAACGCGATCCAGACCGACGCCTCGATCAACCCCGGCAACTCCGGCGGCCCGCTGCTGGACGGCCGCGGGCGGGTGATCGGGATCAACGCGCAGATCGAGACCGGCGGCGGCAGCCGCGGCTCGGTGGGGATCGGCTTCGCGATCCCGATCAACCTCGCGAAGCGGGTGGTCCCGCAGCTCAAGGAGAGGGGCGAGGTCGAGCACGCGTACATCGGCGTGACCACCGCCCCCGTGCCCGAGGAGGCGAAGGGCCTGCCCACCAGGGACGGCGCGCTGATCCAGGAGGTCGCGCCGGGGAGCCCGGCGAAGGACGCCGGCCTCCGCGCAGGCAAGCAGGAGACCGACACCGAGCTCGTGCTCGGCGGCGACCTCATCGTGAAGGTCGACAACGTGCAGATCAAGCGGCCGCCCGACGTGGCGGCGGCGATCGCCGACAACAAGCCCGGCGACAAGATCGTGATCGAGTACTACCGGGGGAAGCTCCTGCGCAAGGTCGAGCTCACGCTGGGGAAGCGTCCGAAGCAGGCGCCGCAGCAGGGCGGCCGCGGCCAGGAGCCCGACCAGCCGGACGATCCGGACAAGCCGTTCCAGCTGCCGTGACGAGGGTGAAGGTCTGCGGCCTGACCCGCCCCGAGGACGCCCGCATGGCCGTCGAGCTGGGGGCCTGGGCGCTGGGCATGATCTTCCACCCCGAGAGCCCGCGCTCGTGCGACCCGGGGACGGCCGAGCTGATCGGGGGCGAGCTGAGGCGCAGGGCCGAGATCGTCGGGGTCTTCGTGAACTGGCCGCTCGACGAGCTCGAGCACATGGCGGACCGCGCGTCGCTGACGATGCTGCAGCTGCACGGCGACGAGGGCCCCGTCTACTGCCGCGAGGCGGCGCGGCGCACGGGCTGCAAGGTGATGAAGGCGATGCAGGCGAAGGACGCCGCCGCGGTCCGCAAGCTGGTCGCCTACCGCGAGGTCGACCTCCACATGCTCGACGCGCACTCCGACGACAAGCGGGGCGGCACCGGGCAGACCTTCGCGTGGGAGCTCGTGGATCATCACCGGTCGAAGGTCCCCCTCGTGCTGAGCGGCGGGCTTACCCCCGGCAACGTGGGGGAGGCGGTGGAGCGGGTCCATCCCTACGCGGTGGACAGCGCCAGCGGCACCGAGGCGGAACCGGGCGTCAAGGATCGAGCCAAGCTGGAGGCGCTCGTCCGCGCCGTCCGCGAGGCGGACGCCGGATGAGCGGCCCGGCCGTCGAGCGGCGCTTCGGGCCGTATGGCGGGCGCTACGTGCCTGAGACGCTGATCCCGGCGCTCGACGACCTCGAGCGCGCCTGGGTCGAGGCGCGCGCCGACGCGAGCTTCCAGGACGAGCTCGCGGCCCTGCTGCGCGACTTCGCCGGCCGCCCCACGCCGCTGTACCACGCGCGGGCGCTCTCGGCCGAGCTGGGGCGCGAGGTCTGGCTGAAGCGCGAGGACCTGATGCACACGGGCTCGCACAAGCTCAACAACGCCCTCGGCCAGACGCTGCTCGCGCGGCGGATGGGCAAGACGCGCATCATCGCCGAGACCGGCGCCGGCCAGCACGGCGTGGCCACGGCCACCGCGTGCGCGCTGATGGGGCTCGAGTGCGTCGTCTACATGGGCACGGAGGACATGCGCCGCCAGAAGCCGAACGTGGAGCGCATGGGGCTCCTGGGCGCGACCGTCGCGCCGGTCGACGCCGGGGCGCGCACGCTCAAGGAGGCCGTCAGCGCCGCGATCCGCGACTGGGTCGCGAACGTGGCCGGGACCCACTACGTGATCGGCTCGGCCGTGGGGCCGGCCCCGTACCCCGCGCTCGTGCGCGACCTCCAGCGCACGATCGGCGACGAGGCGCGCGCCGAGCTGCTCGAGCGCACCGGCGCGCTGCCCGCGCGCGTGATCGCCTGCGTCGGCGGCGGCTCGAACGCGATCGGCACGTTCGTCCCGTTCGTCGACGACGACGGCGTGGAGCTGGTCGGGGTCGAGGCGGCCGGCGAGGGCATCGAGTCCGGGCGCCACGGCGCGCCGCTCGCCACCGGCGCGCGCGGGATCCTGCACGGGGCGCTCTCGGCCGTCCTCCAGGACGAGGACGGGCAGGTGCTCGAGGCGCATTCGGTCTCGGCCGGGCTCGACTATCCCGGCTCCGGGCCCGAGCACGCCCACCTGCGCGACCTCGGCCGCGTGCGCTACGTGGCGGTGCCGGACGACGACGCCGTCGCCGCCTTCCGCCGGCTCGCCGAGCTGGAGGGGATCGTTCCGGCGCTCGAGCCCGCGCACGCCATCGCGTGGCTGCTGGGGGAGGGGCGCGAGGGCCCCTCGGGCGCCGACCTGCTCACGCTGTCGGGGCGGGGGGACAAGGACCTCGCCGAGGTGCTCGCACGCGGGTGAGCGCCTCGGACCGGATCGCCGCGGCGTTCTCCGAGAACGGCAAGAGGGCGGCACTGATGCCCTATCTGATGGGCGGGTTTCCCGACGTGGGCGTCTCGGTCGAGGCGGGTATCGCCGCCGCCGGCAGCGGCGCCGACCTGCTCGAGCTGGGCATCCCGTTCTCGGACCCGCTCGCCGACGGCCCGACGATCCACGCCGCGGCCACCGAGGCGCTCGCCGCCGGCGTCACCCCGTCGGACGTCCTGGGCGTCTGCGAGCGGCTGGCCGACCGGATCCCGGTGGTCCTGATGGTCTACGCCAACCTCGCGCTCCAGGAGGGCTTCACCGACCGTGCCCTGGCGGCCGGGGCGGCCGGGCTGATCGTCCCGGACCTCCCACACGACGAGGCCGGCCCGCTCCGCGATGCCTGCGACGAGCGCGGCCTGGCGCTGGTGCCGCTGGTCGCGCCCACGAGCACGGAGGAGCGGATGGCCGAGGTTGGCGCCGACGCCCGCGGCTTCGTCTACACCGTGTCCCTCACCGGCACGACCGGCGAGCGCGCCGAGCTGCCCCCCGGACTGGCCGCCACCGTGAAGCGCGTCCGCGCCGCCGCCTCGGTGCCGGTCGCCGTGGGCTTCGGCATCTCGACGCCCGCCCACGCCCGCGCCGTGGCCGAGGTGGCCGACGGCGTGATCGTCGGCAGCCGGGTCGTGCGGGCGGCCGGCGAGGGCGGCGCGGCGGGGGTGGGGGAGCTGGTCTCCGAGCTGGCCGCGGCCCTGCGGGCGTAACGGCCGCGGCCGGTTCTCTCTCACCGGAGGATTTGGTCTCCATGAGCGACCAAATCCTCCGGTCACGGCCCGGGCCCGTTCGGGAAGTAGTCGAGCACCGAGTCCGGCGCGTGACCGGCGGCCGGCAGCGTTGGGGGCAGGGTCGCGAGGATCAGCGTCCAGGTCCGGTCACGGCCGGTGTCGACCCGGAAGAAGTGGAGGTCCTGCGTGCCGCCCAGGTCCACCGGCCTCGCCCGCGGCGCCTGCTCGAGCTGCGCCGAGAGCCGCTCCGGCGAGTCGCGCGACTCGCGGAAGCGCTCGCAGAAGGACGCGGCGTCCGGGGAGCGGGCCACGAACGGCGATCCGGAGTTGAGCAGGCGGAAGACGCGCCGGCAGTCGCCCGCGCGCTGGGCCGTCACGAAGTCGGCCGCGTTGCGCGCGAACTGGTTGGTCACGCGCTCCTGCCCGCGGATCTGCGGGTCGATCCCGGGGATCGACTGGACCTGGACCCAGCGCCCGTCTAGGTCGCGGGTCCAGACGAGCGCCACGAAGCGCCCGTCGACCGTCCCCTCCACGATCGCAGCCGTCCCGAAGACCTTGGTGCGCGTGCTCTTGAAGCCGAGCAGGCGCGTGTAGGACTGCCCGAGGTTGCGGCACTCGGCGGCGTCCGGGGGGTCGTCCGGGCCCTTGCCGGGCGGCCGGACCACGCTGTGGGCGAAGCGGGCGAACGCGGCGCAGTCCTGGTCGTTCACCGCCCGCTGGTACTCCTTCACGGCGCCGGCCAGCCGCTCCTGCGGAGTCGCCTCGCCGCCGCCGCCGTCCCCGCCGCAGCCGGCGAGGAGCAGGACGCTCGCGATCAGGATGGGGAGCCGCCTCGGCACGGCGCGGAAGGGTAAGCGGCCGTTGATAGGGTCCGCTCCGGATGGCGCAGGCCGAGACACAGCAGCGCACCGCCGAGGCGACGGCCGTCGCGGCGTTCGAGGCGTTCATCGCGCATGACGTGGACCGCCTGCTGTCCTACTGGCACCCCGAGGGCATCCAGGACTGGGTCGCGCTCGGGATCTTCCGCGGCCGCGACGAGATGCGCGAGCTGTTCACCAACGTCTTCACCGCGATGCCCGACGCCCAGACCACGATCGAGCACACCGTGGCGGACGACCGCCGCTGCGTGATCCAGTGGCGCCAGCGCGGCACGCACACCGGCGCGGGCTTCATGGGGATCGACCCCACGGGGCGCGAGATCGAGCTGCGCGGGGTGGACGTCATGGAGGTCGAGGACGGTCTGATCGTGCGCAACACCGTCTACTACGACGGCGCCGCGATCGCGCGCGGCCTCGGCCTGATGCCCGGCCAGGACTCGGGTGCCGAGAGGCTGATGATCGGCGCCCTCAACGGCGTGACCAGGCTCCGCCGCACGATCGCCGATCACACCTAGACAGGGAGAGAATGGGAACCGTCGCCGCATTCACCGTAGGGCTAATCGTCTGGATCGTGCTGTGGGCCAACGGGGCGAAGGCGTTCGACGCGTTCCTGATCCCCGTCTTCCTGCTGCTCGCCGGCGCCACCGCCCGCATGGTCGTCCCGTACGTGCGCGAGCGCCTGCAGCCCTAGGTGTAAGTCCCGAGCACGTTGGTCCGCTCGGCGAGCCGAGCAACCGGCGGCTTGTGGCCGAGAGCCGAGTGTCGTCGCTGATGGTTGTAGCGCCAGAGCCAGCCGTCAAGCGCTGCCGTGCGCTCTGAGCT
>DASVWC010000066.1:0-13398 GCA_036389835.1 Thermoleophilaceae bacterium | reverse complement strand
CGCGCGCCGGCGCGGTCCACGCCAGCAGCCGGTCCGGCACCGCGGCCGCCGGCAGCTCCTCTCCGCGCTCGAGGTCGATCAGCTTGCCGTCCAGCCCGTAGCGGATCGCGCGCCAGAAGTTCTCCTCGATCAACCGTCCGGGGGGCGGCTCGGGCAACAGGCCATCGTCGTAGTCGAGCGCCGCCTGCGCGATGCACGCCACGGCCAGGCCGGCGAGCGCGGTCGCGTCCTCCGCGCTCGTCTGCGCGTCGCAGATGCGGAGCTCGACCGTGCCGAAGGCGTGGTGCGGGCGCACGCTCCACCAGAGCTGGGTGTGCTCGACGATCGAGTGCGTGCGCACCAGCAGCTCGACGTGGTCCGCGTAGGTGGCGAAGTCGCCGAACGGCTCGGGGATGCCACAGCGCGGGAAGCTCTTGGTGAAGATCTGGCTGCGCGCCGAGGCGAGCCCGGAGTCGAAGCCGTCGAGGAACGGCGAGTTGGCCGAGATCGCGAGCAGCTCGGGCAGCACCTGGCGCAGCCGGTCGCACACCGCGATCGCGCGGTCGGCGCCCCGGATCCCGACGTGCACGTGGATGCTGAACGTGTTGTTGCGCCGCGCGACGTAGCCGAGGTCCTGCTCGAGCCGGCGGTAGTGGTCGGTGTCGATGATCCGCTGCTCCCACCACGGGCTCCACGGATGGGTCCCGGTCGAGGACAGCAGCACGTCGTGGTCGCCCGCGAGGCGCACGAGCCGCGCCCGCGCCTCGCGCTGGCTGGCGAGCGCGTCGGCGAACGTCTCCCCCTTCGCCGAGCGGATCTCTATCTCCGAGGAGATCAGCTCCCCGGCGACCCGGTCGCGCAGCACCTCGTCGCCCTCGGCCGCCCGCTTCAGCTCCGAGTAGCGCTGGGTGAGGTCGAGCGTCTCGGGGTCGAGGATCCCGAACTCCTCCTCGATGCCTACCGTGAAGTCGTCGGAGGCGTCGAAGGCCTCCCGTGCGCGCGGCATATCGAGCATCGGGCTGGGGCGTCAGGTGAGGTAGAAGTACAGCGCGTACAGCAGGTCGACGGCCGGGCTGGAGGTGTGCACGGTCACGTCCGGGGGCACCTGGAGCAGCGCCTCCGAGTAATTGAAGATGATCTTCACGCCGGCGTCGACGAGGTCGTCCGCCACGCGCTGCGCTGCCTCGGTCGGAACCGCGAGCACGCCGACCACGATCTGCTCGTCGGCCACCACCTGCTGGAGGTCCGCGTACGGCCGCACGCTGAGCGAGCCGACGGGCTCCCCCACCTTGCCGGGGTCGGCGTCGAACATCGCGACGATGCGAAAGCCGTGGTCGGCGAAGACGTCGGACCCGGCGATCGCCTTGCCGAGGTGGCCGGCGCCGAACAGCGCGATGTTGTGCTGGCCCGCGGTCCGCAGGATCTTGCGGATCTGCGAGAGGAGCGCGTCGACGTTGTAGCCCACCCCGCGCTTGCCGAACTTGCCGAAGCCGGAGAGGTCGCGGCGGATCTGCGTGGAGTTGACGTGCGTGTAGTCCGCGAGCTCCTGCGAGGAGATCGTGTCCTTGCCCATCTTCTTGGCCTGGGTCAGGACCTGGAGGTAGCGCGACAGGCGGGCCGCGACGCCGAGCGACAGGCGCTCGGTGCCGCCCTCGGCGAGCCCGGGACCGCCGTCGAGCGCAGAGAAGCTCACGGGCGCACTGTATCGAGGCGAAGGGCCAGCTCGGACCGGTCCACGTGCAGCTCGAACGCGGCCTCGCCGTCGATCTCGAGCACTGGAATCCGCTCCCCGTAGTCGCGCCAGAGCCGCGGGTCCGCGGACACGTCGACCTCGGTCAGCTCGAAGCCTCGCTCGGCGCGGACGGCCTCGACCTCCGCGCGCGCCTCGTCGCACAGGCAGCAGCCCGGCTTGCCGTAGAGGGTGAGCTGCGTCATCGGAGCGTGAAGGGGTTCGACTGCGCCGTCGCCGTCCCGCCGGTCGGGCCGCGCGCGGTGACGCGAAAACGGTACTCCCCGGGGTCGAGGTCGGTGTCGCCCGGCAGCGTGTACGCGTACTCGCCGGGGAGCAGGTCCGGCGCTCCCCCCGGCGGCGTCAGCTCGCGGGCCACCGCGCCGCGCTGGTCCACGATCGCGAGGCGGAGGGACCCGAGCGGCTCGACGGCCGTGCCCGCCCCGGCGCGCTCCACGGCGCCGAGCGAGAACCGCACCCCGGTGACCTCGCCCTCGCGCTCGGTCGTGACGAGCCGGCCGAGCTTGGGCGGCGGGGGCGTCCCGAGCGGCACCAGCAGCGGGACGGTGATCTGGCCGCCTCCGCCGCGCGCGACGAGCCGGCCCGTGGCGAAGCCCGACCTGCTCGCGGTCGTCCCCTCGAGCCGCAGCTCCACGCGCTCGCGGCCGCCGGGCGCGATCCGCACGCTGGTGCGCGCGGGCACGGCGCGGAGCCCGCGGACGGCGAGGCCCGCCGAGAGGCGCAGGTCGACGGGCTTCGTGCCCGGGTTGGCGAGCGTCACGGTGGCCGAGCCCCCGGGCGGGGGTGGGAAGCCAACCATCCGCGGCTCGGCGAGCGCCGGCGCCCGCGCGGCCGCGGAGGGGTCGGCGCGACCGGCGCCCGCCGCGAGCAGCGGGCCGGCGGGGCGGGCGGTGCCGACCAGGGCGGCGGCCAGGCCGCGCGCGTCGAGCCGGGGGGCCGCGGCGCGCACCCGGACGGCGAGCGCCGCGACGCGCGCGGCGGCGATCGAGCTCCCGCTGGCGAAGACCGTGCCGCCTCCGGGCGCGAGCGTGCCGGCCGTGCCGGGCGCCACGAGGTCCGGCTTCGGCGCGAGCCCGTAGGTGGGGCCGCGCGACGACGACGCGGCCACCCGCATGCTCCCCTCCGCCTCGCGCTCGCGCGGCTTCGAGACGAACGCGAGCCCGCCGTCGTCCTCCGTCAGCTCGAGCGCCCGCCGGGCATCGTCGCCGCCGAGCCCGACCACCGCGATCCCGTCGGTGGTCCCGGCCGGGAGCGGCTCCGGCGGCGCGTCCGAGTCCGGGTCGCACACGATCAGGGCCACCGCGCCGGCGCCCGCGGCCGCGACGGCGCGCTGCGCGATCGACGGGCGCTGGCGGCCCGCGCGCAGCGGCACCACGACCACGCGGCCGGCCGCCTTGGCGGACGCGTCCACGCCCAGGTACTCGAGCGGGTCGCCGCCGGCCGCCCTGGCGCCGCCGCGCGGGGCGGCCTGCGACGGGCCCGCGAGGGAGGTGACGCGCCCGCTCAGGGGGCGGCGGCCGCCGCCGCCCAGCAGCGCGCCGGTCAGCTCGGCGCGGCCGTCCCCGGTCGCGAGCCCGACGTCGACGCGCGGCGTGCCCGGCGCGCCGCCGCCCGCGGAGCCCTCCCGCGCCGAGGCCGTCGGCTCGGAGCCGTCGAGCGCGCCGACCGCCAGCGCGGCCGGCGCCGCCCCGGGCGACCCCGCCGTGCCGAAGCTCCCGTGCGCCGCGCCCTCGTTGCCGGCGGGCGCGACTACGAGCGTCCCGATCGCGGCCGCCGCCCGGGTCGCCTCGGCCTCGGGCGAGTCCTCGAAGCCCGAGAACGGGGAGCTCACGCCGACGAGCGCGATCGGTATGGCGTCCTCGACGTCGCCGTCGCCGTCGGGGTCGACCGTGCGCTCGAGGCCGCTCAGGAGCTGGTCGGTGGTGGCGACCTCGAGCTCCGGCGCCCCCTCGGCGTCGCGCTGGCGCCCGGCGACGCGGATCGAGGCGAAGCGCTCGCCCGCGGGCAGCTCCGCCGCCAGGACGCCGGCGACGGCCGTCCCGTGGCGCTCGCGCCTGGCGTGCGGGGCGGGGTCGCGGTCGCGTCCGACGGCGTCGTAGCCCGGCACGACGCGGTCGCGGAGGGCCGCGGCGCGGCGGTCGACGCCCGAGTCGAGCAGGGCGAGCGCCGGCTTGCCGCGGCCGGGCCGGCCGGCCGCGAGGCGGGTGGCCGCCGCGCCGTGCGAGCGCGCCGCCGGCTCCGCCCCGCCCGGCGCCGCGGTCGCGCCGTAGAACCGCCGCACGGGCTCCGAGCGCAGGCCGAGCGCCTGCACCGCCGGCAGGTCGTCCGTCGCGAGCGTGACGGCGAAGCCGCTCCAGGCGCGCCCGTAGATCACCGGGCGGACGGTCTCGACCTCCTTCGCGCGCAGGGCGCTGAGCAGCGCCTCGGCCTCGCTCCGCAGGCTCGCGATGTGCTCGCGCTGCGCGGCGGGGTCGAGCCGCTCGTCCTCCATCCGCTCGCCGAGCGACGGCCGCCTGAGGTCCACCAGCACGCGCACCCGGCTGGCGGCGGGCACGCGCGGGCTGCGCCCGTCGGCCGCGACCGACCCGCCGGCGGGCGAGTCGTCGCCGCTCAGCGCCGCGACGACGACTACGGCCGCGATCGCGGCGGCGGCCGCAGCCGGCGCCGCCCTACGCAACCCGCGCGGTGGCGTCGAGGGCGAGGTAGCCGGGGTACTGGATCGGCTCCTCGAAGCGCGCGACCGCGGCGATCATCGCCGCGTTGTCGGTGCACAGCTCCATCGGCGGGACCCACAGCTCCACGCCCAGCTCGTCCGCGAGGTCACGGGTGCGCGCGCGCAGCTCGGAGTTCGCGGCCACGCCGCCGCCGATCGCGACCCGGTCGACGCCCTCGCGCTCGACCGCCTGGCGCAGGCGCGCGACCAGGGCGCCGACGACCGCGCGCTGGTAGGAGGCGGCGAGGTCCGCGCGGCGCTCGGCGGCGGCCTGCTCGCCGAGGTCGCGGACGCGGTAGAGCAGCGCGGTCTTCAGCCCGCTGAACGAGAGGTCGAGCCCGTCGCCCGGCAGCGACACCGGGAACTCGAACGCCTCGGGGTCGCCCTCGCGCGCGAGCGCGTCCACCGCCGGCCCTCCGGGGTAGCCCAGGCCGAGCAGCCGCGCGCCCTTGTCGAACGCCTCGCCGGCGGCGTCGTCGAGCGTCTGGCCGAGGTTCGCGTAGCCGGGCGGCTCGTCCACGCGCGCGACGAAGCTGTGCCCGCCGCTCGCGACCAGGCAGAGGAACGGCGGCTCGATCGGCCGCTCGCCGAGCGTGCTGGCGAGCACGTGCCCCGCGAGGTGGTCGACCGGGGCCAGCGGCAGCCCGCGCGCGGCGGCGAGCGCCTTGGCCGACGAGACGCCCACGAGCAGGGCGCCGATCAGGCCGGGGCCGCGAGTGACCGCGACGAGCTCGGCGTCGTCGAGGGAGGCGCCGGCGCGCTCGAGCGCGTCGTCCACGACCGCGTCCACGAGCTCGAGGTGGCGCCGTGAGGCGATCTCCGGCACCACGCCGCCGTAGCGCTCGTGCAGCAGCCCCTGCGAGGCGATCACGTTCGAGCGGATCGCGCCCGAGCGCTCGACGACGGCTGCGCAGGTGTCGTCGCAGCTCGTCTCGACGGCGAGGATCACGCGTGGGCGGCCGCGACCCCGCCCGGCTCGGCGGTCTCCGGCACGGTGCGCCACATGATCAGGGCGTCTTCCTTGTTGTCGTGGTAGTAGCCGCGGCGCAGCCCCGCCGAGTGGAACCCGAAGCGCTCGTACAGCGCGATTCCGGCCTCGTTCGACAGCCGCACCTCGAGCGTGTACTGAGCGCCCGGGCGGTCGGCCTGCTCGAACAGCCGGTCGAGCAGCGCGGTGGCCAGGCCCTGGCGGCGGAGGCTCGGGTCGACGGCCACGTTCATCAGGTGCCAGACGGTGTCGTAGCGCGAGCAGATCAGGTAGCCGACGATGCGCTCGCCGCGGAGGGCGGCCAGGCAGATCCCGGACGGCTTCGACAGCTCCAGCACGAACATCGCCAGCGACCACGGCGTGGGGAACGACCGGCGCTCGATCGCGATCGCCTGAGGGAGGTCGCCGTAGGCGAGGCGGCGGATCTCGAGGGGCTGTCTCATCGGGTCTGGGGCTGTGCGTCCGGTGCTCTGAGGTAGTCGGGCAGGACGGCCGCGGGAGGGACCGGCGATACGGCGACCGCGAGTCGGCAGACGTGCAGCGCTCGGACCGCGTGCGCCTGCGACCCGTCGGGCTCCACCCGTACGCCGGCGGCCTCCAGGACCTCGCGAAATCGTACCGACCCGTCGCCCGCGCCGACGGGGCTGAGCGCCGCCTCCCGCACCCGTCCGGCCACCGTCTCGGGCGCCGCGACGAACGGCGGCCAGACCTCGCCGGCGCCGTCGTGGAGCGCGGCGAACAGCTCCCCGCGGCGCGCGTCGATCAGCGCCAGCCTCAGCGGCGCGTCGATCCCCGCCGCGAGGGCGGCCAGCGAGGAGACCGGGTGGACCGGGAGCGCGTGGGCGTGCGCGAGGGCGCGGGCGGTCGCGATCCCCACCCGTAGCCCGGTGAAGGTGCCGGGGCCGACCCCGACCGCGATCCGATCGAGCTCGCCGAAGCCGACGCCCGCGCGCTCCAGCAGCTCGTGGATGCGCGGCAGCAGCTCGCTGCCGTGCGCCGGGCGCGAGGTCAGCTCGTCCGGGCTCGGGACGTGCTCGAACGCCTCGCCGTCGCCGCGCAGCAGGCAGGCGGCGGTCGCGGGTGTGGCCGTGTCGAAGCCGAGGGTGGTCATTCCACCTCCAAGACACGCCGATCGCCCCCGAGGTGCTGAATCGACACGCGAGCGGCGATCCGCGGGATCCAGTCGAGCGCCGCGCCGGGCCACTCGACGAACGCGATCCGCTCGGGCGTGAGGTAGTCGTCGAGCAGCGCGGGGTCCTCACCGGCGAGCGAGGGCAGGCGGTAGAGGTCGAGGTGGGCGATCTCGAGCGGCGCCGCGCCGCCGCGCCCGCGGCCGGCGTAGACCTGGCCGATCGTGAACGTCGGGCTCGTGACCGGCTCCTCCACCCCGAGCGCGCGGCATGCCCCCCGGATGAACGTCGTCTTGCCCGCGCCGAGCTCGCCGCTCACCAGGACGGAGTCGCCCGGCACGAGACGGGTCGCCAGCGAGGCCCCCGCTTGGGCGGTTTCGCCGGTTTCGGTTGTAACTAGGCGCAATTAGGGGAAGAACGGGTGCCGGGAGAGGAAAACCGTCCACGGGAAGGATGTAGGGTGGCGATCGGATGATCTCGCTGTCGCTCGAGACGCGTGAGGAGGGGGATCAGGTTCGGATCTCGGTCGAGGGCGAGCTGGACCTCTCGAGCGCGCTGACCTTCGACGAGGAGGTGCGTCGCGCGGAGGAGCGCGAGCCGCGCACGCTCGTGATCGACCTCAGCGGGCTCCGCTTCCTCGATTCCACGGGGCTGCGGCTGATCATGAGCGCCCAGGCGCGCGCGAAGAAGCGCGGCCACCGCCTGGCGATAGTCGAGGGCGGCCAGGCGGTCCAGCGGATCTTCCGCCTGGCCGGAGTCACCCGGCGCCTCGACATCGTGTCCGAGACGCCGGCCACCTAGCGCGCGGGCGGCGGCGACCGCGGCGGCCGCGGTCAGGAGGACCCGAACAGGCCGAGCTGCGGCGGCGGCCCGGGCGCCGGCTCGCCGGCCGAGCCGATCGACGCCGCCATCGCGGCGAGGGCCGACGGGCGCCCGCGTTGCTCGCGCCGCCCGCGCTCGCGCTCGAGGAGCGCCGGGATCCGAGCGAAGTCCGCGCGTAGGCGCTCCAGCACGCTCGGCGTGCGCAGCGCGGCCGCGGGGTGGACGAGCGGGTAGATCACGACCGGCCGGCCGCCGAGCTCGTGGTCCTGGGGGGCGCCGCAGCAGCGCGTGATCCCCACCGGCGAGCGGGTGAGCAGCTTGGTGGCGAAGTTGCCGAGCGTGCAGATGACCAGCGGCTCGATCAGCTCGATCTGGCGATCGAGGTACGGGCGGCAGGCGGCGATCTCGTCCGGCTGCGGGTCGCGGTTGCCGGGAGGGCGGCACTTGAGCGTGTTCGCGATGAACGTGTCGCGCGTGCGCTCCAGCCCGACCTCGCCGAGCAGCTGGTCGAGCAGCTTGCCCGCCCGGCCCACGAACGGCCTTCCCGTCCGGTCCTCCTCCGCCCCCGGCGCCTCGCCCACGAACATCAGGTCCGCGTTCGCGTTGCCCATCCCGAAGACCGGCCGCGTGCGCGTCGCGCCCAGCCCGCAGCAGCAGCCCTCGCAGACCTGCTGGTAGAGCTGGACCAGCTCCTCGCGCCGCTCCTCTGGCGTGCGACCGCTCACCGCGCGAAAGAGTAGGCGCGCGGGCGGCGGCACGCAGGCGGCGGCACGCGGCCCGCTACGGGCGCTTCGGCTCGGGACCGGCGCGGTAGACGTCGAAGGCGCTTTCGCGGTCCTCGCGGACCAGCGGCCTGTCCGTGTGGAAGTAGAGGTAGCGGCCGTCGGGCGAGTACTCGCCCGCGCCCTGCGTGCTGCGCCGACCGCGCATGCGCACGAGCGTCGTGCGCCCGCGCACGTGCTCGTAGGCGCTCAGGCCCCAGCCGTCCTTGTCGTCGCGGGTGAGCCGCTCGTAGGTCGTGAACAGCAGATGGCTCCCGTCGCGCGAGAACGCGCCGAACCGGCAGTCGGTCGGCGTGGCGCCCTCCGGCCTGACCCACGGCTGCGGCTCGGAGTCGCGGTTCCCGCCCGCGGGCCCCGCGCAGATCCGGCGCAGGCCGCGGCCGGCGGGCACGAAGACGTCGAGCTGCTCGTCCCGGTCGTCGCGCGTCAGCGGCGCGTCCGAGCCGAGCGCGAGCTGCCCGCTCGGCGCGAGGACGGCTCCCACGGCGGCTTTGCTGGGTGCCAGCAGGCGGGTCTTCCCGCCCACCGCCAGGTACGCGTCGATCTCGTCGTCGCGGTCGTCCGCGGTGAGGCGCTCCCCGGTGCTGAGGATCACCCGCGTGCGGTCGGCGCTGACGCTGTTCTCGATCAGAGGGAAGAGCAGGTCGAACGGTCCGTTGCCCGGCGACAGCTTGCGCAGCCCCGCCCGCGTCCACTCGTACAGGTCGACCGACCCGTCGGCGTCGTCGGGGGTCTCCGCGACCTCGGTCGAGTAGACGAAGCGCGCGCCGTCGCGGCTCATCAGGGGCGCCGTGAAGTCGTCCCCCACGCCGTTCGGGGTGATCCGGACGAGCTGCCCGCCGGCCTGCACGTAGTAGTCCAGCCCGTCGCCGACGTCGTCGGGCGCCCAGCGCTCCCAGCTCGCGAAGAGCCGCACCCTCCCGTCCGCGGAGACGTCCTTCAGGAGGACGGTGTCGTCGCTCGCCCCGGGCGGGTGCGGCGGCGTCACCAGCCGCAGGCCGGCCTCGCTGTCCTCGTAGACGTCGTGCCAGGTGTCGGTGTCCTCCGGGAGCAGGGCCAGGCGGGTCGAGAAGTAGACGCGGCCGTCGTCGGTCATCGCCTCGAACGTCACGTTCTCGTCCTCGTTCGAGCCGCGCGAGGCCAGGACGGTCCGGCCGTTGCGCGACACGTAGACGTCGCGGTTCTCGGTCCCGCCCGAGGGCTCGTCGCGGCTGTAGCCGCGGTCGGCGTCCTCGGGCACGAGATCGGCGTCGCTCTCCCAGGCGACCACCTTCCCGTCCCGCGAGATCGCGCTCACCGACACGTACTCGTCGTCGTCCACCGGACCGGTGCCGCCGCTGACGAGCCGCGGCTTGCGCCCGTCGAGCCAGTAGATGTCGGTGCTGTCGTCGGTGTCGGCGGCCGCGAGCCGCTGGTCGGAGAGGACCAGGGCGCGGCCGCCGGAGACCTCGCGGTCGAGCAGGTCGGCGGTGAAGGACCGCTGCTCGTTGGAGATGAGGAAGGCGGGGGCGTCCTGGCCCTTCACGCCGGGGGCGGGCCTCGAGAGGAGGGTGAGCGGGCGCTCGAGGGCGGGCGCGGCGGCAGGAAGGAGCGCGGCCGCCACGCAGGCGGCGACAGGAACCGCGACTGCCCGACGCCCCGCCCGCACTGTGACAATGGTCGCACTCGGCGCGGCGGCGCGCGCCGGGGCCGTTTCCGGCTGACGGTCGGGGGTATCCTGTGGACAGGCCGCTACCCCCAGTGGAGCGGACCCACCGGAATCACCTTCGACTTGAGATGACCGCCGCCGCCGGTTCGCCGAGGACGCTCGCCCGCGTTGGGATCGTGGGTCGCGGTCGCGTGGGCCACGCGCTCGCCGCCGGCCTCGCCCGCGCCGGGTACGCCGTCGACGGCCCCGCCGGCCGCGACGAGGTCCCCGCCGGCGACGCCGTGCTGCTCTGCGTGCCCGACTCCGAGATCGAGGCCGCGTGCTCGGTCGTAGCCGGCCGCGCGGCGCTGGTCGGCCACACGAGCGGGGCCACGCCGCTCGCCGCCCTGGACGCGGCGGCCGCGCACGGTGCGGCGGTCTTCGGGCTGCACCCGCTGCAGACGGTGGCCGGGGGCGGGGGCGAAGCCGCCACGGATGCGGCCCCCGGCTCCGCCGCGGATTCGGCCCCCGGCTCCGCCGCGGATTCATCCGCAGACTCCGCCGCGGCCGCCCTGCGCGGCGCCGGCTGCGCCATCGCGGGCTCCTCCCCCCGCGCGGCCGACGTCGCCCGCGAGCTGGCGCTCGCGCTCGGCATGACGCCCTTCGAGATCGACGACTCCCAGCGCGCGGCCTACCACGCGGCCGCGTCGATCGCCTCCAACTTCCTGCTCGCGCTCGAGGCCAGCGCCGAGTCCGTCGCGGCCGGCGCCGGCATCGCGCCAGAGGACGCGCGCAGGCTCCTCGGGCCGCTGGTGCGCCAGACCGTGGAGAACTGGCTCGAGCACGGCCCCGCCGGCGCGCTCACCGGGCCCATCGCCCGCGGCGACGAGGCCACCGTCGAGCGCCAGCGAGCGGCGGTGGAGGCCGTGAGCCCGGAGGCGGTCGCCCTCTTCGACGAGCTGGCCGAGCGCACGCGCGCACTGGTGAGGGTGCCGGCATGAGGACGGTCCGGACCGTCGCCGAGCTGCGCGCCGCCCTCGCTGGCCGCCGCGCGAACGGCGACGTCGGCTTCGTCCCCACGATGGGGTTCTTTCACGAGGGACACCTGAGCCTCATGCGCCAGGCGCGCGCCGACTGCGCGACGGTCGTCGTCTCGCTGTTCGTGAACCCGGCGCAGTTCGGCGAGGGCGAGGACCTCGACGCCTACCCGCGCGACGAGGCGCGTGACGCGGAGCTGGCGGCCGAGCAGGGCGTGGACCTGATGTTCGCGCCCGCGCACGAGGAGGTCTACCCGCCCGGCTTCGACACGACCGTCGAGGTGCGGGGGCTCACCGGCATCCTCTGCGGCGCCCACCGCCCGGGCCACTTCCGGGGGGTCACGACCGTCGTCACCAAGCTGCTCAACATGGTGCAGCCGGACGTCGCCTACTTCGGCCAGAAGGACGCCCAGCAGGCCACGGTGATCCGCAGGCTCGTGCGCGACCTGGACATGCAGGTGCGGATCGAGGTGCTGCCGACGGTCCGCGAGCCCGACGGCCTCGCGCTGAGCTCTCGCAACGCGTACCTGGGCGACGACGAGCGCCAGCGGGCCCTCGCGCTGAGCCGGGCGCTGGAGGCCGCCGGCGCCACGGTCGCCGACGGCCGCCGCGACGCCGCCTCGGTCCTCGCCGCCGCTCGCCGCGAGCTGGACGCGCGCGGGGTCGAGCCCGAGTACCTGGAGCTGCGCTCCGCCGACGACCTCTCGCCGGCCGAGCGCGTGAACGGGAGGACGCTTCTTGCAGTCGCCGCGCGAGTGGGGAGGGCGCGGCTCATCGACAACACGATCCTGGGAGACCCGAACGGGGGGAACCACGCATGAGACGCACCATGTTCAAGTCGAAGATCCACCGCGGCCGCGTGACCGGCAGCGACCTCAACTACGTCGGGTCGATCACGGTCGACGCGGACCTGCTCGACGCCGCCGACATCCTCGAGCACGAGCTCGTGCACGTCCTCGACATCGATAACGGCGCCCGCTTCGAGACCTACACGATCGCCGGCGAGCGCGGCTCGGGCGACATGTGCATCAACGGCGCCGCCGCCCGGCTCGTGCACACGGGCGACCGCGTGATCGTGGTCTCCTACGCGGAGTACGACGAGGCGGAGCTCGAGTCGTACGAGCCGCGGGTCGTGCACGTGGACGAGGACAACCGCATCGTCACGGTCGACGACGCCGTCGCGGAGCTGCTGGCATGAGCGCGGGCCCGCGGGTCTCCCCCGCCCCCCCACGCAAGCGCCCGACGGTCACGCTCTCGACGCTGGCCGAGAAGAAGGCGCTCGGCGAGCCGATCGTGATGGTCACCGCGTACGACTACCCGAGCGCCCAGGTGGCCGAGGCCGCCGGGGTCGACATGGTGCTCGTGGGCGACTCCGGCGCGATGACCGTGCTCGGCTACCCGAGCACCGTGCCGGTGTCCGTCGACGAGATGCTCGTGCTCGCCGGGGCCGCGCGCCGCGGGCTCACCACGCCGCTGCTCGTGGGCGACCTCCCGTTCGGGTCGTACGAGGCGTCGGACGAGCAGGCGATCAGGACCGCGCAGCGGTTCGTGAAGGAGGCCGGCTGCGACGCGGTCAAGCTCGAGCGCGGCGGCGTGTGCGCCGAGCGCGCCCGAGCGATCGCGGGCGCGGGGATCCCGGTGATGGGGCACGTGGGGCTCACGCCGCAGACGGCCGTGGCGCTCGGCGGCTACCGCTCGCAGGGGCGGACCGCCGACCGCGCGCTCGAGGTGGCCGAGGACGCGCTCGCCCTCCAGGAGGCCGGCTGCTTCGCGATCGTGTTCGAGGCGGTGCCGTCGGCGCTCACCGAGGCGCTCATGCCGCGGCTCGAGGTGCCGGTGATCGGCATCGGGGCGGGCCCCGCTACGGACGGTCAGGTGCTGGTCTTCCACGACCTGCTCGGCATCTACGACGGGCACGTCGCCCGGTTCGTGAAGCGCTACGGCAACGTGCGGGAGGCGATGGTCGGCGGGGTCGAGGCGTTCGCGGCCGACGTGCGCGAGCGCCGCTACCCGGAGCCCGAGCACGGCTACACGATGGCACCGGACGAGGCCGAGCGGCTGCGCCGCCTGCTCAGCGCGCCGGTGAGCGAGCCCTGAGCCCGAGCCACGGCGGCGAGCTCCGCTTCCAGACCGAGGGCGACGGCCACGTCGTCGACCTGACCGAGGGCGTGGCCGCGGTGGTCAAGCAGTCCGGCATCGAGAACGGGACCGTGTCCGTGTTCGTGCCGGGCTCGACCGCCGCCGTCACGACGATGGAGTACGAGCCCGGCGGCGTGCAGGACCTCCAGCGGCTGCTCGACCGCCTGATCCCGCGCGAGGGCGACTACGAGCACAACCGGCTGAACCACGACTCCAACTCGCACGCCCACATGAAGGCGGCGATCGTGGGGCCGTCCGAGACCTTCCCCGTGCTCGGCGGCGAGCTGCGGCTCGGGACGTGGCAGCAGGTCGTGCTGATCGACTTCGACGACCGGCCGCGCAGCCGGACCGTCGTGGTCAGCGTGACCGGCTAGCCGGGCCCGCCCCCCGGCGCCGGCTCAGCGCCCGTAGTCGGCCGGCTTCACCTGCAT
>DASVWC010000065.1:0-18152 GCA_036389835.1 Thermoleophilaceae bacterium | reverse complement strand
GAGGCCGACTGGCGCGAGGCGTACGCGCTGACGCCCGAGCGCGACGCGCCGTTCACGACGCTCAGCGGGGAGCCGGTCAAGCCGCTGTACACGGAGGCCGACCTCCCCGGCCAGGAGGCCATCGGCTTCCCTGGCGGCCCTCCGTTCACCCGCGGCGTCTACCCGTCGATGTACCGGGGGCGCCTCTGGACGATGCGCCAGTTCGCCGGCTTCGGCACCGCCGAGGAGACGAACGAGCGCTTCCGCTACCTCCTCGACCACGGCCAGACCGGCCTCAGCACGGCGTTCGACATGCCGTCGCTCATGGGCCACGACTCCGACCACCCGCGCTCGGAGGGCGAGGTCGGCCGCGAGGGCGTGGCGATCGACACGCTCGACGACATGGAGACCCTGTTCGCCGGGATCCCGATGGGCGAGGTCTCCACGTCGATGACGATCAACGCCCCGGCGGCGGTGATGCTGGCCTTCTACGTCGTGGCCGCCGAGAAGCAGGGCACGCCGCCCGAGCGGCTCGCGGGCACGATCCAGACGGACATCCTCAAGGAGTACATCGCCCAGAAGGAGTGGTGCTTCCCGATCGACCCGGCCATGCGGCTGGTCGGCGACATGATCGAGTTCTGCTCGAGGCGGATGCCGCGCTGGCACCCGATCTCGATCTCCGGCTACCACATCCGCGAGGCGGGCTCCACGGCCCAGCAGGAGCTGGCCTTCACGCTGAAGGACGGCTTCACCTACGTCGAGCAGGCGATCCGGCGCGGCCTCGACCCCGACGAGTTCGCGCCGCGGCTGTCGTTCTTCTTCAACGCGCACATCGACTTCTTCGAGGAGATCGCGAAGTACCGCGCGGCGCGCCGGATCTGGGCGCGCGAGATGCGCGACACCTACGGCGCGCGCGACCCGAAGTCGCTGCTGATGCGCTTCCACTCGCAGACCGCCGGCGTGTCGCTCACGGCGCAGCAACCGCTCGTGAACATCGTGCGCACCGCGACGGAGGCCCTGTCGGCCGTGCTCGGCGGCACCCAGTCGCTGCACACGAACTCGTACGACGAGGCGCTCGCGCTCCCGACCGAGGACGCGGTTCGGATCGCGCTGCGCACGCAGCAGGTGATCGCCCACGAGACCGGCGTGACGAACACGATCGACCCGCTGGGCGGCTCCTACTTCGTGGAGGCGCTCACCGACCGGATGGAGCAGGCCGCCTACGACTACTTCGCCAAGATCGACGAGCTGGGCGGGATGGTCGAGGCGATCAAGCAGAGCTACCCGCAGCGCGAGATCGCCGACGCGTCGTTCCGCTACCAGCGCGAGGTGGAGGCGGGCGAGCGGATCGTGGTGGGCGTCAACCGCTACCAGAGCCTCGACGACGAGACCCCGATCCTGAGGATCGACCCCGCCCTCGAGGGCAAGCAGGTCGGCCGCGTGCAGGCCGTTCGCGCGCGCCGGCGCGGCGAGGACGTGGAGGCGGCCCTGGGCGCGCTCAGGGAGGCGGCCGCGGGCGACGCGAACCTGATGGAGCCGTTGATCAATTGCGCCCGCGCGCACGTAACCGAAGGAGAGATCATCGAATCTCTCCAGACCGTTTTCGGCAGCTACACGGAGACCCCAGTCTTTTGAGAGCCACGCGCACCCTCCTCGCCCTGGCCGCCACGGCGGCCCTCCTGCCCGCCTCGGCGGTGGCCAAGACGTACTCGGTCAAGACCGGCGACGACTTCTTCAGCCCGACCAAGAAGACGATCAAGGTGGGCGACGTCGTCAAGTGGGTCTGGGTCGGCGCGGACGGCGCGGCCGGCGAGACGATCAACGAGCACACGATCACCGAGCGCGACGGGAAGCTGCCGAAGCTCGTCTCGGAGAAGAAGACCTCCGGTACGTACAAGTTCCGCTTCAAGAAGGCGGGCAAGTACGTGGTGGTGTGCGCGGAGCACCCGGAGGACATGATCATCCGCCTGACCGTCAAGAAGTAGACTCGCCGGCCGTGGAAGCCGGCTCCCAGCAGCGAAAGATCCGAGTCGTGGTGGCCAAGCCCGGCCTCGACGGCCACGACCGCGGCGCGAAGGTGATCGCCCGCGCCCTGCGCGACGCGGGCATGGAGGTGATCTACACCGGCCTCCACCAGACCCCGGAGCAGATCGCCGAGACCGTGCTCCAGGAGGACGCCGACGCGGTCGGCCTGTCGATCCTCTCGGGCGCCCACATGACGCTGGTTCCGAAGGTGGTCAGGCTGCTCGAGGAGCAGGGCGCCGAGGACGTCGTGGTCACGGTCGGCGGGACGATCCCGGCCGAGGACATCCCGGAGCTGAAGAAGCTCGGCGTGGCCGAGATCTTCACGCCGGGCTCCTCGACGCAGGAGATCATCGACTTCATCCAGGGCGCCGTGGGCGCCCGCGCCTAGCGCGCGCTACTGGTCCGGCCGCTCGGAGCGGTCGAGCTCCACGAGCGCGTTGAGCGTCGCGCGCAGGTCCGCCATCCGGCGCTCGCCCACCTCGGCCGCCCAGCGTGCCTCGATGTCGGCGAAGATCCGCTCCGCGGCCGCGACCGCCTCGCGGCCGCTGCCGGTCAGGTGGATGATCTTGGCGCGGCCGTCGTCGGGGCACGAGCGCCGCTCGACGTGACCCAGCCGCTCGAGGTCCGTAACGACCTCGCCGACCGCCTGCTTGGTCAGCCCCGCCCTGTCGGCCAGATCCGTGAGGCGCGAGCCGTCCGGCTCGACGAAGCGGAACACGCAGCCGTGGCCGGGCCGGATCTCGGGGAAGCCCTCCTCGGCCAGGCGCGCGTGCAGCTGCCCGACCGCCATCTCCTTGACGTGGTCGAGGAGGGCGGGGAGGGGCCGGTTGGCGTGGACCTTCCAGGGCTCGCGGTCGCGGACCGCGGTGGCCGCCGCCGCGCCGTCGCCTGTGTGTCGTGAATCACCCATTTGGTCAGGCTCCCTTATGGTAAGGTCCCTTTATCAAGCTACCTGACCAATTGTAGAGGGAGGGATCTCGAATGTCACAGGCCCAGCGCGACAACAACCGCAAGTGGTGGACGCTGGCGGCCGTCAGCGTCGCCACCTTCATGCTCCTGCTCGACATCACCGTCGTGAACACGGCGCTGCCGTCGATCGAGGAGGACCTCGGGGCGACCTTCACCGAGCTCCAGTGGGTCGTCGACGCCTACGCGCTGGCGCTCGCGGCGCTCGTGCTCACGGCCGGCTCGCTGGCCGACCGGATCGGCCGGCGCCGCGTGTTCGCGGCGGGCCTGGCCGTCTTCTCGCTGGCCTCGCTGGGCGCAGGGCTCGCGCAGGACCCGACCTTCCTGAACGTCATGCGCGGGATCCAGGGCATCGGCGGCGCGGCGATGTTCGCGGTGTCGCTGGCGCTGGTCGCGCAGGAGTTCCCCGGCGGCCGCGAGCGTGGCACGGCGATGGGCGTCTACGGCGCCAGCATCGGCATTGCCGTGGCGATCGGCCCGCTGGTCGGCGGCGCGCTGACCGACTCGCTCGGGTGGGAGTCGATCTTCTTCCTGAACGTGCCGATCGGGATCGCGGCGATCGCGGTCACCTACGCGCGGCTGCGCGAGTCGCGCGACCCCGACGCGACGCGGATCGACTGGGCCGGCCTCGCGACCTTCAGCACGGCCCTGTTCGCGCTGGTGCTCGCGCTGCTGCGCGGGAACGAGGAGGGCTGGGGCAGCACGCCGATCGTCGCCCTGCTCGCGGGCGCGGCGGTCCTGCTGGCGGCCTTCGTGGCCATCGAGCGGCGGGTGGCGGAGCCGATGCTCCCGCTGCACCTGTTCCGCAACCGCACGTTCACCGGCGTGCAGCTCGCCGCCTTCGCGGTGTCGGGCTCGATGTTCGCGCTGTTCCTGTACCTCACGCTGTACCTGCAGAGCTTCCTCGGGCACTCGCCACTCGAGGCCGGCATCCGGTACCTGCCGATCACACTCGCGAGCTTCTTCGTGGCGCCGATCGCCGGCGCGATGCTCGCCCGGGTGCCCGCGCGCGGCATGCTCGCGGCGGGTTTGGCGATCGCGGGCGGCGGACTGCTGCTGATGTCCGGGGTCGACGCCGGGTCCGAGTGGACCACGCTGCTCGGCGGCTTCCTGCTGGCGGGCGTCGGGGTCGGACTGCTCAACCCGGTGATCGCCGACGTGGCGCTGAGCGTGGTGCCCAAGGAGCAGAGCGGGATGGCGTCGGGGATCAACGACACGTTCCGGCAGGTCGGGGTCGCGGTCGGGATCGCGGCCTGGGGCGCGGTCTTCCTCGGCCGCGGCGCGGAGAAGGTCGAGCAGCTCGCGGCGGGCACCCCGGCCGCGACCGGCGACCACCCGCGCGAGCTGGTGGAGGCCACCTCCTCCGGCAACCTCGACGCGGCGCTCCAGTCGTTCCCGGCCGGCACGCGCGAGACGGTCGAGACCGCAGCCCGCGAGGGCTTCCTCGCCGGGTTCAACGAGATCCTCGTGCTCGGCGGCGGCCTGTCGATCCTCGGGGCGCTGCTGGCGCTCTGGCTCGTCCACGAGCGCGACATCGACCACGGCACGCAGCCGGAGGCCGAGCGCGCCGGGCGCGACGGCGGGCGCATCCCGGAGCCGGCCGCCGCGTAGCCCTCCGAGCCGGAGATCGGCCCTCGCCGGGGACGAGTGTGACGTTTGGGCCCCATAGCGGCCCAAATGTCCCAAGCGTCGCCGCGAGGGCCGATCTCGCTCCCGCATTGCGCAGCGGACCGCTCCCGGCGAAGCGATTGACTCGTCAGTCAACTCGCTAGAATCGCCCGCCGCACCTACCGAAGGAGCCTTTCCCTTGAAGATCTGCGTCCTCGTAAAAGAGGTACCGGACGCCGCAGTCGAGAAGCGCATGGACCCCGGTACCAAGCGCCTCGACCGCTCCGGTGAGAAGAACCTGAACCCCTTCGACACGCACGCCATCGAGGCGGCCATGCAGGTGAAGGAGGGCGGCGCGGTGGACGTCGAGGAGGTCGTCGCCGTGACCATGGGCCCCGAGAGCGCCGTGCGCGCGCTCCACAAGGCCGTCTCGCTCGGCGCCGACCGCTCGGTCCATCTGACCGACCCGGCGCTCGAGGACTCCGACGTGGCCGCCACCGGCTACGCGCTCGCCCAGGTCCTCAAGACCGAGAGCCCTGACCTGGTGCTGCTCGGCCAGCAGTCGGACGACGGCGAGTGCTACACGATCGGCGCGGTCGTGGCCGACCACCTCCAGATGCCGTCGCTCACCCAGGTCATCAAGATGGACGTGGAGGGCGGCAAGCTGCGCTGCGAGCGCCAGGCCGAGTACGGCTACGACACGGTCGAGGTCGAGCTGCCGGCGGTCATCTCCGTCGGCGACGCGATCAACGAGCCGCGCTACCCGTCGCTCAAGGCGATCATGGGCGCGAAGAAGAAGCCGCTCGACACCAAGGCCACCTCGGACGTCGACATCGACACCGGCAAGGTCGGCAGCGAGGGCAAGCGCACCGCGGTGCTCGCCATCAGCCCCCCGCCCCAGAAGGAAGCGGGGCAGATCATCGAGGACGAGGACACCGACGAGACCGTCGAGAAGATCCTCGCCTGGCTCGACGAGAGGAAGCTCCTGGCATGAGTGGGATCCTGACCTACGCACTCCACTACGAGGGCGAGTTCAACAAGAACTCGCTCGGCGCGGTCTCAGAGGGCGCGAAGCTCGCCGGCGAGCTCGGTGTCGAGGCGGCCGTGGTGGTCGTTGGCGGTGACGACCTCACCGACGAGCTCTGCCAGTCGCTCGGCAAGTACGGCGCCAAGAAGGTCTTCCGCGCGAAGGCCCCCGAGGGGCTCGGCGCCCCGGTCGTCGACGCGATGGCCAAGGTGATCCAGGACAACGGCTACGACTACGCGCTGTTCGGCGGCGGCCTGCTCGGCTTCGAGATCGGCGCCGGCCTCGCCGCCCGCCTCAACGGCGGCGTGACGATGGAGGTCACCTCCGTCAAGGTCCAGGACGGCAAGCTCGTGGCCGAGCGCCCGATCCTCCAGGACTCCGCGATCGTGGACGTCGACTACATCGGCAGCCCCGGCATCATCATCGGCCGCCTCAACGCGTTCGAGATGACCGAGGCCGGCGACGGCTCCGCGGAGGTGGAGGACGTCGACGTGCAGCTCTCGGAGTGGTCGACCAAGGCCACGATGGTCCAGCGCGGCGAGCAGCGCGGCGCCGACGTGAACATCGAGGACGCCGACATCCTCGTGGCCGGCGGCCGCGGGCTCGGGAAGCCCGAGGGCTTCGAGCTGTGCGAGCAGCTCGCCGAGGCGCTCGGCGGCGCCGTCGCGGCCACCCGCGCGGTGGTCGACGCCGGCTGGTATCCGTACGCCGCCCAGATCGGGCAGACCGGCAAGACGGTCGCGCCGAAGCTGTACCTGGCGGCGGGCATCTCGGGCGCCATCCAGCACAAGGTCGGCATGCAGTCCTCGGAGAACATCGTCGCGATCAACAAGGACCAGAACGCGCCGATCTTCGAGTTCTCCGACCTCGGCATCGTCGGCGACCTGAACAAGATCCTGCCCAAGCTCACCGAGGCCGTGAAGGCACGGAAGGGCGGCTAGCCATGGCTGCGACCCCGCTCGACTACCTGCCGCGCGTCAATCCGCCCGAGGAGTTCGTCGGCCCGCCGACCGACCCCGAGGACGAGCGGATCGAGGTCGGCGTCGTGATCGTCGGCGGGGGGCCGGCCGGGCTCGCCTGCGCGATCCGGCTGATGCAGCTGCTCGAGGACGACCCGCAGCTCGCCGAGTCGCTCGGCGAGGTGCCGGTCGCGCTCGTGGAGAAGGGCAAGAACACCGGGTCGCACCTGGTGTCGGGCGCGATGATGGACCCGTCCGCGATGCGCAAGCTGTTCCCGGACATGGACGAGTCCGATTGGCCGACCTACGGGACGGTCGACAAGGACTCGGTCTACTTCATGACCAAGCGCCGGCGGATCCCGCTCGTGCCGACCCCGCCGCCGTTCCGCAACCACGGCAACCACGTGACCTCGATCGCCCAGCTCGGGCGCTTCCTCGGCGAGAAGGCCGAGGAGGCGGGCGTGTACATCCTCCCGGAGACCAACGCCGACAAGCTGCTCGTCGAGGACGGGGTGGTGCGCGGCGTGCGCTCGGGCGACAAGGGCCGCGGGCGCGAGGGCGAGGAGCTCGGCAACTTCGAGCCCGGCTCGGACCTGGTCGCGAAGGCGACCGTGCTCGCCGAGGGCACCGCCGGCCACCTCGCCGGCGCGGCGCTCGGCCACTTCGGCATCGCCGGCGACGAGCCCGCCCAGTGGGAGCTCGCCGTCAAGGAGGTCTGGGAGGTCACCAAGCCGCTCGACCGCGTGATCCACACGATGGGCTGGCCGCTGCGCCTCAGCAAGAAGTACGGCGAGTTCGGCGGCTCGTTCATCTACCCGATGGGCGAGGACAAGGTGTCGCTCGGGTTCGTGGCCGGCCTCGACTACAAGGATGCGACCTTCTCGGTCCACGACATCCTCCAGGACTTCAAGCAGCACCCGTTGGTCAGGAAGATCCTCGACGGCGGCAAGCGCGTCGCGTGGGGCGCCAAGACGATCCCGTCGGGCGGCTACTTCGCCATGCCCAAGCAGCTCTGGGCACCCGGCATGGTGATCGCCGGCGACAGCGCCTCGATGGTCAACGTACCCAAGCTCAAGGGCGTGCACCTCGCGATGCACGCGGGCATGTTCGCGGCCGAGGCGATCTTCGAGGCGCTCAAGCGCGGCGACACGACCGACCTCTCCAACTACCAGGAGAAGGTCGAGGACAGCGTGATCCTGAAGGACCTGCACCGCTCGCGCAACCACCGCCAGGTGTTCGCCCACGGGTTCCTCGTGGGCGGCATCCTCGCCAACATGCTCGAGCTCTCGGGCGGGCGCTTCCCGCCGGCGCGCTTCCACACGCACGACGACGCGGGCGTGCCGGTCTTCATCGGCGAGCGCGACAGGAAGTACCCGAAGCCCGACGGCAAGTACACGTTCGACAAGCTCTCGAGCGTCTTCGCCACCGGCAACGCCACGCGCGACGACGCGCCGAACCACATCAGGATCCAGAAGCAGGTGCCGGTCGAGCTGGCGGTGCTCTGGCGCAACATGTGCCCGGCGCACGTCTACGAGCTGCCCGACGACGTGCTGGAGAAGTTCCAGAACGGCCGCGAGGAGCTGAGGGGGACGACGGTGGACCTCCAGATCACGCCGTCGAACTGCGTGCAGTGCGGCGCGATCACCGCGAAGGGCGGGCGGCTCACGCCCCCCGAGGGCGGCGACGGCCCGAACTACCAGCAGACGTAGGCGCCTCGGCTCGGCTCGGCTCGCCACCCCACCGTAACCGGCCGCGGCCCGAGGGATAGTTTCCAGCATCGCTCGCCGCCCCCGCCACCACGCGCGCCGCGCCTCGGTCGTGGGCGCCGGCTCGTTCGGCACGGCCGTCGCCCTGCTGCTGGAGCGCGCGGATCTCCGCACGACCCTGCTCTGCCGCACCGCGGAGCAGGCCGAGCGCCTCGCCGCGACGCGCGAGAACGAGCGCTACCTCCCGGGCGTGCGGCTGCCCGACCGGCTCAAGGTCCGCCCGCTGGGCAACCGCGACGACCAGTTCCACCGCGCCGACCTCGTGTTCGTCGCGGTGCCGTCGAAGGGCATCGCCGAGGCCATCGCCGAGCTCGAGCGCCAGGGCGTCAACCAGCGCGCCGGCGTCGTGTCGCTCGCCAAGGGCCTCGTGCCGCCCGACGGCACGCCGCCCACGGAGGTGCTCGACCGCGCCTTCGGCGTGGAGCGGGTGGCGTGCGTCGGCGGCCCGGCGCACGCGAAGGAGATGGTCGAGGGCGGGGCCGGGCTGATCTGCGCCGCGCAGCCGCCGCTGCTGGCCGAGACCGTGGCCGCCGTGTTCCGCAACGCCGGCGTGGTCTGCGAGGTCTCGACCGACCCGGTCGGGGTGGAGCTGGCCGGCTGCGCCAAGAACGCGGCCGCGCTCGCGGCCGGGGCCACCGAGCCGCTGGGCCTCAACGCGGCCGGTATGGCCGCCGCCGACATCTTCGGCGAGGTCGCCGCGCTCGCGCAGGCGCGCGGCGGCCGCGCCCGGACGTTCCTGGGCCGCGCCGGCGTGGGGGACCTCGTGGCCACGGCGATGGCGCCGAGGTCGCGCAACCGCAGCGCCGGGGAGCTGCTCGCCGAGGGCGTCCCGGCGGCGGAGATCCCCGAGCGGCTGGGGCAGGCGGTCGAGTCGCTCGAGACGGTCCCGCTGCTGGCGCGCGCGATCGAGCGGGCGGGCGTCTCCGCGCCGATCACGTCCGCGCTCGCGCGCCTGATCGAGGGCCGGCTCCCGCTCGAGGACTGGGTCGCGCTCGTCCGGGTCGCGCAGCCCGACCCCGAGCGGCGCGACCGCGGCCTGCGCGCCTGGTGGCGGCGCATGCGACGCCGGCTCAGCGCGCTCGTGCGCAGGTAGTCGCCGCCTCTACACTCGATCGCATGAAGGCGGACATTCATCCGGAGTACGTCGAGGCACAGGTCCGCTGCACTTGCGGTAACGAGTTCACCACCCGCTCGACCAAGTCCGAGCTGCACGTCGAGATCTGCTCGGCCTGCCACCCGTTCTACACGGGCAAGCAGAAGCTCGTCGACACGGGCGGCCGGGTGGAGCGCTTCCGCCGGCGCCAGGCGCGCAGCGGCCGCGCCGGGTCCTGACCCGGACCCAACCGCAACTACAGCGCAGCTGACCTGTTCCAAGATCGCCATGCGTAAGCGCGGACTCGCACCCTTGCTCGCCACGGCCCTGCTGCTCGGCGCCCTCGCGTCGCCGGCCCGGGCCGCCGTCCCCGCGGTGAAGATCGCCGAGTGCCGGACCGGCAAGGCACCCGAGATGCGGCTGGCCACGTTCGCGGCCCGGATGCGCGGCGGCAAGAACGTGGCGCGCATGGCCATGCGCTTCCAGCTGCTGGAGCGCACGCCGGGCGCCGAGGCCGCCCACCCCGTCGCGGCGCCCGAGCTCGCGCCCTGGCGCAAGAGCCGCGTGGGCGTCAGGGACTTCTCCTACGCGCAGACGATCAAGGGCCTCTCGTCGGGCGTCACCTACAGCGTGCTCGTGCAGTTCCGCTACTACAACGCCCGGGGCAAGGTCGTCCGCCGCGAGGAGCGCGAGTCCGGCACCTGCGTGCAGGACGGCGCGCTGCCCAACCTCGTCCTGGGCGCCGTCCGGCTGGCGCCGGGCTCGACCGAGAAGACCGCCGTCTACTCGGTCTCGGTCGGAAACACCGGGCAGGGCGAGGCGAAGTCGGTGCCGGTGAGCCTGATCGCCGACGGCGCGCTGGTCGACACCCGCACCATCGACCTGCTCCAGGCCGGCGAGTTCACGACCGTCAAGTTCACCGGGCCGCACTGCTCGCGGCTGCGCGCGATCGTGGACCGGGCCGAGGTCGTGCCGGAGACCGTCGAGGAAGACAACGAGCTGCGCGCTCGCTGCTGACCCTTACGGTCCCCGTACAAAGCGCCGATAGCATGCGAACTGTGAGCGGGACCGCCGACACGGCGCAGGGGCTCCAGGCCCGCAAGGACGCCCCGATCGGGGGTCAGGCGGTCCTCGAGGGCGTGATGATGCGCGGCGTCTCCGTCTGGGCGGTGGCGGTCCGCAAGCTCTCCGAGGAGCAGAAGGCGCAGGGCGAGGAGCGCGACATGCGCGAGCCCGCGCGTGGCGAGATCGAGGTCGTCTCCGAGCCGCTCGTCTCCGCCCTCAAGCGCCACAAGGCGCTGCGGCTGCCGATCGTCCGTGGCGTCGTCGCCCTCGGCGAGTCCCTCAAGATCGGCTTCAGGGCCCTCGGCATCTCCGCCGACGCCCAGGCCGCCTCGCACGACGAGGAGATCGGCAAGGGCATGTGGGTCGGCACGATCATCTTCTCGCTCGCCCTCGCGATCGGGCTCTTCTTCCTGCTGCCGGCCGGCCTCACGAGCATCTTCAAGGACTCGCTGCCGAACTCGCTGGTGTTCGTGGTGGTCGAGAAGCTGATCCGGATCGCGATCTTCCTCGGCTACCTCTGGGCGATATCCCGGATGCGCGAGCTCCAGCGCGTGTTCGAGTACCACGGCGCCGAGCACAAGACGATCTCCTGCTACGAGAGCGGCCTGCCGCTCACCCCCGAGAACGCCAAGCAGTTCTCGCGGCTCCACCCGCGCTGCGGCACGAGCTTCCTGCTGATCGTGATGATCGTGGCGATCGTGGTGTTCGCCCCGCTCGGCACGCCGTCGCTGCCGATCCTGTTCGCATCGCGCGTGATCGGGATCCCGCTGGTGGCCGGCCTCGCCTTCGAGGTGATCAAGCTCTTCGGGAAGAAGCGCGACAAGCGCTGGGCGCAGATCCTCATGGCGCCCGGCATGCAGCTCCAGAAGCTCACCACGCGCGAGCCCGACCTGTCCCAGCTCGCGGTGGCGATCGCCGCACTCGAGGCCGTGCTCGCGGTGGAGAACCCCGAGCAGGCGAGCGAGGAGGACAGGGTCGGAATGGAGGTCGTGGCCTAGCCGTCATACCCCTATGGGGTATACTGCGGCGCGTGACCACGACGCACGCACACCACCACCACGATCACCACCACCACGAGATGCCCACCTCCGGGCGGGCGCTCACCGGCGTCGCGATCAGCGCGACGCTGCACTGCCTGACCGGCTGCGCCATCGGCGAGGTCGCGGGCGTGGCCATCGGCACAGCACTCGACTTCTCGAACGGCGCCACGATCGCCCTCGCGATCGTCCTGGCCTTCCTCTTCGGCTACGGCCTCACGAGCCTGCCGCTGCTGCGCGCCGGCTTCGCGCTCGCCGCGGTCGTGCCGATCGCGCTGGCGTCGGACACGCTCAGCATCGCGACGATGGAGCTGGTCGACAACCTCATCCTCCTCGTGATCCCCGGCGCGATGGACGCCGGTCTCGGCGACGTCCTGTTCTGGGGCAGCCTGTCGTTCGCGCTGGTGATCGCCGGGGCGGTGGCCATGCCCGTCAACCGCGCGCTGATCGCGCGCGGCAAGGGCCACGTCGCGGTGCACGAGACGGGGATCCACGGCGGCCCGCCGGTCAAGCTGGTCGGGGCGATCGCCGCGGTCGCCTTCGTCTTCGGCACGATCGTGTTGGCGACCCAATGACGACCGAGGCCGCCGTGCGCGGCTATTCGGCCAGCAAGGACCAGTTGCTCAAGCGGCTCAACCGCGTCGAGGGCCAGGTCCGGGGCGTGGCGAAGATGGTGGAGGACGACCGCTACTGCGTCGACGTGATCACGCAGATCTCGGCGGTGCAGGCCGCGCTCGACAAGATCGCGCTCGGCCTCCTCGACGGCCACACGCGGCACTGCCTGATCGGCGAGGGGAGCGGCCCGCCGACGCCGGACGCGCAGGCCGACGAGCTGATGGGAGCCGTCGGGCGCCTGATGCGTCGCTGACCCGGACTAACCTCGACGGCATGGTCGAGGAGCTCGTACAGCAGATCGAGACCCGCTTCGAGGAGCTCTCGAGCCAGATGTCGGATCCCGAGGTGATCGGCGACCGCGAGCGCTACGCCGAGGTCGGCCGCGCCTACCGGCAGATCGAGCCCGCCCACGAGCTCGCCGTCGAGTGGCGCAAGGCCGCCGACGACGCCGCCGGCGCGCGCGAGCTGCTCGAGGACGGCGAGGACGCCGAGCTGCGCGAGCTGCTGCGCAGCTCCGAGGCCCGGCTGTCGGAGCTCGAGGACGAGATCCGGCTCGCGCTCGTGGAGCCCGACCCAGCCGACGAGAAGGACGTGATCGTGGAGGTCCGCGCCGGCACCGGCGGCGAGGAGGCCGGCCTGTTCGCCGGCGACCTCTACGGAATGCTCTCGCGCTACGCCGAGCGGCGCGGCTTCAAGGCCGAGGCGCTCTCGACCGCCGACGGCGAGTACACGTTCGCGATTCGCGGCCGCGGCGCCTACAGCGTGTTCAAGTACGAGGGCGGCACGCACCGCGTCCAGCGCGTGCCCGAGACCGAGTCGCAGGGGCGGATCCACACCTCCACGGCCACCGTGGCGGTGCTGCCCGAGGCCGAGGAGGTCGACGTGCGGATCGACCCGAACGACCTCCAGATCGACGTCTACCGCTCGTCGGGGCCCGGCGGGCAGTCGGTCAACACCACCGACTCCGCCGTCCGGATCACGCACAAGCCGTCCGGGCTCGTGGTCTCGATGCAGGACGAGAAGTCGCAGCTCCAGAACCGCGAGAAGGCGATGCGCGTGCTCCGCGCGCGCCTGTACGAGCAGGAGCTCGCCGCGCAGCAGGCCGAGCTGTCCGCGGAGCGCAAGTCGCAGGTGGGCAGCGGCGAGCGGTCGGAGAAGGTCCGCACCTACAACTTCCCGCAGGACCGCGTGACCGACCACCGCGTGAAGCTCACGCGCGGCAACCTCCCGGCGATCCTGGCGGGCGAGCTCGACGAGCTGACCGCGGCGCTCGAGGCCGACGAGAAGCGGCGCAAGCTCGAGTCCAGCTCGCTCGTCGGCTGAGGCCGCGATGGCCACGGCGGTCGGCACCGTTCGCGAGGCGGTGGAGGCGGCGGCGGGCGCGCTGCGCGCCGCCGGATGCGACGCGCCCCGCCTCGATGCCGAGCTGCTGATCGCGCACGCGCTGGGCGTGGAGCGCGAGCGCCTCCACCTGGATCCGGCGATGGCGGTCGAGCCGCCGGCCGCGCGAGCGATCGGGGAGCTCGTGCGGCGCCGGGCCCGGCGCGAGCCGGTCGCGTACGTCCTCGGGCGGCGCGGCTTCCGGCACGTCGAGCTGGCGGTGGACCGGCGCGTGCTGATCCCGCGGCCGGAGACCGAGCTGCTGGTGGAGGTCGCGCTCGAGCTGCCGGCCGGCGCGCGCGTGCACGACGTGGGCACGGGCTCGGGGGCCGTCGCGCTCGCCATCGCCAGCGAGCGGCCGGACCTGGTCGTCTCGGCGTCCGACGCGTCGGAGGACGCCGTCGCGGTCGCCCGGGCGAACGCCGTCCGGCTCGGGCTGGCCGTGCCGGTGGAGCACGGCCGCGGGCTGACCGAGCCGGCGCGAGGCGCCGACCTGGTCGTCGCGAACCTGCCCTACGTGCGCAGGGACGAGTGGAAGACGCTCGCGCCCGAGATCACCCGCTTCGAGCCGCGCGAGGCGCTCGTCGCGGGCCGCGACGGGCTCGACGCGATCCGCTCGCTGGTGGACTCGGCTCCGGCCGGCCTCCGGGTGGCGCTGGAGCACTCCCCGGCGCAGGCGGCGCTCGTCAGGCGGATGCTCGCGGCCGCGCACAGCCGGGCGGACCTGGCGGGCCGCGAGCGGGTGACCGTCGGGTGCGTGCCGTGACCGCCGAGGAGGTCGAGCGGTTCGAGCGCGCGCTCGCGGAGGGTGGGGTCGGCCTGTTTCCCGCCGACACCGTCTACGGGCTGGCCGCCGACGCGGAGTCGGCCGCGGGCGTGCGCCGCCTCTACGAGCTGAAGGGCCGCCCGCAGGATCGCCCGGCGGCGGTCATGTTCTTCGACCCCGAGCAGTGCATGGCGGCGCTCGAGCCGCTCGGGCCGCGCACGCGCGCCGCGATCTCGAAGCTGCTGCCCGGGCCGGTGACCGCGATCGTCCCGAACCCCCGCCGGCTCTACCCGCTCGCCTGCGGGCCGGAGCCGGGGAGGCTCGGGATCCGCCTCCCCGGGCTGCCCCCGGAGCTCGCGCCGATGCTCGCCATCGCGCGACCCGTGCTCCAGTCGAGCGCCAACCCGAGCGGCGGGTCCGACCCGCGCCGGCTCGCTGACGTGGACCCGGGAATCCGCGCCGGCGCCGGCGCCGAACTCGACGGCGGCGAGCTCCCCGGCACGCCGTCGACCGTCGTCGACCTCAGCGGGTACGAGGACGGCGGCGGATACGTGGTGCTGCGCGAGGGCGCGCTGAGCGCCGCGCGGCTCGCCGAGCTCATCTGAATGCCCGGCCGGTGGAGCCGACGCGATCCGCCGGTTGGGGGAAGTGGGCAGAAAATTGCGCTCGAACAAGTTTTCTCACCGTCCTTGGCGGAAACATTGTGCTTAATCAATTGCGACGCCAGCCCTGGGAAGGCCGCCGGTATCAAACGGCGCTAGTGGGGTCGCTGAGGGAGAGGGATAGAGGTCATGGTGCGCGGACCCGTACGCGGTTCCTAGACGACTGTTCGAGTTTTCGCCCGGGCGATCGAGGTGATCGTTCGTGAGGCAAGGGACGATGCCGAGGCGAGGCCAACAGCGCAGATTCGACCCGGTCGACACGGCCGTGGTCGCCCCTGCTCGCGAGAGCGGGTACGCGGCGCTCGTCCTCGAGCGGCTCGCGAAGCAGATCTGCCGCATCGCGGGCGTTGAGATCTCCTGCATCTTCGTGCGCGACCGCCGCGATCCGCGCCTGATGATCTCCGCCGCGGCGCACGGCCTGCCCTGGGACGCGCTCGGCTGCCGCTTCGGCAGCGACGAGTGCGCCGTCGGCGAGGTGCTCGCCCAGGACGCGCCGATGCTCACCGACGACTTCGCCGAGCTGGTCCGGCCGCTCGACGCGCCCGCCGGTGCCGGCTGCGCCGGGGCGGCGGTGCCCGTGCGCTGGAACGGGCGCGTCGACGGCGCCCTCGTGGCCGGCTCCTGCGACCCGGACCGCACGTTCGGCGAGGAGGAGCTGCTGCTCCTGGCGGAGCTCGCCGACCTCGCCGCCGCCGCGCTCGAGCACTCCGAGGACAGGCGCCAGTTCGACGACCTCATGAAGGCGCACGTGGAGGCGCTGGCGGCCGCTATGGACATGCGCGACCGGCGCACCGCGGAGCACTCCGAGGACGTCGTGCGGCTCGCCTGCGCGGTCGGCAGGCTGCTGGGGCTCGAGGCGGCCGCGCTGGTGGAGCTCGAGTTCGCCGCGCGCCTGCACGACGTCGGCAAGATCCGCGTGCCCGACGCGGTCCTGCACAAGCCGGGGCCGCTCGACCAGGAGGAGTACGAGACGATCAAGTGCCACGCGGCGTGGGGGTCGGAGACGCTCTCGGCGATCCCCGGCCTCGAGGCCGTGGCCACCGTCGTCCGCTTCCACCACGAGCGCTGGGACGGCAGCGGCTACCCCGACTGCCTCTCCGGCGCGCGGATCCCGCTCGCGAGCCGGATCATCTGCGCCTGCGACGCGTACGCGGCGATGACCGCCGACCGGCCGTACCGCGACGCCATGGACGTCGACGAGGCGCTCGCCGAGGTCTGCGCGAAGGCCGGCTCGCAGTTCGACCCCGCCGTGGTCGACGCGCTCGCCGAGGTCATCGGCAACTCCTGACGAACCTTCCCCACAGGCGCCGGCGCTCACCCCCTCGGAGCGCCGGCGTCGCCCTTTCCGCGGGCGGCTTCCGGGGCCGCTGGTACGGTGATCTCATGACGGATCTGCCGCCCGACTTCCAGACCCGGCCGGTCGCCGAGATCGATCCCGAGATCGCCCAGGTGCTCGACGACGAGCTGCGCCGCCAGGACGCGACGCTCGAGATGATCGCCTCCGAGAACTTCGTCCCGCAGGCGATCCTCGACTGCCAGGGGTCGGTCCTCACGAACAAGTACGCGGAGGGCTATCCGGGCCGCCGCTACTACGGCGGCTGCGAGTTCGTGGACGTCGCGGAGAACCTCGCGATCGAGCGCGCGAAGGCCCTGTTCGGCGCCGAGCACGCGAACGTGCAGCCGCACGCCGGCGCGCAGGCCAACAACGCCGTCTACCACGCCCTGCTCGACCCGGGCGACCGCGTGCTCGGCATGAAGCTCGACCACGGCGGCCACCTCACGCACGGCATGAAGATCAACTTCTCCGGCCGCCTCTACGACATCGTGGCCTACGGCGTGCGCGAGGAGGACTCGCGCATCGACATGGACGAGCTCGCCCAGCTCGCCGAGGACTCCAAGCCCAAGCTGATCCTGGCCGGCTGGTCGGCCTATCCGCGCCAGCTCGACTTCCGCCGCTTCCGGGAGATCGCCGACAGCGTCGGGGCCCTGCTCATGGTCGACATGGCCCACTTCGCCGGCCTCGTGGCCGCGGGCGAGCACCCGAGCCCGGTCCCCCACGCCCACGTCGTCACGACGACGATCCACAAGACGCTCGGCGGCGCCCGCGGCGGGATGATCCTCTGCAAGGAGGAGCACGCGAAGAAGATCAACTCCGCCGTGTTCCCCGGCCAGCAGGGCGGGCCGCTCATGCACGTCGTCGCGGGCAAGGCGGTCGCGCTGGGCATCGCCGCCACCGAGGCGTTCCGCGAGCGCCAGCAGCGCACCGTCGAGGGCGCGAAGCTGGTGGCCGAGCAGCTGCTCGGCGCGGGCCACGGCGTCAACGTGCTCACCGGCGGCACCGACGTGCACCTCGTGCTGGCTGACCTGCGCGAGTCCGAGCTCGACGGCCAGCAGGCCGAGGACCGGCTGCACGAGATCGGCATCACCGTGAACCGCAACGCCGTCCCGTTCGACCCGCGCCCGCCGGCCGTGTCGAGCGGCCTGCGCGTGGGCACGCCTGCCCTCGCGACGCGCGGCCTCGTCGCCGACGACTTCCGGGAGGTCGGCGAGATCATGGCCGTCGCGCTGACGCCGGAGTTCGACGCCCGCCGCGCCGAGCTGGCCGAGCGCGTCAACGCGATCGCCGAGCGCTACCCGCTGTACGCCCACCTCGGCGAACACGCCTTGACGTAGTCCCCGTCCGCCCGGAGGATCCGGGCATGTACGACTACGTCATCGTCGGCGCCGGCTCGGCCGGCTGCGTGCTGGCCGCGCGCCTCACCGAGGACCCCGACGTCCGCGTGCTGCTGATCGAGGCGGGCCCGCCGGACGTCAAGGACAACATCCACGTCCCGCTCGGGTTCCTGAAGCTCGGCCGCACCGACGTGGACTGGGACCTCTCGACGGCGCCCGAGCCGTTCCTCGACCGGCGGAGGATCTACCTGCCGCGCGGGAAGACGCTCGGCGGCTCGTCGTCGATCAACGCGATGGTCTACATCCGCGGCAACCGCGCGGACTACGACGAGTGGCGCGACCTCGTCGGCGACGGCTGGGGCTACGACGACCTGCTCCCGTACTTCAAGCGCGCGGAGGACAACGAGCGCGGCGCGTCGGAGCACCACGGCGCGGGCGGGCCGCTGGCCGTCTCGGAGAACCGCTCCGGCAACCCGATGTCGAAGGCGTGGATCGAGGCCGCGGTCGAGGCGGGCATCCCCGCCGCCGACG
>DASVWC010000064.1:0-7549 GCA_036389835.1 Thermoleophilaceae bacterium | reverse complement strand
GAAAAGCCGAGAGGCGGGCCGAAGCCCGCCTCTCGTACAACCTGCGAAACGGTTAGTGGCTTACCACTCGCCGTTGTTCGGGCAGCCGCCCTCGCCGGTCGGGGTGCAGGAACGAGTGCTCGTCCCGTCGGTGCCCTTGGCGATGGTGAACGTGTGCACGCCACCGGTGGTCGCCTTCGACTTCGCGGCGACCGTGTAGGTCGACGCGGTCGCGGCCGTGACCTGGACCTCGCCGTTGGCGGTACCGATCTTGAGACCGGTGTCGCCGAGCTCGGCCGCCTCGTTACAAGAGACGTAGGTCTGCTCGGTCGCGAAGCACGACTCGACCTGGCTGACCAGGTTGCGAGCCGAGGACTTGGCGTCCGCGTCCTGGCCCTTCTCCTGCTGGCCCAGGAAGGCCGGCAGGGCGATCGCGGCGAGGATGCCGATGATCAGAATGACGACGAGGAGCTCGATGAGCGTGAAGCCCCTCTCGTCCGACATGCGCTCACGGAGCTTCCGCAGCATTGTCATTCCTCCTGAGAGAACTTGGGGGATGCCAGCAAGCTGGCCCTAACTGCCCCAGGTATCGGCGCCCTGAGCAGGGGCTTTAGCCCTCCATTAGGGGGGTGATGAGCGCCGGCGCGCCTAGGTGTGGCGCTCGCGCAGGCCGGCGGCGAGCTCGGCGCCGTCGAGGTCCCCGGCTGCGACGCTCTTCGCGATGCGCCTGGCGACCGCGCGGTCGACCACGCCCGGCAGGTGCCGCGCCACCGCGATCTGGAGCGCGCCCCCGCGCGTGACGGCGATGTCGCGGGGCGGCTTCGGGGACTCGGCCGCCTTGACGATCGCCGCCATCACGCGCTCGATCGGCTCCTCGCGCGAGAAGCCCTCGAGCCTCAGTCCCGCCTCGCGCGTGGAGTCGTGGATCGGCGTCCGGACGAAGGCGGGGTGCACGCAGCTGACCGCCACGTGGGTGCCGTACTCGGCTCGCAGCGCGTCCGCGTAGGCGACCAGCGCGCGCTTGGAGACGCCGTAGGCGGCGCCGAGCGGCAGGCCGATGAACGACATCCGCGAGGCGATCATCACCACGCGCCCGCGCGACTCGACCAGGTGGTCGATCGCCGCCGCCGTGACCCGCCACGCGCCGAGCAGGTTCACGTCGAGCATCAGGCGCACGCGCTCGGTGGGCGGCTGACCGGCCGAGGCGGGGCCGCCGATGCCGGCGTTGTTCACGAGCAGGTCGAGGCCGCCGCCGAGGCGCTCGACCGCCGCGGCCACGGCCGCCGGGACGGCGCCGTCGTCGGTCACGTCGCACTCGACGACGGCGTCCGAGTCGGGCCGCAGGTCGAGTCCGGCGACGGTCCAGCCGCGCGAGCTCAGCTCCGACCGCAGTGCCGTGCCGAACGCACCGCTGGCGCCGGTCACCAGCGCGCGCCGGCTCACGCGGCGACCCGCCCCGCCGCCCGCTCGCGACCGGCCTCGATCTCCTCGGCCAGCTCGTGCATGTAGAGGTCGAAGTCCACGCGCATCGACGGCCGCCCGTGCTCGCCCCAGCGCTTGAGCGCGCGCTCGCGCCGGCGCGCGGGCTCGGCCCGCATCTCGGCGGGCGGCGGCGGCGCCCAGCGGCCGCTGAGGTGCTCGGCCAGGAGCGTCGACTGGCGCTCGACGATCGGGAACGCGCTGCCGGTCGACTGCATCAGCCCGATGAAGAACAGATCGTCGTGCTCGAGGTGGAAGACCCGCTTGTAGAGCGGCAATTCGCGGGGGTCAGACCCTACGTCGTCCTGGGGAAGGAACGGGATCTCGACCGCGTAGCCGGTGCACCAAACGATCGTGTCGACCTCCTCCTCGCTGCCGTCGGCGAAGCGCACGCCGGCGCCGGTGAAGCGCTCGATGCCGGGCTTCGGGGAGATCTCGCCGTGGCTGATCCGGCTGAGCACCGTGTCGGTGATCGTCGGGTGCGACTGGAAGAGCCCGCGGTCCGGCGCCGGCAGCCCGTAGCGCTCCGGCGGCCCGACCGTGATCCGCAGCAGCGCCTCCGAGAGCGGCTGGCGGATCCACCACGGCACGTTCACCGCCACCCACGGCCGCACCACCTGGTCGGCCGGCTTGCCGAGCAGGCGCTTCGGGATCACCCAGCTCCCGTGGCGCACCGAGAGCAGGGCGCGGTCGGCCACGTACGAGGCGTCGGTGACGATGTCCATCGCGCTGTTGCCCATGCCCACCACGAGCACCCGGCGCCCGCGCAGCTCGTCGGGGTCGTCGTAGTCGAGCGCGTGGAGCTGGCGGCCGGCGAACTCGCCGGGGTACGGCGGCTCCGGCCACTTCGGCACCTCGTTGTGGCCGTTCGCCACCACCAGCGCGTCGAAGCGCTCGGCCTCGCCGCCGCCGAGCTCGACCTCCCAGCCGCCGCCGTCGAGCCGGCGCGCGCCGGTCACCTCGGCGCCGAGCCGGATCCGGTCGTGCAGCCCGAAGTGGTCGGCGTAGCCCTCGATGTAGCGGCCGACCGCGTCGCGGCTCGGGTAGTCGGGCGTGCCCGCCGGCATCGGGTACTCGGAGAACTCCGTGCGCGCCCGGCTCGTGATCAGGTGCAGCGAGCGGTAGGCGGCGGTGGGCCGCTCCTCGAGCGTCCAGACGCCGCCGACCCGGTTGCCGCGCTCGAACGCGACGGCGTCGAAGCCGGCGCCCGTCAGAGCGCGCAGGGCGGCGAGGCCAGACGGTCCGGCGCCGACGATCGCGATGCGCATCGGGGGCGCATCCTAAGCGCCGGGGGCCATGGCCGGGGCGCCTAGAGGGCGGGGCGCCTAGAGGGCGGCCGGCTGGAGCGGGCCGCAGCCCTCGATGTCCGCACGGAGCCGCTCGGCGGTCTCCGGCGTGAAGCGCTCGGCCTCGACGAGGCCGGCGATCAGGCGCTCGACGGCGTCGAGCGCGGCGCGGGCGTCCGGGTCGGCCCCGACGTCCTCGCAGAAGAACAGCGCGTCCGCGGCGTCGCGGATCGTCTGCTGCTCGGCGGGGTGCAGCTTGCTGGCGGACAGATCGTCCACGAGCTTGGTGACGCGGCCGTAGGCCTGTGAGCGTTCGGAGGTCATCGCTACACCCGAGGGTAGTGTCGGCAGCGGCGCGCGTTTCCGTGAGACCGGTCACTTGCACCTTCAAAGGCGCGCGGCGAGAGCCCAGTGCCGGACTCGAACCGGCGACCCCTTCCTTACCATGGAAGTGCTCTACCAACTGAGCTAACTGGGCGGGGAGCGCTTGAGCTTAGCCCCTGATCGGCAGGCCGGCCGCCCGGCCTGAGCGGCGCGCCTAGTCCTCCGCCAGCACGATCACGCGGTCGTCCTCGCCGAAGCGCGCGCGCCGCGACTTGGGCGGGTTGAGCTCGTAGCCGCGGGGGTCGTCGGAGTCGCCCGGCACGCGGATGCCCACGGCCACCTCGCCGCGCCGCGCGGCGGCCGCTACGACCGTCGCGAACGACACCGTGCGCCCGAGCTTCACGTACTCCCCCGCCGGGCGCAGGTAGATCTCGGACCCGTCGGCGGCGAACAGCTCGCCGAACACCGCCGCGAGCCGCTCGTTCTCCGAGAGCTGCGTGAGCATCAGGCTGAGGATCCGGTCGCTCACGATCACGTCGTCCACGCGCGTGACCTGGGCCAGCTCGCGGTTGCGGTCGTCGAGCATCTCGCTCGTGAGGGTGGGCGCCGGACCGCTGCCGTCGCCGCCGATGATGTCGCGCAGGTGCAGCAGCGTCACGAGCGTGCGCGCGTCGGCGCGCTGGTGGTCGAGCTGATCCGAGTACGGCATCACGATCACGTGGTCGTAGCCGCCCACGCCCAGGCGCTCCAGCGTGCGCCGGTCGGTCGTGTTGCCCACCTCGGTGGCGACCTCGAGGCCGCCGCAGTCCGAGCACTCGCGCTCGATCGCCTCGCGCGCGGGCGGGAAGTCGGCGACGACGGTGAGCGACGACCCCGGCGCGAGGTAGCGCGCGAACTCGTTGATCACGGTGGGGGTGCGGCCGTTGAACCCGAGGATCAGCACGCGGCCGGTGGCGGCGGGACGCGGCGGGGCGACCACGATCGCGTCGTCGTCGACCGGCTCGGTCGCCGCCGTGGCGGACTGGAGGCGTGCGTCGTCCTCGGCGATGGCCACGATCTCCGAGCCGGGCACGATCTCGGTCTCGGGGTCCGGGTTCAGCTCGACCTCGCCGAACGCGCGCATCCCGATCACCGCGCAGTCCTCGTAGGCCAGCAGGGCGTCGCCGAAGCTGCGGCCGTCGAGCGCGGGGTCGCGGTGCATGTAGACCTCGTCGCCCTCGAAGTCCAGGAGGTCGTTGTAGACGAGCGAGGCGCCCTTCTGGCGCGCCGACTGCACCAGGAGCCGGCTGATCGTCTCGCGCTTGTCCACGAGCACCGCCTCCGCGCCGCCCACCAGCCGCGCAGCCTCCATGTTCGACGGGTCGTGGATCTCGGCGACGATCCGGTACGGCTCGTCGCGGCGGTCCGGCCCGCGGGTGAGGGCGAGCATCGTCTTGATGACCTGCGAGTCGGGGTCGCCCTCGTCCGCGGGCGAGAGGATGATCACCGCGCGCGCGGTCTGCGGGCTGGCCACGCGCAGGTCGGTGAGGTCGGTCGGGTCGCCGGTCCGGCAGACCACGCGCGTGTTGCGCAGGTCACGCACCTTCGCCCGGATCGCGTCCTCCATCTCCACGCGGTCGCGGTCGCCGAGGATGACCACCGACGGGTCCGGCTCGTTCTCGTTGGCGATGGCGAGCTCGGTCAGCACCGTGAAGACCGTCTCCGACCAGCCGAGCACGAGCGTGTGGTCGCGCTCGAGGACCGCCGAGCGGCCCTTGCGCAGCTCCTCGATCTGGCGGTCGAGGCCGGTGGCGAGCACGCCGATCAGCGCGCTTACGATCAGGAGCCCCGCGATCGTGAGCAGCAGCATCAGCAGCAGGAACGGCCACTTGCCGTCGTCGCCGGCGACCGTGCCGGGGTCCATCGCGTGCAGCAGGCTGTTGAAGAGCTGCCGGATCACGCCCGGGCGCTCCCCGTCCCCCGACTCCGGCGCGAAGTCGCCGGCCAGCACGACGATCGAGAACAGCACCACCAGCGCGAGCGTGGCGACGACCAGCCATCCGATCAGCGCCGGCGTGCCGCGCGCCATCGTGTTGTCGAAGGCGTAGCGGAGGCGATCGCGCAGCGTCGGGCTGGTCGGCGGGTTCTCGGGCGGCAAGGCGGGCAGCGTAGCCCGCTGGCGCGACGCAGCCATCCGGCGCGTCCTGCATCCTTCCGGCTCTTCGTTCGTCCCAGGAGGTCTCCCTTGCTCACAGGCTCGTCCCGAACCCACCGTCTCGTCCTCGCCGGCGCGCTCTGCGCCGCCCTAGCCGGGGCCGGCTGCGGCGGCGACAGCGACGAGGACAAGGCCAAGGAGTACCGCGAGGGGCTCACCGAGGCGGACAAGAAGTTCGACCAGGAGCTGACGCAGGCGGGCGCCGTGATGCGCCAGGCCGGCCAGGCCAAGTCCCGGGAGCAGTACGACCAGGGCGTCGAGCAGCTCCAGACCGCGGCGGAGGAGTTCAAGAAGGACCTCGACGAGCTCGACACGCCCGAGGACGCCGAGAACGAGGAGGAGGCCGTCACCGAGGCGGTCGACGAGTTCGCGGCCGCGGTCGGCGAGATCAACGCCGCCGTGCAGGCCGACGACGAGGCGGCGATCCGCCAGCAGGTGTCGGCCGTCCAGTCGAGCGGCGCGGCCGTCGATCAGGCGATCGAGACCCTCAAGGACGCCGTGAGGTAGCCCGGCAGGGCCCGGCTCAGCGCAGCCCGCGCATGTAGTCGAGCCCGCGCCGCACGTACGACTGGGTCTCGGCGAACGGGGGCACGCCCCGGTGCTTCTGCACGTTCCCCGGGCCGGCGTTATAGCCGGCCAGGATGTGCGCGGGGTGGTTGCCGAACATGCGCTTGAGGTCGCTCAGCAGCGCGCCCGCGGCGGCGATGGCGTCGGCCGACGCGTAGACGGACTCGCGGCCGTCGCCGTCGCCGTCGCGCGCGTAGGCCTGCCAGGTGTTGCCGCAGCTCGCGACCGTGCAGATCTGCATCGGGCCCGAGCAGCACCCGGCGCCGTTCACGCCGGAGTGCACGCCGGCCAGCGTCGAGCGGCCGTGGTCGGACTCGAGCTTGCCGACCGCCGCGATCAGGCGCCAGCTCACGCCCTCGGCCGCGCCGGCCGAGCGGTAGCTGCGCATGTACTCGGCGGGGACGTCGCCGTCGTTCGGGCCCGGCTTGCCCTCGCGCGGCTCGCGCTCGCGGTCCGCGTCCGGCTCGCCGCCCTTCCTCGGCTCGTCGTGCCGCTTCGGCTCGCCGCCCTTGCTCGGCTCGTGCTTCGGCTCGGCCGGGGCGCGCCGGGCGCCGGGGACGGCGCCGCCGACGGGTCGCGGCGAGCTCGACTGACGACCCGGAGAGCGCTCGGCGCCGCGCGGCGCGGCCGGCGCGGCGGCCGGGGCCGAGCGCTGGCCGGGCGAGGCGGACCCGCCCGGGACCGAGCGCCCGCCGCTGCTGGCGGCGCCGGCCGGCCCGGCGAGGGCGGCGAGCAGAAGGGCAAGCGCGAGCGCCGCGATCGGTGCGCGGGCGTGCAGGCGGGCGGCGGCGGCCGTGGCGATCCATCGCGGCGGCATTCCGCGCACCTATCGGCGGCGGGACGCAGCCCCTTAGGACCGGTCGCCCCGGCCCAGCCGCCCGGGCGGGCGGTGCGCGGTCGCGTTCCGAGCGGGGCCTTGGCGCCGCCGCGCCGGTTAGGCTGCCGTCCATGGCGCCGGCGGCGTCAGAGGCGGAGGGCTACTTCCCACGCGGGCGGTCGGTGCTCCGGCGCGTGCACGGCGAGCGCGTGGTCGGCCGCCTCTACGGCCAGCGCGCGCTGCTGCTCCAGGCCTGCCACCCGCTGGCCTTCGCGGGGCTGACCGCGAACACCCACGGCCGCGACGCGCCGTTCCGCCGGCTCGTCCACACGGCCAAGACGATGGAGACGGTTTTCTTCGGCGGCCGCGCCGAGGCCGACCGCGAGACCGCCCGCGTGCGCACGATGCACGCGCGCGTGCGCGGGACGATCGACGAGCCGGCCGGGCCGCACCCCGCGGGCGCGGCCTACCGCGCCGACGACCCGGAGTTCCTGCTCTGGATCCTCGCCTGCCTGGCCGACTCGGCGCAGGCGGTCTACGAGCGCTTCGCGCGCCGGCTCTCCCGGCCCGAGCGCGAGGCGTTCTGGCAGGACTACCTGCTGCTCGGCGAGCTGTTCGGGCTCGACCGCGAGCACGCCCCGCCCACCTACGCGGCGTTCCGCGGCTACATGGCCGAGCGGCTCGCGAGCGACGACCTCCACCTCACCGGCGACGCGCGCGAGCTCGGCCGCACGGTGGCGTTCGACCTCCCGCTGCCGCTACGGCGCCAGCCCGCGCTGCTGGCGATCAACCACGCGGTCGCCGGGCTGCTGCCGCACCGGGTGCGCAGGCTCTACGGGATCCCGTGGAGCCCGGCGCACGAGCTGGCGCTGGAGGCGCTGGCGATCTCGCTGCGCTCGGCGC
>DASVWC010000063.1:0-4716 GCA_036389835.1 Thermoleophilaceae bacterium | reverse complement strand
CCACTCGCGCACGTTGTTCGTGAGCAGCGCCATCCGCAGCCCGCGCCCGCGCAGCTCGCGCAGGTACGCCACCATCGGCTCGTTCGTGTGCAGGTTCGCGAAGTAGCTCTCGCGGAACGAGGCGAGGCTCAGGCCGCCGCCCACCTCCTCCTCGAGGATCGTGTTGAACTCGGCCTCGGTGATCCGGCCGCACTCGAGCTCGAACAGCGGGTGCTCGCCGCCGCGCTCGACGATCCGCCCCATGGCCTCGCCGAGGCTCTGGAAGTCCACGCCGCTCTCCTCCTGGAACGCGATGAACGCCTCGATCAGCGGTGTGGTGAGGACCCCGCCGAAGTCCGAGATGACCGCGCGGATCAAGCCGCGTCGCCCGGCTCGGCCCGGGCCGTGATCTCGTACGCACCGGCCCCGTCGCGGCCCTCCATCCGCCACGCGACCAGCCCGGCGTCCACGCGCAGCCCCTCGAGGCCGAGGGTCAGCCCCGCCCGCACCGAGCCGGACGCGCGCCGCGGGAAGTCCTCGCCCGGCAGCCAGAGCTCGAGCCCGACCGAGCGCTGGCGCCCCTGCCCGTCGTAGACCGTCGAGACCCGCGCGTCCTCCACGGCGCACATCTCCGAGCCCGCCAGCAGGTGCGCGGTCACGAGCTCCTGGCCGTGACCCTGCGAGTTGCGCGGCCGCCGCGCGGCGAGCAGCAGGGCGTGCTCCTCGTCGAACACCGCGGAGACGAGCCGCACCGCGTCGAGCTCCGACCAGGGGGGCGCCTCGCGCGTCTCGCCGACGGTCCCGAGGCAGGCGACCTCCCGGCCCAGCGCCGTGCCCCGCACGCGAGCCACCCGCGCCGAGGCCCCGCCGAGCTCCGCCGGCGGCGAGAACGGCTCGAGCTCCAGCTCGATCTCGGACCCGCAGCGCACGCTGGTGGGCGTGATCTCCGGCGCCTCCTCGAGCGTCCGCGCGGTCCCGCCCTCGAACACCACCGCCGCCCCCGCGCGCAGGATGCCGTGCAGCTCGTGCGCCGGGTCGAAGAACCCCAGCGAGATCGCGGGCTCGCTCACGGCTCGAGGCGGCGCGACTCGGTGTCGACCTCGGTGGCGGTGCCCTCCACGTAGTCGCCGGGGACGCCGTCGCGCGCGTCGCGCCGCGCCCGCCCCGCACGCACCGCGAAGCCGCCGACCCGCCCCCAGACCGTGCCGCGCTCGATCCCCCTGCGCACGATGCGCCGGAACGCGGCGCGCGTGGGCGGCAGCAGGAACAGCAGCCCGAAGACGTCGGTGAAGAACCCCGGCGTGATCAGGAAGGCGCCGCCGAAGATGATCAGGACGCCGTCGATGATCTCGCTGTGCGGGATCCGGCCGGCCGCGGTCGCCTCGTTGAAGCGCCGCCAGACCTGCCGCCCCTGCGACTTCAACAGCCAGGAGCCGACCACCGAGTCGGCGATCAGGAGCAGCAGCGTCCACCCGATCCCGATCGCGTCGCTCACCTGGATGATCAGGTAGAGCTCCACCAGCGGGATGACGATGAAGAGGACGACCAGGATCGCCAGAGGCACAGGCTGAGGCTACTAACCTGAGGGCATGCCCTCCGTGGACGAAGTGACCGACGCGCTGACCAACGTGATCGACCCCGAGCTGGGGCTCGACTTCGTCGAGCTCGGCCTGGTCTACGAGGTCGAGGTCGACGATTCCGACGTGCACATCACGTTCACGCTCACCTCGCCCGGGTGCCCGATCGGGCCTCAGGTGTCGGAGCAGATGAAGGAGTTCGTCGGCGAGCTGGACGGCGTGGAGGAAGTGCACCCCCACATGACGTTCAACCCGCCGTGGACGCCGGATCTGATGAGCGAGGACGCGAAGTTCGCCCTGGGCTACTAGCCCCGGTCGCCGCCTCCATCAGCTCGGCCAGCGACTCGCGCAGCGCGTCCGCGAAGAAGTCGAGGTCGGGCATCGCGTCGTAGTCGCCGAGCAGGCCGAAGTCGATGCCGCCGTTGTAGCTCATGATCGCCACCGCCATCGCGTGGTTCTCCGGCAGGAACGCGAGCGGGACGATCTCGTGCAGCTCGCGCCCGAGCAGGTAGAGCGGGAACTGCGGCCCCGGCACGTTCGTCACGATCAGGTTGAACAGGCGGGTGGAGAAGTTGAGCCGCGACGCCTGCGCGAGGATCGTCGGCGGCGCGAAGTCGGACAGCCCCGAGATGACCTCCGCGCCGAGCGCCTGCTTGGAGTCCTTCAGGCCGTCCATCGCCTCGCGCACGATCGCCAGCCGCTCGACCGGGTCGTCCACGTAGACCGGCAGCGGCCCGCGCATCGCGGCGATCCGGTTGCCCAGGTCGCCGGCCTCGGCCTCGCCGCGGATCGACACCGGCACCAGCGCCGCGAGCTCGAGCCCCTCGGTGCGCACGCCGCGCGAGCGCAGCCAGCGGCGCAGGGCGCCCGACACGATCGTGAGCACCGCGTCGTTGACGGTGCCGCCCAGCTCGTTCTTGATCCGCTTGAGGCCGTCCAGCTCCGCGTGCACGCGGTCGATCCGGCGGTGCGGTCCGATCGGCACGTTCAGCGGGATCGACGGCGCCGGGTTGAGGCCGGCCCAGACCACCTCGCCCAGCCCCTCGGCCGCCTCGCGCACCTGGCCGAGCGTCCGGCCCGGCGACTGGACCGCCTCGAGCGCCCGCTGCGCGGCGCCGAGCGGCGCCTTGACGGCGCCCTTCACGCCCTCGGCGATCAGCTCCGCGTCGGACGGGATCGGCTGCGGCGTCCACGGCTCGGGCTCGACCTTGCGCGGGACGGGCGTGACGTCGAAGAGCACGCTGGCCAGGTCCACGCCGGCCATCCCGTCGATCATCGAGTGGTGGGTCTTCGTGATCAGCGCGAAGCGGTTGTCGTCGAGGCCCTGCACGAGCCAGGTCTCCCAGAGCGGCTTGGAGCGGTCGAGCCGCTGCGAGTAGATCCGCCCGGCCATGCTCAGGAGCTGGTCGATCGTCCCGGGCTTGGGCAGCGCCGTGTGGCGCACGTGGTACTCGAGGTTGAAGCACGGGTCGTCGACCCACATCGGCCGGCCCATCTCGAAGCGCGGGAAGGCGAGCTTCTGGCGGTAGCGCGGCGTGAGGTGCAGCCGCGACTCGATCCCCTCGAGGAAGTCCGCGTAGTCGGGCGGCGGGCCCTCGAAGATCAGGATCGCGCCCACGTGCATGTGCGAGTGAGCCTTCTCCTGGGCGAGGAACGAGGCGTCGACCGAGGTGAGGCGATCCTTGTGCTCGGGCATGGCGGCAGCCTATCCGGTGGATGCGCGCGCCACAATGACGTGCGTGCGACCTCGAGCAGCCGCCGCAGCCACCCTCGCCGCCGTCGCGATCGCGCTCGGCTGCGGCGGTGACGACGACGCTCCGGCGCCGCCCGCCAAGCGGGCGCCGGCGGCCGCGAGCGGGCGCTTCGACGGCGCGGCCGCGCTGCGCTGGGTGCAGCGCCAGGTGGACCTCGGCCTGCGACCGGCCGGCTCGGCCGCCTCGCGCAAGCTCGCGAAGATGCTGCGCAACGCGATTCCGAAGGGCCGCTACCAGTCGGTCCCGAAGGGCCTGCGCAACGTGCTGGGCACGGTCCCCGGCCGCGACCCGAAGCGGCTCGTGGTCGTGGGCGCGCACTACGACACGAAGGACATCCCGGGCTTCGTCGGGGCCGTCGACGGCGCGTCGGGCACGGCGGTCGTGACCCAGCTCGCGCGCACGATCAAGCCGCGCCAGCTTCGGCCCACGATCGTGTTCGCGTTCTTCGACGGGGAGGAGGCGCCGCGCGGCATCCCGGACTCCAGGTTCGAGAAGTACGGCCTGCGCGGCAGCAAGGTCGCCGCCCGCACGCTGCGCGACGCGGAGGCGATGATCCTCCTCGACTTCGTGGGCGAGAAGGACCTGAGCATCCCCCACGAGGACAACTCGGACAAGAAGCTGTGGAGGAAGCTGCGCGCCGCGGCCGCCACGGCGGGCGTGATCGAGCACTTCCCGCCCGACCTCTACCCGCCCGTCTCCGACGACCACCTGCCCTTCATCGAGCGCGGGGTGCCCTCGATCGACCTGATCGACTTCGACTTCGCCTGCTGGCACGAGACCTGCGACGACATGAGCCAGATCGGCGAGTCGAGCCTGGATGCGACGGGTGAAACGGTGATCCGCCTGCTCGCTACGCTCTGAGCGTATGCCGCACGCGCCCGAGAGGCTGCTCCTGGCGGCCCCGCGCGGCTACTGCGCCGGGGTCGACCGCGCCGTCCAGACCGTCGAGCGAGCGCTCGAGCTGTACGGGCCGCCGGTCTACGTCCGCAAGGAGATCGTCCACAACAAGCACGTCGTGGAGGAGCTGCGCGAGCGCGGCGCCGTCTTCGTCGAGGAGCTCGACGACTCGATCCCCGAGGGCGCGGTCACCGTGTTCTCCGCCCACGGCGTCTCCCCGGCCGTGCACGCCGACGCCGAGGCGCGCGGCCTGCGCACGATCGACGCCACCTGCCCGCTGGTGACGAAGGTCCACCTGGAGGCGATCAAGTACGCCAAGGAGGGGTACACCATCATCCTCATCGGCCACGAGGGGCACGACGAGGTCATCGGCACGATGGGCGAGGCCCCCGAGCGGATGATCCTGGTCGAGACGGCCGAGGACGTCGAGGCGCTCGACATCCAACCCGAGAAGGTGGCCTACCTCACCCAGACGACCCTGAGCGTCGACGACGCCAACCTGGTGATCG
>DASVWC010000062.1:0-20453 GCA_036389835.1 Thermoleophilaceae bacterium | reverse complement strand
AGACGACGATCCGCGGGACGCGGACCTACCGCACCTGCGCCGGGCGCTGACGGCCCGCAGTGTTGCTAGAAGCGCAGCAGGGCCGCGATGTGGCCTGCTGCTCCAGGTCGCAGCACACCCCGCGGCATCGGTGATCCCGTCGCCGGTCGCCGTCGACGCGAGCGCGCAGCGGGGTGGCGTCAGGCGGGCGAGGCCGCGCGCGGATCGCGCGGGCCGTCCGCCACGATGTCGCGGCCGGTCGGGCGCAGCTCGTCGTCGAGCTCGAGCTGCCAGAAGTAGCGCGTGAACGTGTGTCCCGACGCGAAGTCGCCGACGTGCGGCTCGATCGTCTCGCCGCGCGCCATCCGGACGATCAGCTCGGGGTACGTCCGACCAGGGCGCGCGGCGTACATCGGCGCCGGGAACGCCCCGCCGAAGCGCGTGTTGACGTCGGTGATGCCGAGGCCGATCTCGGGGTCGCGGAACGCCTGCACGGTGCACGGGCCGCGCACGGGCAGCGCCTCGGCCACCGCTCGGCCGAGCTCGACCAGCTCGGCGTCGGCGATCACCGTCCCCTTGATCGACTCGCCGCCGCGCGACTCGACCATCGTGCGCGGGATCGCGTTCAGGCAGCGGCCGTCGAGGTCGCAGAGGATGTCGATCGAGAACTCGTCGCCGCCCATCAGCCGCTGGACCATCACCGGCTCGTCCACGTAGCGCACGAAGAACTCCATCTGCTCGCGGTCGGCCGCCGGGTGGATCGAGCGCGCGCCCGACCCGCGGCGCGGCTTGACCATGACGGGGTACGAGCCGGGCTCGGTCCCGGGGAGCACCGTCGGCGGGCTGGGCAGGCCGTGGCTCAGGAGCAGCTCGTGGGTCTCGTACTTGTCGTAGGTGGCGCGGCAGATCTCGGGTTCCGGCACGAAGGCGGGCAGGTCGGCCCGGGCGAGCACCTCGATGTCGAGGTCGGTGAGCGGCACGACCGCCCTCACGCCGTGCTCCCGTACGAGGTCCTGGAGGAACGGGACGTAGCCGGGGTCGTCGATGCGGGGCGGCGCCGCGCGCACGTCGGCCGCGTAGCGCGCCGGGGCGAGCGGGCTCGGGTCGGCCGCCACCACGAACGCGTGCCGGGCGAACGCGCTGACGATGTCGTAGCGCTTCCCGACGCCGGTGAGGAGTACGGCTACGCGCTCGGCTTCCATCCGCCCGTCTCGCCCTTGTAGAGGCCGTGGCCGGTCGCGAGCATGCGCACCGTCTGCGCCAGGATGCGCAGGTCGAGCAGCAGCGAGCGGTTGTCCACGTACCAGACGTCGAACTCGATCCGCTCGTGCCACGGCAGCGACGCGCGCCCGTTCACCTGTGCCCAGCCGGTGATGCCGGGCTTGACCTCGAGCCGGCGGCGCTGGCGCGGGGTGTACTGGTCCACCTGCGCCTGGATCGTGGGGCGCGGGCCGACGATCGCCATCTCGCCGCGCAGCACGTTCACGAGGTTGGGCAGCTCGTCGAGCGAGAAGCGCCGCAGCAGCGCGCCGACGCGCGTGATGCGCGGGTCGCCCTCGTTCACCGCGAGCCCCGCTCCGATCCGCTCGGCGCCGGAGACCATCGTGCGCAGCTTGATCATCTCGAACGGCTCGCCGTCCTTGCCCACGCGCCGCTGGCGGTAGATCGGCGAGCCGCGCGACTCGAGGCGGATGGCGATCACGGCGACGGCCAGCAGCGGGCTCGCGACCAAGAGGGCGGCGGCGGCGATCGCCACGTCGAAGGCGCGGCTCACCGGGTTCCCTCGGCCTTCTCCCAGGCGGCCGGGGTGCCGGTCCGCAGCCAGTCCACTAGCCCCCCGAGGATCGAGCCGGTCACGAGCACGTAGTACTGCGCGAGCCGGAACGGCCGCCAGCCTACGAGCGGCGCCAGCAGGGCGGCGGCCGCCACGGCGCCGTGCGCGGCCAGAGCGGCGCGGTAGACGACGCCACGGCGCGCCAGGCGGACGTTCGCGCCGAGGGCGATCAGGTGGAGGAACGGGCTGGCGTAGCGCAGCACGCGGTGCGAGAGGAGCTGCCACGCGTAGACGGGGTCGTAGCCGCGCGGCGAGAGCATCCCGCCCTCGAGCACGATCGGCCACATGTGGCTCATCATGCGGCGCTTGCGCCTCCCCTCCGCGACGTTGTCGGGGGTGGCGCGCTCGTGTGCCTGCGCGCGCGGCTCGTACAGCGCGCGCCAGCCGCGCTTGACCATGTTGAACGGGAACGACAGGTCGTGGCCCATGCGCGGGTCCACGACGAGGTAGGACTCCCGGCGCGTCGCGTAGAGCCCGCCGTTGCCGCCGGTCACGCCGGCGAGCCGCGACTCGAGCGCGCGCAGCCTCAGCTCGTAGCGCCAGTAGGCGCCCTCCTGGTTCGGGCCGGCCGGGTCGAAGCGGACCTGGCCGCAGACGTAGCCCACCCGCGGGTCGGCGAACGGCTCGACGAGGCGCTCGAGGGCGTCGGGCTCGAGCGTGGTGTTGGCGTCGGAGAACGCGAGGATCGCGCCGCTCGCGCGCTCGACCGCCTGGTCCTGAGCCCGCACCTTGCCGCCGCTCGGCAGGTCGAGCACGAGGTCCGCCCCCGCCGCGCGCGCGAGCTCGACGGTGCGATCGGAGGAGCCGTCGGAGGCCACGATCAGCTCGAGGCGGTCGCGCGGGTAGTCGAGCGCGAGGGCGTTGCGGACCTTGTCCTCGATCACCGCCTCCTCGTCGTAGGCAGCGACGATCAGCGAGACGCTGGGGAGCTCGCCGAGCCGCGGGCGGTCGCGCTCGCCCCGGCCGCGGGCGGCGGCCATCAGCGCCAGCGGGTAGCCGGCGTGCGTGTAGGCGATCAGCCCGGACGAGCCCCAGAACAGGAGCTTGAGCAACACGCCGGGCGACGCTATCGCCGTATCCCGGCGGCGTCGAGCGCCGCGTCGTGCTCGCGGAAGAAGCGCATCTCCGCCACGCGCCCGTCACGCACGAAGTAGACGCCCGACAGCGACATCTCGACCGGTACCGCGCTGGCGCCACCGGTCGTCCGCCAGTGCAGCCGCACGGCCACCGCGTCGCCCTCGGTGGCGACCTCCTCGATCGTCAACGCGTTGTCCTGCCAGTCCTCTCCGAGCCGCGCGAACTGCTGGAGGACGGCCTCGCGACCGTGCTCCGGGCGGCCGTCGGGCCAGCCGTCCGGCGGCGCCATGACGACGTCCGGCCAGAACAGCTCCCGCGCTGCGACGACGTCCTGCTCCACGAAGGAGCGGACCGCCGCGCGCACGATCTCGACGTTCGACTGGGTCATGCGGGCGATTATCGCGAGGGCGCTCGCAGCGGGGCGTCCGCGCGCTCGGCGATCCGCGCGGCCAGGCGCTCGATCGCCGGGCAGCTCAGGCCGTGGCGTGCCGCGGCGCGCAGCACCGACCCGGCGATGGCGTCCAGCTCCGGCTCGCGGCCGGCGGCCACGTCGCGGTGCATCGAGCTGTCGAGCTCGGTGTGGGCCTCGTCGAGCTCCTCCAGCGTGCGGTCCGGGTCGGCGTCGGCCCCGTCCGACGCGGCCACGGCGGCGGCCTCGCGAACGCACGCCTCGAGGTCCGTGCGCAGCTCGGGGTCGGCGCGGATCGGCCCGAGCGGCGCGTCGTGCGCGGTGGTGGTCAGCGCGAGCGCGCAGAGGCGGACCAGCTTGCCCCACATCACGTCCGGCACCGACTGGCGCGCCCGGGCGGGGACGCCGGCCGCGTTCAGCGCGTCGGCGAACGCGTGGATCGCGGCGCTCATGCGCGGGTTCGTGGTGGCCATCTCCACGAGCAGGAACGGGCTCGTCTGCTCGATGCGGGTGGGTGCCGTGCGGGTCGACTCGATGCGGATCGCCGCCGCCACGGCGCGCGGGCCGAAGCGCTCGCGCAGCGGCTCGAGGTGGTCGAGGCCGTTGAGCATCGGCACGACGAGGTGCGGCTCGGCGTGGATGCGCTCGAGCGCGGCCGCGAGCCCGGTGGCCTTCACGGCGACCACGAGCACGTCGACCTCGCGGTCGAGCGCCTCCGTCGCCTCCGGGCGGGCGTGCATCGGCCCGAGCCGGGCGCTCTCGACCTCGATGCCCCCGGCGGCGATGGCCGCCGCGGTCTGCGGGCGGGCCACGACCGTGACGCGGTCGCCCGCGCGCTCGAGCGCGGCGGCCACGAAGCCGCCCACGCCGCCGGGTCCGAGGACGGCCACGTCGAGCACCGGGGTGAGGCTACGAGCCGAGCAGCTCGCGGTAGAGCGCGAGCGTCCGCTCGGCGACCCCGTCCCAGGAATAGGGGCCGGCGGCGGCGGCGCGGGCGGCCCCGGCCAGGCGCTCGCGCTCCGCCCGGTCGCCGATCAGCTCGTCGAGCGCCGCCGCCAGCGCGGGCGCGTCGCCCGGCGGCACGAGGCGGCCCGCGCCGTGCTCCTCGGCCACCTCCACGAAGCCGCCCACCGCCGCGAGCAGCATCGGCTTGCCGAACGCGAGCGCGGTGTAGAGGACCCCCGACTGCTCGATCTCGCGATAGGGGAGCACGACGAGGTCCGCGCGGCGGAAGAACGCCGGGATCTCGGGGTCGGTGACGAAGCGCGGGACGAAGCGCACCGTCGCCCTGCAGCGCGCGGCGGCCTCGCGCAGCGGCTCGACCGGCATGCGCGGCATCCCGACGATCCACAGCTCCGCGCCCTCGACCTCGCGGAACGCCTCGAGCAGCAGGTCGATCCCCTTGTACGGGCGCAGGAGGCCGAAGAACAGCACCACCGGCCCCTCGGCGGCGGCGAGCTCCGGCGGGAGCGGCCGCTCGTCCGGCACGCGGGTGAGGTAGTCGAAGGCGCCGTGGGGGATCACGCGGACGCGCTCCGGGGCGAGGCCCAGCTCGTCGCGCAGGCGGGCGGCGCCGTGCTCGGAGTGCACCACGACGGCGTCCATCCGCTTCACGAGGCGGCGGGTGGCCGCGATCTGCCCGGGACGCGGCTCGCGCGGGATCACGTCGTGGGCGGTGAGCACGCGGGGGCGCCTCGGCGCGAGCAGGTGCACGTCGAGCGGCTGGACCGTGAGCCACTGCCAGTGCACGAGGTCCGCCGCCGCCGCGTGGCGGCGGTAGCGCAGCATGTCGGGCACGTGCTCGGCGAGCTTCAGCGCCGTGCGGCCGCGCGCCTCCAGTCCGCGCGCCGTGGTGCGCCGGTAGAAGCGCTCGGAGACCGCGTAGCCGTCCTCGCGGGGCACCGGGCCGTACTGGAAGCGGCTGGTCACGAGCTCGACCTCGGCCCCGGCGCGCGCCAGCGCGGCGGCCAGCGCGTGGTCGTACGGCGGGGTGAAGGCGGAGGGGTCGACTAGCTGGATCCGCACGGGCGGCGATCATTGCGCACGCCGTGATCTCGTACTGCGTGGTCAACACCGACGGGCGCGAGCTGCTCATGCGCTGCCTCGACGCGATCGACCGGGTCCACCCGGCCGGCGTCGAGCGCGAGGTGCTCGTGCTCGACAACGCCTCCGGCGACGGGTCGGCCGAGGCGATCCGCGCGCGCGCCGCCGCCGGCACGCCGCCGGAGCTCCGGCTCATCGCGCTCGACCGCCGGACCGGCAAGGCCGAGAACGACACCACGCTGCTGCGCGAGGCGCGCGGCGAGTACGCGCTGCTGCTCAACGAGGACGCCGAGCTGCTCGAGGGGGCGCCCGCGGCCCTGCTCGCCGCGCTCGAGGCCGATCCGGGCGCGGCGGTCGCCGCCGCGCAGCTGCTCGACCCGGGCGGCCGGCCCCAGCCCTGCGCCTGGCGGCTGCCGGGGGTCACGACCGCGCTGGCCGGCGCGCTCTTCCTCCACCGCTGGCTCACGGTGCAGAGTCCCGCCGAGGCGACGCGCACGGTCGGGTGGGCGCAGTCGAGCGCGATGCTGGTGCGCCGCGGCGCCGCCGAGGAGGTTGGCCACCTCGACCCGCGCTTCTTCGTGTACTCCGACGAGACCGACTTCGAGAAGCGGCTGAGCGACGCCGGCTGGCGGATCCTGCTCGTGCCGCAGGCGCGCGCGATCCACCACGAGCAGCTCTCGACCGACCTCGCGGCGGCCGAGCGGCGGATAGTCGAGTTCCACCGCAACCGCGACCTCTACATGCGCAAGCACCACGGCCCGCTGCGGGCCGCCGTGGTCCGCGTCCTGACCGCTTGGCCCTACCTGCTCCGCGCCCTGGTGGCCCTCGCCCTGCCCGGCCACGACCCGCGCCGCTACCTCCTGCACGCCCGGCAGGCCCTGCGACCGGCCCGCGGCGAGGGCATCCGCGAAGCCGCCGAAGCCCGCAACGCCCAGGGAGGTCCGACCCCCTAAAGGCGCACGAGCCCCGCTCCAGAGCCGCCATCGGTGCCGCTTCATAGCATCAGGGGCGTGGCCGACCGCGATCCAGGCCGCCGTCGGCGACGGCGCTGGCCCTTCGTGCTGCTCGCGCTCGTCCTCCTCGCGGGGGGCGCGGCGGGCGCCCTCTACCTGACCCTCGGCGACGAGCCGGGGAACGTGTCGAACCCGGACGTCGAGTTCACCGACACCGAGACCGAGCCCGAGGAGAAGCCCGAGCCGAAGAAGCTGACCTGGCCCGTCTACGGGTTCACGCCGGAGCGCACGCGCTACCTCGCCGCCCCGGACGTCGACCCGCCGTTCAAGACGCTCTGGCGCACCCGGCTCGGCCACCTGGTCGAGTTCCAGCCGGTCTACTCCCGCGGGGTCCTCTACGTGGTCCCCAACGACGGCGTGGCGCGCGCGCTCGACGCCGACAACGGCAAGGTGAAGTGGTCCACGCGCGTGGGCACGCTGAACGCGTCGTCCCCCGCCCTCTACCGCGGCGACCTCTACATCGCCACGCTGTCGAAGCGCATCACGTCGCTGCGCGCGAAGGACGGGCGCCAGCGCTGGAAGCGGAACCTGCCGAGCCGGACGGAGTCCTCCCCGGTCGTGATCGAGGGCACCCTCTACATGGGGTCCGAGGACGGCCGGGTCTACGCGATCAAGGCCAAGACCGGCCGCGTCCTCTGGACCTACAGGGCCCGCGGCGCCGTCAAGGGCGCCATCGCCTACTCCGACGGCCGCCTCTTCTTCGGCGACTACAACGGGCAGGTCACGTCGCTGCGCGCGAAGGACGGCAAGCGGCTCTGGCGGACCGGCACCGAGGGCCGCAGCTTCGGCCGCTCCGGCAACTTCTACTCGACCCCCGCGGTCAAGTACGGGCGCGTCTACATCGGCAACACCGACGGCTTCGTCTACTCGTTCGCCGCCAGCAGCGGCAAGCTCGCCTGGCGCCACCGGACCGGGAACTACGTCTACGCCGCGCCGGCGGTCGCGCGCGTGAAGGGCACGCCGCCGACCGTCTACATCGGCTCCTACGACAAGCACTTCTACGCACTCGACGCGCGCTCGGGCGACGTGCGCTGGAAGTACAACGCCAAGGGCCGGATCTCCGGCGCACCGACGGTGATCGGGCGGGTCGTCTACTTCTCCGAGCTCCAGGACAAGACCACCAGCGGCCTCGACGTGCGCACCGGCCACCGCGTCTTCAAGCTCTCGAGCGGCGCGTTCAACCCGGCCATCTCCGACGGCCGGCGCCTCTTCATCACGGGCTACTCGTCGATCTTCGGGCTGGAGCCGAAGGCGCGGGCTAAGCCCGAGGGGCGGGCGAAGTCGAAGCCGAAGGAGAAGAAGCGGAAGAAGAAGAAGCGGAAGCGGAAGCGGAAGAAGAAGTAGGCCGCAGCAGCACGATCCCGATCGCGAGCAGGGTCCACGCGATCGGGTCCTCGAGGTACGCCGCGTACAGCATCGTGTGGAAGACCAGCGCGCCGTACGCGGCCGCCAGGAACGCGCGGGTGACGAGCCGCTGGGGCGGGTCGCGCCCGCTCAGCGGGCCGAGCCCGCCGGACAGAAGCCGCAGCGAGACGACCACCAGGACGATGTAGGCGATCAGGCCCGCGACCCCCTGCTCCGCCGCCACCGTGACGGGGATCGTGTGGGAGGCCGACGACGCGCGCGCCGAGCTCGCGTCCTCGCGGTCGCGGAAGCGCTCGGCGAACGACCCGGAGCCGTACCCCCACAGCGGGCGATCGCCGACCATCGACAGCCCGCCGCCGATCAGCTCGAGCCGGTTGCCGGACGACTCGTCGAGCTCGTCCGCTCCGATGCCGAGCCCGAGCGCGGCCACGAGCGCGAGCGCCGCGCACAGCGCCAGCCCGGCGGCGACGCGGCGGAAGCTCCAACGCAGCGCCGCCAGGGCCGCGAGGCCGACCAGCAGGGCCGTGAAGCTCGACTGCGAGAACGTGAGCACGAGCCCGCACCAGAGCAGCGCCAGCAGCGCCGCGGCCACCGCCACCGTCCGCCCGCTGCGCGCCCAGAGCAGCATCGCGGCGAGCCCGATCATGACCACCATCAGGAAGCGGCCGTAGATGTTCGGGTCGAAGAACAGCGAGTTGACGCGGAAGTACGACTCGAACTGGTTCGACTCGATCACCCGGCTGTTCCAGAGCAGGTCCTTGGCGGCGTACTCGTAGAACCCGACGAGCACGAAGACCGCTGCCATCGCCAGCGCGGCCGCGAAGCAGCGGGTCACGGCGCGCGGCGACCACGGCGCGGCGGTCAGGAGCCGGAGCATCAGCGCGAACGGGACGTAGAAGAACGCGATGTTCTTGGTCGCCTGCTCGAAGTCGGTCGAGTACAGCGACTGGAGCGCGTAGAGGCCGACGAACGCGAGCAGGGCGAGCTCCGGCGCGGTTGGCTCGCGCTCGTGCCAGCGGCCGTGGCCGCGCAGGCGGTCGAGCGCGAACGCGAGCACGCCCGCCGCGACGACCCAGTAGAGCGGCACCAGCAGGTTCGCCGACCCGCCGCCGGCCTCGAGCGGGATGCGGATCGGCAGCGCCACGACGACCAGCAGCGGCAGCAGGCCGGGCCGCCGGCGCAGGAGCTCCGCGAGCGCAACGACCGCGATCGCCCCCGCCGCCGCGGCCAGCGCGGCGCGCGTCGGCTCGTCGCGCAGCGACCGCACCTGGCTCGTGTCCCACAGCTCCGCGACCACCAGCACGGGCGCGAGGGCGAGGGCCGCCAGCGCCGCCAGCGCGCGGCCGCGCGCGGTGCGCAGGAGGAACGTCCCGGCGACGGCGAGCGCCGTTGCGATCGCTAGCGCGCCCATCAGCGCTCCAGACGGCTCCAGATCCGCCTCATCACGCCCGCCACCTCGGGCCGGCCGCGCAGCGCGCGGCTCCACTGCGGGGTTCCGGTCCTGACGAACAGCCCGCGCCCGAGGCGGTAGGCGGCGAACGCCGGCTTGCCCGGCTCGCGGCCCGCGCTCGTGAGCAGCGCCGCCCCCTCCGCCGGCCGCTCGGCCTGCTCGAAGCGGGTGAAGAGCCCGATCACGCCGTCGGTGCCCGCGAACAGCCCGAGCCGGTCCGGCGGGGACGACACCAGGGGCGCGAGCAGGCTCTCGAGCGGTCGCGTGTCCTCGCCGAAGACCGTCTCGCGGCGCGCGGCGGAGGGCCCCGAGAGAGCGGTCGGGCCGAGCGTGACCTCGCGCCGGAGCGAGTCGGTGCCGAGCGAGACGACCGTTCCGCCGCGCTCCACGTACGCGCGCAGCGCGCGCCCGGCCTCAGCGGGGAGCCAGCGTTCGTCGCCGGCCAGCAGCACCCCGCTGCGCACGTCGGGGTCCGGCGCGCCGCCCTGGCGCACGAGGCCCACGTCGGTGTCGATGTCGTAGCGCAGCCGGCGGCGCGTCGCGAAGGCGAGCAGCGGCTCGATCTGGCGCTCGAACCCGGCCGGCAGCGCACCGCCCACCAGCGGCCTCGTGAGCGGGACCGAGGGCGAGGTGTCGAGCGTGTCCGCGAACCCGTCGAGGTCGTCGTCGACCGCGTTGCGGCCCTGCCAGGTGATCGCCGGCACGACCACCAGCACCCTCGCCGGCGTCGGCTTGCGGATCGTGAGCGGCACCCGCAGCGGCCGGCGCCCGGCCGCGATCCGGACCACGTACTCCCCGGCCGGCACCCGGCGCGGCACGCGGAACGCCACCGCCCGCCCGCGCCCCACGCCACGGCGCAGCGCCCGTGCCGACCCGACCCGCGACAGCCGCCACGGCAACGCGCCGCTCGATCCCACCACCGGAATCCGCGCGACGGCCCCGGCGCTCACGGCCTCGACCGGCAGGATCGCCTCGGGACCGGCGATGCGCAGCCCCGTGCGCGGCGCTGCGTCGTCGCGGCGCGGCGGCAGCCGCCCGGGCGCCGTGCCCTGGATCAGCGCGCGGTTCTGCACCGTGACCGAGAACGCGTAGGTGCCCTCGGGCGCCGGGCGCCCGCGCACCATGCCGTCCCACGCCCCCGCGTGCTGACCGCGCGGCACCGTGAAGCTCGCGACCTCGCGCACGCTCCCGTCGGTGCGCCAGACGCGGAAGATCGGCCGCACCACCGCGGGTCCCGTGAAGCGCACCGTCACCGGCACGCGGCGGCCCGCCGCCACGCGGCCGGGCGTGACCGACAGGAGCCGCGGGCGCGGTGCCTGGGTGGTGAGCACGATCCCGCGCGGGCCGGTGACCGCGCGCCCCTGGTCGCGCAGGGACACGCGCACGTAGTAGGTGGCGTCGGCGGGCACCCGGCCACGGTCGTCGCGCCCGTCCCAGCTCAGCTCGTGCCCGCCGGCGCGCAGCCGCCGTCCGTCCCAGAGCCGCCGGACGCGGTCGCCGCCGCCGTCGACGACCTCGACCGTCACGCGGTCGCCCTTCGGGAGCTGGAACGAGATCCCGGCGCGCTCCTTGCGCCCGTCGCCGTTCGGCGAGAAGAAGCGCTGGAGCGCGAGCCGCTTGACGACCGGGTCGCTCGTCTTCAGCCGCTGGGTGACGAAGAATGCCGCGCCCGTGGCGGCCACGAGCAGCGCGAAGACCACGCGGGCGACGGCGCTGCTCGACACGACGGGCAGCCTATCCGGAGGGCTGCGCCGCCTACGGGAGCGGGATCAGCGCGCCGTTGGGGATCGGGTGGGTGCCCACGCCGGCGGTCCCGCCGGGATGGCTCCGGGCCAGCGCGCAGCGGATCGTGCCGCCGTGGCACACGACGAGCGCGGGCACGCCCTGCGCCGCGACGTCGTCGAGCGCTGCCCAGGTGCGCTCGGCGTGCTCCCGGAGCGACTCGCCGCCGGGGAAGCGCCAGTCCGGCTCGGCCGCCATGAAGCGCGCCCACAGCTCGGGCTCCGCGCGGGCGATGTCCTCCACCAGGCGGCCCTGCCAGTCGCCCCAGTCGGCCTCCGCGAGCCGCGGGTCCTCGCGCGGGTCGAGCCCCAGCTCGGCGCCGACGATCCGGGCTGTCTCGACCGCGCGGCGCTGGTGGCTGCACCAGAGCGCCTCGATCGGGTGGCCGGCCGCCTCCTTGGCGAGCGCGCGCGCCTGCTCGCGGCCGCGGTCGTTGAGCGGCGGGTCCGCGCGGCCCTGGACGCGCCGCGGCGGCGCGTTGTCGTCGGTCTCGCCGTGACGAGCGAGGAGGATCACCGGCCGCCGGCGTCGCCGTGGAAGAGCCCGAGCGTGTCCGCCCGGAGGCCCACGCGCAGCGTCTCGAGCGAGAGCACGTCGCCGGGGAGCACGTTGCCGAGGTTCACCGCGCCGCCGAGCTGGTGGATGAACCAGACCTGCTGGTGCTTCTGGGGCGCCTCGAAGATCAGGCGCTCGGCGCCGACCTCGTGGACGATCTCGTCGATCAGCCCGGTGCGCGGCTCGCCGTCGGGCCGGTAGAGGCCGGCGTCGCCGGTCGCGCGGCCCTCGCACGTGACGAGTGCCGCGCCGGCGTCGAGGGCCGAGCGGATCAGCCCGACCCAGCGGTAGGGCGCGAGCAGCGCCGCCGGGTCCTTCTCCCCCACCTCGGCGAAGACCGTGAAGTCGCGCGCGAGCGACTCGATCAGGGCCAGGCGCTCGTCGTCGGGTATCGCGACGGTGCCGCCCGAGACCTCGACCTGCTCGATGCCGAGCTCGCCGAGCCAGCCGCGCAGCGCGTCGACGCGGCCCTGGAGCCAGGCCAGCTCGGTCAGCGTGCCGCCGAGCATCACCGGCACGCCCGCGTCGCGGTAGGTGGCGATCTTCGACGTGAGGTCGCTCGTCACGTACGCCGTCCCCCAGCCGAGCCGGACCAGGTCCACGTACTCGCCGGCGCTCTCGACCAGGCCGCGCGCCTCGGCGTTCGAGAGACCCGTGTCGATGACGTGGGTGAGCCCGCTCGCTCGCGGCTTGCCCGGCCGCGTGGGCAGTTCCAGGAAGTCCGACACCCCGGCTACTGGTTGGCCTTGTCGGCCCCGAGCACCACGACGACGTTCGCGACTCCCGCGAGCGCCTTGCTCTGCGCGTCGATCGGCTCGATCGAGCCGATGTCGAGCTTGCGCGCGACGGCGCGCGCCTCGTCGTTGTTGCCCGGCTTGTACATCACGACCGACTCCGCGCGCTGGCGCTCGATCGCGTTGCCGGTGTTGCCCTTCTGGAAGCCCGCGTTCTCGAGCTGCGACAGCACCCTCACGGCGAGGCCGGTGGTGTTCGTCGCGTTCAGGACGGTCACGGTCACGTCCGCCGGGTTGACGCGCGCCGGCTCGGGCTTGTCCGGCTGGGCGGTCGGATCGCCGACATCGGTCTCGGGCTGCTGGACGGCCGGCTGCTCGGAGTCCTCGTCCTTGGTGAGCTGGAGCACGCCGACCGTGCCGCCGAGGCCGAGGATGACGATCCCGGCCACGATAAGCGCGATGTAGCGCGGCGCCGGCCAGTCACGCCCGCGGCGCGCGGCCGGGCGCGAGCCGGGGGCCTGGCCGAGCAGCGAGCCCTGGCCCGTGCGCGGCGGGACGCGCGGCGGGATCGTGGGACGCGGTCGCACCGGGGGGACCGGGCGCCGGGCGGGGAGGACCTTGGCGCCGGTGCCGGTGTCGCCGGGCGCGCCGGCGGCGGGCGGGCGGACCGCCGTGCCGGGCTCCGCGGTGCCGGCGCCACGCTCGGCCGTGCCGGCGCCACGCTCGGCCGTGCCGGCGCCCGAGGCGACGGCTCCGGCGACGGCTCCGGCGGCGGTCGCCGCTGCGGGCGCCGCCGTGCGCTCCTCGGCGTCCTCGCCCTCCGCCGCGCCCGCCTCGGCCGCGGCGCGGTCGGCGCCCTCCTCGGTCCCGTTGCCCGCGGGCGCTCCGGGGGTCGCGGCGCCGGCGGTCGCGGGAGCGGCGCCTGCCGACGCCGTGGCGGCGGCCGCCGGCTGCTCCTGGGCCACCTGGGGCTGCGGGCGGGCCGCCACCGGGATCGCCGCGGCCGCGCGGCCGCCCTCCTCGATCTCGGCGGCGCGCTCGGGCGCGCGCCCGGCCCACTCGCGCAGGCGCCGCACGTCGCGCGCCTGGGAGAAGTAGAGCGCGGACAGGATCGCCAGCCCGACCACGGCGGCAAAGCCTGCGTAGGAACCGATCTCCTGGATGAGCTCCACGTGAGTGGGGGACCTTAGCTCGGCGCCCGGCCGCTAGGGGGTGCGCTCGGAGGCAGGGAACGACGTCTCGTCGGCGCTCGCGTTCCACGCCGCCGAGGCGGCGCGCTCCCCGGCCAGCCCGGTGACCGTGGAGGCCAGGCCGTGGGCGTCGCCGGAGTACACGAGCTCCTCCACGCGCGCGAACGCCGCCTCGACCCAGTCCGGCTCGACCGTCGGCGACTCGGCGCACACGATCTTCTCGGCCCGCGTCGGCCGCGGGCGCTCGTCGGGGTTGAAGAGCTCCTCGTGGATCTTCTCGCCGGGGCGCCGCCCGACGATGTCGATCGCGATCTCGGTGTCGGGCTCGCGGCCCGAGAGGCGGATCATGTTGCGCGCGAGGTCGATGATCCGGACCGGGTCGCCCATCTCGAGCACGAACACCTCGCCGCCGCGCCCGAGGTCGCCCGAGCGGATGATGAGCTGGACGGCCTCCGGGATCGTCATGAAGTAGCGCGTCATGTTCGGGTCGGTGACGGTGACCGGGCCACCGGCGGCGATCTGGCGGCGGAAGATCGGGACCACCGAGCCCGACGAGCCGAGCACGTTGCCGAAGCGCACGGTCACGAAGCGCGTGTGCGGGAAGCGGTGCTGCGCGGCCTCGGCGGCCCACTCGGCCAGCGCCTTCGACGCGCCCATAACCGTGGCCGGGCTGACCGCCTTGTCGGTCGAGACCAGCACGAAGCGCTTGGCGCCGGCGCCGCCCGCCGCGGCGGCCACGATCCGGGTGGCGACGGCGTTGTTGCGCACGGCCTCCACCGGGTTCTCCTCCATCAGCGGCACGTGCTTGTACGCGGCGGCGTGGAAGACCACCGCCGGCCGGTGCTCGGCGAAGATCTCCTCCATCCGCACGGCGTCCTTGCAGTCGGCGAGCACCGCCTGCGCCCGCGTGAAGTGGCGGTCGTGCTCGAGCTCGCGGCGGATCTCGAACAGGCTGTTCTCGGCGTTGTCGACGAGGATCAGCCGCGACGGCCCCACGCGCGCGATCTGCCGGCACAGCTCCGCGCCGATCGAGCCGCCGGCGCCGGTGACCAGCACGACCTCGCCGGCGAGGTAGCCGCCCACGCGGTCGACCTCCATTCGCACCGGCTCGCGGCCGAGCACGTCCTCGACCTTGACCTCGCGCACCTGGCGCATCAGCTCGACGCCGCCCGAGAGCAGCTCGAACGTGGTCGGCAGCGTGCGGACCGGGATCCCGCGGTCACGGCAGGCGGTCACGACCTTCTGGCGCACGACGCCCGGCGCCGACGGGATCGCGATGATCACCTCGCCGGGCTCGGACGCGTCGAGCACGCGGTCGAGCTCCTCGGTGGTGCCCTCGATCTTGACCCCGGCCACGCGCATGCCCTGCTTGCGCGGGTCGTCGTCCACGAACGCGATCGGGACGCCGAGGTCGGGGTTGCGCCGCAGCTCGGCGGCCACGAGCTGGCCGCCGTTGCCGGCGCCCACGATCAGGACCTCGCGCGCGCCGCGGCGGGCCAGCGCGCCGCGGTAGGGACGCTCGATCACGGCCCGCACCACGAACCGCATGCCGCCGACGAGGGCGAGCGTGAGCAGGAAGTCCAGCGCGATCACCCCGCGCGGCGGGTCGTTCGCCACCGACGGCGGGATCAGGAAGAAGACGCCCACCAGCACCATGCTCGAGACCACGACCGCCTTCACGATCGACTCGAAGTCCCGCTGGTCCACGAAGCGCCAGAGCTTGTGGTAGAGCCCGAAGACCGCGAACACGAGCAGCTTGCCGAGGACGACGAGCGCTATCGACTCGGCCAGCAGATCCTCGTAGCGGCCCGGGATGCCCGGGTCGAAGCGCAGCACGTACGCCAGGAGGTAGGCGAGCGCGACGAGGCAGGCGTCGATCGTCACCTGCGCCGTCCGCCGCACCGCCACGGAGTCGAGGATGCGAGTTCTCACGCGCTTGTAGCCTAGTCCGCCGCCATGCTGGTACTGGCCTCGCTCACCGACCCCCTGGTCAACTTCGCGACGGATGTCGTGGAGGAGATCGGCCTCCTCGGCGTCTTCGTGCTGATGCTCCTCGAGAGCGCCTGCATCCCGATCCCGAGCGAGGCGACGATGCTGTTCGCGGGCTTCAACGTGAGCGACGGGGAGTACTCGCTGTTCGCCGCGGTCGCGGTCGGCTCGGTCGCGAACCTCGTCGGGTCGTGGGTGGCCTACTGGGTCGGCTACGCGGGCCGCGTGGACGTCCTCGAGAAGCACGGGCGGAAGCTCCACATCAAGAAGAGCCACCTCGAGTGGGCCGACCGCTGGTTCGAGCGCCACGGCGACGCCACCGTCTTCTTCACGCGGATGCTCCCGATCATCCGCACGTTCATCTCGCTGCCGGCGGGCGTGGCGCGGATGCCGTTCTGGCGCTTCTCCGCCCTCACGCTCGCCGGCTGCATCCCGTGGGTCCTGATGCTCACGTTCATCGGCAAGGAGGCCGGGGCCAAGTGGGAGGACTGGAAGGACTCGCTGCACTACGTCGACTACTTCGTCGCGGCCTGCATCGTGGTCGGCGTCGCGTACCTCGTGATCCGCAACCGGCGCGGGGGCGGCGGGGCGGCGCCCGACGCGGGCGAGCCGGGCGCGCCGGCGGGCGGCGCCGCCACGGAGACGACCTAACGGGCGCGCGGCTCGCGCCCGCCCAGGCCGTCGCTCTCGGCGCGCTGCAGGGGCCGGCGGAGCTGCTGCCCGTCTCGAGCTCGGGACACCTCGTGCTCGTGCCGGCGCTGCTCGGCTGGCGCTACGGCGAGCTCGAGGCGGAGCTGCGCAAGTCGTTCGAGGTCGCCCTGCACGCCGGCACCGCCGCGGCGCTCCTGATCGGGCTGCGGCGCGAGGTCGGCGAGGCGCTGCGCGAGCTCGACGGCGACCGCGTGCTGCGCCACGCGCTGGAGTTCCTGCCGCCCGGCGCCGCCGCGCTGGCGCTCGAGCGCACGATCGAGGGGCGGCTCGGCGACCCGCGCGGCGTGGCGCTGGCGCAGGTTGTGGCGGGCGCGCTGCTCGGGGCCGCCGACCGCGCGCCGGCCGAGCGCGGCCGCGAGGACGCGGGGCCGCTCGACGCGTTGGCCATCGGCGTGGCCCAGGCCGCCGCGCTCGCACCGGGGGTCTCGCGCAACGGCGCCACGCTCACCGCGGCGCGCCTCCTGCGCTTCGAGCGGCCGGCCGCCAACCGCCTCTCGCGCCACGCCGCCCTGCCGATCATCCTGGCCGCCGCCGGGCTCAAGGGCTTCCGCCTCGCGCGCCGGGGGATGGAGCGCGACGTCGCCGGCCCGTTCGCCGCCGGGGCGCTCGCCTCGTTCGCCTCCACGCTCGCCGCCACCCGCCTCGTGCGCGCGATGGACGAGGCGCCGTCGTACGCGCCGTTCGCGGTCTACCGCGTCGCGCTCGGGGCCGCGGCGCTGGCGGTCCTGCGGCGGACGTAGAGTGAGCGCATGAGCGACAGCGCCTACGCCGCCGCCGGCGTCGACACCACGCGCGCCGAGAGCGCCGTCGCCGGGCTCGTGCAGGTCCTGCGCGGGATCGACCCGGGCCGCCCGTCGCGCGCCGTGCTCGGCTCCGGCCACTACGCGAACGTGCTGCGGATCGACGAGCGCACCGGCATCGCGCTGTCCACCGACGGCGTCGGGTCGAAGGTGATCGTCGCCGAGCAGCTCGGCCGCTTCGACACGGTCGGGATCGACTGCATCGCGATGAACGTGAACGACGTGATCTGCGTGGGCGCGGAGCCGCTCGCGGTGCTCGACTACATCGCGGTCGAGGACGCCGACCCGGACATGCTCCGCGACGTCGCCACCGGGCTGAGGGCCGGCGCCGAGGACGCCGGCGTGGAGATCCCCGGCGGCGAGCTGGCGCAGCTGCCGGAGCTGATCCGCGGCCATCCGTCGCCGCGCGGCTTCGACCTGGTCGGCGCGTGCTTCGGGACCGTCGCGCTCGACGCGATCGTCACTGGCGCCGCGATCGAGCCGGGCGACGCGGTGATCGGGCTCCCGGCCAGCGGCGTGCACTCGAACGGGCTGACGCTCGCGCGCCGCGCGCTGCCCGACCTCGACGAGCGCCCGGCGGAGCTCGGCGGCGCGAGCGTCGGCGAGACCCTGCTCGAGCCGACCGTCATCTACGTGCGGGCGGTGCTCGACCTGCTGCGCTCGGACCTCGACGTCCGCGGCCTCGCCCACATCACCAGCGGCGGGCTGCTGAACCTGCTGCGGCTCGAGGCCGAGGTCGGCTACTCGATCGACCGGCCCCTGCCGCGCACGCCGGTCTTCGACCTGATCGCCGAGCGCTCCGGCGCCGCCGAGGCCGAGCTCCAGCAGGTCTTCAACATGGGCTGCGGGTTCTGCGTGGTGGTCCCGGCCGGTCAGGCGGACGCGGCGATCGAGATCGCGGCGGCGCGCCACCCGGGCGCCGCCCGGATCGGCTCGGTCACCGCCGAGGCGGGCACGGTCGAGCTGCCGGCGCTCGGCCTGCGCGGCCGCGAGGGCGCCGGCTTCGCGGCCGCCTAACCGTTCGGGCGTGCGCGCCGGCGGCTAAGCGAGCTCCCACAGGTGCCCGGTCAGCGCGGGCACCGGCCTGACCTGCCACTCCGAGGCCAGGCGCCACAGCTCCGCGTGGGCGCGCGGGCCGGGCAGCCCGCAGACCTCCTGGACCTCGAGCGTCGCCATCCGCCCGAACCGGCGCAGCGCGTCGAGCACGCCGGGGCCCTCCCCGCCCGCCGCCTCCGCGCCCGCGGCCAGGGCGGCGTCGCGCAGCTCGTCGTAGGACGACGGCCCGAACCACCAGCGCCGCTCGCCCCCCTCGCCCACGAAGACCGCGCACGGGATCGACACCCGCTCGCCGCCCTCGGCGTCAGCCACCTGACCCGCCGCGCGCGCCTCCTCGGGCACGTCGCGCGCCTCCTCGAGGTCGTTGCCGAACGCCTCCACGATCGCGTGCGAGCCCAGGTCCACCCGGAAGCGCTCCACGTCGAGCCCCGCCTCGCGCGCGGCCTCCACGAACGCCTCGGTCGTGTCGAGCTTGCGCCGCAGGCACATCAGCCCCTCGCGCAGGACCCGCAGGTAGCGCGTGGCGGCCGGCTCGCCCTGCTCCGCGGCGGCCTTGACCGACATGCAGGCGGGGTAGGTGGACGCGATCGGCGACTCCTTCCAGAGCAGCGGGTCGATCGGCATCCCGGAGCGGTCCGCCACCCCCAGCCAGTGCAGCGCCAGGCCGCGCGTGTCGGGTGGTATCTGTCTCGAGAGCCCGACCATGAGCCAGGACCAGGACAGGGTCGCGCCGAACTCCTGCATGAGTCGCCGGACCACCGGCTCGGCCGCCCAGGACCAGGGACATCCGGGGTCGGTGAAATAACGCACTTGCACCGCCACGACGCGCAAAATAACGACAGGTGATCGGGACCCTCATCAACGGGCGCTTCCGGCTCGACGAGCAGGTCGGGACCGGCGGCATGTCGACCGTGTACCGCGCCTTCGACGAGACGCTCGAGCGGACCGTCGCGATCAAGCTGATGCACCGCTCGCTCTCGGGCGACCCCGACCAGCTCGAGCGCTTCCGCCGCGAGGCGCGCGCGGCCGCGCGCCTTTCGCACCCGCACGTCGTGACCGTGATCGACGCGGGCGAGGACGACGGTCACCCGTTCATCGTCTTCGAGTACGTCGACGGCGAGACGCTGAAGTCGCGCATCAAGCGGACCGGCCCCCTGCCGGTGGTCGAGGCGGTGGCCTACGCGATCGAGGTGGGCCGGGCGCTCGGCGCCGCGCACGCCGAGCGGATCGTGCACCGCGACGTGAAGCCCCAGAACGTGCTGGTGGACCGCGACGGGCGCGCGAAGGTCACCGACTTCGGCATCGCCCGGTCGCTCGAGGACGGCGGGCTGACCGCCACCGGGCGCGTCGTGGGCACGACCGACTACGTCTCGCCGGAGCAGGCGCTGGGCCAGGACGTGACCGCCGAGTCGGACGTCTACTCGCTTGGGATCGTCCTCTACGAGATGCTCACCGGCGAGCTGCCGTTCAAGGCGGAGAGCCAGGTCGGGGTCGCGATGAAGCACGTCCAGGACCCGATGCCGGACGTGCAGCAGCGCCGCCCGGAGATCTCGGCGGCACTCTCGGCCGTGATCGAGCGGGCGACCTCGAAGCAGCTCGAGAACCGCTACGGGAGCGTGGACGAGATGGTCTGGGACCTCGAGCAGGCGCTCGCCATCGAGGCCGCGCGGGCGGGCGAGGCCACCGGCGAGGCCACGACCGTGCTGCGCGCGCTGCCGGACGAGACCGGCGACCTGGCGCCGCAGCGGCTGCGCCACCCGCGCCGCGTGTTCGTGCTGTCCGCGCTGGTCGTGGCGCTGCTCGCCGCGGGCGCGGTGCTGCTGGCCACGAACGCGCGCCGCGGCGGCGACCCGGAGGCGCCGGCCGCGGCCGCCGCGCCCGAGCCGGTTCCCGTCCCGATCCGCGCCGTCCACGACCACGACCCCTTCGGCGACGACGAGCACCCGCAGGAGGCCGCGCGCGTGCTCGACCGCGACGCCGAGACCACCTGGAGCACCGAGCGCTACGAGACCGGCCAGCTCGGCAAGCCCGGCGTCGGCCTCTACCTCGACGCCGGTGCGCCGGTCGCCGCCCGGCGGCTCGACATCCGCTCCCCCACGCCGGGCTTCACGGTCAGGGTGTACGGGTCGAACCAGGCGCCGTTCGCCTCACCCGGGCCGGAGACCTTCGCGCGCTGGGGCCAGCCGCTGGCCGAGAAGCAGGTGGACGCCAAGCGCAGCATCGGCATCGACACGAAGGGGCGCACGCTGCGCTACTACCTCGTCTGGATCGTGAAGCTGCCGCCGACCGGCGGCCAGGCCGAGATCGCCACGCTGCGGCTCCTGCGCTAGCTGAGCCACCCACACACGTTGTGAACGCCTGAAAGGACATCCGGGCCCGTCCCGAGGCTGTGGGTCTGCGAACTCACACCTCAAGGAGGACCCGGATGAACCTGCACCCTAGGGCCAAGCTCGGACCCGCCGGGCG
>DASVWC010000061.1:0-9836 GCA_036389835.1 Thermoleophilaceae bacterium | reverse complement strand
TGGAGACTGGCCTGGCTACATCATCCCGCCCATATCGGGCATGCCACCGCCGGCCGCGCCCGCGGGCTCCTTCTCGGGCATCTCGGCCACGATCGCCTCCGTGGTGAGGATGTTCTTGGCGATCGAGGCAGCGTTCTGCAGGGCAGAGCGCGTCACCATCGCCGGCTCGATGATGCCGGCGGCGACGAGATCGACGATCTCGCCCGAGTCCGCGTTCAGGCCGTGACCGGCCTTGGCGTTGCGGACGTCGTTGACCACGACCGAGCCCTCGAGGCCCGCGTTGTTGGCGAGCTGGCGGACGGGCTCCTCCAGGGCGCGGAGGATGATCCGCGCGCCGGTCTGCTCGTCGCCGTCCTCGAGCGCGTCCACCTTGACGGCGCTCGCGGCCCGCAGGAGCGCCACACCGCCGCCCGGCACGATGCCCTCCTCGAGGGCCGCGCGGGTGGCCTGCAGCGCGTCCTCTACGCGGTGCTTCTTCTCCTTCATCTCCGTCTCGGTGGCCGCGCCGACCTTCACGACGGCCACGCCGCCGGCCAGCTTCGCGAGGCGCTCCTGGAGCTTCTCGCGATCGAAGTCCGAGTCGGTGTTGTCGATCTCGGTCTTGATCTGGTTGATGCGGCCCTTGATCGCGTCGGCGTCACCGGCACCGTCGATCACGGTGGTGGTGTCCTTCGCGACCACGACGCGGCGCGCGCGGCCGAGCTGCGAGATCTGCGTGTTCTCGAGCTTGAGGCCCATCTCCTCGGTGATGACCTCGCCACCGCTGAGGATCGCGATGTCCTCCAGCATCCGCTTGCGGCGGTCGCCGAAGCCCGGCGCCTTGACGGCGACGGCGTTGAACGTGCCGCGGAGCTTGTTCACCACGAGCGTGGCGAGCGCCTCGCCCTCCACGTCCTCGGCGATGATCAGCAGCGACTTGCCGGCCTGGATGACCTGCTCGAGCACTGGCAGCAGGTCGCGGACCGAGCCGATCTTCTGGTTCGCGATCAGGATGTACGGGTCCTCGAGGACGGCCTCCATGCGGTCCTGGTCGGTGACCATGTACGGCGAGATGTAGCCCTTGTCGAACTGCATGCCCTCGGTGAACTCGAGGTCCATGCCGAACGTCTGGCCCTCCTCGACGTTGACCACGCCGTCCTTGCCGACCTTCTCGATCGCGTCGGCGATCACGTCGCCGATCTCGTCGTCGCCGGCCGAGATGGCGGCCACGCGCGCGATCTGGTCCTTGCCCGAGATCTCCTTGGACTGCTCGCGGATGTTCTCGACCACCTGGTCGACGGCCTTCTCGATCCCGCGCTTGAGCGCGATCGGGTTGGCGCCGGCCGCCACGTTCTTGAGGCCCTGGCGGACGATGATCTGGGCGAGCACGGTCGCGGTCGTCGTGCCGTCGCCGGCCACGTCGTTGGTCGCCGTGGCGACCTCGCGGACGAGCTGGGCGCCCTGGTTCTGGAAGACGTCCTCGACCTCGATCTCACGCGCGATCGTGACGCCGTCGTTGGTGATGGTGGGCGCCCCGAACTTCTTGTCGAGCACCACGTAGCGGCCCTTCGGGCCAAGGGTCACCTTGACCGCGTTGGCGACCGCGTCGACGCCGGCCTCGAGAGCCGAGCGCGCCTCCGTGTCGTACTTGAGCTCCTTGTGAGCCATGTGTTCTTCCTCCGTCTTTCTCTAAGTGGGTGCTAGGCGACCTTGGCCAGCACGTCGGACTCGCGCAGGACGAGCAGGTCCTCGCCCTCGACGGTGATCTCCGTGCCGCCGTACTTGGAGTAGAGGACCTCGTCGCCCTCAGATACGTCGAGCGGGACGCGGTTGCCGCTGTCCTCGCTGATCTTGCCGTCGCCGACCGCCAGCACCTTGCCGCGCTGGGGCTTCTCCTTCGCCGTGTCGGGGAGGACGATGCCGCTGGCGGTCGTCTCCTCCTCCTCCACCGCCTTGACGATCAGCCGATCGCCCAAGGGCTTGAGCTTCATATACAGACCTCCGTTGAGTCCCTCGAAACTGGGTTTGGCACTCTAGCAACGAGAGTGCCAAATTTTCAACGGGAGGCCGCTCGCGAAGTGGGTTCGCGCCACAGGATCAGCGCGGCGGTCAGGACGATCGCCAATCCGGCGGCCAGCGCGACCGTGCCGGCCGCGACCGGCTTGTAGAGGATCACCGCCGCCGCGGCGCCCGCCGAGGCCAGCGCGAGGAGGGCATTGCCGGCCGCGAAGAGCCCGCGGTCGCCGCCGGAGTCCGCGCCGCGGCGCCGCACCCACGCCTCCTGCACCCGGTCCTTGAACGTGGTGAAGCCGGCGGGCATGACGTTGACGAGCCCGTCGGCGGCGAGCAGCGCGACCAGCGCGACCAGCATCGCGACCTCGAAGGTGCGCAGCTCGCCGATCGCCGCGGGGGCGGAGGCGAGCAGCACGCCCGCGAACGCGAGGCAGACCGCGCCCCAGACGCGCTTCACGCCGCCCGCCTGCCAGCGATCGAGGAACGAGCGCATCCACTCCGCCCCGGCCGCCTGGAAGACCACCCGCGAGGCCAGCATCATGAAGCAGAGCGTGAGCCAGCCCGCGCGCGTCGCGTCGACGAGCAGGTCCGCGTCCATGGCAAGAGGCTAGAGCGGCGCCCGCTAGCCGGGCTTCAGCTCCATCAGGAAGACGATCGCCAGCACCGCCGCCGCCACCCCGGCGCCCACCGCCTTCGCTCCCGCGATCGCCCGCCGGTAGCCGGCGCGGTCGCCGCGCTCGGCGGCCGCCCGCGCCCGCCGCAGCGCGGGAGCGAGGAACGCCACCGCCGCGACGAACACGGCCGCGTAGAGGACCGCCCCGACCGCGAGCCACGCCTCGCCGAGGTCGTGCGGGCCGTCGGCCACCTGGTACACGCCGGTGGCGCCCACGACCAGGGCGCCGGGGACCGCGAGCCGGCTGCTGATCGCGAGCACCACCCCAAGCGCGAACGGGAGGCGGTCCGGGTCGCCGCGCTCGGCCGCGAGCTGGATGAACGGGTAGGCGAAGGTCGGGCCGAAGCCCACGACGGCCGCCGCCACGTGGATGGCGACCGAGACGTCGTACGCCGACGCCGCCGCGGGCATCGCGGGCCTAGTTCTGCGTCGGGGCCGCCGGCCGCATGCGCTCGGAGATGTCCTCGGGGCGCTCGAAGATGGCCGAGAAGCGGACCACGGTGACCGTGTCGTCCATGCTCACCTCGCGCCCGTAGATCTGCTCGAGGAAGTGGACCGTCTCCTCGACGCGGCGGAACTCCGGGTTGTCGTGCTCGATGTCGCGCGGCGAGAGCTCGCTGACCCGCTTGACGTCGACGGCGTCGATCACGGCCTCGAAGATCTTCTCGCGCGGCGAGTGCTGGAAGCCCACGGTGATCAGCACGACCTCGCCCTTCTGGTACTTGCGGCTCTTGTCGCCGAGGCGAATCGTCGCGGTCTTGCGGCCGCGCTTGAGCTGGTCGACGAAGACCGGCGAGTAGAAGTTGAGGACGAACACGGCGGCGGGAGACTACCGCGCCGAACGCAGCGCGGAAAGGGCGGCCTCGGCCATCTCGCGCTCGCCGCGGTAGGCGAGCAGCCTCGGAGCGTCCTCGAGCGGCACCCACTCGGCCGAGTCGACCTCGTGATCGTGGTCGCGCACGCTGCCCGAGCGGTAGCGGAGCAGGAAGAACGCGACGTTCTTCATGACCCGCTCCCCGCCGCGGCTGTACCAGTAGCGCACGTCGCCGAGCTTCTCGACCAGCTCGCCCTCGACGCCCGCCTCCTCCCGCACCTCGCGGGCCGCGGCCTCGGCGCCGCGCTCGCCGTTCTCGATGTGCCCCTTCGGGAGCGCGAGCACCGTCCCGCCCTTCACGCGCACGGCCGCCACGAAGTCGCGTCCGCGCATCCGCCGCACGCAGAGGCCGCCCGCCGAGAACTCGCGGATCACGCGTCGTCGCCCGCGACCAGCGGAACGAAGCGGACCGGCGCCACCGCCTCCTCCGCGCCGTCGCGGAAGCGGATCAGCTCCTCCTCGCCGCCGCGGCGGACCGGGCACACGAGCGCGGCGCCCGGGAGGAGCTGGTCGAGCAGCGCGGCGGGCGGGTGCTCGTCCGCCGTGGCCGTGACCGCGATCCCACCGAACGGCGCGCGGTCCGGCGCGCCCGCGCAGCCGTCGCCCACGCGCACCTCCACGTTCGCGCAGCCCGTCTCCGCCAGCGCCTCCCGAGCGCCGCCGGCGAGCGCCGCGTGGCGCTCGATCGTCACCACCTCCCGGCAGCAGCGCGAGAGGATCGCGGCCCCGTAGCCGGAGCCCGTGCCCACCTCCAGCACGCGCTCGTCGCCGGCGAGCTCGAGCAGCGCGGTCATGCAGGCCACGATCCAGGGCTGGGACATCGTTTGGCCCTCGCCGATCGGCACCGCGCCGTCGCGGTACGCGCGGCCGCGCACGTCCTCCGGCAGGAACGCCTCGCGCGGCACCGCCTCCATGGCCGCGAGCACGCGCTCGTCTCCGATTCCCCGCCGCCGCAGCTGGCGGTCCACCATCCGTGCCCGCGCGCGCTCAGTAGATGTAGTTGCGGAGGGTGGCCGGCTCATGGACGAGGATCTTCCCGCGCCCCGTAGTGATCACCCCGGCCCGCTCGAGCTTGGCCAGGAAGCGGCTCGCGCTCTCGCGCGAGGATCCGGAGAGCTGCGCGATCTGGGCCTGCGTCGCGCGGATCAGCACCTCGCGGGCGCCGTCGCTGCCGGCGATCGCCTCGACCTGGCCCAGCAGCGCGCTCGCCACGCGGCCGTCCACGGTCTGGAAGGTCTGCCGCGAGAGGCGCTCGTTCACCTGCCTGATCCGGTCCGCCAGGCCCGCGAGCATCGCCACCGCGATCGAGGGGTGCGACAGCATCGTGCGGCGCAGGTCGCCCGCCAGCAGCGCCACGCCCTCGGTGTCCTCGATCGCCTCGACGGTCGCCGACCGCGTCTCGCCCTCCCCGAACATCGCCAGCTCGCCGAAGATGTCGCCCTCGCGCAGCTCGGCGAGCGTGACGGCGCGGCCGTCGGTGTGGCGGCGGATCACCCGCACCGCGCCGGTGCGGACCACGTAGCACGTGTCCCCCGTGTCCCCCTCGCGGAACACCGACTCGCCCGCGAGCCAGCGCCGCGGGACGGCCACCTGGGCGAGCTCGGCGAGCTCGCGCTCCGACAGCTCCCTGAACAGCGGGACCCGGCTGAGCAGCCGGACCGTGTCGTCTCCGCTCCCCATCGCCGGAATTATCCCGCTCTCGGTGGTCGAACGGCGCGGCGCCCGCATTTCCCCGTTGACCGGCGGGGGTCCGGGGCGTACCCTGTCTGCAGATCCGCGCACGGAGGCGCGGGGCGAAGGAGGATCGAATGGCACGGACGCTCGGATTGCGCACGCTCGCATGGCTCTCGCTGCTCGGGGCGATCGCCGCCGTGGGGCACACCGTCCAGACCACGCTGGCGCTCTAGGCTCGCTGCGGCGGCGCAACTTAGCCCCGGCTTAGGGGCTTGGGTAGTGTCGGCCCCGCCGACCCCTGACGCAATGCCGATTCGCAGCGCCCTCACAACGCCGATCCGCAGCGCCCTCGTCCTGCTCGCGGGCGCGCTCGTGGCCCTCGCCGCGGCGGCGCCGGCCGCGCCCGCGGCGACCAAGCACCTCTGGGCGACGGTGAACATCTGCGACTCGCCGAACCACCCCGACGACGTCGGGATCGCCGCGCGGATGCCGGGCAACGGCTCGCGGCAGCGGATGTACATGCGCTTCAACGTGCAGTTCCTCGACGGCGACACATGGAAGCCGGTCAAGACCGGCGGGCAGTCGCCGTGGCTGTACGCGGGCTCCGCGAAGTTCAGCTGGGTCGGCCGCGGCTACACGTTCAGCTTCGACCCGCCGCCCGCGGGCACGTCGTACACGATGCGCGGCCTGGTCCGCTTCGAGTGGCGCAAGGGGAAGAAGAAGGTCGTCAAGCGCACGCGCCGCTACACGAGCGCCGGCCACCCCGGCACGCGCGACGCGGACCCGAAGGACTACAGCGCGCGCAAGTGCAAGATGTCCGGGCCGCCGCCGCCGCAGCAGCCGCAGGACCCGCCGTACCAGGACCCGGTCCCCTAGACCTGGCAGGTGCCGCACCAGTAGGTGGTGCGGTTGTCGTCGCCCTGGCCGCGCTGACGGATCGGGCTGGCGCAGCGCGGGCAGGGCCGGCCGGCCTTCTCGAAGACCCGGAGGTCGCGCTTGAAGCCGCGGGCGCCGCGCTCGACCGACGCCTGCATGAGGGGCCGCGTGGCCGTGACGATGCTCAGCGCCTCGTCGTCGGCCACGTTCGCCACGCGCCGCCACGGGTCGATCCGCGCCGCCCAGCAGCCCTCCGACTTCCACATGTTCCCGATGCCGGCGATCACCCGCTGGTCGAGCAGCACGTCGCCGATGCCGCGCGTGGGATCGGCGGCGCGCAGCCGCCGCAGGAACTCGTCCGAGTCGAGCTCGCCGGCGAGGATGTCCGGACCGAGGGCGGCGAGGCGCTGGTCGAAGCGGGTGCGCCCCTCGGTCATCAGCTCGAGCACGGGCCCGTCGAACTGCACCACCTCGTGCTCGGGCGTGCGGATCACGAGCCACGCGCGCCGCGGCGAGCGGCGCCAGCGCTCGCCGCGGCGGAAGACACCCCACCAGCCGCCCATGCGCAGGTGCGAGTGGAGCGTGAGGTCGCCCTCGAAGCGCAGGAAGAGGTGCTTGCCGTGCGCGTCGACCGAGCGCACGGCCCGCCCGGCCAGCCGCTCCGGCCAGCGGTCCATCGCGTGACGGCGCTGGGGGGTCTCGATCGACTCGATCGGCTGGCCGACGAGCGCCGCTCCGACGCGCCGCGCGGCCGCGTGGATGGTGTCGCCCTCGGGCATCGCCGGTCCGAGGTTAGGGGGGTCGAAGCGGCCGTTCGAGGGGGCGGAAAACCGGGCGCCGCTGCCTTAACGTGGTGTGGACGATGAGCTCGGCGACGGCCCGCATGACGGTCGACGAGTACTACGCGATCACGGTCGAGGGCGACCGCAAGCAGCTCGTGGACGGGGCGATCGTCGTGAATGAGCCGCGGCTCTTCCACGCGGTCCTCCAGTCGCGGCTGCACAGCGCACTGTCCGCGTGGATCGCGGAGGGGGACGGGCGCGGCATCGTCACGTTCCCGACCGACGTGCGGATCGACGACCACAATCTCTACGGGCCCGACCTGATCTGGCTCGCCGAGGAGCACCGCCAGCCGGTGCGCGAGGATCGGCTGCGGCGGATCCCCGACCTCTGCGTGGAGATCCGCTCGGCCGGCACGTGGCGGCACGACCTCGGCGCGAAGACGCGCGGGTACGAGCGCGCCGGGCTGCCCGAGCTCTGGCTGGTGGACGACCGCGACGACCGAGTGCTGGTGCGCCGCCGCTCGCCGCCGGGGGCGCCGCGGTTCGACGTGACGCTGGAGCTCGGCGTCGGCGACACCCTCGCCTCGCCGCAGCTTCCTGGCTTCGCCCTGCCGCTCGCGCGGCTGTTCGCCGACTAGCCCGTCAGCGTCAGCCTGCGCGGCGACTGGCGGAAGCCCAGCTCGATCAGCAGCGCGCCGACCGGCGAGCCGATCACCGACTCGCCGTCGAAGCGCTCGAGCGCCAGGCGCTTGATGCGCCCGCGCGCGACGTGGTCGGCCAGCGCCTCGAGCGCCTCGCGCAGCCAGGTCGCCGGCTCGCCGTCGGCGCCCACGGGGTCGCGCAGCGCGATCAGGCCCTTGCCGCCGCGCTCGAGGTAGAGCGCGGGCTCGGCGTCGATCGTCACCACGTACGCGCCCGCCACCCGCGCGGGCCGCCGGCCGCCGTCGGCGCCCTCGCGCGGCGGCCACGGGAGCGACGCGCCGTACGGGTTGGCGGGGTCGGTCGCCGCCAGGACGACCGCCCCGGCGGGCTCGTCGGCGCGCAGGCCGCGCAGCCGCTCGACCGCCGCCGGCAGCGCGAACTGAGCGCCCCCGAGCCCCTCCACGAAGTAGCCGCGCCGCGCGGTGCCGAGCGTCTCCAGGTTCGTGAGCTCGGAGTAGAGCGAGGCGAAGCCGCCGGGGATCCCCTCGGCCAGGACGGTCTCGCGCGTGACGATGCCGTAGCGCTCCAGCAGCAGCTCCGCCACCGCTCGCAGCCGCGGCCCGTGCGCGGGCGGGTCGGCGAACAGCGGCGCCGTGAGCGACCAGCGCCCCTGGATCTGCGGCGCGCCGGGGCGCCGCCGGCGGCCGGCGAAGCGGCGCCCGCGCGCCTGCTGCTCGCGCTGCTTGGCGAGCGTGAGCCGCGGGGCGCGCAGCGGCGTGAACGCGTCGTTGGTGACCTCACCGGCCCAGACCAGGTCCCACAGCGCCTCCTGGAGCTCGACCGGCTCGACCGCGCGGCCGCCGACCTCGCTCACGTCCGCGAGCAGGTCGGTCCAGAACGCCGCGCCGCGCTCGAGCCGCTCGCGCAGCGCCATGTGCAGGGGCTGCGCCGGCGGCTCGCCCTTGTGCGGCGGCGGGCCGAGCCAGCGCGCGTCGTCGCGGAAGTAGAACGCGACCTTGCCGGAGCTGCGCCCGAGCGACCCGGCGCCGATCCAGACGAGCTCGCCGCCCGAGCAGAGCGCGTCCATCCAGGTGGGCGAGTACGCCCCCACGCGTCGCGGCAGCACGTCGCGCTCCCAGACCTCGGGCGTCAGCGCGAGCCCCTGGAGCGGCACGAGCACCTCGCGCAGCCGGTCGACGCCGGCGCCGCCCGGCGGCGAGCCGTCCACGCCCTGCCACGCCGGCAGCAGCCGCGCGAGCGCGCGCTGCTCGGCCGGCTCGACCTCCTTGCGCAGCGTTGCCAGCGAGGCGCGGCGCAAGCGCCGCAGCACCTCGGGGTCGCACCACTCGCGCTCGCTGCCGCCGGGGCGCAGCTCGCCGCGCACCAGCTCGCCGGCGCGCTCGAGCTCGCGCAGCACCGGCGACGGGTCGACGCCGTAGCGGCCCGCCAGCTCGCCGGTCGTGAACGGGCCGTGCGTGCGCGCGTAGCGGCGCGCGAGCCGGCGCAGCGGCTCCTCGACGGGCTCGAGGAAGGTCTCCGGCAGGCCGCCGGGCGGAACGGCGCCGAGCGCGTCGCGGTAGAGCCCGGCGTCCTCGGACGCGACCCAGCGCTCCTCGCCGCCGATGCGCATCGTCACGGCCCGGCGCTCGCCCCGCAGCTGCTCGAGCATGCGCTTGGCGGACACGGCCTCGAGCGAGCGCGCCTGGGCCTCGGCGGTCGTCAGGTCGCCGACCGCCCGCAGCACGTCGTGGAGCCCGTCGGCGTTCGCGGCGCGCGTGCGCTCGCTGAGCCGCTGGAGGTCGGCCTCCACCTCCTCCAGCGCCGCCGGGTCGATCAGCTCGCGCAGCTCCTCCTGGCCGAGCAGCTCGCGCAGCAGGTCGCGGTCGAGGGCGAGCGCCGCCGCGCGCCGCTCGGCGTTCGGCGTGTCGCCCTCGTACATGTACGTCGCGACGTAATCGAACAGCAGCGAGGACGCGAACGGGGACGCCGTCGGCGTCTCGACCTCGACGACGCTCAGCTCGCGCGCGTGCAGCTTGCGCAGCAGCTGCTGGAGGCCAGGCACGTCGAGCACGTCGCGCAGGCACTCGCGATAGGTCTCGAGCACGATCGGGAACTGGCCGTAGCGCTTGGCGACCTCCAGCAGCGTCTGGGACTTCAGCCGCTGCTGCCACAGCGGCGTGCGCTTGCCGGGATAGGCCCGCGGGATCAGCAGGGCGCGCCCGGCGTTCTCGCGGAAGCGCGCGCCGAACAGAGCCGAGGCCGAGAGCTCGGCGACCACGGCGTCCTCGACCTCGTCGGGATCGAGCAGGACGAGGTCGGCCCC